>CAXYYO010000028.1:0-44102 GCA_964293305.1 uncultured bacterium | reverse complement strand
TGTCTCCATATTTTACCTGAAATCCGCCTGCATAAGATTTTACATTACCTGTCATTTCAGGGTTTATATACCTTAACCCCTCTTGCTGTTCACTTCGTACCAAAAATGGTCTGTAAATTTCAAAATCATTTACATATACAAGATTTTCCTCATAGCTACCGCCCCTTACTGTGTATTGGGAAGTAAGCTCATTGTTACTGCCAACAAATACTTTTATAAGACTTTCAATGCTTTGAAGGGGTGATGGATTTACAAGTGCACGGGATGCATCAATACTAATGCGGCCACTTTCTACACGCTGTCTTGTATCTGTAACAACTACTTCCTCTAATTGATTGCTTATATGGCGTAGTTGTATGTTGATGACCTCCTGCTCATCCGGCAACAAATAAAAGTTTTTTTGTTGGGAAGCATAGCCCGTTGAGCTAAATACCAATGCTAAAGGCTTTTGTGCCGGCAAAATAATTGTAAAAAAACCGGTGTCATTTGTAATGGTTTGCTTTTGATTATTCAATACAGCTATCAACACTCCTGCAATTGGCTTTTCATTTTCATCTGTTACCAAACCTGAAATTGTAGCAGTTTGTTTTTGTGCTGCCACTGTAAGATACATTAGACTCAATAAACCAATAACAAAAGCCCGCATGCAATAATTTATTTTGGTGTAAAGTAATGGCAATAATTGTTATAGAGATAGATAACAATAAAATAAGAAACCTAATACTATCTGTAAATTAAATCATCGTAATTTGCAGCAAATAAATTATAGAATATGCGAAAAATTTTTACACTCATTATTTTATCATTCTCCGCTGCCACTACTATTTCTGCACAAAGACTACTTACAGAAGATTTTAATTTTGTTGTCGGACAAATTACGGATGCCAATGGCGGTGCCAATGTAAGTGCTGGGGTTTGGAAATCTACTTCAGGCACAGGCAAATACATACAAGCTGTAGATGCCAGTTTATCCTCTCCTATTTACTTCACTTCTCCTGCCGTAGATAGCAGACATATTGTACTTGACACCTGCACATCTAGTGCAGAAGACATTAAAACCAGTTTTGCTATGCAAACAGGGGGAACAGTTTATTGCAGTTTTTTAATCAATGTACTCACAGACGAGTTGCTGAATGAAAATACTGCGGATACAGCTGAATATTTTTTAGGATTCGTATCTGCTGCTTCCAATACAAATTATCAAGGTAGATTATATGTACGAAAAGGTGCCACTGGGGGTACGCTTAATTTCGGTATATCTGCAAACTCTTATAAGAACACACCTATATCTTGGGCCTCTAATACTTATAGTTTAAATATTACTCACCTTATTACCATTTCGAGTAGTTTTATAGATGGTGCAAAAAATGATGTAGCCAAATTATGGATTGACCAACCGGTTACCAATACAGAACCGGTGCCTCAGGCTACCTCTACTTATGATGCTTTAGGTACTGTATCTGAAAATAGCGATTTAGGTGGTATTGCTTTCAGGCAAAGTGGTTCAACCGCTTCTGGATTAGGGAGTACGCCAAACTGCAGAATAGATGCCATTAAAATTTCAACTGATTGGAATGACGCTACATTCCCTGTAAAACTTAAATCATTTAGCGTAGCGTTACAAAACAATAATGCATTGCTGCAATGGATAACAACTGATGAAATTAATATGAAAGAATATGTGGTTGAAAGAAAAACTGGCAACTATGCATATTCATCAATAGCCAATATAAGTGCAAGAAATACTTCAGGGGAAAATACATATAGTCATACAGACAATAAAATGCTGAATGGTACAAATATGTATCGTATCAAAATGGTGGATAATGATGGCACAATTACTTACAGCAATGTACAGACTGCATTGTTAAAAGAAGTACAGCAATTGTTGATAAAGGGTAATCCGGTAAAGGATAGAATAATTGTACAACACACTGCAGCCAACACCGCTACAACTATTAGCATTTTGAATAGTAATGGAGTAACTGTACTGATGCAAACATTAAATGTGAGTGCTACAGAATCTACTTTGCAAATTGCTGCATTGCCATCTGGTACTTACTTCTTGGTATATGAGCAAAACGGCACAAGGGAAGCAAAGCAATTCGTAAAACAATAAAGTGACGCTTTCAGAAAATTTTGAATGGCAGCCAATTTGGCTGCCATTTTTTATTCCATTGAATAAATACTTATCATAGTATACGCTGTTGATTATTTTGTTTTAACAGAACATTTTTTAACTTAGATATCATCATATGTCAAAAGAACTATACTTGCTTTTTCTAAATAATATCAGTGCGTAAACAAAGGAAAATATCCACCAATACATTAGCCTATATGATAGGTGCAGTTTGCAGTTTTATATTTTATAATGGTACAGTGCAAGCGCAGAATATCTATCCTCAAAATTATTTTAGAAACCCGCTGGATATACCCATTCAATTGGCTGCCAATTTTGGTGAACTGCGGACCAATCATTTTCACATGGGCTTAGATATACGTACACAATCCAAAGAAAACTTGCCTGTATATGCATCAGCAGATGGATACATCAGTAGAATAAAAATAGAAAAGTATGGTTATGGCAGGGCTATATATATTACACACCCAAATGGATATACCACGCTTTATGCACACCTCAATGATTTTTATCCTGCACTGCAAAGTTTTGTGATTCAGAAGCAATATGCAGACAAAAGCTGGTCTCAAGATATAGATTTACAGCCCAATCAATTTCCGATTTTAAAAGGTCAGTTTATTGCCAATAGTGGCAATACAGGTGGAAGCCAAGGGCCACATTTACACTTTGAAATTAGAGACAGTAAAACGGGTAATAACATAAATCCTGAATTCTTCGGATTTCCTATAATCGATAATATATCACCACTCATTAGTACCCTTTATTTATACGACCGCAGAAGCAGTGTTTATCAAGTAGAGCCTGTACCTTATTCTATTAAAAAAAATAAAGAAAACTATGGAATATCAACACCCATCATTTTATCAAAAACACCACTGCCCGGCTTTGCCATAAGAGCAGAAGATAAAAACGAAGGCAGCAGTTTTAAATTTGGTATTTATAGTGCAGCTATGTTTATGGACGATTCATTGCTTTTTGGTTTTGATCTCAATAATTTTAGTTATACGGATAGCCGTTTTGTAAATGCCTGTATGGATTACAAAAAATTTATGGGTAGTAAGACGGGTATTCAATATTTGTTTGAATTACCAGGCAATCAGCTCAATATTTTTAAGTCAACCAATAGTAAGGGTGTTGTTATTCTCACTGATACCATTACACATAATATGCGTGTAGAAATAAGAGATGTAAAGGGCAATTTTTCTAGCTTACAATTTAAATTGAAGTATGATACCATTCATGCAAACCCTATTCCTTACCCAGCAGATGCAAAACCGGTAGTACCTGGAAAGGCAGAAAAATTTGTAAGCTCACATTGTGTGGTATCTTTTTCAGATAAAGCATTTTACGATCTTCTTCCCTTTAGCTGGACTCAGGTGCCTACCACAGATACTACAGCAGTATCACCGGCCTATCAACTATATCATTGGTTGGTACCTGTACATGATTATTATACCGTACAGTTAAAAACAAATTTGCCTGTTAATAATATTTTAAACAATAAAATAATTATGAAATTGGTAAGTGGTAAAGATAGCTACTATGAAAAAGGAAGCTGGGAAGGAGATTGGATGAAAGCCAATTTTAGAAGGCTGGGCACTGTATGCTTACTATATGATACTATTGCTCCACAAATTACTCCTGTGGGTTGGAAAGACAGTAGCAGTTTTGATGGCAAGAAATCAATGGTAGTAAAGTGTACAGATAACAATGAAACCATCAGCAGTATGCAAATAACCTGCGATGGGCAATGGTTACTCTTTGCAGAAAAAGGAAATAATTTTACTTATAAATTTGATGACAAAATTTTGCCAGGTTTTCATCAGATATTTATTCACGCTACAGATTTGGCAGGCAATCAATCAGAGAAGACATTCACCATAAAAAAACTTTAAATATGGCTACTCATTTACAAGAAGGTGATAAAGCACCCGCATTTAGCGGAATAACAGCAAATGGAGAACAAATTAAATCCTCATCCCTGAAGGGAAAAAAAATTGCTTTATACTTTTATCCTCAAGATGATACTCCCACCTGCACTGTGCAAGCATGCAACCTTCGTGATAACTTTGGTGCATTAAACCAAGCCGGCATTAACGTAATAGGCGTAAGCCCGAACAGTATAAAAGAGCATCAGAAGTTTTCTGAAAAATTCGAACTCACATTTCCGTTGATAGCGGATATTAAACATGACATTATCAACAAATATGGTGTGTGGGGTCAGAAGCAACTCTATGGCAGAGTATATGATGGCCTACATAGAACAACTTTTTTGATTGATGAAAAAGGAATGATTGTAAAAATTTTTCTAAGACCCAAAAACAAAGACCACGCAGCAGAAATAATGGCATTTTGGAAAAATGAAAATAAATAGTAATGAGCAAAAATTTATTTATAGCACTAGAAGGTATAGATGGTAGTGGTAAAAGTACCCAGATAAAATTGCTGGAGCAGCATTTAATACAAGCAGGTCATAAGGTATATACCACTTGCGAACCTACCGATAGTCCAATAGGCTTAATGATCAGAAAAATTTTTAAACATGAAATGGATGCTGACCATAAAGTGATAGCAGGGCTCTTTGTAGCAGATCGTTTATATCATTTGTTGGATAGAGAAAATGGCTTACTGAAAAAATTGGAGGAAGGGTATACCGTAATTTCTGATCGCTATTATTTTTCTTCTTATGCCTATCATAGTGTACACATGCCCATGCAATGGGTTATAGAAGCAAATGCCATGAGTGCTTCTCTGCTACAACCGGATTTGAATATTTATATTGATATATCACCGGAACTCAGCATGCAGCGCATTCATGAAGGACGAAGTAGTAAAGAGTTATATGAAACCGTTGATAATCTAACTGCTGTGCGCAATGAATATTTTAGAGCTTTTGAGTTATTGAAATCAGCTGAAAAAATATTTATAACTGATGGCAATAAAAATACAGATGCTGTTGCTGCCGATATATGGCAAGCTGTACAGGCATTGACGCAAAACTTCGTAAGCATTCCTTAAACCGGACATAGAAAGAATACCACCCAGTATATTTGTACAATATCTAAAAAATGAATAAAGATAAATGGTTGCACTTGTTTGATGAGGCATTAAAAGAAGATGCGGGCAGTGGTGACCATAGTACACTGAGTTGCATACCTGCCGCGTTAAAAGGGAAAGCTGTATTAAAGATAAAGGAGGAAGGTATATTGGCTGGAATTGAAGCTGCAAGAATGTTATTTGCTTGGAAGGAACCGTCTGCCCAATTCAAATCGTTCAAAAAAGATGGCGATACAATGCAGCCCGGAGAAATTGCTTTTGAAGTAGAAGCATCTGTACATACAATTTTGCTCTGCGAAAGATTGGCTCTCAACTGTATGCAGCGTATGAGCGGCATTGCTACACTTACCCATCAATACACCGTTTTATTAAAGGATTTTAAAACAAAGTTATTAGACACAAGAAAAACAACTCCCAATTTTCGTATTGCAGAAAAAGAAGCTGTACGGATAGGTGGTGGTGTTAATCATAGGTTTGGTTTATATGATATGATCATGCTAAAGGACAATCATATTGATTATTGCCGTGGATTAGAAGCTGCTATAAATAAGGCTTATGTATATGTGCAGGCTTATCAGCAGGATTTGAAAATAGAAGTGGAAACAAGATCAATTGCTGATGTGGAAATAGTTTGCAATATGGCGGTAGGAAAAGTATATCGCATCATGCTGGATAATTTTAGTCCTGCGGAAATTAAGGGTGCTTTAGAAATAATTGATGGCAGGTTTGAAACAGAAGCCAGTGGCGGCATTAATTTGCAAAATATACAATCTTATGCTGCCACAGGTGTAGATTATATAAGTGTGGGCGGCTTAATTCATCAGGCACGTAGTCTTGATTTAAGCCTGAAGGCAAGCTTCTAAAATATGAATATGGCAAAAAAAATAAAATCGGATTTGCAGGGTATAGTGTATAGCACAGACCCCACCTATTCATTTCAATACAATGAAGATACTACAGAAACATTGCCACAGGCACAGCAAAAACTTAGATTAAAATTGGATACCAAACACCGTGGTGGTAAAACGGTATCAATCGTAGAAGGATTTATAGGCACTCCTGCAGATTTGGAATTGCTGGGTAAGCAACTCAAAAATGCATGTGGCACAGGGGGGGCTGCCAAAGATGGTGTTATCATTATACAAGGAGATCAAAGAGAAAAAATGTTGCAGTGGTTATTGAAAAATGGGTACAAGCAAACCAGAAAGTAATTTTTATATAGTATGTTACATTATAATTATCCAAATCATTTATTCTAACACCATCCAAATACATTTTTGAAAAGGCAGCATAAAATATTAATCAACTATGTGCTTGGGCCTATACTATTTATCGTACTGTCAGTATCCATTTATTATAAAATACAATCGCAGCCAGACTTACAGCAAAAAACAACGCTCATAAAAAATGCTTTCAGCAGCAATAATCTTCCGCTCATTATTATATTAGTATTATTAATGTTTTGCAATTGGGGCATAGAAAGCAGGAAATGGCAACTGCTAATGAGGCCCATACAGCAAGTGAGTTTTTTAAAATCATTTCGGGCAGTGTTATCTGGTTTAAGTTTTTCGTTATTTATTCCAAATGGTATTGGAGAATATTTTGGACGTATTGTATATATGGATGAAGGCAAAAGGTTAAAAAGTATATCGCTTACCATAGCAGGGAGTATGAGCCAAGTAATCATTACTGCACTAGCAGGTATTATTAGTTTAATTTATTTAAAGGAGCATGCTTGGCAGCATACGCCACTTATACAGGGTCTTTCTATCTTTTGGATAAATATTGTTTTATCAATGATCATCATGGGAGCAATTGTATTGATACTGGTGTATTACAGGCTTTCATGGCTTAGTCGCATTTTTGAAAAAATACCCTTAGTACATAAGTACAGGTATTTTATTGAACACTTAGAAACCATTTCTGCAAAAGATTTAACAAAGATTTTGGGTTTGTCGTTGTTAAGGTTTTCGGTGTTTACTACTCAGTATATTGTGGCCTTAGAAATTTTTAAGGCAGGAGTGGCATTGCCCGAAGCTATTGCAACAGTAAGTGTTGTATTTTTAATATTGTTAGTATTGCCTACTATACCGGCTGCCGATTTGGGATTGAGGGGTCAAACAGCTTTACAACTTTTTGGTCTTATCAGCACAAATGCCATTGCCATAATTGCTACTACAGCTACAATTTGGTTTCTTAACTTAATTTTGCCTGCAATGGCAGGAAGTTTGTTTGTAATGGGTATTCGAATTTTTAAGAAATAAACATAGTGAAAAAAATCTTATTCATAACCTTTACCACCTTATATAGTTTGCAACTCTCCGCAGGAGATGATTTTTGTGGCATTCGCAATACAGCTTTTAAATCTGGTGAAGTAATTAGTTATAATTTATATTATGCTGTACTGGGCATATACGCCAATGCAGGCAGTGCCAGTTTTACTACATCTATCGAAAACTATAATAATAAACCAAGTTATCATGTGGTTGGTGTAGGATCTTCCAATACAAAATATGATTGGATTTTTAAAGTAAGAGATAGATATGAATCTTATATAGATACCGGCACTTTACAACCATATCGGTTTCTAAGAGATATAAGTGAAGGTGGGTATAAAAAGAAGGAAGATGTAACTTTTAATCAACAAACAAATACGGCTAAATCTACCAAGGGTACTTTCAATGTACCCAACTGTGTGCAGGATGTAATCAGCTCTATTTACTATGCCAGAAACATAGATTTTAATAAATACAAACCTGGAGATAAAATTCCTTTCAGTATGTTTTTAGATGATGAAGTATATAATCTTTACATCAGATATATAGGTAAAGAACAGGTAAAGACAAAATATGGAAAATTCAATGCTATCAAGTTTAAACCCCTTCTTGTAAACGGAACCATATTCGAAGGCGGAGAGAAAATGAATGTATGGGTAAGCGACGATAAAAATCATATACCGCTGCGTATAGAAAGCCCAATCGTAGTGGGTTCCATAAAAGTAGATATGATGCAATACAGCAATCTAAGACATCCGTTCAGTTCAAAAATTTCTGAAAAGAGGTAGTATTTTTCTATATGATGTTTTGAGATTTTAAAATCAAATATGCACCCGCCACAAGTGCAATAATGCCAACTAAAGTTAGAATGCGTGATATCCATATAGCCTTGGTACTTTTCACTACAAATATTTCTGGGTTTTCTGTTTGATAAAGGACTTTTACTTTAGCACCCTCCCGCACCACACCGGATATCAATAAGTCAGCAACAATTTTTTCTACTAACTGATTTTTTTTTGTTGTAAATCTTACAACGGGAAAATATTCGGTAACCTCATCTCCGGTGGCTTCTACAATTTCACTTATTTCACCATCCACTTCTTCTCCTTCACGTAGTAGCTTTTTCTTTTTGGCAGGAAGCGTATTGAGGCCTATTAATATTGCAACAATACCAACGATGATAATAATAATTGCATCTGTCATGATTCTGAATATTTATAATTAATAAACGCCTCCTCCGACATCACTTCCTGTGTTCCAATCTTAAGGTTTTTAAGTACAACCTGGTTAGTTTTTAATTCCTCTGCTCCTATTATGGCTGCATAAGCTATTCCCTTTTTTATAGCATATTTGAATTGCTTGTCAAATTTAGCTGTTTCTGCAAACAGTTCGCATCTTATTTTCTTTTTTCTGAGTATCTGCATAAGTTTATATGCCATTTTACACTCCTCCAATCCTGTATTAAAAAACAATACCTCGGTGCCCATGCCCAGTGTAGGAGGAAAAAGATTCAATGCCTCCAGCACATCAAAAATACGGTCCACCCCAAAACTGATACCCACGCCGGGTATATCCTTTACGTCAAAAAATGTGGTAAGATCTGCATATCTTCCACCACCGCCTATGCTACCAAATGCTATACCCTGTGCTTTTATTTCAAATATTATCCCTGTATAATAATTGAGCCCACGGGCCAATGTAAAATCAATTTCCAGCAGCACACCTGTTTCATCTGTATAATTGTCTAACAAAAATCCAATTTCATCCAGTCCCGCAATAGCCATTTCATTGCCAGGCAATAAATGCTTTAAAGCATCCATTTTATCTCGGTTAGCGCCATCTATTTGAAGATAAGACTGTATCATTTTACGCTGTGGCTCAGCAATGCCTTTTTGTTCCAACTCCAGCATTACTTTTTCCAATCCAATCTTATCTAATTTATCAATGGCAATAGTGATGTCTGTTAGCAAATCCCCATTGCCGCAGGCCAGTGATAAAGCAGCCAATATTTTGCGACTATTAATGCGAATACTCACAGGTAGGTTGAGTGTTTTAAACACATCTCTGTATATACCGGCAAGCTCTACTTCATTCCATAAAGAATGGCTGCCAGCCACATCAGCATCACATTGATAAAATTCTCTGTATCTTCCTTTCTGTGGTCTGTCTGCCCGCCACACCGGTTGCATTTGGTATCGTTTATAGGGAAGTGTCAGCTGCCCATGGTTCATGGCCACATACCGAGCAAAAGGTATTGTAAGATCATAGCGCAGTGCACGCTCTGTAATGCCCTTGTTATTCTTTCCTGCAAGCACCTGTTCAAAATCTATACGTGCTGCGGCATGCTTTTCTGGAAGCTGCAATCCATTATTTAGTACTTTAAAAATCAGTTTATCTCCTTCGTCCCCATACTTGCCCATTAGGGTATCCAAGTTTTCCATTGCCGGGGTTTCCAATGGTTCAAAACCATAAGTTTCAAATACAGATTTTATCGTACTAAAAATATAGTTTCTTTTGTATAATGTTTCTGCGCCAAAGTCTCTGGTGCCCTGTGGTAGTGATGGTTTCATTTGTTTATTCAGCTGAAATTTTTGTGGATTCAATAATTTGTTTACAGGCTTCATCAATCATAGCAAATACTTTGTGATAGCCATCTTCCCCTCCATACCAGGGGTCGGGTATATTTCTACAATCAGTTTTATTCAATTCATCCAAAAGCAGTTTTGTTTTTTGTGGTTGCCAGCCTTCACCTGCTATTATTTGCACATCAGTATAGTTATCTTCATCCATTACATAAATACGGTCATACCTATCCATATCAGCAGCTACAAGCTGTCTTGATTGCTGCCCACTGATATCGATATGATGTTCAATTGCCACTTTTTGCGACAATCTATGAGGCGGCTCTCCTGCATGATATGCTGATGTGCCGGCACTATCTATCTGCCAATCCAATCCATTTTTTTTAGCATGATACTTCATGATTCCCTCCGCTAATGGACTCCTGCAAATATTTCCCAAACAAACCATTAATATCTTCATAATAAATGCTGTGTTGGAGGCAAATATACTATGCACATTGGCATACCAATATGCCATGCAGAAACAGGCATCTTCAGAAGTTAGTATGTATACAATGTCGCCATCCTTAATATACAAATAGATCAACCAATTTCTGATGCATCAACCCATGAGGAATTTTATTTTTTCGTTTACAGAGTGAGTTTGATAGTGGCCACCTGCGGATAAGCACGGCGCATTGCTTTCACTTTTCTTTCATCCTCCCCGCCAAGCCGGCCAGCACAATAATTCTCCAATATCCTGCTGGTGATATAATTACCCGAAATCTTAGGTTAAGTTTTTGTATAGCCATTTATATACATGTAGCACTTGCCATTCTTTGATGGTTTATTGCAGTTAAATTTGTTTAAGCATGGCCAGTCCTTTTATTGCCCTTGTTTTAACGGTGCTCAAAGGAAGCTTCAGTATCTGGGCAGTTTGCTCATGCGTATAACCATAAAAGAAAACTATATCAATTACCTCAGCATATTTTGCATCCAGCTGTAATGCTTTGTTTTGAAGATCTTTCATTTCCGCATGGCATTTGTTGGATACTTCGGCATCATCACATTCCCGATGGAGGCTAAACGAGTCATTGCTTACATGCAGTAATTCATCTTGATGATTGAAAGATTTGAGGTAGTCAATAGCCTTATTGCGTGTTATTTTAAGCATCCAGGTAAAAAGCATGCCCCTTGCCGGGTCATAGGAATCAATGTGCTTCCAAATTTGCACAAAAACATCTTGCAGCAGGTCGTCAGCTACTTCTTTTCGGCGTACCAATCTTAGCAATATTCCATAGAGGATGCCGCAATATTTATCATACAGGATATGAAAGCCGCGTTCATCCTTTGATTGAATCATCCTCACCAATGTTGCTGTATCTAAGTCTGTGTCGGCAGGATTATAAACGGGTGGCTGCAAACCGCCTGTATATTTAGATGTTTCTATCATAAAATAATTGTTGCGTAATGAGTTCCTGAATTTTTCGATTACAAAAGTATTTTAGGCTACACTCACAGGAAATAGTGATAATCCCTATTTTTATCACATCAACTCGGCGCTTGCCGGATTTTCGGCCTTTAATTTTCAGTATATGCAGGAAACCAGTTTAAGAAAGATGCAGCATGCAGACATCCAGTATAAAAGGATTGTAGCCATGTCTGCCCCATTTTTTGTGGATGATGATATTGACGAAATTGAACGCTATAGAAAAGAAGCCAACTTTTTGCTCAACGGTATCAAGGGCTCAGATGCCGTAATTGCCATATTTGATCACCGTAATTACACACCAGTACTTGAAGTGGGCGGAAAAGAATTTTGGGGCAATCTGCCTGTAATACCAAAGGAGAAAAGGATGCTACAAATTATGAGCCTGCTCGAAAAAGATTATCTCCCTTTTTTTATGGATTCTGTAACCTGGTTTACCGGCCTGCTCGATAAGATTCCTTTTGAACAAAGGCTTAACATACAGATTTTTCATTGTGGTATCAGGTATCGGCTATTGGATGAAAGACCTGTTTGCTTGCTATCGAAAGGCCTACCCATTCATTACAATGCCAGCCGGCAATTCAGCTATACATTCAATTATGTGCAAAATATCCATCACCTGCTAAAAAAGGAGTTCCGGCATTATTGGATAAGGATTTCGCATGGCGAAAACAGCGAATATGTACACAGTTTTCATTCGGACAGCAAGCTGAATTCCAATAAAGACCTGCTGAGTGCAAGGGAAAAAGAAATTTTAAAACTGATTGCAGATAACTGCGAAACCAAAGAAATTGCAAAACGACTTTTTATAAGCACTGCCACAGTGGGCAACCACCGCAGCAATATGATAGAAAAACTGGGAGCCAGGGATACCACGGCACTGGTACAAATAGCAAAAATGGCGGGTATGATTTAATTTTGTTTCTGCTGATGCAATAATGTATTGATAGCAACTTGTGTCGGCCATTTTTTAATAACAGTGTCTTGGTATATCACACCAAATTTTTTCTTGCCAAAACGCATTTCGCCAGAACATTCTATCAACTGACTTGTACCAACGCTCAGGCAACACCCTATAGTGAGAAACAGACCCAAATTATAGATGACCGAGGAGAAGGGCGAATGCCCAACATTTAGACGGATATCCAAAACCCCCAGCAAAGAGTCATTTAGTGTCCTTAGAACTAGTTATCATGTAATTAATCGGTGCTGTTGGCTATCTGTTGTTCAGAGACGTCCGTCCATGAGTAGAGGTTATGCATATAGGTGGTGTAGTGTGGCTTTTTGTTGGGTTTTAGCAAGACATTTGCTCCGCTTTTGTACTTGCTGCGTGAGTCAGATTTCATCTTTGCTGCGTGGGGTAGAATACTTCTCCTATCTGGTTTTGTAGCAGGTGTGTTTTGTTAATGATTGGCAAAAAACTAGCTGTCATTGTGAGGAATGGGATAGTGAAAAAGTGCCCTACAAAGCATCTACTCTATACCTCTTTCTTGACGAAAAAAGAAAACTCGGATTAGTAAACAGAATTAAAAAACAAATTACTAAATTTGAAATCACTAATGCTGAATTAGGTATTGTATCTATTTGATTTAGAAAAACATAATTTAACGTTAGTCAGAATAATAAGATGCCCCGTCTGCCATTCATAATTTTGACACTATTTAGTTCGATACATTCTATGTCACAATCAACAACTTTTTCTCAGAGAGTAAATGAACTTTTTTTTGGTGTTGACATTTCAAATAAATCTGCTTCACTTTTCGACAGTTTGCTCTCTATTCCTCAACTTAGTCACATCGACAATGGCGTAGGACAATGGAATTTAGATGTTATGGTGGAAATGGAGTCGGACAAAGCCTGGTCTTCGAGACATCAATTTTCTTTTTCTGCAAGCCCACTACCTGACTTGCAAATCGAAATGGGGACAATTGAAGTAACACTTGGGGAGACAGACAGTGTTAAGAAGTTACTTAATTTAAATTGGCAGGTTCAATTTAGCAAAAAAGCATCAGCGTCAAAATATTTTGACAAACTCAAGCAGTTATTTGGTGACGTAGCGACCAAGAAAAAATTTGAGAAAGACAAAGATGTTGGAGATATTGCTCAATTTTATACACGTAATCCGATAGACACAGGCATTAGAGACATTACACTATATTTAGATAAATCGCCAATGACAAAAAAATATGAAGTTTCACTTGAGTTTGGAACAGAATTTATGGACGACTGATTACGGCTGTTGGCTATTCTTTGTACAGCAAAATATCCCAGCTATTTTTTACAATTTTTGTATATAGCATGTCTAAAAGAAGAGTTGCAAAGGAGATTTATATTTGCTCTGCTTTATTTTAACTCAGGTATTGCAGTTGAAATTTATACAAATCCGAAATGCTGTATAAACAAACTTTTGAAAACAGGTTTGATATTAAATAGCTGGTTTTAATTGATAGACATTTATACAATATATAGAAAATTACAAGCCCTTTCTATACATCTATCCTCGCATACCTGGCATGGGTTTCAATAAACTCCCTGCGTGGTGGCACTTCGTCACCCATGAGCATACTAAATACACGGTCTGCTTCTGCTGCACTTTCTATTGTAACTCGCTTTAGGGTGCGTCTTAAAGGATCCATAGTTGTTTCCCAAAGTTGGTCCGCATTCATTTCACCCAAACCTTTATATCGTTGTGTATTTACACTATCATCTTTACCACCACCAATTTTTTCTATGAGCATTTTTCGTTGCTCCTCATTATAAGCATACTCCTGCTCCTTTCCTTTTTTTACCAAGTAAAGAGGTGGCTGAGCTATATAAACATAGCCTTCTTGTACCAATTCCTTCATATAGCGAAATATAAAAGTGAGTATTAATGTGGCTATATGGCTACCATCCACATCGGCATCTGTCATGATGATGAGTTTATGGTACCTCAGTTTTGTAATGTTGAGTGCTTTGGGATCATCCGGTGTGCCAATGGTTACACCCATGGCGGTAAATATGTTTCTTATTTCTTCGTTTTCATAGATTTTATGCTCCATCGCTTTTTCCACGTTGAGTATTTTTCCACGAAGTGGAAGAATGGCTTGGTAGCTTCTGTCGCGGCCCTGTTTGGCTGTACCACCGGCACTGTCTCCCTCTACTAAATAAAGTTCGCATCTTTTTGGGTCCCGCTCACTACAGTCTGCTAATTTACCAGGAAGACCGCCGCCGCTCAGTACCGTTTTGCGTTGTACTAATTCCCTTGCTTTTTTAGCCGCCACCCTTGCCTGAGCTGCGAGAATAACTTTACTAATAATATTTTTTGCTTCCTTTGGATTTTCTTCTAAGTATGCTTCTAATGCCCTGTTTACCGTGCTCTGTACTATACCGCTTACTTCACTGTTACCAAGTTTAGTTTTGGTTTGACCTTCAAACTGAGGCTCTGGTACTTTTACGGAAATGATGGCACTAAGACCTTCTCTAAAATCATCTCCTTCTATTTCAACTTTAGCTCTTTCAAAAAGACTTTCTTTATCGCCATAGCTTTTAAATGTACGGGTAAGTGCTGTTCTGAATCCGCTTACATGTGTGCCGCCTTCTATAGTATTTATATTATTTACATAACTAAAAATATGCTCCTTAAAATCATCATTATATGTAAGTGCTACTTCTACCGCCACGTTCGTTACTTCATCTAATCCATCTACATAAAGTGTTTTTGAAATCAACGGATTTCTTTTGGCACTTTTATCCAGCATTTCCACAAACTCTACTATACCGCCTTCGCTGTAAAAGGTTTTCACCCAGGCATCGCCTGCTTCATCCACTTCTCTCAAATCTGTGAGATCAATTTTTATTCGTCTGTTTAAATAAGACAATTCCCTCAGCCTGCCTTCCAATATTTCTCTGTTATAAATGAGGGACTGAAAAATGGTGGTATCTGGCCAGAAATGTACTTTGGTGCCTGTAAGATCAGATACACCGGCCTCCCTTACGGAATATTGAGGAATACCCATTTTATATTCCTGCTCAAATATTTTGCCCTCTCTTTGTACGGTTACATGCAAATGCTGACTCAGTGCATTTACACAACTTACGCCCACACCATGCAAACCACCAGAAACCTTGTAAGTGTTTTTATCAAATTTGCCACCGGCATGCAGCACAGTCATAACCACTTCCAAAGCACTCCGCTTTTCTTTTGTGTGCATGGCAGTGGGTATGCCCCTACCATCGTCTGTAACGCTGATGCTATTATCCATATGGATGGTTACCGTTATATTTTTACAATAGCCGGCCAAAGCTTCATCTATTGAATTGTCCACTACCTCATATACTAGGTGATGAAGCCCCTTTACACCAATATCACCTATATACATGGCAGGACGCTTACGTACTGCTTCTAAACCTTCTAATACCTGTATGCTGTCTGCGCCATAGCCACTCTCAGGCTGCTGTGACTGATTTAAATCTTCACTCATAATCTTACTTTTTAAAAAACCAGCTTGTATGCCGGTACATATTCCGGATACAGGGATTTTTAAAGGTGTGCGAAGATAAGGATTTTAAACTTGGGGATTGCCAATCAAAAAAGGGTGTAAAACAGATTGAATCCTTTTCAAAATCAAAATAAATGGGGATGTAAAAAATGCATTTTTCGAAAAAATGACTATCTGCAATTCCTTCCATTTTTTGCTTTAAAAATTTTGTTCCATAAAAATTTCAAATCGCCTTGAATATTTCCTTTCAAGCAAATAATGGAATTTGCATTGTCAGAAATCCGAAGATTACTAGTCGAATTTAGTGAACTGACCAATTATTTTAACTGCAAGTATCCTTTCTATGGTTAAAGCATAATTTTTCATGCACACCTTTTTCATTCATTTCGTCTAAGAAAATATACCATCCCCATTGCAAAGTTGATGCTCTTTTTCTAGCTAAATTGGTACTTTCTCATTTTTTTGGGCAGAAAAAATTTTTCTTACTCAAATTCATTGCTTGCTCTCAACATTGCTGGAGACTCTTATCCTTTTGTCTATATCCCATTCAAAGGGCAGCATTTTTACTTCCATATATTCAAGATAAATACAAAATTCTATGTAGTACATCTACTATCTGAGGACGAAAGGGAATGCGCATCATTTGTTCAAAGCAAATACCGACTTGCCATTTTGTTTAAAAGTATAAATATTAAAACCTACTGAAAAGTATTGTAATAAAATTAATGAGCGTATTTGAAGCTAAAAATTACTTTTTATGTCTATTTTTGTATTCCAAAATTCAATATGCAAACCAATAAAGTTTTTTCAGAAATTGCAGAATATTTATTTACACAAAATCTTGAAATTGTTAATGAAGATCTATCTAGACCATGGGGTGGTTTTTATGTTTTAAACGAAAATCAATCTGATGTCTTTATAGATAAATTTTTTCAATTGAATAATATTGAAAAATTGGACCACTCTGGAAAAATAAGCCCAAAAATATTGATGGTAGCTCCAGGTAAGCGGCTCAGTTGGCAATATCACCATAGGAGAGCTGAAATATGGAAATGTATTAGAGGTAGCGTGGGTGTGGTTAGAAGCCATTCTGATGATGAGGATCAACAAATCATTCTAAATGAAGGTGATTTTGTTCAACTACAACAAGGGGAAAGGCATAGGTTGATAGGTTTAGATTCTTGGGGTGTAGTTGCAGAAATTTGGCAGCATACAGATGCAAATAACCCCTCAGATGAAGCTGATATAGTTAGACTCCAGGATGATTTTGGACGATAAGGTTGCCTAAAATTGATTAAGAAATTTTCTTCAATTAATATCTCAAATTTTTTACGTGAAAATTTATAAGTCTCCTGCGGTAGGTCTTAGCACGATATCTTCAACACAGGCGGAAGCAGATAATGTAGCAGCAGCATAAATCATTTTGGCAATATCTTTTGATTCCATAATTCGTTCTGGCAAAACCCCACTTCCGGCCCAACTATCAGTGAATGTGGCACCCGGATAAATACCTGTTACTTTTATATTAAAACTTTTTAATTCTTCTCTCAAATTTTTTGAAAATCCTGATAATGCAAATTTGCTAATGCTATAAGGTCCGCCATTATTATAAGCATGAAGTGATGCTATAGAGCACATATTAAATATATGTCCACTTTTGGTTTTTATCATAGCAGGAGCAATTTTTTGGGTGAGATAATAAGCACTAAATAAATTGTCATCCAACATTTGCTGTAGTGTTTCTGCGGGCTCGTTATAAGCACTGCCCGGTTTGAAACGTCCGGCATTATTCACTAGGATATCAGGACTGCCCTTTGATAAACACCATTCCGCAAAAGCATTGTTTGCCTGTTTATTTGAAAGGTTTGCTGCATAATAAAATATTGAATTGTTGTTGTACTCTTTGCTGATTGATGCTGCGGCTTCAGCAAGATTTTTTTCATTCATACTGTTCAAAAAAAGAGTATGACCATTTGAGGCAAAAATGGATGCTATAGCTTTTCCTAATCCTCGGGAAGCACCGGTAATAATAATATTCATAAATGATTTCTTTTTCAAAATTAAGTATTTCAACCATTGTCTTGAATCCAATATGTTCAAAGTCTATTTTTGCTGGGCAAATCATCCAAATAAATTATCATGCTGAAATACCCACATTTATTTTTTGACTTAGATCATACCATTTGGGATTTTGAGGCAAATGCAAAAGATACATTGGAGCAGCTGTATGAAACTTTTGCTTTGCAATCAAAAGGCGTACCTTCTTTTGATGATTATTTTCAACGTTATATCTTCCATAATAATAAACTTTGGAAAAGATATACTCAGGGTTTTATGAAGCAGGATGAGCTCCGTTGGAAACGCATGTGGCTTGCACTTCTTGACTTTAAAGTTGCAGATGAGCCTCTGGCAAAGCGGCTTTCGGATGAATACTTGAAAGAGCTTCCCCATAGAAAAAAATTATTTGATTATACTTTTGAGATACTCGAATATCTTAAGGCAAAAGGATATCAGTTGCATTTAATTACAAATGGATTTGAAGAAGTGCAGCATCAGAAAATTTTTCATAGTGGCCTACATCCCTATTTCTCAAAGGTGATTACAAGTCAGGGTTGTAATAGTGTAAAACCCATGCCGGGCATATTCAACTTTGCATTAAAAGAAACAGGTGCTGTACAAGAGCAGGCAATCATTATTGGGGATAATATTGAAACAGATATTCAAGGTGGCTTAAACGCAGGATGGGATACCGTTTTTGTAAATCACCTAAGCTTAGAAAAAGCTGTTTCTGCTACTTATACGGTGCATCATTTAAAAGAATTAGAACATATTTTTTAATCAATAACTATGGCAGAAGATTTAATTTTAACAACAGGAAATAGAGAGGAAGCCTATACGGGTTTGCTTCCGCAAATAGAAGCACTACTTGAAGGTGAGCCAGATCTCATAGCGAATTTATCCAATATATGCGGTGCTTTAAAAGAGCAATTCAACTGGTTTTGGATTGGCTTTTATATCGTAAAAAATGATGAACTGGTGTTGGGGCCATTTCAAGGACCAGTGGCCTGCACCCGCATAAAAATGGGAAAAGGAGTATGTGGCACTGCTTGGCAGGAATCAAAAACATTGATAGTGCCAGATGTTGATTTATTCCCAGGACATATAGCTTGTAGCAGTAAGAGCAGAAGCGAAATAGTTTTGCCTATAATAAGAATGCATAAAGTGGTAGCAGTGTTAGATATTGACAGCGATTCGTTAAATACTTACAACGAAATTGATCAGCAATTTTTAGAGAAAATGATGGATCTTATCAATTGGCCTCTAACTCTTAATGAATAATTTTTTCATTTTCCCCCACAAATTCAAAATAGTACAAGAATTTTCGTTTATTTTTATGCATGCTTTTTGAGCCTGCTATATCAATTCGATCATATCCTTTTATAAGATTATTAATTCCGTTAGCTATTGGAATCTATATACAATGGCATGTTCAATTTTCACTTACATTAATTCTTGCATCTGCAGGTATCGTTGGCCTTTCTATTTTTTTATCGCTACAATTAAATTTTAAAATTAAATATAGCCTTCGGCTAATGATTGGCAGTTTTTATATAATATTCTTCCTAATTCTGGGATTATTACTTTCTTATTTACAAGATATCAGAAATGATAAAGATTGGTTTGGAAAGAATTATACTGATGAAATATTATTTGTACAGTTATATGAACCATTGTCTGCAAAAGGGAAAACGTATAAAGCAACCTGTAAAGTTTTTGCAAAGCTTGATAGCAATGGTATACAGCATAATGCCAGAGGGAAAATATTTTTATATTTAAAAAAAGATGAATTGCCACCAACTTTGAAATTTGGCAATACCCTTCTGCTTAAAAAACCTGTTGACATCATTCGAAATAATGGAAATCCTGCTGCACTAAATTATAACAGATATTGTTTATTTCAAGGTATTACGCACCAGGCTTTTCTTTCGGGGAATGATATAATCGAAATACAGTCAAATGCAAAATCATTGTATTTACGCAGACTCATGTTTGCAGCAAGAGATAGTGCTATTGCTATACTTAGAAGAAATATTTTCAGTGCAAAAGAATTAGGCATTGCTGAGGCGTTACTTATAGGTTATCGTAATGATTTAGATAGAGATCTTGTGCAGAGTTATAGCAATACGGGAGTGGTTCATATCATAGCTATTAGTGGGTTACATTTAGGGATGATTTATGTATTATTACTAAAACTCCTATATCCATTTAGAAATAGGAAAGGATATCTTCTTCTAAAATCAATAACTATTTTGTTGGTGCTGTGGGCCTTTACTTTTGTGGCTGGAGCAGCCCCATCAGTATTGCGTGCAGCAGTAATGTTTTCGGTATTTCAACTGGCTGAGTGGTTGGATCATAAGCCCAATGGTATTGCTACTTTAACTGCATCAGCGTTTATTCTTTTATTAATCAATCCTTTCTATTTATGGGATGTTGGATTTCAACTTTCTTATGCTGCTGTACTCAGTATTATGATTTTTTATAAACCCATATACCGATCACTTTTTTTTAGAAATGGGATTGTGAAAATAGTATGGCAACTCAATGCGGTTTCATTATCTGCACAAATACTCACTATACCTATTGCAGCATTACATTTTCATCAATTTTCAAATTTATTTTGGGTTGCAAATTTTATTGCAGTGCCGCTTTCCGGCTTTATTCTATATGCTGAAATTGGTTTATTGGTTTGTGCCTGGCACAAGCCTTTTGCTTTATTTTTAGGAAATATTATTACAAAATCCACTGCGTGGATGAATGATTTTATTGAATGGATAGACACAGTTTCATTTTCAGTTTCCGACGGATTATTCATCAATACTCTTCAGTCTATTTTGTTGCTTTTATTTATTGCCTGCTTCGCAGGATGGATTTTTAGAAAACAAGCACAGCTATTATCAATATCACTTTTCCTTTTACTTATTTTTTTAAGTATTGATACTAAAAGGGCAATTACAAATAAGGAGCAACAAAAAATGATTGTATATAATGTTCCTAATAAAGTGGCAATTGAATTTATTTCTGGCCACAATAATTATTTTTTGGGCGATACAGATTTGCTCAATGATAATTTTCTAAAGAATTTTCATCTGAAACCGGCTCGTATAAAGTATCATACCTACCAACATCCTGGAAGCATTACACAGCTTACCGGAAATCCTGTTATACAATTTGCCAATAAAAAAATCTGGATTATTACTGATAATACATCCTTCAATGCTACAGCAATTCATCCTGTTTTTGATTACATCATCGTTGCCAAAAACGCAAGGATAAATTGGGATGCATTTCATGCATCTGTGGAATGCAATACGGTCATTTTTGATGGTAGTAATAGCAGGTGGAAAGTACCGGCATGGCAAAAAGACTGCCATCAACTACATTTGCGCACCCACAATGTGCTGGAGCAAGGCGCATTTATGGTGAATTTATAGCAGTCAAACAAAAACGTATACCTCTTTCATGCAAAAAAAAATTAAATCGGCACTCATCTCTGTTTTTTATAAAGACGGATTGGAACCAGTTATCGAAACATTAGTCCGCCAAGGAATAACTATTTATTCCACTGGCGGTACACAGCAATTTATAGCATCAAAAGGCTATTCCTGCATACCTGTAGAATCACTCACCAGTTACCCATCCATTCTAGGGGGCAGGGTAAAAACTTTACACCCTGTTGTGTTTGGCGGAATACTTGGTAGGAGGGCAGAGCCTCAGGATATACAGGAAATGGCATCCTATCAAATACCTGAAATTGACCTGGTTATTGTTGATTTATATCCTTTTGAAGAAACACTTAAAAATACTACAGAAGAAAAATCAATTATTGAAAAAATTGATATTGGCGGACCCGCTATGATCAGGGCTGCAGCCAAAAATTTTTCTGACCTTGTGGTAATAGCAGCAAAGGATGACTATACAACCATCACACAAATACTGAATGAACAGGAGGGAAGTACTACACTAGTACAACGTAAACAATTTGCGGCAAAAGCATTTGAAGTTGTAATGAACTACGATATTGCCATCAGTAATTATTTTAATGCTCCTGTTTTTAATCCATTTCACCAAAAGCAATCTTTGCGATATGGAGAAAACCCCCACCAGCATGCCGCATTTTATGGAAATTTAGCCCAGATTTTTACACAACTGCATGGCAAAGAACTCAGCTATAATAACCTTACAGATATTGACGCAGCTGTGCAGCTTGCCAGCGAATTTAAACACCAAGATGAGATATTTTTTGGCATCATCAAGCATACCAATGTATGTGGTGCAGCTATAAGAAATGCCACTTTTGAAGCTTGGAAATCTGCCTTGGAAGGTGACCCTGAAAGTGCTTTTGGGGGAGTGCTTATTACCACCGGACGAATCGATAAAGAAACAGCTACAGCCATCAATGATATCTTCTTTGAAGTAATACTTGCTCCTGCTTATGATGCTGATGCATTTGAAATTTTGAGTACAAAAAAGAACCGTATTGTACTATCCATTAATCCTGATTTTAAGCAGCTTAATAATGTACTATATAAGTCAGTATTAGGTGGCAGTTTAATACAACATACAGATATTGGTAATTATTCTGATTGGCAGGAAGCTGGTGGCCGTGTATCTACTTCAACTGAAAAAAGTGATTTAATATTTGCCAATATCATTTGTAAACATTTAAAAAGTAATGCCATTGCATTAATCAAAAACAAACAATTGGTGGGTAAGGGTTGTGGACAAACAAGCCGTATTGATTCCTTGCGCCAAGCTATTGAAAAAGCGGGCCAGTTTGCATTTGATTTGCAGGATGCAGTTTTAGCAAGCGATGCTTTTTTCCCTTTTAATGATTGTGTACAAATAGCACATGCTGCAGGTATAAAAGCCTTTATCCAACCGGGAGGTAGTATTAGAGATAAAGACAGCATTGCCTATTGCAAAGAAAATAATCTGGCTATGGCTATTACAGGGATGCGACATTTTAAACACTAAACAAGCTATTACTATGGAATATAATTTCAATACAATTGAAAAAACTTGGCAAAAAACTTGGCGGGACAGCAATGCCTATCAAGTATCACATAATAGCAATAAGCCCAAATGTTATGTGCTGGATATGTTTCCTTATCCCAGTGGAGCCGGCTTACATGTGGGTCATCCATTGGGCTACATAGCTAGTGATATTTATGCACGATATAAAAGACTGAAAGGGTTTAATGTATTGCACCCTATGGGTTATGATGCATTTGGCCTTCCTGCGGAGCAGTACGCTATAGAGCATGGTGTGCACCCAGCAATAAGTACAGAAAATAATATTCAAAACTTTCGAAGCCAACTGGATAAAATTGGTTTTTGTTATGATTGGAGTAGGGAAGTACGTACTTCTGATGCAGGATATTATAAGTGGACACAATGGATATTCTTACAATTATTTAATAGCTTTTATAATAGACATACCAATAAAACAGAGCCTATTGAAAAGTTAATACATGCTTTTGAAACAAAAGGAAATTTTAATCATCCTATACCTGATAATAGCTTTCAAATACAAAGTTTTTCAAATAAAGAATGGCTATCTTTTGAGGAGAAAATAAAGCAGGAAATTTTAATGCAATATCGAATTGCATTTTGTGGATACGGAGAAGTGAACTGGTGTGAAGTTTTAGGTACTGTATTGGCAAATGATGAAGTTGTAAATGGCGTGAGTGAGCGTGGAGGACATCCTGTGGAAAAACGTAAACTTAGACAATGGTATCTACGAATTACAGAATATGCAGAACGATTGTTGCACGGCTTGGAAAGTATTGATTTTAGTGAATCAATGAAAGAAATGCAAACAAATTGGATAGGCCGTAGTGTAGGGGCAGAGATTGATTTTGAAATACGCCAAAAGTCAAATTATTCCAATCAACAAGTTGAAAAGGATGAAGAAGAATCGGTAAGCAAAAGAATGGAAAGGGATGATTATCCACCCCTTCTCAGTGAGGAGAAGAGGCCGGGGGATGAGGCTTTATCACAAAATAATACTTCTCTATCACTAAAAGTTTATACCACACGCCCCGATACCATTTTTGGTGCAGATTTTATGGTTATTGCACCAGAGCATGATTTAATAGAAGACATAACAACAACTGAGCAGCAGCAAGCGGTTGATGATTACATAAAATATGTAAAAAGTCGTAGTGAAAGAGAGCGGATGGCTGAGAAAAAGATCAGTGGAGTATTTACAGGAACTTATTGTAAAAATCCATTCGATGGCCGATTGATCCCCATCTGGATTAGCGAGTATGTTCTATCAGGTTATGGCACAGGGGCAATAATGGCAGTGCCTTGTGGTGATGAAAGAGATTTCAAATTTGCACAACATTTTAATATTCCAATTACCAATATCATTGGATCTGCTTTTAATGGTAATGAAGCCAACCCTACCAAAGATGCTGTTTTAGAAAACAGTGATTTTTTGGATGGCATCATGATGAGAGATGCCATACAGATAGTCGTTGATAAATTGGAAAAAATGGGTATTGGTAAAAAGAAAATAAATTATAGAATGCGTGATGCCGCTTTCAGCAGGCAGCGTTACTGGGGCGAGCCATTTCCTGTAATCTGGATGGATGGCTTGGCCATTACACTCGATGATACAGAACTACCGGTTTTACTTCCTGAAATGAAAGAAATAAAAGCAGGAAAAAATGCCGAAGGGCCATTAAGTTTATTAGAAGATTGGAAACAGTTTAAAGGTGGTATTCGTGAGGTGAATACAATGCCGGGATATGCTGGTAGCAGTTGGTATTTTTTAAGATATATGGATCCTGCAAATACGGTTTCATTTTGCAGCCGGAGTGCTAGTGATTACTGGGGTCAGGTAGATTTGTATATTGGTGGTACCGAGCATGCGGTAGGGCATTTATTGTATAGCCGTATGTGGACAAAGGCTTTATATGATCTGGGGCATATCAGTTTTGATGAACCATTTAAAAAACTGGTAAACCAGGGGATGATACAAGGAAGTTCTAGGTTCGTTTATAGAATTCGTGGGAAAAATGAATTTGTATCTGTTGGTTTAAAAGATAGTTATGAAACAGATGCTTTGCATGTAGATGTCAATTTTGTAGATGGTATTTATTTGAATATTGAGAGCTTCACGAAATGGAAAAATGGAGAGTTTAAAGATGCAAATTTCATTTTGGAAGATGGTAAATACTGCTGTGGTGTAGAAACGGAGAAAATGAGTAAATCAAAATTCAATACTGTAAATCCAGATGATTTGATTTCAAAATATGGTGCGGATACATTCCGAATGTATGAAATGTTTCTAGGCCCTATAGACCAAAGTAAACCATGGGAAACAAAAGGTATAGAAGGTGTGCATAGGTTTATAAAAAAACTCTGGCGTTTATTTTATGATGATGTAAAAGGAACTACCTGGACTAATGAATCACCATCTGCGGCAGAGCTTAAAGTATTGCATAAAGCCATTAGAAAAATTGAAGAAGATACAGAGCGATTTTCATTTAATACTACTGTTAGTGCATTTATGGTTTGTGTAAATGAACTGAGTGATCTAAAATGTAATAAAAAAGAAATTTTAGAGTCACTATTAATTTTACTTACACCATACGCACCACATATTTGTGAAGAGCTTTGGCATGCTTTAGGTAATGATGGATTCATTATTGATGCTACTTATCCTACTTACAATACATCATATACTGCGGAGACGGTAAAAGAATATCCCATAAGCATTAATGGAAAAATGAGAACGACACTACAAATGCCCTTTGATATTTCAGAAGTTGATGCAAAAGAAAATGTACTCTCAAATGAGGCCATTTTAAAATGGATAACAGGCAAAGAAGTAAAGAAATTTATTTTTGTAAAAGGGAGGATGATAAATATTGTAGTAGGGTAGCACAAAAGATGTTTTTTAAAGAATCTGTAATTGGTCATTTAATTCTTTTTTAAACAAGAGAAACTCTTTATTGAAACTTATGTACCCGAACATTTTTACTAAATTAAGTAAAATCAATATGTATTTGAAATAAAAAATTTCAAAACCCATATATTTATTATTTATTAGCAGCATTGGGATGCATTTCCCCTATTTTTCAGCCGTTAAAAATCAAAGATTGCTATGGAAAGATTTCAGGGATTATTTGGCATTATGCTCATTTTAGGAATTGCTTGGCTTTTTTCTAATAATCGAAAAAAAATCAACTATAGATTAGTACTTAGCGGGATTGCCTTGCAAACAATCATTGCTTTATTGGTATTTAAAGTAAAGCCGGTGGGCGATTTTTTTCAGTTATTGGGTCATGGTATGGAGAAAATTGAAGGATTTGCCCGTCAGGGCGCATCCTTTGTATATTCAGGTATTGGTGTACAACAAATGGATGGCACTATTGGTAATTATATGCAGGGAGGGTTTGTATTTGCTTTTAATGTAACTGCTACCATCATTTTAGTATGTGCTTTGGTAGCCATCTTTTATCATTATGGTATTATGCAGCGTATAGTTTCCATCATTGCACGTGCTATGAATTTTATAATGCGGGTAAGTGGTGCAGAAGCATTGAGCAATGTAGCCAGTGCTTTTGTAGGACAAGTAGAAGCACAGGTTATGATTCAGCCATATCTGAAAACGATGACCAAGAGTGAATTACTGGCCAGTATGAGTGGCAGCCTCGCTTGCATTGCTGGGGGCATACTGGTGGTGTATGTGAATATGGGTGCTCAGGCAGGAATGGATCTAGCGCCAAAGCTAATAACCGCCAGCCTTATGGCCGCACCAGGAGCATTAGTAATAAGCAAAATCTTGTACCCTGAGACCGAAGAAAGTCAAACAATGGGTACGGTAAAAATGGAGGTAAAAAGTAATTACGCAAATGTAATAGATGCAATTAGTCATGGCGCTGGCGATGGGTTTAAGATAGCAATGAATGTAATAGCTATGCTTATTGGTTTTATTGCTGTAATTGCCTGCTTAGATTATATTTTACTAGCTATTGGTCATATTTTCAATGGTGAATTTGATTTATCGCTTAATTGGATTTTTGGTAAACTCTTCTATCCATTTGCATGGGGTATGGGTGTGCCTGCTGAAGATGTGAGTAATGCCGCAACTTTATTAGGGCAAAAAATTACCATCAATGAATTTGTAGCTTTTCAAAATCTTACTCAAAATAAGGTCCCCATAGTATCCGAAAAAGGGTTACTTATTATCAGCATAGCTATTTGTGGTTTTGCAAATTTTAGCAGCGTCGGCATGCAAATTGGTGGCATTGGAGCATTAGCACCTGAACGCCGCTCCGACCTTGCCAAACTCGGCCTCAAAGCCCTGCTTTGTGGCACTCTAGCATCTTACTTATCAGCTACAATTGCGGGGATATTACTATAAGTTTTTAGTAGGTAAATCAAGGTCTTTTAGCTTCTCCCTATTGGCTGAAGAAACTAATTTATACAAAAACTGGGCTTAATCTTCAAAACCTAAACTCCAGCTTGGCAATGCTTTGCAGATTCAACAATGGAAGATGGCTTTTTTGTAAATGAAATCAAAGTATATCTTTGCACATTCTTTGTTCTTATGAGTGATGCAATAAAACACGAATGTGGTCTGGCTTTTATCAGACTCCGAAAGTCATTTTCATATTATTTACAGCAATATGGTTCAGTTTCTTATGGATTGAGCAAGCTATACCTCCTTATGGAAAAACAGCATAACCGTGGTCAGGATGGAGCCGGAATTGCAGTTGTAAAATTACATACAGAGCCTGGCTATCCTTATCTGCATCGCATCAGAAGCAATGCGGCTCAGCCAATTGCAGAGCTTTTTCATAAAATTGGTACCGAAGTAGCTGAAATAGAACGCTATCAACCAGATATTAAAAAACATCCAGGCCTTATGAAGGGCCATGTATCTATGATGGGTGAGTTGCTTTTAGGCCATCTCAGATATGGTACCCAAGGCAGAAATAATGTTGATTTTTGTCATCCATTTATAAAGAGAAATCTAGCACCCGGAAAAAATCTTGCTCTGGCAGGAAATTTTAATTTAGTAAATACTGAAGAACTTTTTGATCTTATAAATATAGAGCCCGGCGAATTTCAAAAACAAAGCGATCTGGCCGCTATGATGGAAGTGGTGCACCATTTTCTTTCAAAAGAAGATGATAAACAGCCCAATAATCCGGATATAGCAGCAGCTCTTCGCAAAGCTGTGCCCCTTTTTGATGGGGGCTACACAATTGGTGGACTGGTGGGTTGTGGAAGCAGTTTCATGCTAAGGGACGCTCATGGCATAAGACCTGCATATTACTATATCAATGATGAGGTAATAGTGTCTGCCAGCGAAAGAGCCGCCATACGTACTACTTTTAATGTGGGAGAAAATGAAGTAATGGAATTAATGCCGGGCCAAGCATTGATTGTAGCACCGGATGGTAGTTATACCATAGAAACTATAGCTGCACCAAAAGAAAGAAGGGCATGTAGTTTTGAACGTATTTATTTTAGCCGCGGCAGCGATGAAAAAATATACAGAGAGCGTATAGCCTTAGGTCATCACTTAAGTAAACCTGTATTAGACGCTATACAGTACGATTTAAAAAACACCATCTTTTCTTACATACCAAATACTGCGGAAATAGCTTATTTTGGTTTGTGTAAAGGCATGGAAGAATACCTTAATAAAAGAAAAGTTGATCGTATTTTAAGCTGGGGAAATGATATAACTGAAGAGAAACTACAAGAAGTTATAAACCGAAAAATTCGCCAAGAAAAAATTGCCATAAAAGATGTAAAACTGCGCACTTTTATTACGGAAGACAGTAACCGCAATGAAATGGTACAACACGTTTATGATATAACTTATGGCACGGTACGAAAGGGGGAAGACACTCTTGTAGTAATAGATGATAGTATAGTGAGGGGCACTACTCTTAAAGAAAGTATTGTAAGAATGCTAGCAAGGTTGGAACCCAAAAAAATTATTGTTATTTCATCTGCTCCTCAAATAAGATACCCTGATTGTTATGGAATAGACATGAGTAAGTTAGGCGATTTTATAGCATTTAAAGCTGCTATTGAATTATTAAAAGACACCAATCAAGAAGCTATTTTGGATGAAGTGTATACACAAATAAAAGAATTAGCAAGGAATAATCAATTGCATACGGAGAATCTAGTGCGTCATGTATATAAACCATTTACCACTCAAGAAATATCTGATAAAATTGCTGCACTCATTACCCCACAAGGATTAGAACTACCCATTCAAGTTATTTATCAAACAATTGAAGATTTACATGATTGTTGTCCAACCAATTTGGGGGATTGGTATTTTACCGGTAACTATCCAACGCCGGGTGGCAATCAGGTAGTAAATAAAGCTTTCATCAATTATTACGAAGGTAAAAATGTAAGAGGATATTAATATCATCCTCTATAATAGTAGCAATCTTTTTATCCTTCGGAAAATGTGTCATTATTTTTAATGTAACCACTTACATTTATTAATGATGTTGGGCACAGAAGTGATCTTGCATTTATTTGCCTAATCCATCTACATTTGGGCCATGCCACAAGTTTCAGAAACCATATCTGCTATTGCCATGGGTATAGCCTTGAGTGCCTGTTGTGGATTCAGGATTTTTATACCGTTGCTGGCAGCATCACTGGCTGGCTATTTTAATTGGATTAGCTTGCCGGATACTGTAAATTGGATGGGAAGCCTCACGTCGGTTATTTGTTTTGGCACTGCCGCTTTGTTGGAAATTGCTGCGTATTATATTCCATTTGTTGATAATCTTTCTGACCTTATAGCCACACCACTTGCAGCAGGTGCGGGTACCTTAGTAGCATATAGTATTTTACCGGCACAGGAAAACAGTGAGTTATTACAATGGATTCTAGCTTTGGTAGCAGGAGGTGTATCCGCAGGCACTATTCAGTCTGGAACAGGTTTACTACGATTGGCAAGTACAAAATTTACCGCAGGTACAGGAAATGCCGTAGTGGCTACAGGAGAAAATGCAGCAGCAATAGGTGGTGTTGCACTCAGTTTTATCCTGCCTTTATTGATGGCTTTCTTTTTGCTTTTACTTATATTCTGGGTACTTAGAAAACTTTATTTAAGTACCACTTAAATGTAAAAAACTAACCAAAATACAATTGCAAGAACAATTATTATTCAGGCTTATTACTAAATAACCTATCAATTGCAGCAGCCAGTTTGCGATCTTTATCTGTCACAATATCTCCGGCATCGTGAGTACTCAGCCATATCTCCACTTTATTCCATACATTTGACCATAGAGGATGATGATTTTGCTTCTCCGCCTCAATGGCTACACGAGTCATAAATCCAAAAGCAGCAGAAAAATTTTCAAATTCAAATTTTCTATACAGCGTATTATTTGTTTCTATCCACATCTTTTAATTTTTTGTTACAAATAGTTGGTAAAGTTATTTCAAAATGATTTGAAACAATGATGCTCAACTCAACATAAGGTATATTTCAATAAAAAATAAAAATTTAATTACACAAGAGTCTTATTAGTAATATTTTTCTGGTACTAAATAATTACTTACATAGTCCTCAATACCTGATTCCAAATCATAAAATTGCTCTAAATAACCGGCATCTTTAAGTTTTTGCATTGAAGCTTCCGTAAAATATTGGTACGTATCCCTCAGGTCTTCTGGCATATCTATAAATTCAATCACCTCATGAATACCAGCACCTGTAAAAGTGGCTTTAGTTAGGTCATAAAAGCTTCTTGCCATACCTGTGCCTAAATTATATAAGCCATTTTTTTTACTATCCCATTTTTTAGCAATCATTTCTTTCATGATCCAATCTATTACAGCCAATATATCTTTTACATAAATAAAATCACGGAGCTGTTCTCCATCCTTAAATTCAGGTTTATGACTTTTGAATAATTTCACCAGCCCTTTTTGTTTCATCTGATGGTAGGCATGGAAAACGACACTTGCCATTCTTCCTTTATGATATTCATTAGGCCCGTATACATTAAAGAATTTTAAACCAACCCATCCATTTGTATTATTTTCCTGCATCAAAGCCCATTTATCAAATTCGTTTTTACTTGTTCCATAAGGATTAAGGGGTGTGAGTTCAAAGGCAAGTTGATTGTCATCTAAATAGCCATGACTACCATTGCCATAGGTTGCGGCGGACGATGCATAGATTAATGGCAAACAATTTTTTTCACAATAATTCCATATTTTTTGAGAGTATGCCACATTCAATGCTTCGTGAATAGCATAGTCAAATTCAGTTGTATCGGTGCGTGCACCTAGATGTATGACTATATCCAACTCGGGGTTTTCCTCTTCTAGCCACTCAAATAAATATTGCCTTTCAATATTTTTTATAAACTGTTTTTTCTCCCAGTTCTGCCTTTTTTTCTCGATTCCAAAATCGTCAACTATGTAAATATCTGTAACCCCGTTTTCATTTAAATACTGCAACATACAACTCCCAATAAACCCGGCAGAACCTGTTAGTAGTACTTTTGTACTTTTCACTATTTGATTATTCATTTTTCACAAATTGTTTAACAGCTTTTTTTAATGCTTCTATATTCTTTTTTTCGCTACCCGCAAAAATTTGGTTACCTATAACAACTACAGGTCTTTTCAGGAAGGTGTAATCAAGTAAAATATAATGTAGAAAATCAGCTTCTTCCAAATGCTTATCTTTTAAATCCCACTCTTTATACTTCATGCATCGGCGGCTAAAAACAGCTTCATAGCTACCGGCTACTTTTTTGATAAATGTCAATTGTGCTATTGATATGGGTTTAGTCTTAATATCCTGCATCTCAAAATCTTCTATAGTTATTCCTACATCCCGTATAATTGTCTTACAAGTACTACAAGTTGGAAGAAAATAGATTATTCCTTTTTTCACAAGTAGCAAAATAAATGCTTTCTACCAATAACAAACTTCTTTGCTATTTCATTGTTATTTTTGCATAATAGAAATAAACATTATGATTAAGACTGGCAATACAGTGGTAAGCATTTATACAGAAATGACCCCAAACCCAGAAACGATGAAGTTTGTGGCAAACAAGTTACTTTATCCAGGTAAAAGTATTGATTTTCAGGAAGCTGCACAGGCTGGTCCATCGCCTTTGGCTTCTGCATTGTTCGACTTTCCCTTCATAAAGAGTGTATTTATAGCAAGTAATTTTATTACCCTAACAAAAACCAACGATACAGAAGACTGGTATGAAATCATACCTCCTATAAAGCAGTTTTTAAAAGAATACCTTGAAAATAATGGTGAAGTGGTAAACGAAGAAGCCGCAGCCCAAGTAAAACAAGACAGTAGCAATATTGTACTTAGTGAAGATACAGATGTGGTAAAACGTATCAAAGAATTATTAGACAATTATGTAAGACCAGCTGTTGAAATGGATGGGGGCGCCATCCAGTTTAAAAACTATGAAGATGGTGTGGTAAAACTGATGATGCAAGGCAGCTGTAGCGGATGCCCAAGTAGTATGGTTACATTAAAAGCAGGTATAGAAGGTATGATGAAGCGTATGATACCAGAGGTAAAAGAGGTAGTGGCTGAGTCTGAATAGTTTGCCATAATATACAGATTAATTTTTTTGGGAGTGTTTATAAACACTCTCATTTTTTTTGGATTATACAAAATCAAAACTTAACTCACGGCTGTGAATCATAAATAGAATATTGGCAAAATATTAATTATAGGTTCAAAGTCCAGCCCAAATTTGTTAATTTCTTTTTACATGCTACACAAAATTCTTTTTCATCATCCGTAGGATTGTGTCCTTCTGCATCTCTCATATAACAATTTTTTTCTGTACAATGTGGCAAGCCAATAGTGTGTCCCAACTCATGAATTGCAACTTTAAACAATTGCTCCTGCTTATTTCTATTACTTAGTCTGAATGTGGATGCTACACATGCATTACCTGGCCTATACCCCAAACCCATTACACCCCAGTCTTTATTATCACCTTTGGTAGTGCTGATATCCTTAACAATAAGCCCAAGTGTTATACAATCTGTCGGCGTTTTACTTTTTAAAAACCTTATAATAGAATCTGCCCTGTATCGTTTTCCTGTAGTGTTTAGAGCAGTTTTTGGAAGTATTAAATTGGGAAGAATTATTATATCATCGGATAATACTTTTAATTTATTTGCTATTTCTTTTGATATAGATGTATCAAAACCATTGAGTGGTTGAATATATATTGACCTTGTGTTTAATCCTTTTATTACACTTGGCTGTTCCCCTTCGTTACAGGATATAACACTAACAAAGCAAAATATTAAAATAAGCCAATTTTTAAATTGGTAAATAACTGTTTTCACTGCACTATTTAAAAATAGAATCATCTACACCCTTATTGATGATGTAGGAGGAATAGGTAATTTCTACCCTGCCTTTTTTATTCTTCAGTTTATCTGCATCAGAAGGTTTTTCTCCTTCATCAAATTCTAGGGTTATACCTTTTGGTAGTTTATAATCTTTGGTATTAAAAGAAAATACAATCTTATCTGGGAGTCCATATTGGCTATATTTTCCGTAACTCATATTGATTTCATAAGTGCCATTTTCCCTTGTAGTGGTAACTGCTTTCCTGACCAATAAATTTTTTTCATCAATGTACAAGGTGGATAAAATAATTTCACTGTTTTCGTCTGACGGAAGAAGCTTTACAATTTTTACAGCAAATCCATCTATTACTGATTCACCTGCAGCTAGGGCCACGAAATCCTTTATGGTAACTACATTATTGAGGTTAATACTTATTCCTCCTTTTGGCAATACCGATATACCACCATCTTTCTTCAGTTTAAATTTATTTGGCTTTTTATAATATACTTTGATGTTGCTTACAGGTGCTTTAATAAAAATAATATCCGTTTTTAAAACACCTGTGGCCGTATAATCATTTACCGTTTCAATTTTTGCTTTCACTTTATTTACCAAGGCAGCCATATCTTGACTTTGGCTTGTGTAAGTACAAACAAAGGCACAAATCAGAAGGGTTATTTTTTTTTGTAACATATTTATTAACTTAAAATATCTTTTTTCTTTACCACGTATAAAGTAGCAATAATCAATCCGATTATATGCACTAGTAAAACAATACTGCTTTTCCATATCAGCGATATGTTTTCGATAGTACCTGGCAGGGCATTATTATTAGCATCAGTCTGTACGTCAAAAAATTCTTTCCAGGTAATCATGTGTGTGGTAAACAACCATGGGGTAATGGCCTGAAACACAGGCAGGTTTAATGTGCCAAGCACAGTACAAAATACAATCAGGCTCATGGTAGTAACAATGGGGCCTATAGAATTTTCAGCGAAAGCTGATAAAAAAAATCCCAGCGCTGCTACTGTAAGTAAGGATAAATAAGCAAAACAAAAAGCACATACATACCTCCAAAATACATCATCCCTATTCATGATGATTGTATAGCTTGATTTCATCAGAAAAAAATCACTGGTGCCAAATAATGTTGTGCTTAAAAATAATGCAAGTATAGCTACCCATACCAATAATAATAAAGTGTAAATGGCCGTTGCAAAAAACTTTGCCAGCAATACTTCACTTCGTGAAAAGGGTTTTGCAAAAATAAGCCGTAATGTGCCCATATTGGCCTCGCCACTTATCATATCAGCCGCTACCAATGCTACCAACAAAGGCACATGTATTAGCATCAGTTGTAAAATGATATAACATACTAAATACCCATTCAGCACTTGGCCTTCTATGTCAAAACTACCTAAACTTTGCAGCATAAAATCAACATATTCCTGACCATCTACTTTAAGGCCAAACTGTATCATGAGTATCAGTGCAGCTATGGCACCAAATGAAATATAAGTACGTGGCCTTTTGAATATTTTAAATAACTCAATTTGTATAAGTGGGTACATGTTGATGTGCAGTTGTAACTTGTAAAAAATAATCTTCTAAAGAATGTCGTGGTTGTAGTGATAGCACATTTACGGGCTGCATTGCCAACCATCTGTGAAAAGTAGGTACTTCATCCCTATGCATTTGCATGAGAATAAATTGATTCCTTGCGGGTTTAATTTTTTGATTCCATTCCAAACTTGATTTTATAAGCTGTTCACAAATAACATTATCTTCTGTGAGTACCTCAACAACAGTTTGTGCGGGATCAAATAGTGCAGCAGCCGCACCTTCCACAACTTTTTTGCCTTTATCAATAATTAAAATACGACTAGCCACCTGTTCTATTTCGTTGAGTAAGTGAGAGGATAGAAAAATAGTTTTCCCTTCTTCCTTACTAAGTAGAAGTATAAGATTCCTAATATCTGCTATACCCTGTGGGTCCAGGCCATTTACGGGCTCATCTAATATAACCAAACGTGGATTGTGAATGAGGGCAATTGCAATGCCCAGTCGTTGTTTCATTCCCCGCGAAAAAGTTTTCACAATATCTTTTTCCCTACCCTGCAGCCCCACCTGCTCAAGCTGAGCCATCAGCATTTTTGCAGTTGGATTAATGCCACTCATACGGGCAAAAAGTTTGAGGTTGTCTAAAGCAGAAAGATATTTGTATAAATCTGGTTTTTCAATTACGGCACCAATTTGCCCTAATATATTTGGTCTATTAGATTGAAGTGGCTGACCAAATATTTCTATTGATCCACTATCTGGTTTTATCAAGGATAGCAACATACGAATAGTGGTAGATTTTCCGGCACCGTTTTGACCCAGAAATCCGTACACATCTCCCTCTTGTACTTCAAATGATAAATCTTCCACAGCTTGTAAAGTGCCAAAACGTTTGGAAAGATTTGTAGCTTTTAAAATGGGTGGCATTGTAAATATTCTTTGCGAAATTAATGAAATGAACTTATAACTCTTTCTTTGTTAAAGCAACTGAATATACTATCAAAATCATCTAAACAATTTTGTAATAATGTGTGCCCCTACGGGGAATGCATACCATTGCAAGACTTAATTCACGTTTTCTCAATATCTACTTCTTCCACTCCTTTCCATTAGCAATAATCTTTAAACTTTTCCATCCTGTTGGTAATGTGCTTTTTATTTGTACAATTCCACTGGTAGTAATATCTAATCCTCCAAAGCCCATTAATACAGATTGTAATATACCTCCAGCGCCTGTGGCAAAATAAGGATTAGTACCCCCTTTTGTTTCTGCCAATACTCGAAAAGGTGCTAGGATGTTTGGCTTATAGGCATCATTAAACCAGAATGCAGCTTTTTCAGCATTGCCAAGTCTTGCATAGAGTAAAGAAAAAATGGCTTGTGTCATAGCTGGTGTACCTTCCGTAGGTACACGACTTTCATAGTACGCCAAATCCTGTTTTATCTGCATTTCATCGGTTATGAGATTGAGGGGATAAGACAATAAATTTACATCTCCTTGTTTAATCCCTTCGCCATTATAAGTAGCATGTTCACGTGTGGTGCCATCAGGAAATTTGAGTATAGGAATATTTTCAGCTACTAGTTTCCAATCTGCCGGTGGCATTATGCCGAGTACTTCTGCTGCTTGAGTTGCAGCCTTTAAATTAGTAATAGCGGCTCCATTTGTAAATGCATTATTATCTACATTCTCCGCCCATTCATCTGCTGCTACCACATTTTTTATATCAAAAGTACCTGGACCATTTCTCTCTACCCTACTGCACCAAAAATCTGCAGTAGCACTTAGTATGGGATATCCTTTTGTTCGCAGCCATTCCTTATCCTGTGTTACACAGTAATAGGCCCATGCTGCTATGGCTACATCAGCCGTAATATGATGTTCAAAAGGACCACTCAACGCCCAAACGGGAGTTTCTTCTACTCCAGATTCTGCACTCTCCCAAGGATACATAGCACCTTTATAACCTAGCGTAAATGCATTGCGTTTAGCAGCTTCTAATCTTTCAAATCTATACTCCATCATGCTATGTGCAAGCTCAGGATGCATAACCAACAATGCAGGGAACATCCACAATTCAGTATCCCAAAACACATGACCATTATATCCAAGTCCACTCAAGCCCATGGGGATAGGGGATAGTGAAGTGCCCGCTCTATTAAAGGAATATAAATGATACAACATACTTCTTACATCCTGTTGCGCCTGTGCATCACCCTCAATTTGGATATCACTTTTCCAGAGTTCTCCCCATGCTTTATTGTGCAGATCCATGAGTCTTTTACGACCTTCTAATTTGGCAAATATGGTAAGCCTTTCTGCTTGATTGAGTGGGTCATCGTGATGAGCCGAAGTAACTGAAGATCCAACAATAGAAAAACTATATGTACTGCCAGCGGCTATTGTTTTTGTAAACTTTACCAGATGCATATTGTTGTCCCACATTTCATGAATAACACGAGGCTCGCTTCCATGCGGTTCATCAAATAAAAATGAATTACTGGCGCATAATAATAATTTTCCCGTAGGACTTTTTGCTGATGAGGTAAGCAGAGAAATCGTAGTATGTGGTCGGTCTATTTCATTATAATAATTCTGTACATCACGAAGCGCATCCGGAGCTTCCATAATGCTACTACCTGTTATTTTTATATTTTTTTTAGCTGTTATTGTTACAGTCAGTAATGCTGTATGTGGCATTTGCCGTAAGGCATAATAAGTTGCTTGTACATTGGCTTTGTCAGCTACATCAAAAGAGGAACTAAAAGCCCCATTGCGCATATCGAACTGCTGTGTATAATTATGGATAGTCTTACTGTCTATTCTTACTCCATCAATCTCCAAACCCATATTTAGGAGATTAAAGCTGCGCAAAAAATTACTTACACGTCCACGACCATATAAATCATAAGCGCCTGCCAGCACTACCTCTTTTACTTTTAGTGGCTCCGCACTACTTACTATACCCAGCATACCATTAGCAGATGTTATACCATAATAATTTGCAGGATTTATTTGATCGGCTTTTATTATCCAAGGATCTTGTGCATAGGGCAAGATTGCAGTATAAAACATGGCTAATAAGCATACAATTCTTTTCATACTTTTAATTGTGGGGCTAATGTAGGGAATTGGTGCTACAGAATTTTTAAGTAGTTAAAAAGATGTTTAACCCAAATGATGCAGTTGACGTTGTGATTAAAAGTTGAAAGGCAATATTGATAAGTATTTTAAGCTAATTATTTGCCGACTTTTTTTAAACTATTGTAAGTTCAAGTAATAAGTGCAACACATTTCCCCTTCGGAGACGAAGTGAAGCGTAGCGAAACGGAGTCACCGAAGGGGAAAATGCTAATAAACTACTTTTGCATTACTATATGACAAAGAGTATTACCAGCTTTCGGGTGTATGAACTTTAGTAGAAAATAGAAAAAAAAATTGAAAAGCATACTTTCCAACGATTTTAGGTTATTAAATATGACTAATTATTAATAAATCGGTAAGATAATTTTAGGGTCCTCCCAAAAAAGAATTAACTTTATATTCCTATTTGATTTTTTATTTTAAAGTAGGCTTATATATTTGCAGCCTCATTCAAGTCCGGTGAGGTGGATGAGTGGCTGAAATCAGCAGTTTGCTAAACTGCCGTACGGGTAAACTGTACCGAGGGTTCGAATCCCTCCTTCACCGCAGAAAAGGCTGTATCAAATTATTGATCAGCCTTTTTTAATATTTAAAAAATAATTGATACAGCATGATTTAACTTGGGTTTAGAGGTTGACTTTGCCATGAAAAGTATAAAGACTATACAAATAAGGGTTTGCGGTTTATTTTTATGAAGACTAAGGGAGCTATTTAGAACTAAAAGATTATACCCAAATGCTTTTTGAGTTTAAGTGGTTTTATTTTTAAGATAGCTAAAAAAAAAGAATTAAAAATTTGCCCTTTGCTAAGTTATAATAAATGCATCTTTTTACAGTGAAGTATTGAAATAATTGCCTAATACTTCATGTAATACCAATTCAGACCGGAATTATTTATTTAAACCAACCCTCTACACCTCCTTCCAGATAATAGATATTGGAAAGCCCTAAGGAAGTTAAATTATCAGCTGCTTGCTGGCTTCTTTTATGGCCGTGATTACATACACATATTATTGTTTCGTATTTGGTCAATTCTACCAAACTATTCATAAGGGTCGAAGCTTCCATATTTATTGAGCCTTGAATATGACAATTTTCATATTCCTCAAAAGTTCGTATGTCGATTATTGCAGTATCCGAAGATGATAAGCAAAGGAGTAAATCCTGTTTTGTTTTTTTTGATGCCATTTTTTTATTCTATCCAATCTGCTATAAAAATATTAGTGTCTCTTGTGCCGCCATTGTTTCTATTGCTACAAAAAATGATTTTTTTGCCATCAGCTGAAAACATTGGGAAGGCATCAAAACCTTTATCTCTACTAATTTTTACCAACTTGCCATTTGGGTTTAATACATACATATTAAATGGGTATCCCTTGCTGTATTCATGATTGCTGGCAAATAAAATTCGCTTACCATCAGGCATAAAAACTGGGGCCCAATTGGCTTTACCCAAAGCAGTAACTTGTTTTATTTTTTTGCCATTAGCTTTTGCAGTAAATACTTCCATATTAGTTGGTGCTACCAAATGCTCGGCAAGAAAGTTTTTGTATTCAGAAATAGCACTATCAGTTTTTGGGCGGGATGCACGCCATATTATTTTTTTACCATTAGGGCTAAACCATGCTCCGCCATCATAACCAAGAGTGTGTGTTATCCTTTTCTCCTGACCAGTTTTTAAATTCATTATATACAATTCAATATCCCCGTCTTTATCACTGGTATAAATCATTTTGTTACCATCGGGGCTAATAGTTGCCTCAGCATCATAACCTTTACTGTTTGTAAGTTGTTTTACTATAATGCCATTTGTATCTGCCATAAAAATATCATAGCTCTCATAGAGTGGCCAGATGTATCTGTTGCCATATTTTTTTCTATCAGGAACTGGGGGGCAGCTATCTGACGATAAATGAGTGCTGGCATAAATGACATGTGCACCGTCTTTTGTAAATGCACCACATGTTGTACGACCTTTTCCGGTACTTATCATTTTATATTTAAACGGTTCTCCATAACTAGGCAATTTTCCTATGAACATTTGATCACAAAGAAGATTGTCTTTTGAATTTGTACGTTGAAAAATAATATGGGTACCTGAAAAATTGAAATACGCTTCTGCATTATCACCACCAAATGTGAGCTGTTGTAAATGCTCAAAATGAATTTCTGCAGAATAGTGCACAGAATCTGAAGTAATCTGTTGCGAATGGAGATTTGTACTTATAAAACCAAATACAAAAAGAGATAAATATTTTTTCATTTATTTTTTGAATTTGCAAATGTAGGGTTGGATGGCTTGAATGATCATATATTTTAGTATGAAATGATTCATCCTCAAGGGAATTAATTTTTTTATTTGATAGATTTCATAGAAAAGATTTGTTATATCAGTCATGTATCGTATAAATACCCGCAATACAGGGCTAATTTCCCATGAATTTGGTATATTTGTGTTGAAAAGAATGAAAAATTCAATAATTCATTTTGTTTGTATGTTATATGGCCATACTTTTGCCGTCCTAAAAAATGATGGGATAGAATGCCTACAATACAGCAGTTAGTTAGAAAAGGTCGGGAAATTATCCGGGCTAAGAGCAAATCCAGAGCCTTGGATGCATGTCCACAGCGTAGAGGTGTATGTACACGTGTGTACACCACTACACCTAAAAAGCCGAATTCAGCCCTTCGTAAGGTTGCCAAAGTTCGACTTACAAATAAGATTGAAGTTATTGCATATATACCTGGGGAAGGTCACAATCTACAAGAACATTCAATTGTTTTGATTAGAGGTGGTCGTGTGAAGGATTTACCCGGCGTACGATATCACATCGTACGAGGAAGTTTAGATACTGCTGGTGTTAAAGATCGTAAGAAAAGTCGTAGTAAATACGGTACCAAAAAGGAAAAACCTAAGAAATAAATAATTTAAAAAAATTCTCATACCATGCGGAAAGCGCAAGCAAAAAAATTACCACTCGCTCCAGATCCAGTATATAATGATGTATTGGTAACGCGTTTTGTAAACAATGTAATGTGGCAAGGAAAGAAAAGTGTAGCCATGAAGAGTTTTTATGATGCTTTGGGTAAGGTTGAAAAAATAACCAACGAAAGCGGATATGAAATCTGGAAAAAAGCTTTAGCTAATGTAACTCCAGCAGTGGAAGTTAGAAGTCGTCGTATTGGAGGTGCCACATTTCAAATTCCATCAGAAGTCCGTGCGGATAGAAAAATTTCACTAAGCATAAAATGGTTAGTGCGTTTTAGCAGAGAAAGAAATGGTAGAACAATGGCCGATAAATTAGCCAATGAAATTGTAGCTGCTAGCAAAGGGGAAGGTGCGGCATTCAAAAAGAAAGAAGATGTTCATCGTATGGCCGAAGCTAATAAAGCATTCGCTCACTTTAGAATTTAAATATATTGTAATTGATATTATCAAGAGCCAACCTACTTAGGTTGGTTTTTTTATTTCATGTTTTCTAAGTGTATAATATAGTATTCAGGTTTTGATAATCATAAAATCCGATCAGTTATAGTTTTGAAAACAAATTCTTTCTGTAGCTGACGTATAAAATTTTGAATTTGATATTTTTTAAAATTTAATGCGCAATTTTTTAAATGATTTCATTTTTTTAATGAAAACCCTATTGATTAATTCTACTTTAAAATAGGGTATTCATTTTTTTTCTACTGCTTAAATGTCTTAGTACTTACTAATTCTAAAATTAGGAAATTTCTTTCCATCCAGATGACAAAGCTGACACTATGATGAAAAATTGCATGTCAATATAGATTAGTGTTTAAGATTAAACTTATGCTGAAGAAATAGTAAGCTAATAAAAATCAAAATTCTTCTCAAAAGTCTAGGTGCGCAGTAGTTCATTTATGATATAAAATTCAACAACACATTCTTAGTTAAAAATTTGCTAAAATTTATTTGATGAATTTTTGTCTACAATCTAGTAATATCTAAGTTTATCTTTTATTCAATTACTTTCCTTCTCATCGGCAATAGTTAAAGTCTAGATATACAACCATTAAATTTTCTACCTTATCTTAATTAATTAACTGTGCTTTTTTCATATTACGTACCTTAGATCGCAATCGCCTGATGATAGTTTATTCATTTTTTCATCATTTTCTGTAGTATATAATTTGTAAAAATCAATTTGTCTAAAACCTGCATATTAATATATCCATACTTTAATATATATAAGCAATTAAAATGAATTCATTAATTATATATTTTATCTAGATATAAGTTTTTTTTTGTCAGTAAAAGTGACTTTGTGTTCTTTTAAAAGATTTTTGATATACAAATAAGTTTGTAATTGATTCTTAAGTGAAGAAATTTTGAACTATTCCTAAGAAAAAAATCTCATGTAATTCTGAATCCAGAGTTATGGCGATGTGATAAATGTAATTGCCGAATTTTTCTTAGTCATTACTAAAGATTATTCCGACACAACTAAGTATCATGTATAGAACAAATATACTAATTCGATTAGTCATGGTTTATTCTCAAAAGTATAAGAAAATATATAAATCAATAAGAACTTGAAATACTAGCTCATCGCATCTCCTTGAGCGAATATTTACAAATCATACCAATCTAATGTACGGGGGCATCATATTTATCATCTTATCATCTATAATTCTAAATAAGTGTAAATAATAAAATTATTTGAATATTGTTGAAGGCCAATTTTTGGCAAAAGGATTAATATTTGAAGATATAATTCGTAGAAATAAAAATAATTTGAAATTTAAATAAATGAAATATAAAAAAAAAAGCTAGAAATAATTTCAACCAAATTTTAATCTGTCTTATAATGTACCATATAAGAATTCACTTCAATAAGCATTAGGGGTAATAATATTTTGAATTTGAACTTCTTTTTAAGCTAATTATGTCATCATTTAAATTAAAATCAAATATCATAGAAATAAATATTTCGCCGTAAACCCCTGTTATCATTGATTCTTAAAAATTATTTTAAAAAAAAGTAAATAAATATTTGGTTGGAACATTCTCACACCTATCTTTGCACCCCGCTCAACAAAATTGAGTAGCTCTTTGAAAAAAATATTAAAAACTTTATACCTATCTAATTGTATATCAATCTGTTAGATAAATAATCAAAAAAATATTTTTTAAAATAAATTAAATTTTTCTTGGGTTGTATCAAAAAGACTTGTACTTTTGCAACCCCTGCAAAAGGAAACAAACACTCACGAAAAGATGCGGATTTATAAAGTGGCTCAAAACCACAGCATCAACAAAAAGCTACTTAGTAGTTAAAGTTCTTTGAAAGATGGAAAGCAACATTGCAGTTTTTGTATTCAAAAACAGTAAGGTAGCAAGCGTAACACAATTAATATCCGACGTTAATTTTCAATGAGAATTATAGTCAGATCAAATCTTTTACAATGGAGAGTTTGATCCTGGCTCAGGATGAACGCTAGCGGCAGGCTTAATACATGCAAGTCGAGGGGCAGCATGAGTAGCAATACTTGATGGCGACCGGCAAACGGGTGAGGAACACGTACGCAACCTTCCTTTAAGCGGGGAATAGCCCAGAGAAATTTGGATTAATACCCCATAGTATGATGAAGTGGCATCACTTTATTATTAAAGATTTATCACTTAAAGATGGGCGTGCGGCTGATTAGGTAGTTGGCGGGGTAACAGCCCACCAAGCCTTCGATCAGTAACTGGTGTGAGAGCATGACCAGTCACACGGGCACTGAGACACGGGCCCGACTCCTACGGGAGGCAGCAGTAAGGAATATTGGTCAATGGGCGAAAGCCTGAACCAGCCATGCCGCGTGGAGGATGAAGGTCCTCTGGATTGTAAACTTCTTTTATCTGGGACGAAAAAAGGGAATTCTTTCTCGTCTGACGGTACCAGATGAATAAGCACCGGCTAACTCCGTGCCAGCAGCCGCGGTAATACGGAGGGTGC
>CAXYYO010000027.1:0-44812 GCA_964293305.1 uncultured bacterium | reverse complement strand
CTCCTGCTGCTGCTGCTGTAGAAGAAAAAACATCATTTGATGTAATTCTTAAAGCTAGTGGTGCTAACAAACTTCAGGTAGTTAAAATCGTAAAAGAGTTAACTGGCTTAGGTTTGAAAGAAGCTAAAGACTTAGTTGATGGCGCTCCAAAACCAGTTAAAGAAGGTATTTCTAAAGCTGATGCCGATGATTTAGTTGCAAAACTGAAAGAAGTTGGTGCTGAGGTTGAAGTGAAATAATTCATACAACTTAAATAAGAGGCCTCGCTATTGAAGCGGGGCTTTTTTAATGTTTAGAAACAAGGCAGATTATCGTGGCAGAATGTATGAATAAATCATTCCGAGATTTATTTTTTTGGCTCATTTTGAATCAGATGCTGTACAGCCACATCCCCAGCAATATTATTCATTTGTCTTTGTATCCATCCAGACTTCCAACCCACAAAACGGCTTCTTGGTTTTACTGTATAAATTTTTGGATTGGGAAGGCAGGCTATAATTTGTGCAGCTTCCACTTTGGTTAGTTGTGATGCAGGTTTTTTGAAATAGGATTGTGATGCGGCTTCAATTCCATATATACCACGCCCCATTTCAATTACATTTAAATAAACTTCTAGAATTCTTTCCTTTCCCCATATTAATTCTATGAGGAAAGTAAAATAAAATTCAGGTAGCTTTCTGATATACCTCATAACGCCTTCGCCTTGCCATAAAAAAACATTTTTTGCCGTTTGTTGGCTGATGGTGCTTGCCCCTGCCCCTTTTCCATACTTACCATCCCCAGATAAACTTTTTTGTAATGCATTCCAGTCAAATCCATTGTGTGTAGCAAAAAGCTGGTCTTCGGCAGCAATAGCTGCAATTTTTGCATTGGATGAAATGGAGGAATAGTTGATATAGTCTCTTTTCAAACCATCACCTGAAACCAGAGCAGATATTTGTGTAATTGTAATTGGTGGCATTATCCATTTGCACACCACTACATAAAGGAGCGATGATATGAATGCATAAAGGGTTACCTTTTTTACATAACGCCAGAACTTTGTTTTAAAGAATGAGAGGGCCATTTAGCGAAAATAGAATTTGTAGCATTAAAATCAGAAATGTGGAAAAACAGACTGCATCATTTTTTATACTCAGCAGCATTTTCCTTCATAAATTTTTCAAGTCTTTTTAAAGCTCCTGCCCTTACTTTTCGTTGCATAAAGCCAGTCCAGCCTAAAAGCAAGCCGCTCAAACCCAGTGCCTGTCTACACCATTTGTAAAAATTAAAAGAATCGGTATGTTCTGTTATTTTACCATCTTGTACTCTTATATAAGCTTTGATATGATTGGTAACCTCATTGCCGGTGGAAGAGAAAGTATATTTTGCAGTCCAATTACAGGTGGCATATTCATCATCAATTAATTCAATATTGTCATAACTAAGATGAAAGTCCCTGGCATTGGTACAGAGCATTTGCCACATAGCCTGTGGCTTACCCTGATCTAATAAACCAAAACCGGGATCGCTAAATATTACATCCTCAGCATAGCAGGATTGCATTGTTTTGTAATCTAACTTTTGAAATGCTGTATAAAATCTTGTGATAACTGACGTTGTATCCATTATTTATCAATTTAAAAAATCTCAAAAAAAAAGATATGAATTGCACAAATAAAAAGCATCCAGCTTTACAAGTGGATGCTTCAATATTTTTAATTCTACTTTTAAGCAATTACTTCATCAGTAAGATGCACTTTGGTCATGGCATAATAATGATTTTGTAATTGGTGAATATGTTCAATGCCAGGATGGTGTCTTTTATCTTCTCTATACCATATTTCCATATTTTTAAAATCATTTGGTGCAGGTATCAAAATACGGAAAGAACCTTTTTTGTATTTCACAGAACCATCGTCCTTTGTTTCTTTTAGAAAGTTAAGCTGGGCAAGGCTTTCATCGGTTAGGGAAATTGGATGCAATTGCGCGGGGGTAAACCAGAATTGTTGTACTCCGGTATTAAAGCAGACTTGCTTTTCGTCCCCGTTTAAACGAGTTACTTCGCCTTTCCAGAGTTTGCCTTCAAACTCGCCTACTAAATAATCGCCTTTTTGAATTTGATTGAATGGTACCATAAAGAAGAAAAATTTTTAGGTTGGTAAAATAGGTGGTTTTTAAATATTAGCGCTTTAGCTTATAAAATTTCTTTTTATTCCATTCTGCAAATTGAATTTACGATGCGGTTTTTCAAAATAATTTGGCAAAAAACAGGACCACAGTGAATAAATTATGATATTTACATAACTTTTATCTGATTAAAATAATTTTATGTTTATCACTCAATACCAAGCATATTTTTATCTAGCAATCTATCTTATAATATTGGTTGCTTGTTCAATTGCCATTTTAAATAATACCAAACTGTCTTTTAAAATGAAAGCATTATTGATTGCAATTGTTTTTTTAATACCTGTTTTAGGTTTAATAATAGCATTGGGTACAATGGTGCAGAGAAGGTATTTTTTGAAAAAGCAAGTTTAAATATTGCGGAGCGGCTAAAGAAAATTCAATACTTCCGAAATTTCTATTTCAAATGTATATTTGTTATCTTGTAAGTAACTATCAATTTACTTACTTTAAGAACTGCGTACTAAAATTTATCTTTATTTATTGGATTGTATCAACTTATCTCTTTGTACTTTTTCCCAATATTTTTTTGCCACGACTAGCATTCCAAAACTTTCGCCATCTTCCTTGTGAATATGTTTATGATGCATTTTATGCGCCCATCTAATGGTTCTTACATAAGTATTATTGCTTCTTGTAAACCATTTAAACCGCTGGTGGATAATGACATCATGCACAAGAAAATAAGCAAGCCCATATAGTGCAATTCCAAAACCAATTGCAGCCACCCAATAATAAGTGTGTTGTAAACCAAGCATGATACATAACCAACTGGGTATTGCAAAAATCAAAAAAAATGCGTCATTTTTTTCAAAGAGATGACCACGTGGTTGGTGATGGTCTTCATGCAAATACCATAAAAACCCATGCATCACAAATTTATGTGTGAGCCATGTAATACCTTCCATTAAAAAAAAGGTGAAAAGGCAAATTATGATATATAAAATAATACTCATAGAAAAGTTCTTAATAGTAAAAAGAATAAACCCTGTATGATAAACAAATGTACTGCAAACAGGTTTGCTTTATTAAAAGATAAAAATCGCATGGCCGAAGAAAGTATCAGACTTATTAAAAACCAGCATACATAGTTGTAAAAAGGAATATCGTTTTCAAGCCAACTCCAATATCCAAGTTTTATGGCAACAGGCTCTATAAGCCAGTCAAAAAAAACGGCTAGCAGTGCTGTATCAATAATAAATGAAAGATGCTGCATGCGGGTGGATAGCATAATCTCGGCACCGGTTTGTTTTAGAATCCATGCTTCTACAATATGGGTAGTACATCCGGCACAATAAATAACAACAAACCAATTGATACCAATAAGCCATGGCACTCCAAATATTTTTGGTCCTAACACATTTCCATATTCATAATTACCAAATAAATAACCAGTGTTTACTCCTATCATCTCTGTTAATAATCCAATCATAAAACAGAGCATGGCAAATACTATAAAATTGGTGTTTTTTTCTTTTTGTGTGAAAATGATCAACACACTCATGAGCAATACCGTGATAGGAGAACTGCTGATAAACCATTCCTTATAATCACTCAAAAGAATGCCGGCAGCACCACAAATATGAAAAAGTAAGGCCAGTGTGAGAGCGATATAATAGGGTGCAAAATATTTTTTAATCATGCTGCTTTTTTTGATGCTCATCGGCTATGAGGCTACACATTATTTTGGCACTTCTTAAACAAAGTGGAATACCGCCCCCGGGGTGAACACTACCACCGGCAAACCAAAGATTTTTTATTTGAGATGAAAAATTTGGATGCCTTAAAAAGGCGGCCCATCTGCTGTTGCTACTAGTGCCATAAAGTGATCCACCAAAAGAGCTAGTTCGCAATTCTATGAGTTTTGGATCCAGCACATCTTCTGTAAGAATATATTTTTCAATATCAGTTTTTAATAACCTGTTTATTTTACCAATAATATTTCTTTTACATATATGGATTGTATCGTCATTAATATATGTGGTGCCCGCAGGCATATTGATCATTACAAACCAATTTTCAGAGCCCGATGGGGCGTGCAACTCAGGCTCACATTTGCTCGTAATATTTATATAAACAGTAGGGTCATTGTAGATATTTTTAAGGTCAAAAAGATTTGAAAATTCTTCTTCATAATTGGAGGCAAATAAAATATTATGCAAGCCCAATTGGCTAAATTCTTTTTTAATACCCCAATAAAATATTAATGCACTGCTGCTTCTCTCCTGCTTCAATAACTGGGCTGCTGTATCATCGTCTTTTAGTAGATTTTTATAAGTGAAATATGCATCACAATTGCTTATAATAGTATCTGCAAAAATATTATTATGATTTACAACTATGCCATGAGCCATTCCATTATCATGTATAATCCTTTCTACTTTTGTATTAAAATGAAAATGAACACCACGCTTTAATGCTAGGCTGTACAAAGCATTTGTAATGCTTATCATGCCACCTTTTGGGTAAAAAACACCTTCATTATATTCCAAATGAGGAATTACCTGCAGCATAGCAGGAGCCTTGTATGGATTACTGCCATTATACGTGGCATAGCGGTTAAATATTTGAACTAATTTTTTATGCCTTAATAATTTTTCATTCAACTGGTGAAGCGATTGTTTAAGATGATACAACTTAACATGCTTCAATGCGGTTAATATTTCTTTTCTAAACCAAGTGCTTTTTTTGTGTAAAGAGTAGCTCAAAAATATTTCAGCAATATGTTTATAAACATTAGCTGATTGTTTTAAATATTTTTCAATAAGATTTTTGTCTGCTGTAAATTCCTCTGCTGCATCAGCAGCAAATTTTTCTGCATTTGAAGCAGCTTTAAAAGTAGAGCCATCTTCAAAAAAATAGGTACAAGCAATATCCACTGATGAATATTTAAAATGTGGAGCTAAGGACTCTCCAGCAAATGCAAATAATTCTTCAATATTTGCTGGCTGGGTAAAGAGGCTTGGTCCTGCATCAAAACGAAAGCCATCTTTTTCAATTAAAGATAATTTACCACCGGGATAGCTATTTTTTTCATATACATGTACTTGATGGCCCTGTACAGCAAGCCTTATAGCTGATGCTAAACCTGCAATACCAGAACCAATTATAATAACAGATTTTTGTTTCATTCAGATGTAGTGATTGATGAAACTTCTGGGCTATTTATAAATACTTGTACTACACGCTCAAAAGCAATTTTAAACCACTCTGTAAATTGTTGTGGCTGCAATTCAATTTCTGATGATATAGATTGAATGCTTTTATAAGTATACGCTGCTACTTCATCCTTGTTTGCCACAATTTCAGCTTCATAAATACCTGTAAATACATGATCGTATTCATGTTCCGTTAAGCCATGGTCTAAACCAACTTTATAAATAAAACTGAAAGCATGATTAAGGTCCGTGTCAAAACCCATTTCCTCCTGTAGCCTTCTATGAGCTGCTGATGCTATATTTTCTTGTGGCCTGGGATGGCTACAACATGTATTTGTCCACAAACCACCACTATGGTATTTATCAAAAGCCCTTTGTTGTAAAAGTAGCTCTCCCTTCTTATTAAAAATAAATATACTAAATGCTCTATGTAGTATACCTAGTTCATGAGCTTCCATTTTTTCCATGATACCCATATCTTCATCATGCGTATCAACAAGAATAACCTGCTCCATGTTATGGTTTGAATCTTTGAAATTGTTTCTTTATGATAAATGCGAATATAATCTGCACAAAACTATAGGAGATTAAGTTGACTTCGAAGGCCTGCTTTTGCTAGAATAAATACTTTACCATAATCAGGAATACGTATCCTACTTTCCAGAATTTGTTGTGGTGGTAATTCTTTAATTTTTTTAAATAAAGAAAGGTAATATTTATAGGCAACATACACGCCAAATCTTGCTTTTATAGGAAGGTTTTTTATTCCTTCGTAAGCATCATCAAAATCTTTTTGGATATCAGACTCTATATGCATCTTTTCATTCAAATGAAAGTTTTTAAAATCGCATCCGGGAAAGTACATTCTCTCCATTCCCTGAAAATCTGCTTTTATATCTCTTAAAAAATTTACTTTCTGTAATGCAGCACCCAAGCTACTTGCAGCTGGCTTTAGTGCATTATATTGATCTTTATTTCCTTCACAGAAAATATGCAAACACATTAATCCTACTACTTCTGCGCTACCATAAATATATTCTGTGTATCCACGTTCATCATATATTTTTTTGGTCAAATCCATTTCCATGCTATGAAAAAAAGCTGCAATAAGTCTGTGATTGATATTGTATTTATTTATAGTAGCCTGAAAGCTATTTATGATAGGATTTAAACTGATACCCTCTTCTATTGCCTGCCAGGTTTGATTTCTAAATTCATTTAATAATTTTTCTTTATTAAAATTATGAAATGAGTCCACAATTTCATCTGCTAATCTTACAAACCCATAGATATTGTACACATGCTGTCTCAAGTCTTTGTGTAGCATATTTATTGCAGAAGCAAAAGAAGTACTATATCGCTCAGTGGTGATGCGACTACATTCGTTACTTAGCTTGTGAAACAATCCAATCATTGTTTATAATATTTGCGCATATTACAAAAAAATACTAAACAGATTAAGAATGAGTTTTGTTTAAGCAAAATCATTTTTAATTAATCCGGCTACAACTTCTCCAGAAATGAGTGCGGGTGGCACTCCTGGACCGGGCACTGTAAGCTGGCCAGTATAAAAAAGATTCTTAACTTTTTTGTTTCTGATAGCTGGCTTTAAATGAGCTGTTTGGAATAACGTATTAGCGAGTCCGTAGGCATTTCCTTTAAAGGCATTATATTCACTAATAAAATCACTATGGGCAAATGATTTTTTAAAGATAATATGTGGCTTTATAACCTGGTTTGTTCTTTTTTCAAAACGATCGATAATGGCATCGAAATATGTATCTCTTAGCGAGTCTGTATCCCCTGTTAATCCCGCTGCTGCGGGTATTAAAAAAAACAAATTTTCACATCCCTCAGGTGCCACATCGGAATCTGTGAGTGAAGCGGCACAAGCATAAAATAATGGATCTGATGGCCATTTTTTTGTTTTATAGATTTCTGTAGAATGAGTATTGAAATCAGTATCAAAGAAGAGACTATGGTGTGGAATATTTTCGATTTTTTTATTGATACCCACATAGTATAAAAGACAGCCGGGAGCCATAACACGATTCTCCCAATAATTTTCAGAATAGTTTCTATATGATGGTTCTAGTAAAGCGGTTTCTGTGTGATTGTAGTCTGCATTTGAAACTACTATATCAGCCTCAAAAATATTTTCATTTCCATTTGCATCTACACAGACTACTGATTTTGCTTGATTATTCTCAATCACAATTTTTTTTGCTTCCTTTCCAAAATGAAATTCTACCCCGAGACTTTGAGCTAACTGATACATAGCATCTACAATACTATACATGCCCCCTTTGGGAAACCAAGTGCCACCCTTTATATCTGCAAAATTCATTAGGCTATATAGTGCAGGAGTATCCTGTGCCATAGCACCCAAAAAGATAACAGGAAATTCCATGAGCTGCTTCAAATGTGGGTGTTTGAAAAAACGTGCCACATGCTGTTGCATGGAAGTAAACACATCTAATCTTAAAAGACCTTTTAATAGTTCAGTGTCAAAAAGCTCCGATATTTTCTGACCAGGTTTAAATACAAGCTTCCCAATACCTACTTTGTATTTATACGCTGCTTCTGCTAAAAATTTGTCTAATTGATGAGCACTGCCTGGTTCTATTTTTTCAAATAAAGATTTTAAGGCTTCGTATGAAGCGGGTATATCTGTGAGCCCATCATTCCAATAAACCCTGTAAGAGGGGTCTAAACGGGTTAGTGAATAATAATCACTGACAGTGTGGTTAAATTGATTAAAAAATCTTTCAAACACATCAGGCATCCAATACCAGCTTGGTCCCATATCAAAAGAAAACCCGTCAACTTTATATTGACGGGCCCTGCCACCTGGCATATTATGCTTTTCTAATACTGTAACTTTATATCCATATTTTGCAAGAAAGCAGGCAGAAGACATTCCTGCAAATCCTGAACCAATAACCACCACGTTTTTTTTATGCATATCTTTTTCATCACTATAAAATCAAGCCCTTTCAATTTGAGCTTTTAAAAGTTTACGGGCAAAATGAATTCTACTTTTTATGGTACCAAGTGGCTCCTGTAGAACATCTGCTATTTCATGATATTTGAATCCATCGTAATACAAAACAAAGGGATTTCTAAATATTTCAGGCAAAGCATTTATGGCAGCGTGTATCTCCTTCATATTAATACCCGCAATTGCACCATTACTAGCAGCAGGCTGTGAACTATTTAATAAATACTCGTTTGGCGTTTTATCAAATATTGTTTGCTGCTTGCTTTTGCGACGATAATTATTAATAAAAATATTACGCATTATGGTATATAACCATGCTTTTATATTCGTGCCATTACTATACTTTTCAGCATTGGTGATAGCCCTTACCAAGGTTTCTTGGTACAAATCTTTCGCCGCTTCCTGATCTTTGGTGAGTGAAATAGCAAAAGGCCTTAAAAATTCGGCATTTGATACAAGCAGTTGATTGAACTCTACCGTTGACATACAAATTTGTTTAATTATTAATGATACAAAGTTAAACAAAATATATATTCCAAAGTTCAATATTGTTTAACTTTTTTGAAAAAAGATAAAACAAAGTATTTCAATCGGTTATGAACATACACATTGACGGAACACCAAAATCAACTGATGAATTGCAATAAAAAGAGAGTGAAAACACAGTGTATTTTCAAAAATTAATTACAGAAATGTAGAAGTAAATTATAAATCTGATATAAAATCCATGACTTCATGAAGTGAAGATTTGAGCTGGACTTTACCTGTCAACTTCCTTTTGTAGGATTGTGCTAGTGAGCCAGAAATAATAACAGGGGTATGGGGTACTTTTATATTCAATAAAGGGATATACTTTTCGAGGGTAAAATGATGATGTGCATTTGTGAGGTGGGTATAAAGATAATCTGGTTGTTTTGCCTTAACCACATATTCCAAATCCTTTAGCGGCACATTGGCACCTACGTATAGAACCTGTATTCCTTTATTTTTTAATAAATAATATATAAAAAGTAAACCAAGTTCATGATGCTCACCCTCTGGCAAATACAGTAAAACTGTGGTTTTGAGTTTAAGAATTGTATTTGCTTTATCAATACCAACAATCAACTTCTGCCTTATCAAATTTGTAATGAGATGCTCTTGAGCCGGGTTAATATGATTTGTTTGCCATAATACACCAATCTTTTCTAAGAATGGGAATATGATAAATGTTATTGTCTTTTCAATACCCTTACTCAATATGAAATTGTCTAAAACCATTTCAAAACGAGTCAAATCAAGATCAACCATGTATGTGATTAAATCGTTGACGATTCTTTCCTGCTGAGCCTGTGCTTGATTGAGTGTAAATATTTTTTCTCTAATTTCATCTGATGAAAGCTTGCTTATATGAGATATTTTAAAGCCATACTTATTGAGCAAAGAAATGTTGAGTAAAACCTTCAGTTCATCATTTGAGTAAACCCTAATATTGGTATCAGTTCTATTTGGTTTGAGAAATGTATAACGCTGTTCCCATATGCGGATGGTATGAGCTTTGATGCCGCTAATATTTTCCAAATCCTTTATGGTAAACGTATTCATGCATTTAAAAACAGGAAATTATATTGTATTGTTCGAAATAATTCTCAGTTTAGCGGTTTCAAGTAGCACATAAATGAGTTTATATGGCTCACTCTGTAGAATCTTTTGTTGATTTTTATGATTAATCAATTGAAATTGTTATACTTACCGAATAGAATTGATTTTATAAGTTTAACAGAAATAAAATAAAATTATTTTTTTAAATGCTGTAAATATTTCCCATATCCACTCTTCTCATAGAGCTTTGATAGCATATTAAGCTGGTCATTATCAATAAAACCCATACGCCATGCTACTTCTTCTATACATCCAATTTTCTGCCCTTGCCTTTTTTCAATAACTCGTACAAATTCGCTGGCATCGTGCAGTGAGTCAAAAGTGCCCGTATCTAACCAAGCCACACCACGGTTCATAACACCTACTTTCAAATTTCCATTTTTTAAATAAACCCTATTTACATCCGTAATTTCATATTCCCCTCTGGGGGATGGATTTATATTTTTTGCTATTTCTACCACATTATTATCATAGAAATACAGGCCTGGTACTGCAAAATTTGATTTGGGCACTGTAGGCTTTTCTTCTATCGAAATTGCTTTGTTATTTTCATCAAATGCAACAACACCATATCGCTCAGGGTCCTGTACCTCATAAGCAAAAATGGCTGCTCCTTCCACATCATTAAAACTTTGCACCAAGCTGCTAAAACCTGAACCGTAAAAAATATTATCCCCTAAAATGAGTGCTACTTTTTCATTTCCAATAAAATTTTCTCCCAATACAAAGGCCTGCGCCAATCCATTTGGGGTGTGCTGTATAGCATAACTAAAGCTACAACCCAATTCAGTGCCTGTACCTAGCAATCGCTGAAACTGTGCCTGATCTTCCGGAGTTGTTATAATTAATATTTCACGAATACCGGCAAGCATTAATACCGATAAAGGATAATAGATCATGGGCTTATCATACACGGGCATTATCTGCTTACTAATGCCTTTTGTTATTGGGTATAAACGAGTGCCACTACCACCCGCCAAAATTATTCCTCTCATAATTTACTATTTCTATACTTGATAACCATTTATATCTTTTAATAATGGATTCATCATATCCTTTTCGGATAAATGCAATTCCTTCTCATTAATCATCCAATTTATATGAAGGCTCGGATCATTATATAAAAGGCCAGCTTCGCTTTCTTTGTTATAATAATTGTCGCATTTATAAAAGAACCCAGCCTGATCACTTAACACTACAAATCCATGTGCAAAGCCCCTTGGAATAAATATTTGTTTATTATTATCTGCACTAAGCTCTATGGCCACATGTTCTCCATAAGTTGGGGAGCCTACTCGTATATCTACAGCCACATCCAATACATGCCCACTTATCACTCTTACCAATTTTGCTTGGGCAAAGCTGCCCTGCTGAAAATGAAGCCCTCTTAAAACTCCTTTTGTAGAGAAGGACTGATTATCCTGAATAAAATGAATATTCAAGTCGGTTAACTTATTAAATACTCCTTCATTAAAACTTTCAAAAAAATATCCTCTGCTATCCGTAAAAACAGTATTGTGTATGATATAGCAATCTGCAAGTTTAGTATGTTCTATGTGCATTTTTCCAATTGGCCAACAAATATAGGAGCCTTGCAGATAAATTGATTTTAACAGCTATTTATTCTGCTGTTTCAATGCTATAAATTTTGATGATTATAAAAATTTTATTACTTAAAATCAAAGATTTAAAAATTGTTAATTAATAGTTAAATAGCCACTTAAAGTAAATCCTATAACTTAAATAGCAAAAACGAATAGGTACATATAGATACCATCCATATATCCTTTCAGATTGTTTTATATCATTCATAAAATGAAAATATTTATCGTAAAATATTTTTTTACATCAAAGTATTAATAAGAAAAAAATTAAAATAATGCAATTGGGCATTATATATATCATCGCTTTATATTAGCATCGTTGTTATCAAATGTTCATCCACCAATATCAGTAAGTTTATTATGCCCGGTGTATAATGAAGCATCAAACCTTGCTCCTATCATACATTTTTTTAATACAGTAAAAATAGAGGAGAAAGAACTGATATTTATTGATGGCCAATCCACAGATCGTACAAGAGAAATCATTGAACAATATACCTTATCAGATGCATCTATTCACTGCATAGATAATCCAAATAAATATGTACCTTTTGCACTTAATCTTGGTATAAAAAAAGCATCCGGTTCAATACTGATTAGGATAGATGCGCATACCAATTATAGAGAAGATTATGTTGAAAAAATATTGGAATGTTTTGAAAAAACCGGTGCAGATATTGTAGGTGGCCCAATGCGAATTGCCAAAGGAAATTCAATTCAGCATGCCATTGGATATGCCACAAGTACAACTTTTGGTATTGGAAATAGTTCATTTCATTTTGAATCCTTCCAAGGTTTTACAGATTCTGTTTATTTGGGAGCATGGAAAAAAGAAATTTTTTCAAATACCGGATTTTTCGATACATCCTTTAAGCGTAACCAAGATGATGAATTTCATTACCGTGCAAGGCAATTAGGTTTCAAAATATATCAGGACCCCTCCATTTATGCTTGGTATCAGCCACGAAAAAAAATTTCAGCATTATTTAGTCAGTATTTCCAATATGGATTTTTTAAACCGAAAGTTTTAAGAAAGATTCCCGGAGCTTTTCAATGGAGGCATTTGATTCCTGCATGTTTTGTCATCTATATGCTTCTCATTCCCATTTTATATGCACAGTTTTCCAGCATTGTATTTTTGCCTTTGGCAATATACACTGTGGCAAACTTTTATTTCAGCTTGCAATCAAACAACTCTTTCATTCAGTTCTTGAGAATCGTGCTGGTCTATTTTACCATTCATTTTGCCTATGGCATAGGATTTATATGCGGACTCACCACATTATTCCAAAGAAAAAAATCCTGCTGTTCCGAATAAAATAGATCCCTTAATATGCTCTGGCAAAAAGCACTCTTTTTGTAGAAGCTTTGCCAGTTAAAATACATTGTCCCAACTCATTATTGGCATCTAAAGGAATACAGCGAATGGTGGCCTTTGTAAGTTCTTTGATTTTTTCTTCTGTTTCAGGACTGCCATCCCAATGAGCAGCAATAAAACCTGTTTTTTCATCAAGAAGTTGTACAAATTCCTCCCATGTATCCGCAGGAGTTATATGCTCATCTCTGTATGATTTTGCCTTTGTATAAAGCTTGTCTTGAATATCAGCCAATAGTTGTTGTATATAAATATCTATACCATCAATAGATACAGACGATTTCTCTTTTTGATCCCTTCGGGCCACTTCTACAGTATTATTTTCTAGGTCTTTTGGGCCAATTGCAATACGCACTGGCACCCCCTTCATTTCATGTTCGGCAAACTTCCAACCGGGTCTTGTATTATCATTATCATCGTATTTAGCACGAATGCCAATTGCTTTAAATTGATTCATCAGACCTCCTACTTTTTCGTCAATCATTGCCTTTTGTTCTGCCCCCTTATAAATGGGAACAATAACAACCTGTATAGGAGCAATTTTTGGAGGTAATACAAGCCCTTGGTCATCACTGTGCGCCATTACAAGAGCACCTATCAGTCTGGTACTTACACCCCAACTGGTAGCCCATACATACTCCAACTTATTTTGTGCATCAGAAAACTTTACATCAAATGCTTTGGCGAAATTCTGACCCAGAAAATGTGAAGTGCCCGCCTGCAAAGCCTTACCATCCTGCATCAAAGCTTCAATACAATAAGTGTCTTCCGCCCCTGCAAATCTTTCATTGGCTGACTTCACTCCTTTTATCACTGGCACAGCCATCCATTCCTCTACAAATTCAGCATAAATATCCAATATTTTTAAGGTTTCTGCCACTGCTTCATCCCGAGTAGCATGTGCTGTATGACCTTCCTGCCAAAGAAATTCGGCAGTACGCAAAAAAAGTCGTGTACGCATTTCCCACCTTACCACATTTGCCCATTGATTGATTAATAATGGTAAGTCCCTATAACTTTGAATCCAGTTCTTATAAGTATTCCAGATTATAGCTTCACTGGTTGGTCTTACCACCAATTCTTCTTCTAGTTTAGCATCAGGATCCACCATCAGTTTACCCTTTTTTGATGGGTCCGCTTTTAATCTGTAATGGGTTACTACTGCACATTCTTTTGCAAAGCCCTCCGCATTTGTTTCCTCGGCTTCAAAAAGACTCTTAGGTACAAATAGTGGAAAGTATGCATTTACATGGCCAGTCTCTTTAAACTTTGCATCTAATACATCTCTCATATTTTCCCACAAAGCATAGCCATAGGGTTTTATAATCATACATCCCCTTACTGCACTATAATCTGCCAGTCCGGCTTTTAGTACAATATCATTGTACCATTGTGAGTAGTCTTGTTCCCTTGTTGTTATTTCTTTTGCCATAATTATTCTTTGTTGCCATCCGCAATAAAACTTTAACACATAAAAAATTGTATAGAGGCCCGATTAATGCAGCTAATAAGCATAAAAATCTACCTTTACAAATTAGTTGTGTTATTAAACCTGCGGCGAAATTACAGTTCAATGCATAAAGTATAAAATATGAATCGCATACTAAGTTTTTTTATTGCTGCTTTTTTGTTTGCCAGTTGTAGCTCACCCTATAAAGGAATACAAACGCCTGACGATGTTTATTATTCACCACAACGAGCAGAATCAGTTACTGCAAAAAATGATAATAGGTATAATGACAGATATGATCGTTCAGATGATGATAATTATCTGCGTATGCGTGTACAAAACAGAAGTAGGTGGTGTAGTATAGATGACTATAGCTATTGGAATGATAGCCGCTACTACATGGATCACTATTATTATAAAAGTTACAATCCATATTGGAATAATTGGAGCTCTATGAATTATGGTTGTGGGAATTCATCATATTATTGTGATCCTTATAATTCTTTCCTATTCAATAGTTCTTGGAACAGTTGGAACTCTCCCTATTGTACTGTGGTTTACTACAATAGTCCTAAAGCATATTTTAACGGATATAGCAGCCGAAGCAATCTTAGTGCCTATAATAATAATGCCTATAACATACCGCTCAGAGGCACCACGAAAGGAGATTATTATGCAGGCGGGGGCTACCGTAGAGATTATAACAATCCTTCGCTAATACGCAGTGGCAAACCAGTTCGTACGTTCTCATCAGGTAATGGAAGTTCATCAACCGGCGGAAAAACTGGAGGTTTTAATACACGCAGTAGTACTGGCACTGCCCGCAGACCGCCCCGTTAAAAAATCAAGATTTCATTTATAAAAATAATTTGTAGCAACATGCATAAATATTTAATGCTATTGTTTTTTGTATGCCTTACAGGCAATGTAATAAAAGCACAAAATCCTGACGATGCTTTAAGATCTGCATGGTTTATACCAGGAGGCACAGCCAGAAGTTTGGCAATAGGTGGTGCTATGGGAAGTCTTGGCGGTGATATGTCAACCATGACGGTAAACCCTGCTGGGCTTGGATTCTATCGCACCAAAGAATTAGCAATTTCACCTGCCTTTAATCTAAATAAAAATGAATTCAGTTATCTGGATAATTTGAACTCAGGTAGCGTGAATGCATTTGCATTGGGCACTTCTGGATATATTGATGGTGGCCATAAGGATTACTACAATGATCAAATAACTCATTCCTATGGAATAAGTTTTACACAAACTGCAGCCTTCGGAAACAAAATAAATTATGAAGGCATCAATAATGCCAGCTCATATTCAGAACAATATTTAGAGGAGTTAGTGCGTGATGGTGCCAATGTTGAATCAGCTTCAAACAATTATATCACCGGTTCTTCTTTAGCATTTTTTACCTATCTCATAGACTCTGTTGCAGATACTCATGGAAATTTAATTGGCTACCGTAGTTTAGTGCCTTTAGAAAATGGCGTACTTCAAAATTATGATGAAACCCGGAGTGGTGGCATGTACGATATCAGCCTTGGTTATGGGGTAAACATGAATGAAAAAATACTGCTCGGTGCCTCATTCAATATTCCTTTTAGTATTTACAATAGTGACCTTAGATATACAGAAACTGACCCAACAGATGAATTAAATAATTTCAAGTACAGTTTATTAGAACAAAATTTTCAATCCTTTGGTATTGGTGCCAATTTGAAGCTGGGCATCATCTATCGTCCAAAAGAATTTTTACGATTTGGCTTTGCTTTACATACCCCTTCTTACATGATATTTTCAGATAAATTAAAAGCAACAATTACAACAGATACAGAAGGATTTAAAGGTGTACAAATAAAAAGCAGTGCAGATACAGATTTTGGCATTGGTGAATGGACTACAAGAGAATATTCACAACTCACACCTTGGCGTGCTATTGTAAGCGGTTCTTATGTTTTTAGGGAAACACAGGATACAAAACTACAACGTGGTTTTATAACTGCAGATGTTGAATATGTCAATTATAGAGGAGCCAGATTTTCCCAGGTAGCAGAAGAACCTGATCCAGTTTATGATAGCTATCTAAGCTTTGCAAATGAAACAAATAAAACCTATTTGAAAGGTGCGTTCAATGCAAGGGCAGGTGCAGAAATAAAGTTTGCCCCATGGGCCATAAGAGCAGGCGCAGCCTACTATGGCAATCCCTATGCGGATGTACCCACAAAAGCTAGCCGCGTATTGTTATCAGGAGGCATTGGGTATAGATATGAAGGTATGTTTTTTGACCTTACCTATGCATACACAATGAATAAGGATTTACTATTTCCTTATAGACTCAATGATATACCCAATTCTTTTGCAGTATGGAACAATAATAGAGGTCAAATTATGGCCACCATTGGTGTTAAATTGTAAATATACACCATAAATTCCTATTAAGTTTCTTAAAAGCCTTACTGATTATGCAACCAAAAAGGGATTGTGATTCTTTTCATGACCAATAGTTGTATATGGTCCATGACCATTATAAACAACTGTTTCATCTGGCAATGAAAATAATTGTTGACGGATGGATTGAATCAATAAATCATGATTGCCACCTGGTATATCTGTTCGTCCAATACTTTCTCTAAAAAGTACATCCCCACCTAATAGGAAATGGTCTTCCTTACAATAAAAACAAACACTGCCAGGGCTATGGCCGGGTACATGTATAATTTCAAATTTATGCTTCCCAAAGGGTATTATTTCGCCGGCTTTAAAAAATTGAAGTGGGCCTACATAGTTTTGAAATGGCAAACCATATAACTGTCCAACTTCTGGAGCACGCAGTAAAACCTGTTCTTCCAATTGGTGAATATTTAAATCCAAATTATAAGTTTCGGACACCCATTTATTGCCAAAAACATGGTCCAAATGACAATGTGTATTTAGCAGCATTATAGGCTTTAGTCCATTATGCTCAAGATACTTGTGCAGCGTTTCCTGCTCAGCAGGGAAATAGCATCCGGGGTCTACAATAATCGCCTCTCCCTCCTCGTTATGCAATACATAAGTATTCTCCTGTATTGGGCTAAATGTGAAAAAATGTGTGATTATCATATAATTTTTTAATTGGTTAATATGAATGTATTAATTTTAAATCCGAATTAACAAAGATGATATTAGCGAATATACGATTTAAACTACTGCTTTTACTTTTTTCTTCCATATATTTTGTACCTGCAAAAACACAAGTAAATGCAGTGGTATTTGGCAAGAACAGAATTCAATATAAAAAGTTTGACTGGCATTTTTATCAGAGCGAAAACTTTAATGTCTATTACAATGAAGGTGGGCTGGAGTTAGCAAAATATTTGGTACAGGTGGCCGAGGAAGAATTGAATGGCATTGAACACGAAATGGAGTATCCACTTAGTAAACGGGCCGATATCATTATTTATAATCATTATGACGATTATAAAAGTAGCAATATTGGGTTAGGTTCAGATTGGCAAAATGCCGGTGGTGTTACCCGATTAGTCAATAACAAAATGGCATTGTATTTTGATGGCAATCACAACACATTACACCTACGTTTAAGAGAAGGCATAGCACGTATACTCATAGAAAATATACTGTTTGGAGATGATATAGGTGAATTTGCAAGCAACCAGGCTTTATTAGACTTACCCGCATGGCTTACTGATGGATATGTATCCTATATGGGTGAACATTGGAGTGCTGCAAAAGATGAAGAATTGAAAAATGCCATTTTGAGTGGCAATTATAAAGATTTTAGCCAACTGGCTTTTGAGCAACCCTTGTTGGCGGGTCATTCCTTTTGGTATTATATAGCAAGGAAATACAAAGAAAAAAATGTAACCTATTTTTTATACCTCTCCAGAATATATAAAAATTTGAATAGTGCATCTGAACGGATTTGTAAAAAAAAATTTAATGATGTACTCGTGGATTTTATGAATGAAGAAGGTGAGCGTTATCTCGATGATATAAAGCAAAGACGCAATGCTCCAAAGGGAAGATTAAGTGTAATAGAAGACTTGTACAAAAGCGATTATTATCATTTTGCAGCAAACCCAAATCCCAAAAACAATGCTTATGGTGTAGTTGAATTTACAAGAGGAAAATACCGGGTTAAATTTTTAGATAATGTGTATGATGAAAAAACTTTATTAGAATATGGTGCACGCACCAGGCAAGGTGATATAAATCCGAATACACCCATTTTGGCTTGGGATGGAAAAGGTAGCCGATTGCTTTGCATATACACACTTCAAGGAAAAACATTCATGTTTGTATATGATATGATAGCTGGTATAAAAAGATTTAAACAGGAAATAACCGGCTTTGATCAGATATTAGATGCAGGCTATCTCACAGATGCCAATACACTTGTACTCAGTGCGGTAAAAAATGGGCACAGTGATATTTTTACTTATAGAATTGACAATGGAAAAACTGCTGCCATTACAAATGATGTGTACGATGACCTCGATCCTACTTTTGTAACCTTTCCCGGTAGATATGGAATAATATTTTCTTCCAATAGGCCAAATCCAAAAGCGCTTGATGCAGATACTGCCATACCCAGTAGAAACAGGTACAATATTTTTCTAGCAGATTTTGATAATAAAGATTATCGCCAAATAACCCAGCTCACCAATATGAAATATGGAGAAGCCAGGTATCCTATGCAATACAGCGTCAATCACTTCACATTTGTGAGTGATGAAAATGGCATTGGAAACAGATGGGCAGGATTCTTTTCAACACAAACTGGTGGATTGGATACGCTTTTTATAATAGGCGATGAAATGCTGCGCAATCCGGATAAAGCTACCTTAGATAGTACCTTAAATGCATGGCAAAAATCTGCACCAGATAGTATTGCATATTTCAAAACTTACGAAGACAGCACTTATACTTTCCCAATCACAAATTATCAAAGCAGTTTGTTAGAAACAAGGGTAGCAGGAAATAATGATCAAGTAAGTGAAGTAAGAAGGGAAGGTGACTCAAAATTCCTATACAAACTTCGTATCGATTCACTTGCCCTTCGTAAAAGAAATACAAATGCAAGACCAACAGATTATATCAGAAATAAAATAATTGCCGAAAAGTTGGCAGGTGGGCAAAGACTAGATGAAATTATTGAAGCGCCCACCTTGGGCGATGACCTATTTCAAAATGAGTTTGATGGCGATACTTCAAATGCTGCATTACCAAAGCAAGAGCCCTTAGGGGAAAGTCCTCTCACTCAATTCTATAGTCAAGACAATGCGTTGTCAAAAGCTAGTCTCCATCCTTATAAATATAGATTTGATGCAGATTTGGTAACTGCCGGACTAAGTAATAATATCCTCATAAACAGGTACCAACCTTATGCAAATGGGTCACTGCCCATTGTACTCAATAATGGAAATGAATTAAGCCTCACTTTAGGTGCTTCGGTAACTGATGTAATGGAGGATTTAAAGTTCGTAGCAGGATATAGATCAGGCTTTTCATTTAGTGATAATGATGTTTATTTCAGCTTTCAAAATCAAAGAAGATTCATAGACTGGGGGCTTACTTACTACAGAAGTAAAATATCAAATTTTCAGGGGTTTTTCCGCTTTGATGATATTCGGTCTATCTACAACAACCTTATGCTTAGCAATCTGTATCAGTTTAATATCACCTATCCATTAGATGAAATAAAAAGCATAAAATTAAGTGGTGGCTTAAGAAGAGATAGAGGAGTGGTACGACCTGCAAACTTTGTATTTGGAGCTCCAGATTCGCTTGGTTTAAAATTAGAGGATTCGGTAGCCAATACCGTTATTGCTAGAGTAGAATTTGTTTATGATAATACAATTAGTAAAGCAGACAATATATGGGATGGATTGAGATTTAAAGTATATAATGAAATGTATTTGCCTACTCAAACAGGAGCTTCCATAAAAGGCAATAAAGTCTTTATTACCGGATTTGATGCACGATACTACTATCCAATCTATAAAAACTTTACATGGTGTGTAAGGGCTGCTGGTGATATGTCTTACGGAGATGCAAATATGATTTACTATTTAGGTGGTGTAGATGGATGGTTATCGCCAAAAGCAAATTCAAATCCACAGCCCGCTACTGATAGGCAGTACCTCTATCAAACACTTGCAGTAAACATGCGTGGCTATAATCAGAACTTGGCAAATGGTAATAATGCAGTTGTTATTAATAGTGAATTTCGACTGCCGGTATTTTCGACATTTATAAAAAAACCAATTAATAATGCCTTTATCAGGAATTTTCAATTAGTACAATTTGTTGATTTGGGTACTGCTTGGAATGGAGGTCCAAATAAAATTTCAAGACCTACTGTATTTTATTCTCCATTTACACAAATCAGAGAAGGAGAGTCTATTCCGGATCCTACAAATCCAATTGTTATAAAACTAAAACCGGGTGGTATTGGTCCTTTTGCAGGGGGCTATGGATTTGGTGTAAGAAGTACCTTACTTGGCTATTTTGTAAAATTAGATGCCGCATGGCCTATGAGCCTATTCTTTCAGGGTAGCCCCATTTTATATTTGGCACTCGGCTTCGATTTTTAATATTCACATAGAAAAATAATGTCTTCAAAAGAAAGTTTTATAGCATCCGTACAGGAAGGTTATGCATTCAAAGGGAATCATGTGCCGATTGGCGTAGCTATTTATGATGGCAATCCATTGCCAGAGGCAAAAGTTTATTTACCACTAAAAACTTTAAACAGACATGGCCTCATTGCCGGTGCCACAGGTACCGGTAAAACAAAAACGCTTCAGCTCATCAGTGAATACCTTAGTGATGCAAGCATTCCTGTATTGCTTATGGATATAAAAGGAGACTTGAGTGGCATAGCAATGGCTGGTAGCAACAATCCAAAAATTGAAGAGCGATGTAAGCTGATGAATATCGACTATGCTCCTTCAAATTTCCCGGTAGAACTCCTCACGCTTAGTGATGAAAAAGGGGTAAAACTTAGAGCTACAGTAAGTGAATTTGGACCTGTGCTGCTTAGTAAAATTCTTGGACTAAATGATACACAAGGCGGGCTCCTTGCCATGCTCTTTAAATATGCCGACGATGAAAAAATGCCTTTGGTTGATTTAAAAGATATGACCAAATTATTGCAATATGCGGGCAATGAAGGTAAGGCTACATTACAAGCATTATATGGGCAAATTTCAGCAAGTTCTACAGGTACTATTTTAAGAAAAATTATTGAACTGCAACAACAGGGTGCAGATACATTTTTTGGTGAACCTAGCTTTGAGGTGGATGATTTAATGCGGGTATCAGATGATGGTAGGGGTATCATAAATATTCTCCGTGTTACCGATATGCAAAACAGGCCAAAGCTATTCTCAACATTTATGCTGCAATTGTTAGCAGAGCTATATGCTACAAGCCCAGAAGCTGGAGATATAGATCAACCAAAACTCGTTTTATTTATTGATGAAGCACATTTGGTATTTCAAGAAGCCTCGGCTGCACTTTTGCAACAATTAGAAACGGTAATCAAGCTCATACGTTCCAAAGGAATTGGAGTATTTTTTTGTACCCAAAATCCACAAGATATTCCTGCATCAATACTTAGTCAACTTGGGTTAAAAGTGCAGCATGCACTTAGAGCCTTTACAGCAGCTGATCGTAAAACAATAAAGCAGGCAGCAGAAAATTTTCCCATCACCACTTTTTATCAAACAGATGAATTGCTTACGCAAATGGGTATTGGCGAAGCCATGATAACATTACTCAATGAAAAAGGGGTACCAACACCATTGGTGCATACAATGCTTGCTGCACCACGAAGTCGTATGGACATATTGCAGGAAGAAGAAATCAACAAATTAACAGCGGCAAGCAAACTAGTAAAAAAATATAGTGAAGTAGTAGATAGCCAAAGTGCTTATGAAATACTGTCTGATAAATTAAATGAAGCAGCAGAAAAAACAAAGCAAGCAGTGGAAGAAAAAGCAGAAAAACATACTACAAAAGCGGAAAAAGGTTTTTTTGATAACCCCACTGTAAAACAAGTAGGCCGCACTGCAGCAAGCATTATAACCAGAAGTCTGCTTGGTGCCTTGGGGCTGGGAGGCCGCAGCAGTAGAAAGCGGAAGAGTTTGTTTTAAAGAATTAATTTTAGCTGCAAGTCAAATTATAAATTTTGCATACATTCATTTACGAGTATTATACAAACTAATTCTCGAAATATTTAATTGGTAATTTTAGTAAAAAAGAGCATTACTAATAAATTATAAATGCATGCAAGATTGTAGATATCCTCTAGTATTAAAATAAAATTATTATATTATTATGTTGGTACGTTTTACAATTTCCTTGATAATATCATCAAGCTGATTTGTGCTATCATTTAGGTAATGGATACATTTCTTAGCTTCATCCAAATCTTTTTCCTCCACACATTGGGATAATACTTGGCCAATTGCTAAAATATTTGCTACAGGTGCCCTTACTAAATGGGATTCTTGAAAAGCAATTTCTCTTAAAAGATTTTTTTGTTTTTTTACAGTTGTTTCTGTTTCAATCTGTAGCGTAATATCTAATGCACTTATAAAAATCCATTCCGTTTTTGTCTGAGACTGCTCATCGGCCACAGGACATACTGTAAATAAATAAATACGATTTTTCCCCTCAGATAAATAATGGATACCGGAGGTGCCTATTGTTCCATTTGAAGCCTTCGTAAGCAAATCGGTGGCATCTTCACGAAAATCTTGTGGTATAAATTGCAAAAAAATATCCCCAGATTTTGGGATCCTACCCATCATCTGCTCCATGTCACTTGAAAATCTTTCATTGAAAATTTTTATAGAACCATTCAGATCAATCAAAATTTTACTAGCATGTGAATTATTAAAGATTGTATCTAAAATTTTATTTTTCTCATCTAAATCTTGTAATAATTTCTTTTCATAGCTAAAATCATGACCCACACAGAGCACGCCTTGTAGTGCACCGGTTTCATCAAAAAAAGCAGAAAACTCCCATTCCGTCCAGATATAATCACCATCTGCTGTTGGTTTCCGAATTGTGCCATGTGTATTTTTATAGGGTGGCTGTAAACATTCAGCAGCAGTGGAATTGCAAATTTTATTATCGTCCGGATGAACTGTTACATAGGTATCAACTCCAATAAAACTTGTAGTAATGAATTCATATTTCTGATTAAATAAATCGTTACAGTAAATGTATTGACCATTAAGATTTGTAACTATAACCTGGTATATTGTACTATTTCTTAAAAATGATGGTATCAGATTTTCAAAATTCATCGGGCAAATTTATATGACAAGGCAAAAACACAAAATATGAATCTGCATACTTTTTTTCTTGCTTTAAAAACTGTTCCCTTTTAAAGCCTGTATAATCGCAAATGCGATTCCCTTACTTTTATTGCCTTATTAACGAAAATAAATTTTGCCATGAGTGAAAAAAAATTTCAGCCTTTCATTGCGCCAGAGGCGCATGTAAAAGAATTTACGGTGAAGGCTATTATTATGGGTTGCATTTTTGGAGTAATATTTGGCGCAGCCACTGTTTATCTTGCTTTGAAAGCAGGGCTTACCGTAAGTGCATCTATTCCCATTGCCGTAATCTCCATCACATTGGGTAGAAGGCTTTTAAAAACAACCATTCTCGAAAATAATATCATACAAACCACAGGTAGTGCAGGTGAAAGTATTGCCGCAGGTGTTGTATTTACACTACCGGGTTTTTTATTTTTAAGCGACCCTGAGAGTGCCAGTTTTTTCAACTATATGACCATTCTTACCATTGCCATATTTGGAGGTATTCTAGGTACATTAATGATGATACCACTTCGTAGGTCATTGATTGTAAAAGAACATGGCATATTACCTTATCCAGAAGGAACAGCTTGTGCTGATGTGCTGATTGCAGGCGAAAAAGGTGGCGACTTTGCCAAAACCGCATTTTGGGGTTTGGGTGTTGCATTTGCTTATGCAATTCTTCAAAAAGTATTTCATGTGGTTGCAGAAACGCCTTTTTGGATGACAAAGCAAGCCAATAAATTTTTTCCTTCTGCAAAAATTGCGGGTGAAATAACACCAGAATATTTAGGAGTTGGTTATATTATCGGACCAAAAATTTCTGGGGTATTGGTGGCTGGTGGCGTATTTGCATGGTTGGCTATGATACCGCTTCTGTCTGCTTTAGTACCACCAGATACCATAGCTGCCCAGTTGGTTAAACTTGGATATTTGAAAGATACATTAACAGCGGGAGGTAAAGGCAATTGGGACCCTGCTGCACATATTTTTAGTGATTTTTCAGCCGCTGTTTATTATGCTTATGTAAGGCAAATAGGCGCTGGAGCAGTAGCTGCTGGAGGTTTTATAACACTCATAAAAACGATACCCACCATTATCTCTTCATTTAAAGGAAGTCTTGGCTCTATGAAAAAAGGGAAGGATGCCAAAGCTGTAAGTCGAACAGAAAGAGACTTAGATATAAAAGTTGTACTTTTTGGTAGTGCATTACTTGTTGCACTTATTACGATACTTCCAAATATTCCCGGCGACAATTTCTTCCAGAAGCTTTTGATTGGTGTTTTAGTAATCATATTTGGGGCATTTTTTGTAACCGTATCTTCTAGGATTGTGGGATTAATTGGTAGTAGTAATAATCCTATAAGTGGTATGACAATAGCTACATTAATGGGCACTTGCCTGATTTTTATTGCTGTAGGTTGGAGTGGAAAGGTATATGAACCGATGGCCTTAGTAGTTGGTGGTATAATCTGTATAGCTGCGGCCAATGCGGGTGCTACATCACAGGATTTGAAGAGTGGTTATATTGTAGGTGCCACACCAAAGTATCAGCAAATAGCTTTGTTTATTGGCGCTATTGTATCATCAATTGTAATAGGCTTAACAGTACAATTTTTAGATAAACCCACAGCTGCTATGATTGCAAAAGGAGTTACCGATCATGCCATTGGCAGTGAATTTTTTCCTGCTCCTCAAGGTACTCTCATGGCCACTCTGGCAAAAGGTATATTGTCGTTTAATTTAGATTGGGTTTATGTATTATCTGGTGTATTCTTAGCAATTGTAATGGAGCTTTGTGGTATAAAATCATTGAGCTTTGCGGTAGGAGCATATCTTCCATTGTCTACAACACTCCCCATTTTTATTGGTGGTGCCATACGTGGTTTAGCAGATAAAAAATCAGGAGGTACAAAATCAGCAGAAGAAGAAGAATTGGGCAAAGGCAACCTTTTTGCAACAGGTCTTGTGGCTGGTGGCGCAGTAGCTGGGGTTATAATAGCCATACTTGCCGGCTTCGATGGCACAGCTGCATTTTTACAATCAGTAAATTTGGAGCACGGAATATCGGAAACACTTGGGGAAAATGGATACAATATACTTGGTGTATTGTTCTTTGCTGCCTTAGGATTTATGTTGTATAAAATTGCTATGAAAAAAGAATAGCCACGTCAAACTTGATTTAAAAATTTACAAAGTATTGCCTTACTTTTTTATCTGAATAAGAATATATGAAACTAAGCCTCGAAGTGTGTGCCTTTAATATTCAAAGTTGCATAATAGCAGAAAGGGCAGGTGCCATACGTGTAGAACTTTGTGACAATCCTTTAGAAGGTGGCACCACTCCCTCTTATGGTACCCTAAAAAAAGTAAGAGAGAAAATAAGCATACAATTATATCCTCTCATAAGGCCACGAAGCATGAACTATTTGTACACTGATGATGAATGGCAAATAATAAAAACAGATATTGAACTATGCAAGCATTTAGGTTGTGATGGTATAAGTATTGGTATTCAGAAGCAAGATGGTACCATTGATGCCGATTTGATGAAGCGGGTAAATGATCTTGCATACCCAATGGGAGTAACCTGTAACCGAGTATTTGATGCTGTACCAAATCCATTTGAGGCCATTGAAGTATTGATAGATTGTGGTTGTGAAAGAATACTAACATCAGGGTTGGCTCCAACTGCGCCAGAAGGTGCAACAGCTTTGAAGGAGCTAATAATAAAAGCCCATGACCGTATAATCATTATGCCCGGGGCAGGTGTTCGATCAAATAATTTGTATCAACTCATAGCAAACACCTGTGCCGTAGAGTATCATAGTTCAGCCAGAAAATCCATAGAAAATAACATTATGTATGAAAATAAAGCCATAACAGATATGGGAAATTTATATATATCTGATGAAGAGGAGCTTAAAAGGATGGTGGAGATTCTTAATGCTTAATTGAGTCTTACAGTTTAATGCTAATAAATCCTGATGCACAATAATAATTCACAATAAAATGAAGGAAAAAGTTTTATAAATCAAAGCAAATTATTTAACTCATAGTTCCACTTTACAACATAGAGAAACCATCAAACTATTTGGCAGGCCCCTGAATCTTCCTTACTATAGAAAGCACCCATGCACGTGGCGTAAATCTGATAGCATTTGCCATTATATAATTCATCCATCCATGTATAACTGTAACCCTTCCTTTCATCATTGCTTTATATCCAAACATTGCCACCTCAGCAGATGTTGGTAGTTTCTTTCCTTTTACAAGGGCACTCTCTTCCATAGCTGCTGCTGCTTGAAAGCCGCTCTCAGTAGCACCCGGGCATAAGCAGGTAACAGTAACACCAGAACCTTTTAGTTCATTACTCAATGCTTCGCTAAAAAATAATACATAACTCTTAGTAGCGTAGTACACAGCCATTGTAGGCCCTGGCTGAAATGCCGCTGTAGAAGCTACATTTAAAATTCGACCCGATTTCCTTGCCGCCATTTCTGGTGCAAATAAATAACAGAGTTTTGTTAGTGATTTCATATTGAGATCTATCATCTGCTCTGTTTTACTCCAGTCATTTTCAATAAAGAATCCATAATCTCCAAAGCCGGCATTATTTATAAGATAGTCCACAGCAATATCTTCCTTCTTACAAGTATCATATACCTGCTGTACTTCATCCATTTTACTAAGGTCAGCTGCAATAATATGCACCACTATATCATACTGCTTTCTAAGTGTGTCTGCTAGTTCATTTAATTTATTTGCACTACGTGCAATGAGTACCAAATTATTTTTTTGCGCAGCAAATATTTTTGCAAACTCAAGACCAATACCCGAAGAGGCGCCTGTGATTAAAGCCGTTGCCATGTTAAACAATTGTGGCACAAATATAGAAACCCAATTTTTTTTCAAACATTTTATATTATTGGTAGAATATTTATTTAATAGCGTTTTAGATTTCAGATTTGTATATCTTAATGAATGATAGAAGAAATAATATTCCCTACGGGAAATGAATAGCACAAATACTACCATAAGTAAATTGTTAATCCGCTTACCGCTATTAACAAATAATCATCAAATTAATTTGGATTTTTAAAATACCCTGAAAGCTTTGCGGCACTTGTGTTTTAGAGATATTGGCATTAAAATTCTCTGCAGTAGAAATACCACTTATAATAGGATTGGATTTGAACTGAATCATTTGTGTATATAAAAATTTATGGTTCTGCACACAGTCTACGTTTGCCCTGTAAATAAAGGTCAGACAAAAACTGACAAACATTAAAAAATTAAAAAAGTTGTTATGAAAAAAGTATTCATTCTATGTTCAGGTCTGCTGGTAGCAGGTGCTGCAATGGCCGTTGTGCCACCAAAAGTAAGTGCGGGTATTAATACCAAGTTTTTAAAAGAATTTAAAAATGCCGCTAATATTAGCTGGGTGCGTACAGGAGATTACACTGAAGCAATATTTGATTGGAATGGCATAAAATCACAAGCATTTTTTTCGCAGGAAGGAAATTTAGTTGCCTTTGCACAAAATGTATCTATAGAATATTTACCGCAGAAAGCACTCAACATTTTGGAAACTAAATATAGTAAATACAAAATCAGTGAAGTGTCAAAAATAGAACATGCAGATGTTGGTACAAAATATTATATTGCTTTAGAAAATGACACAAAAAAACTTATTTTAGAAAGTGATATGAATGGTTCCATATCCGTATTTCAAAAGTCAAATAAATAAAATGCGTAAGCTTTAAAAAAGGCTGCCTGAAAAGACAGCCTTTAATTTTGATTCGTAGAAGCATCAATTAATATGACTCTGATTTATTTGGAAAATCGCCCTCTTTTACATCTTTAATAAACGACTGGAAAGCGCCAGTAATCTCCTCATGAAGATTAAGATATTGCCTTAAAAATCTGGGCTTAAATTCAATGTTTATACCCAGCATATCATGCATAACCAATACCTGTCCATCGCATCCGGCACCGGCGCCTATTCCAATGGTAGGAATATGTAGGGATGCAGTAACTTTTTCAGCTAAAGTGGCAGGAATTTTTTCTAATACAATACCAAAACATCCGGCTTGTTCTAAAATGAGTGCATCTTGTTGCAATTTTTGAGCCTCATCTTCTTCTTTGGCCCTTACATTATAAGTACCAAATTTATAAATACTCTGTGGTGTAAGACCCAAATGGCCCATAACAGGAATGCCCGCACTTACTATTCTGCCTACAATATCTGCAACCTCTGCTCCGCCTTCTAATTTAATAGCATGTGCCCCTGTTTCTTTCATAATTCTTATAGCAGATGCTAAAGCAATTTCAGAATTACTTTGATAGCTTCCAAATGGCAGATCTACCACTACCAGACAACGCTCTATACCTCTTATGACAGACGATGCATGATAAATCATTTGATCTAATGTAATTGGCAGCGTAGTTTCATGACCAGCCATTACATTACTGGCACTATCCCCCACTAATATTACATCAATACCGGCTTTGTCCATTATTCCTGCAAAGGAAAAATCATAAGCCGTAAGCATTGCAATTTTTTGACCACTTGATTTCATTTTTTGAAGCGTGGCCGTAGTAATCTTTTTAACTTCTTTCTGAACAGACATATATAAAATTTTTGCAGTGATGAAAAGAATATGCCCCTGCTTTAGAATAAAACATACTCAGAAAGTGATACAAATAAACAAAACAAATTGCATTTATCTAAAATAATATTTGACTGGCTTGCACAGAAAAGGCTAAAGAAAATTTCTCTAGCCTTTAATTAAAATTGACTTTCCTTATTGTGAAGGAGGCATTTTTTCTCTTCTGTTCTCCATCATTTTTTTCTCCATTGCTTTAAACTGCTCAAATTGCTCAGCAGAAAGAATTTGCTTGATAGATGCATCTCTGTTATCCACCAGTTTATCCATTACAGATTTTTCCGGTCTTTCACCAGGATGAGATTTATGCCAGCTATCCATTTCCGAAAAAAAATCCTTCATGGCAATAGTTAGTTTTTCCTGTTGGTCTTCATTTAACTTTAACTGAGGCATTACTTTATCCTTAAAATGTGTCAATTGCTGCTCCATATTCAATTTTGGAGGTGGGGTTTGCTGGGCATGTAATTGACTGACCAATAACATAAGGAGCAACAAGAATTTTACTTTTACTAGTTTCATATTTCTTTTTTTTAATAAGACGGCGTTTTGATTCAAATCCTTTGTGGTCAAATTATTAAAAATTGTTAGCCAAAAATTTATTTTCATTATTTATTGAAAATTCAGAATATATTTTTATTTTTGTACTATGAAACTAGCAGAAGCAAGACAGCAGTTTGTACAAAGTTGGGGCGTATTGGGAAGTCAATGGGGCATTAATCGCACAATGGCACAGGTACATGCATTATTATTAACGGCCCCCGGTGCGCTATGCACAGACGACATAATGGTACAGCTAAAAATAAGCCGTGGCAATGCCAATATGAATTTAAGGGAACTCATCAACTGGAATATTGTAGATAGAGTAATTATAGCCGGCGATAGAAAAGAATACTTTCAAGCAGAGAAAGATATTTGGAAAGTGGCTACCCGCATTATGTATCAAAGAAAGAAAAGAGAATTAGACCCCATGCTGAAAGTGCTTGCTCAATTAGAATTGGTAGAAGGAGATAAAAGAAATGCGGACACAAAGGCTTTTACGGAAACAGTAGCCAATATTAGAAAATTTGCTGCACAAGCAGATAAGAGTATGGACACCTTAATTAAAGCTGAAGAAAATTGGTTTGTAAATCAATTTATGAAGCTTATGAAATGAATTTGAATATGTGCATAGTACCAATTGGCAACTCAGTAACAGGATAATCAACACAATACAATAGGTATGAAATCAGAAGAAGAAAAAGCACAACTCATTTATGATGATGCCTGCCCACTTTGTAGGGCTTACACAAAAGCATTTGTAAAATATGATTTACTAAGCCCTGATCAAAGAAGCAGTTTTTCAAATCTACAGCCCGAAGCCTTAGAGTGTATTGATATTAATAGGGCAAGACATGAAATTCCTTATCTAAATATTTCAACAGGTGTTACTTTATATGGCATTGATGCATTGCTTGCAATACTTGATAAAAAGATACCGGAAATGGTAAATTTTTGTAGGAAACCAATTATATACAAGAGCCTGCAGCAATTGTACCATTTCATTTCATACAATCGGCGGGTTATAACAGCCACAAAACAAGATGCAGGCGCTTTTGACTGCTCCCCTGATTTTAACTATTTCTATAGGATTCTTTTTTTATGTCTTGGTTTTGTATTTAATACTGCCATGCTAAATATTGTGCACCACAGTTTTATGCAGGAATCAATTTTTAATAAAGTATCGTATGCCGAATTGCAACTGGCTCATGTTTCACTTGTAGGCTGCAATTTATTTTGCGCAGCCTTGCTTCCCCGAAAGGATGCAATTGAATATTTAGGTCAGATAAATATGCTAGCCTTAATAACAATCTTATTTCTATTACCTTGGTGTATTGTTTACCAATTTATTGACATTAATATGGCAATATGGAGCAATATATGGATGGGGCTTGTATTCCTATTTATAATTTCTGAATATATAAGAAGAATGCGCTATGCAGATATTATTCATCAAAATAAAATTGTGATATTGATTAATTCTTTTGCAGTAGCAATTTTTATATTCTATCTATTTATTGCCTAATTAATGTTTCTTTAATGTAGAAAATGTTTGTATGTACTTTTCAATGTACTATATGAAATAGTTAATGTAGAGAATTAGCTGGCTGACGAATTAAATTTTTGTAAAAAGTTATCCCTGTCTTTTCCCAGATATTAATAGATAAATTTTCTATACCCTTATTTTTGATTTATGTCTAATACAAGTGTTCATTTTAATAATAAGTTTGACAAAGCATATCAACAGCTAAATGCCCGTCAGCAAGAAGCCGTAAATGCCATAGAAGGGCCTGTAATGGTTATTGCAGGACCGGGTACCGGCAAAACTCAGATTCTTGCATGCAGAATTGGTAAAATATTAAAAGAAACAGATACCGCCCCACAGTATATACTTTGCCTTACTTATACAGAAGCCGGTGCAATAGCTATGCGCAAAAGGCTACAACAGTTTATTGGCCCTGCCGCTTATCAGGTTACCATCGGCACATTTCACTCCTTTTGCAATGAAGTAATACAGGACAATTTATATCTCTTCAATAAGCATGCTATGGATCCTGTAAGCGATTTAGAGCGTACAGCTTTACTCAAACAATTGATTGATGCTTTTCCAAAAAATCATCCCTTAAAAAGATATAGAGGGGATGTGTATTTTGAAGCGGGAAACCTACAGCAAATGTTTAGTGACATGAAGCGGGAGGGCTGGAGTAGCAGCTATCTCAATGATTGCATTGATCGATATCTTGAGGACCTGCCATTAAGAAATGAATATATTTATCAACGCAAATACAAAACCTTTAAAGCAGGCGATGTAAAGCAGGATAAAGTTAATGAAGAAATTGAAAAAATGCAGAAGCTGCGTGCTGCCATTACTGCGTTTGATGATTTCAATTTATTGATGCAAGATAAAAATCTTTATGATTTTGATGATATGATTAACTGGGTAATTAGGGTATTTGAAACAAAGCCTGATATACTCGCAAAATACCATGAGCGGTTCTTGTATATTCTTATTGATGAATACCAAGATACCAGTGGCTCACAAAATAAAATTGCAGACCTTCTCACCAATTATTGGGACCAGCCCAACCTCTTTATTGTAGGTGATGACGACCAGAGTATCTATCGCTTTCAAGGAGCAAACATTGAAAACATGCTTACACAGCAGCGCAGGTTTGGTAATGATTTACACAAAATTGTGTTGACGGAAAATTATCGAAGTTCTCCGGCCATACTTGCCACTGCCGCAGCTGTTATTGACAACAATACAGAGCGATTAATAAACCAAGTAGAAGGCCTTACAAAAAACCTGAAAGCAAGTGGCGAAAATGCCCAAATAAAAGATCAACCCACCATCATTTGCTACAATTCAGAAAATGAAGAAATGGCCGGTTTGGTTCATGCAGCTGAGGCCTTGTTAGACAAGGGTATTCCATGCAGGGAGATTGGAATTATTTATAAAGAAAATAAGTATGGCGATGTACTGGCAGACTGCTTTCGCAAAAAAAATATTCCCGTATATATGAGGAGAGATATCAATCTCCTAAACGAAATTTTTATACAGCAAATAGTACAACTGATTCAGTATGTAGCAGCAGAATTATTTATTCCTTATAGCGGAGATGAAATGCTCTTTCGCCTGCTGCATGCCAAATGGTTTAATATACCATCGGCTACCATAGCCGCCGAAACTGCACTATCTGCTACAAAAAAATATACACAAGCCACTGCATCACTGCGCAGCAGCCTAAGCGAAAAAGCTAACAAACCACCACAAAACCTTTTTGATACAGGACTACATCCTCAATTAAAAAAAGCTTCAAATATTATTGAACAATTAATAGGTGATGCAGTAAACATGAGCCTACAAAAGTTTTTCGAATCGCTCATACATACAACCGGTATTATTGGATATATATGGAAGCATCCGGAGAAGATGACACTGCTAAAACTCTTAGATGGATTTTTCGATTTTATAAAAGAAGAATCAAAACGTAATCCTACCCTAACTGTATCAGGCTTAGCTAGCACGCTAAAACTCATGCAGGATGAGGCTTTGCGCCTACCTTTTAGCAATGTAATTGGTAATGAAAGCGGCATTAACCTCATGACTGCACATGGCAGTAAAGGGCTTGAATTTGAATATGTATTTGTATGCGGATGCAGTGCAGGCTATTGGGAGAATAAGAGGAAAAATACAAAAGGATATAAAATACCCGACACCGTATTTAGTAGTAGCAAGCCAGAAGATATGGCAAACGTAGAAGAACTTAGGCGATTATTTTATGTGGCTATTACAAGAGCAAAAATAAATCTACAGTTATCTTATGCAATGCTAAAATCAGATGGCAAAGAAAATGAACCAACAAGATTCATTGCAGAAATACAAGAAAAAATTCCAATGGATATTGCCACAACAGCAATAGACAATGATGTATTGGCAGCATTTATAGCCTCACATTTTACTCCACCCATGCGGCCACAAATAGCTGCGGCAGAAAAAGAATGGATACAACCGCTATTGGATAAATTTGTAATGAATGTAACAGCACTAAATAATTTCCTCAAATGCCCATTGCAGTTTTATTATCAAAATCTGGTGCGCATACCTGCAGCAAAAAATGAGGCCACAGAATTTGGTAGTGCTGTGCATTATGCATTAGAAAAATTATTTAGAAGGATGCAGGATGATGCCACACAGGCATTTCCTCCGGCACAAATTTTCTTAGAAGACTTTAGTTTTTATATGAACAGACATAGGGAAAGTTTTACCGCAGAAGGGTTTAAAAGACGCATGGAAAACGGTGTAGAAATTCTCACAAACTATTATGAAAAATACATACTGCACTTTAGCAAAATAGTAGCTATAGAACGCAGCATTAAAAATATCCAGATAAAGGGAGTACCTATAAAAGGCAAGTTAGATAAACTAGAATTTGAAGGCCACAATGTAAATGTGGTGGACTATAAAACTGGCGATGCTGAAAAAGGAATGAAGAAATTATATCCACCGGACGAGAAGCAACCAGCAGGAGGTGACTACTGGAGGCAAGCCGTATTTTATAAACTATTGGTAGATAATGATGCCAATAGAAACTGGTTAGTAAAATCCGCCACTTTCGATTTTATAGAACCCGACAAAAAGAGTGGATATATACAAAAACAGCTGCTCATAACAGATGCAGACACTACTACCGTAACTGCACAAATTACAGATACTTGGCAAAAAATTCAAGCCCATGATTTTTATACCGGCTGCGGTAAATCTGACTGCACTTGGTGTCAATTTGAAAAGACAAACGAATTAGCTGAAAACTGGCTTGACATGGAAGAATAGTTGATCTCACAAAAGCACAATAACATTTAAGCTAAATAATTTGGACTCAAATTGGGTTATAAATACGCCAAAATGAGTAATGACATCATCAATTTTTTCTTGCTACGTCGTTCCTCCTCGCAATGTTTTGGAGGTAGTTGCTTCTTTGCACTCGCAATGATGTATAGTGCTTCTTCATTGCCCGAAGGGCAAAAAAATCTAATTTCTCTTTAGGTTGTATTATGAACTATCCTTACATAATGACTTCTAAATAAATCTTACCCTTTTTCCATTTAAAAATACTTGATACAGATAAAGCATAGCATGTAATAAAAAATGATGCATCCAATTTTTATAACATGCTTCCACCTCCATCTAAACCCTTTTATTTGCAGATCATATTTGTATGAATAGAGAGCAAGTACTACAGGAAATAGCAAAAAATGAAATGTTTGACCTCCTAATTATTGGAGGTGGTGCTACAGGACTTGGCGCAGCATTAGATGCAGCTTCCAGGGGTTATTCAGTTTGCCTTTTAGAAGCAAACGACTTTGCCCAAGGCACCAGCAGCCGCTCTACAAAATTAGTTCATGGAGGTGTACGTTATCTGGCACAGGGAAATATAAAATTAGTAAGAGAAGCACTCCAGGAAAGGGGTTGGTTAATGTACAATGCCCCGCATGTATGCAATGTAATGCCGTTTGTAGTGCCAACATATAGTTGGATGCAAAAAATGTATTATGGTAGTGGCCTTACGTTTTATGATATAATGGCGGGTAAAAAATCTTTGGGTGCTACAAAATGGCTCAATAAAAAAAATACCATCTCACTACTGCATGGCATAGTATCAAAAAAACTGAGTGGTGGTATTTGTTATTATGATGGACAGTTTGATGATGCCAGGCTGGCTATTGATATAGCAAGAACTGCCTATCGCCAAGGGGCAAGATTGCTTAACCATTGTAAAGTAACAGGGCTGATTAAAAAAATGGGTAAGTTGGTAGGGCTAGATGCTTATGATGATATCAACAAAACAGAGATACAGGTATTTGGTAGAATGGTCATCAATGCTACAGGAGTTTTTGCTGACAGCATCATGCAAATGGATGAAGAACAGCATGAAGCAATAGTGAGCCCATCGCAAGGAGTGCATATTGTGGTAGATGCAGATTGCTTTCCCTGTGATGCTGCCATGATGATTCCCAAAACTGATGATGGCAGGGTACTGTTTGCAGTGCCATGGTATGGTAAAATAATTATTGGCACTACAGATACGCCAGTTAAAAAAATTGAATATGAACCAAGGCCTTTGGATGAGGAAATTGACTACTTAATAGCTCATGCCAATCGTTATTTCCGAAACTCAATTTCTAAGCAAGATATACGCAGTAGTTTTGCGGGTTTAAGACCTTTGGTAAAACAAAAAGGGATAAAAAATACTGCGCTGCTAAATAGAGATCATACCATTATTGTTTCTAAAAACAACCTTGTAAGTGTAACAGGTGGTAAATGGACAACTTATAGAAAAATGGCAGAAGATGCCGTAAACAATGCAGTGTTTGCAGGTAAGCTTCCACAAACGGATTGTATTACCCAGCAATTACATATTACCGAACCCGGCATTTCCATTTCAGACGACATGGAGTATGACTATGAAACTGTTTTATATTTTATTCAACAGGAAATGGCTTGCACAGTAGAAGACATTTTGAGTAGAAGAAGCAGGCTGCTATTATTGGATGCTAAGGCAGCAATGGCAGTAAGTAAACAAGTGGCAGAGCATATGGCAGCCATACTAGGAAAAGATGCATCCTGGGTAAGTCATCAAGAAAAAGATTTTGCAAATACAGTACAACAACATCTTATAAATTAATATGATTATGAATAGTTTTATGGGAGAATTTATAGGCAGTTTTCTGCTTATTTTATTAGGCGATGGTATCGTGGCAAATGTAGCCTTGAATAAAACCAAAGGGAATGGCGCAGGATTTTTAGCCGTTACTTTTGGATGGGCCATTGCAGTGTTTGTTGGGGTTTATGCATCTGCTGCGGCAAGTGGCGCACATTTGAATCCTGCGGTTACCATTGCATTGGCAGCTGCTGGCAAGTTTGATTGGAATAATGTACCACTCTATATAGCTGCTCAATTTGCAGGAGCTATGGCGGGTGCCATAGGAGTTTGGATTGCCTATAAACAGCATTTTGATGCTACAGAAGATGCTGCTACCAAACTTGGTGTATTCTGTAATAGTCCTGCTATACCCAATGTAATGCATAATTTAATAACCGAAATAATTGGCACAATGGCACTAGTGTTGGGTGTATTATTTATTACAGGGCCTGAACAAAGTTTAGGTTCTTTGGATGCACTACCAGTAGCGTTATTAGTATTAGGCATTGGATTAGGACTTGGTGGTCCTACAGGATATGCTATCAATCCTGCAAGGGATGCAGGACCACGGATTGTACACAATATTTTACCCATTGCCAATAAAGGAAGTAGCAATTGGTCCTATGGATGGATACCTGTGGTGGGCCCCATAGTTGGTGGCTTAGTGGCTGTATTCATTTTTAACTTGCTACACCTCTAGTTCAATTGGCATTTTATGGTGGTCTCTAAACAGTAATCAATCCAACATGAAAAGTAATACAGTAAAAAAAATATGCTTTGCAACTATCTGCATATTCGGAATGTTATTCTTATGGATTTTTATTGCAAACAATGAATCAAATGATATGACAATACGTCAGAAAATGCTCCGTGCTTTTTATCCGGCATTAATGAAATTACAAAAAGGAAAACAACTTACAAAGCCATCCTCAATAGCTGCGCCACCTATCTCATTTTATTCACTCACCGCTGTGCTCAACAATGGTGATACACTGCATTTTGAAACACTGCGTGGTAAAAAAGTATTAATTGTAAATACAGCAAGTGATTGCGGATACACAGGTCAGTATGAAGAGCTGCAGAATTTATATTCCGCTCTGCGGAATGATGTAATTATACTTGGTTTTCCTGCTAATGATTTTAAAGCACAGGAGCAGGGTACCAACGCTGATATTGCCGCATTTTGTAAAAAAAATTATGGTGTTGAATTTCCTTTGATGCAAAAATCAACAGTGATAAAATCTACAAATCAAAATACCGTATTTCGTTGGCTGAGCGATGCAAAACAAAATGGCTGGTGCAATCAGGCTCCTGCTTGGAATTTTAGTAAATACCTCATAGATGCTTCTGGAAATCTTGCATATTATTTCGATCCATCAGTTTCTCCTTCCGGCAAAATATTTATGGAAGCAGTTCAATAAAACTAAGTTTAGCTTTTTATAAAATGCCAGCTTTTTTCTTGAAATTCTTTTGTACGCCTGCGGCGCAATATTTACCCATATTTTTACCGCATGTATTTTGAAGAAAATATTTCGTTGAAACCCTATAATACATTTGGCATTGACAATGCAGCAAGGTGGTTTACAAGATTTAATACAATCCAATTGCTTGCTGAGCAAATAGCATTTATAAAGCATCAAAACGAACCTGTATTTATACTTGGCGGAGGTAGTAATATTTTATTGACTAAAGATGTGGATGGGTATGTATTAAAAAACGAACTATCTGGTATTGAACTCATATCCGAAAATGATACTCACTATTTTGTGAAAGCCGCAGCTGGGGAAAATTGGCATCAATTTGTAACCTGGTGTGTGGCCCAAAATTATGCTGGGCTTGAAAATTTAAGTCTTATACCTGGCAATTGCGGTGCAGGCCCTATGCAAAATATAGGAGCTTATGGTGTGGAATTGAAAGATGTATTTTATGCCTTAGAAGCATGGGATACGGAAGATAATAAAATGGTTGTTTTCCATTATGCAGATTGTGAATTTGGCTATAGAGAAAGCGTATTTAAACACCGCTTTAAAGGACGATTCATCATTTGCAGCGTTACTTTTCTATTAAGTAAAAAGCCGGTTTTTAAAACGAATTATGGGGCCATTCAGCAAGAACTGGAGCGTATGGGTGTGGTAGACTTAAACATTAAACATATTGCAAATGCGGTGATACAAATACGCAGTAGCAAACTCCCCAATCCAGCCATCACAGGCAATGCCGGTAGTTTTTTTAAAAACCCCGAGGTATCAAATGATATTTCAACACATCTTTTTGAGGCCTATCCTGATATACCACATTATCCATTGCCCGAAGGGCGATATAAAATTCCAGCCGGTTGGTTAATAGAACATTCCGGACCAAATGAAAACCAAAGCTGGAAAGGATACAGAAATGCTGATGCCGGTTGCCATCCACTGCAAGCACTTGTTTTAGTAAATTATGGAAAAGCCACAGGTAGAGAAATTTTTTTACTGAGTGACGCCATTCTCCAATCTGTAAATGAAAAGTATGGTATCCTTTTAGAGCGTGAAGTAAATATTGTTTAGAATGCTATAGCATCAGTTTGACCAAGCTAACATGTCTTTCCGCATTTAGTAAACTAATTTACCATTTTGCTTTGTTGTTATTACTTGTAAAAGTTCTTTTTGCAAAAAAACATTTATGAAATATACCATCGCTATAATGTTATGTGTTGTATTAATTGCTTGTAAGAAAGAAAATTCAGATACAGGTGTTAGTGACACTGATAAAAGTGAAGCAGTTGAAAACTATGCAGCAATAGTAGCAGCCTCTTATGAAGATAGTTATAATGCAGCAGTAGAGTTGCAAGCAAAAGTGGATGCATTTATAGCAAGTCCTACGGCTATTGCTTTTGAAGCTTGTAGAAATGCTTGGCTTGCTTCTCGTTTACCTTATGGCCAAACAGAAGCTTTTCGTTTTTACAGTGGCCCAATTGATGATGAAGATGGCCCTGAAGGACAGATTAATGCTTGGCCTATGGACGAAAATTGGATTGATTATGTAGAGTCAAATCCAAATTCCGGTATTATAAATAATAGTGTGGACTATCCGGTAATCAATGAAGATATTTTAATTAATGCCAATGAAGATGGCAGCGAAACAAATATTGCTACTGGTTTTCATGCAATCGAATTTTTGCTTTGGGGCCAAGATTTATCCTCCTCATCTGCCGGTGATAGACCATATACTGATTTCGTAACAGGTGCCGGGGGTACTGCTGCTAACCAAGATCGCAGAATACAGTACTTGCAAACAGTTACAAATTTATTGGTGGATAATCTGTCCTACTTAGTTGGTGAATGGCAAACAGGTGGAAACTATAGAAATTATTTTACGCAAGATTTAAATGTAGATTCTGCACTCACTTTCATCATCAGAGGAATAGGAAGTTTGTCAAAAGGTGAATTAGCCGGAGAGCGCATGACAGTTGCTCTTACAAATCAAGACCAAGAAGATGAGCACAGTTGCTTTAGTGACAATACACACAATGATATACGTATGAATTTTTCTGGCATTGACAATGTATATAAAGGCATTTATGTACGCACCAATGGCACTACAGTTAGTGGTAAGAGTATATCAGATATTGTAGGAGCTGCAGATGCTGTAAAAAATCAAGCAGTATTAGATCAGTTGGCCGATGCACGCTTAAAAGTGTTTGCCATACCTGCCCCTTTTGATCAGCAAATTATTGGAGATCCAGGTAATTTGGTAACAGATGCAATTAATTCTCTACGTAGTGTGTCTGATAAAATTGCTGATGCAGTATTTTCGATTGGAATAAGCATCAGTTTCTAAATCTAATTATGAAAAAAATATTTTTATCGCTTTGTACTGTCACGCTATTTTATATAAGTATTGTGTATATAAGTGCATGCAATAAAAATGATGATAATACACTAAGGGCAGAGCCCAATGAAGAATATAGTGGTGGGCTCAATGCCACCACTTTTGATTTTAGCGAAAATGCTTTTGGCAATGAAGTACCAGGATTAAGCAATACCCAATTAGATGCTTTTGTAGTAGGTAATTCTTTTTTTAGAAATAATTGGGTTACTGCACCTTCATCAGCTTCTGCAAGAGATGGTTTGGGTGCAGTTTTTAATGCTTTAAGCTGTGGTAGTTGCCATGCCAAGGATGGAAGAGCGGCACCTCCACTCACCGCAGCAGATCCTTTGAAAGGTTTGCTATTTCGTTTAAGCATTCCGGGCACTTCCGCCACCGGCGGCCCTCTGGCTGAGCCAAATTATGGTGGACAGCTTAATAATCTATCCATACAAGGTACGTTAGCTGAAGGAACAGTTTCTGTTTCTTATATAGAGCAAATGGGCAGCTATCCGGATGGCAGTAATTATTCTTTAAGACAACCAACATATCAATTTATTAACCTCGGTTATGGTGCACTACATGGCAATTTTTTGTATTCCCCACGCATAGCAAACCCAGTAATGGGTCTAGGATTATTAGAGTCCATTCCCGAAAATAATTTACTGGGTTTGGCAGACGAATCAGATAGAAATGGAGATGGCATTAGTGGCAGAGCAAATATGGTATGGAGTGTAACAAAACAATCCACCGTGATGGGGCGTTTTGGATGGAAAGCAAATCAACCGGATATTGAACAACAAACAGCGGGTGCATTTTTAGGAGATATTGGCATAACGAGTCCCTTATTTCCCAACGAAAATCTTACAGCTGTTCAGCATGCTCAATACGGTAGTTTACCAAATGGAGGAAGTCCGGAAATAGAATCTGATGATTTGGATAGGGTGGTTTCGTATATGCGATTACTTGCAGTGCCCGGCAGAAGAAATGTAAATGACCCTACAGTATTACAAGGTAAACAATTATTTTTCAAATCAAACTGCACAGCATGCCATACTCCGTCTTTTAATACAGTGAGCGCTATAGAGCAATTAAATAATCAGCAGATACGTCCATATACAGATTTATTACTACATGATATGGGTCAAGGGCTTGCTGATGGCAGGCCAGATTTTTTGGCAAATGGAAATGAATGGCGTACACCACCACTCTGGGGTATTGGATTAGTAAAAACGGTTAATGGTCATACCACCTTACTACATGATGGAAGAGCTAGAAATATTGAAGAAGCCATATTATGGCATGGAGGGGAAGCCGCAAATAGCAAGGAATCATTTATGCGCCTTTCGGCGAATGAAAGAGCAAGTTTAATTAGTTTTTTGGAAACGCTGTAAGTTGTTCATGCTAACATAACAACGGTAAAATTACCAACCCCCGCTGGCTCCACCACCACCGCCGCCGCCTCCACCAAATCCTCCGAAACCTCCACCGCCGCCGCCGCCAGACCATCCACCGCCACCACCTCCGCCACCAATCCAGATGGGAGGCACATTATTCCAGCCACGATAACCCCTACGGCTCATCATACCGCCACCGCGGCCACCGCCACGGCCCACTAACATGAGTATAATGATCATAATAATAATGAAAACTAGTAATGATATGCCATCCCCACCTTCCTCTCTTTCTCTCCTTACTTTATATTCACCAACAGCTGCAGCCGACAAAGCATCCACTGCTCCATCCAAACCTGCATAAAAATTTCCTTCTTTAAATCGAGGTGTAATGATGTTATCAATAATATCATTGGCGGTAATATCTGGAATAGCGCCTTCTAATCCATAACCCACTTCTATACGGATGCGTCTTTCATTGGGAGCTACTAAAATTAGTACGCCATTGTTCGTTTTTTTATTCCCTATTTTCCAATCTCTAAATAATTTATTGGCATAGTCCGCTACATCATATCCATTGAGAGATTGAATAGCAACAATTGCAATTTGATTGCTACTGGTATCGTCTAATGCCACTAATTTCTGTTCTAAAATTTCAACCTGCTGTGTTGATAGTATAGCGGCTTTGTCAGTAACTAAACGGGGAGGATTTGGTACTGGTAAGATATCCTGTGTATTGGCTTTTACAAAACTCAAACACAGGATATAAAAAACGATTATTCTTTTCATTTTAAAAGTTGTACCGCTTGGTTGATTTTACTTTCCAAATACAATTTCATCTGGCAACTCATTGCGGTCAGTTGATCTTTCATAAGGAAAATGATGCGTCAATGATTCACCAATTTCTTTAACTACTTGTTCAATTCCTTCGGCAATATTATCATTAGAAAACCGATAAATCATATGGTGTACTGCATTATTCCAAAATGCCCTACCTGCTTTGTCAAATATGCCTTCATCGCCAAAAACGGCCACTTGTTTATCCTTTATAGCCACATAAACTAGCACACCATTTCGATGCTCGGTATGATCCATTTTCAAGCTGAAAAATATTTCTGAAGCACGATCTAGCGCATCAACAAAACTACAGTTGCTTTCTACAAATACACGCACTTCACCACTGGTTTGTTGCTCTGCATTTTTTATTGCAGATACAATGGCTTTATTTTCTGATTCAGTAAAAAATTGGACCGGCTTCTTTCTAAACAACATGATGAATTGTGTTGTACTTATTTAATATCAAAATTGATATCAGGTGCTTTTTCACTACCCGCATCAGCTTTGTAATAGGCTTTTTCTTTGAAGCCAAAAATGGATGCAAAAATGCTATTGGGTACTTTTTTTACTGAAAGGTTATACGTATTTACGGCAGAATTATAATCCTGTCTTGCTATATTAATCCTGTTCTCTGTACCTTCTATTTGCACTTGAAAATCTTGAAATGCTTTTGTTGTTTTCAAATCAGGATATGCTTCAGCCACAGCCATCAGTCTGCTAAATGCACCCTGCAATTGATTTTGTGCAGCTAAATATTTTTCCAATGTTGCAGGATCATTAATATCTACCGTTACACTAGTAGCTTTTGCCCTTGCATCTAAAACCTCTTTTAAGGTTGATTTTTCAAAGTTTGCAGAGCCTTCAATTGTTTTGATTACACTATTGTAAAGATCTGTTCTGCGCTGATAGTTTGTTTCCACATTGCTCCATACTTTTTTTACATCCTGATCTCCTGTTACGAGACCGTTATAACTATTGCAGCCACAACCCGCCAGAACGAGTATGAAAAATAAAATACCAATAATGCCAAAATTTTTTGTTTTCATTTATTTACTTTTTAATGAAAGTGAAAATATGTTTGAATAAGCGTACAAATATATTAGGGTGTGATTACAAAATGATGATAGTCTGATATAAGGGCAAATTCTTTTTTGAGGGGCCACTACATGGGATGGATATTGGTTGTAAAAAAATTTTGGAGCAAAATTGGTGAGATATAATGATACAGATGTTTTATGTACATCCTCCAATTCTTTATTCCATCTGATGAAAATATTCTATTAGGAGATTGTTTCCTCGTGCCTCCTCGCAATGACGGGCAGGCAAAAGGCAATAACAAATGATGAATATAGTATATCATTTTATCGACAACAAATTAGTCCAATTTCAATTAACAATTTACAACTAACCATTAATAATTAACCACTCACTCTTTCACCACTTTCTCCACCTTTCTTCTTCCATCACTCAGCATAAACTCTACCATATAAATTCCTTTTGTAAGGGTGGCAGTATTGAGGCTTATCGTATTATCTCCAGTATTTAAAAACCGTATTTCGGTATAAACCTTGCGGCCTGCGGTATTGTACCAATGTACATTCATATTTGTAGATGCTGTAAGACCTGTATTGGCTACAATAGAAAATGTGGTGGTAAAAGGATTGGGTCTTATACTTATGGTAAATGGTATAGCTGTAGCTGCAATGCTAATGGTATTGCTTAGCTCCTTGCGGCCATCTGCTTCATTGAAACTAACCCTGTAAAAATTAGTAACCCCTGCCACAGCAGTAGCATCTTCATAACTATATGAGGATGCAGTTTTATGGGCAGCTATCGTAGCAATGGGTTGAAAGTTTACCCCATCTGTACTGCGCTGCACCTGCATATTTAAAAAATTGGTTTCTGTATAGGTTTGCCAGTAGAGTATATTTTTATTATCTTTTTTCTCTCCGGTTAAAGCACTAAAACCAAGCGGCAGCAGCGGATTTTGAAAGAAATAAACAGCACCGGATTTTAGAACGAAATTTTCTCCATTTTCATCAAAGCTTTCATAGTGGGCGCCGCAAAGAATTGTTTCACCACT
>CAXYYO010000026.1:0-47970 GCA_964293305.1 uncultured bacterium | reverse complement strand
CGACGCAGGAGTGGCGAGGACTTGAAACGGAAAGCCCGGCCCAAAGGGACACGCCCTAAAAAAAATATTTTATATGCTTTGAGCCTAGCTGATGAAGTTGTCTTTGTGATGAGAAGTTGAAAGTCAATATAGATAACTGGCTGAGGCAAATTTGAACAGAAGAACAAGTAAACGATTTAAGCACTAATTGTTTTCAAATGAATAGGTATGCAGCGTTTAGCCTTTGTCATAAATTTCGACAGCATCATCTAGGTTGAAAATACAAATGATCATTCGTAGCATTTTTTACTTGTTTACTTTTTAGTTACAATAGATACTCAATAATTCGGAATGCATTCCTATCCGATGATTCCCTACTTTTGCCACTTCAAAAAAAAATAATGGCAACAACATCAGATATCAGCCGCGGCATGATTTTAAAGTTAGATGGAAGCTTATATTCTATTGTAGAGTTTGGCGAAAACAAAACAGCAAGAGCTGCTGCAAAAGTGTGGGCAAAACTTAAAGGAGTTGATAACAAGAGAACAATTGAAAAAACTTGGAACAGTGGTGAAAATATTCATCCTGTAAGAGTAGAAAAAATGGCATACCAGTTTCTTTATAAAGATGAATCCGGATATAACTTCATGAATAATGAAACATTTGAACAAATTGCATTATCAGAGGACCTTATTGATGCACCACAATTCTTAAAGGAAGGTGGTGAAGTATTAGTACTTACAAATACAGAAACAGAGCAAGCCATTGGCGCCGAACTGCCTGAAAAAATTGTATTTAGAGTTACCTATTGTGAGCCGGGTCTAAGAGGAGATACAGCTACTCGCACCCTCAAGCCTGCTACCATAGAAACAGGTGCTACCGTTAACGTACCCTTATTTGTAGTAGAAGGTGAATTGATAAGAGTAAATACAAAAACTGGTGATTATGTAGAGCGGGTTAAAGAATAAACTTGCTGACACAGTAGGAATAAAATATAACATCAAGTACCCGCCACAAGCGGGTATTTATTTATTAGTTCTAATATTTTTTGTAGTGAAACAGAAACCAATACACCCATCTATGCAGCCTTATTTAGATGGCAAAATGTTACTCATTAATAAACCATTAAAGTGGACCTCATTTGATGCGGTAAAAAAAGTAAGAACCCTTACAGGTGTTTCAAAAGTGGGGCATGCAGGCACTTTAGATCCATTGGCTACTGGTTTGCTGATTATTTGCACTGGTTCGTTTACCAAAAAAATAACAACATACATGGGCATGGAAAAAGAATATACCGGCAGCATTACCATTGGCAGCACTACGCCTACTTATGATCTGGAGAGTATTCCCGAAAACCATCGAGAAATTGCTCACATTACGCCTGAACAAATATTGGCGACTACAAAACAATTTATAGGGACCATCCAGCAAATTCCACCCATGCATTCTGCTATAAAAAAAGAGGGTACTCCACTTTATCTCTTAGCAAGAAAAGGAATTGAAACAACCATTGAGCCTCGCACTATCACTATATCCACATTTGATATTACAGCGATTGAACATGATATTATTTATTTTAAAGTAATATGTACCACCGGCACCTACATAAGGAGCCTAGCATTTGATTTTGGAAATGCTTTGGGTACAGGTGCACACCTAAGTAGTTTGTGTCGTACCCGAATTGGTGATTTTTCGGTTGATGAGGCATCAACAACTATTGAATTTGAAAAAAATATTGAATCCTTAAAATCATCCTTTAAATAACTCAAATGTGTTGATCATTTCAACTACTTTTAATTAGGTGTAAAAAAGTAAATAAAGATTATTTTTGAGCTGAATTTTTTTAGGTATTTAGTATTGATAAACACTTGAAAACAATATTTGAACCCAGATTAAACAGCTAAAATTTAATACAAAGTCATCAGCACAATCAATATGTAATCAAATTACAAAATGCTTCATTATTCCTTTTAAAAATCCTTTTCATAGTATTCAAAATCTTTCCCCATTTTAGCCGCACTATAAAATTAGAAATATGCACTCATCGATTTTTTATGTACAAAAGATTATTTCAAACAAATCCACAAGACTCATTTATACATGTAAGTTGTTTTGTTTTCTTTTCATTTTTTCAAATCAAATTGCAGCACAAAAAGAATTGACTGCTGAGCAGATGCTTAAAGGGGAAACCACTGGTTTACTACAGCCTATGCCTCGCATTTTAAACTGGTTGGATGATGAAAATATATTCCTCGTAAAGCAAGGCCAAGACAAATTATTTGATACAGTGTTAATGAATGTAAAAACAGGAAGTACAAAGTATCAGAAAACTACATTCCTTGCAGAATCTTATATACAAGAAGGAGACATTATGTATGAAGATGCTTTGGGAAATGTTATGGCACTTACCAATACTGATCAGCAAGAACAAAACCCCACACTCAGCCCAGATGGTAAAGCAGTTGCATTTACAAGAGCAGGAAATTTATTTGTCATCAATATATCAGATAAAAAAGAAAAACAGATCAGTTTTGATGGTAGTGCTACAGTTTATAATGGATATGCGTCCTGGATATATTATGAAGAAATACTTGGAAGGGCTTCAAACTATTGTGCCTTCTGGTGGAGTCCGGATAGTAAGTCTTTAGCATTCATGCATTTTGATGATAATATAGTACCTATATTTCCTATTTACAACAGTACAGGTGTACATGGTTTTACAGAAGAAACCAGGTATCCAAAAGCCGGTGATGAAAATCCAAAGGTAAAGATGGGTGTTTATTCTTTTGCTGCGCAAAATACCAATTGGATGGCTTTTGATGAACAAGTTGATCATTATATTGGCATGCCTTTTTGGATGCCAGACAGCCGTGAATTGTGTATGCAATGGATGAGCCACTCACAGGATAGCCTCCTTTTGTATGCTGCCGATATCAATACTGGATCTAAGAAAATTATATATACTGAATATCAAAAAACATGGGTAGAGTGGAAGGAGTGGTTGCACTTTTACAATAACCAAGAATTTTTGATACTTAGTGATGTATCTGGGTGGAAACATCTATACTATTATAACAGAGCCATCAATTCTAATAAAGCACTTACTAGTGGCAACTGGCAGGTAAAAGAAATCATAAAAACGGATGATAAAAAGCAACAATTATGGTTTACTGCAAGAAAAGATAACTCCACTAGAACTGATTTAATGACCATTAAAAAAGACGGCTCCGGGTTGAAACAACTTACCAGCGGGGCATTTACTCATCAAGTGAATCTATCACCATCAGGTAATTATTTTGTAGATAATTATTCAAATGTAAGTAGCCCGGAAACCATGTCAATCATGAAGGCTGATGGTGCTTTCATCAGAAATATAGCCACTGAGAAAGGGGCTGATTTTGACAAATATACCATAGCAAAAACGGAGCTACTTCGTATTCCCTCCGGGGATGGTTTTGAATTGCCGGTACTCATTACATGGCCAACAAATTTTGACAGTACAAAAAAATATCCTGTGTGGGTTTCTATTTATGGTGGTCCAGATGCAGGCACGGTGCATGATGGATTTAAAGGCATTGGGCAAAATCAATGGTGGGCAAAAGAAGGTTTAATACAAATTGCTATAGACCATCGTGGCAGCGGTCATTTTGGAAAAACAGGAATGAATTTTATGCATCGTAGTTTGGGCCATTGGGAAATAAAAGATTATAGCAGGGTGGTGCAATGGTTTCTAGATAAAGGTATAGCAGACTCTACCAGAATTGGTATCAATGGATTTAGTTATGGAGGTTATATGACCTGTCTTGCCCTTACAAAAGCAAGTCAAATATTTAAATATGGTATAGCAGGAGGAAGCGTAACAGATTGGCGTTTATATGATAGTCACTATACAGAAAGATATATGGATGCTCCTTCGGAGAATAAAGCCGGATATGATGCAGGCAGTATTTTAAATTATATATCAAATTATAACAATGGGCTATATATCATACATGGCACAATGGATGACAATGTGCATATGCAAAATAGTATTCAGCTCATCGAAGCATTACAAAAAGAAGGTAAACAATTTGATATGATGTTTTATCCCGGTGGCAGACATGGCTGGAGAAGATTAAAAGGGCAATGGCAACATTATCAAGCGGAGCGTACAAGATTTATATATCAACATCTTTTGCAAAAGCCGGTACCAGGGGAGATGGATAAATTATAGTGTTGCTTCATAATCTTTTATATTCTCACAAATATTTTAATTTTAGGCTTTGCCTTATTGTTGCAGTGTAATTTCTATGTTCTAAGGAATATTATTATCCAGCATATTCAACATTTCATGATTTTGAAAAAGGGTATTAACACTACCATTAACTCATTCATATTTTAACCCCTTATTTTGCAACCCTCATGAAAGCAAAGAAGCTTTTCTTTTTTTTCTTTTGCCTGATAGCAGTTACTCAGGCTGCTGCCCAGTTTGATTCACCGGGTGGTAGCATTCCGCTTGGATTAGGTAGTGGTGGCAGAATAGGTACATCTGATACTACAAATCAATCCTTTGAAAAAAGAGACAGGTTTGAAGACAGTATAACTATTTATTACAAGTATTTTGACAGTACTATTACTCGAAGTTTTGATAGTAGTATCAATGATTTTTTTATCAGATACCCATTACCTTGGACCTATATTGACCTCGGAAATTTTGGCAATGCTGCCCGAAATCTTGTTTTTACACCTCTTCTTAAAGCTGGTTTTGATGCAGGCTTTCATGCTTATGATATATATCAGTTTACCTATCAAAATACAAAATTCTTTCAAAGTACAAGACCCTATTCCGAAACAGCATATTTGCTAGGTAGCAGAGGGGAGCAATTGATCGATTTGTTGCATACACAAAATAGGGGTGCTAATTTTAATTTCACCTTCAATTATCGCATCATCAATAGCCAGGGCAGCTATCAAAATCAAAATACAAATCATAGTAATCTGCGTATTGCTACACAATATCAAAGCAATAATAAACGGTACAACAACCAGCTAATTTTTATTAATAATAGATTAAGAAGCTCTGAAAATGGTGGTGTAAAAGACCCTAAAAAATTAGATAGTCTTTCACTGAACAATACTTTTGAAGCAGACACAAGGCTGGGCGGAAACACCCTTACTTATAGGGCAATTTTCTCCAGTGAAATTGGTACGGGTACTACCTACTTTGATACAAGATTTTTAATGAGGCAAACCTATGATTTAGGTCAAAAAGATTCTATTGTAAATGATTCTAATGTAGTGCGTTTATTTTATCCTCGTATTCGCTTTCAGCATACTTTCAGCATTGAAAATACCAAGTATAAATTTCAGGATCAAAATCCTGAATATGATTTATATAGACTGTATTATAACTATGCGGCTACGAAGGATACAATACTTTTTGAAGATAAATGGCTACAACTTACCAATGATTTCAGCATAATTTCATTCCCTGAAAAAAATAATCTCAATCAATTTTTTAAAGCGAGTACTGGTCTGGAAAACATTAAAGGTAGTTTTGAATATGCAGATACTTTAATAAATAATGTATATATAAGTGGCGAATATAGAAACCGAACCCGTAACAAGCTTTGGGACATTGAAGCTTTTGGAAAATTTTATATCACCGGGCCCTATGCGGGCAATTATAATTTTCTAGCTAGTTTGAAAAAGAGTTTGGAAAACAATAAAGGTAGCTTGTTATTAGGTTTGCAAAATGTGAATAGAACACCTTCGTTTATTTTTCAAAATAGCACTAGCAGTTATCCAATCTTTTCTGACAAAGCATTTAACAATGAAAACACCATTAGGGCATTGGCGCAATTAGATATACCAAGCCTTGACTTAAAGCTGGAAGCCAACTATTATATCATCAGTAATTATTTATATTTTAAAGATTTTTTCCTGCCGGAACAAGAGTCCACATTATTCAATCTTTTACAAGTAAATGCACAAAAAAAATTCAGTTTGGCAAAGCATTGGAACTGGTATAGTGAATTATATATACAACAGGCTGCTGGAAGCCCTCCTGTAAATATGCCATTTGCGCTTACCCGCAACCGTATTGCATTTGAGGGTGTTTTTTTTACAAACCTAAATTTAAGTACTGGTATAGAACTTAGATACTATCTGCCATACAAAGGCGATAACTACAGCCCGCTAACAGGTCAGTTTATGTATCAAGATACAGTTCAAATAAGCAACAGACCAGATATTAATCTTTTCCTACATTTCAGAATTAAAAGTTTCAAAGGTTTTATCCGTGCAGAAGGTCTAAACTCAATCAATGAAAAAGATGGATTTACGTTTACAAAATTTAATTTTACAGCACCAAATTATGGTGCAAGAGGTTTTTGGTTTCGGTTGGGAATATGGTGGAGCTTTGTAAATTAATTGCAAAATTTGCTTATCGTGTTTTTGAAATTCTTATTAAATAGTTAATTCTTGCTTACACTCATATAATACCTTGAATAGAATTATATATTTCAATTAATTGCTATATATATTACACCGCCATGCAAAAAGATAAAGCGCCTTTCTTTAAAAAATGGATTCATTGGTATTTAACAGTGATTGTAGTGCTCATACTCTGTATCTGTATTTTTTTCTGGCTTACTAAACAATTTTCATGAGTAGTAAAGACTGGGTAGTACTTATAATTACACTTGCATCTATTATAGGATATGGCTTATGGAAAGGGCGCACTACAAAAAACTTGCAAGGGTATTTTCTAAGCAATAAGTCAATGCCTTGGTACTTCGTATTACTGGGTATAATGGGTACTCAAGCAAGTGCCATTACATTTTTGAGTGCACCGGGTCAGGCATTTACTGATGGTATGCGATTCGTGCAGTATTATTTTGGTTTGCCTATTGCCATGATTATCATTTCGGTAAGTTTTGTACCTATTTATAAGCGATTGAATGTATTTACGGCTTATGAATATTTAGAACAAAGATTTGATGTAAAGACCAGGGTATTTACCGCTTCACTTTTTCTTTTATCAAGAGGATTAAGTACCGGTATTAGTATTTATGCACCTTCTCTTATTCTATCATCAATAATGGGATGGGATATTTTCTGGACAAATATTTTTATGGGTGGGCTATTGATCATATACACCGTATCCGGGGGTGCAAAAGCAGTAGCTTATACACAAACCTTACAAATGCTGATTATTTTTTCAGCCATGTTTATTGCAGGATGGTACATGGTTAATCACCTGCCGGAAGGAATTGGTTTTACAGATGCTCTAAGAGTAAGTGGTGCTGCGGGAAAAGTAAATATTATTACTTCCGGTTTTGGAGAAAATGGATTTGAATGGAAAGACCGTTATAATATTGTAAGCGGTATTATTGGTGGTTTGTTTTTGGCACTGTCTTATTTTGGAACCGATCAAAGCCAAGTGGGTAGATATCTTGTGGCAAAAAATATTACAGAAAGCAGAATGGGATTGCTGATGAATGGATTAGTAAAAGTGCCCATGCAATTTTTCATTCTTTTGCTTGGCGTATTGTTATTTGCTTTTTATCAGTTTAATAGCGGGCCCATATTTTTTAATAAAACTATTAGTCCTGATGTATACCAATCAACATTTGGCGATAGTTTAAAACTTACAGAGGCAAAATTTGAGCAAGCTCAAATACAACAACAAACAGCTGCCATAGCTTATGCAGAAGCTTTGAAAACTGATAACACCGATGCAAATCAATTAAAGCGGGTTTTACAAAATTCACAAAAAGAAGTACAACAAATAAGAAATAATTATAAATCAATTTTACTGCAAGCAGATAATACTATTGATACCAATGATACAAATTATATTTTTATAAGATATGTAGTAGATAATCTACCTGCGGGATTGGTAGGATTGCTGATAGCCATTATCTTTCTTGCATCCTGGGGTTCCATAGCAGCGGCCCTCAATGCTTTAGCAGCCTGTACGATGATTGATTTTTACTGCCGCATAAAGAAGCATCATCCACATGCTACAGCTTCCGATGAAGAGCAGGCAAAACAGTATAATTTGAGTAAATGGTTTACGCTGGGTTGGGGTATTTTTTGTATTATAGTAGCACAATTTAGTAATAAATTAGGTAGCCTGATAGAAGTTGTCAATATTTTTGGTTCACTGTTTTATGGAGTTATATTAGGTATTTTTTTAATTGCTTTTTATTTTAAAAAAGTAGCTGGACAGGCAGTTTTTTGGGGGGCTTTGATAGCAGAAATATTTGTAATTACATTATTTACATTGGACTATAACGGAATTATTGGTTTTGGATTTTTATGGTTAAATGTAGCCGGCGCATTATTGGTTCTATTATTTACCGGCATTCTTTATTGGTTTCAACCACCTGCACTGGTTTCCAAATAATCAGATTTTAGGATACGATAGTCAGGATAAAAATAAATGTAGCGTAAGGTTTAAAATATTTCTCATCACTGAAAATTACTACCGCATGCATCTACCCTAAATTTGCATGACATGCATATTCAAAAACTGCTGGCACATAGCATGCTTGGCCGTGGCCTTTACTATATTACTGTTTTAGCAGTTACTATTTTTTTGTCAAGATATCTTCAAGCCGAAGAAGCTGGCAATTTTTTTTATACGCTTGTAATCTTATCCTTTGTTCAACTCCTTGTTAGTTTTACTTTGGATGCTGGTATAACATATTATGTTGCTGGTCATCAAACTGCTCCTTGGCTTAAAATATTGATACTGGTATGGAGTATTATAGCTGGTTTGGCTGGAATGATTTTAATTCATTATTGTTTCCATCTGTTTCATCTATCCACTACTGCTTCCCCATTAATGTTTTCACTATATATTTTTTTATTTGTGGTAGGTCAATGCCTCATTAATTTTAGTGGTGCATGGCTGCAGGCAAATCAATCCTTTTTTCTTCCTTATGCTATGCAGGCCTTCTCAAATTTTTGTTTTCTGGTTGTTTCAATTATTCTCGTTAATACAGACAAGGGAACCAATCATTTTTTTTTAATTTATTTCTCTTCAATATCCTTGTCAGGATTGATTCTATACTTAACAGTAGTTTTAAAAAAGGAAAATGTATTGCCAAATAAAAATGGGTCCGATTATACTTTAAAACAGTTTTTTTCTTATTCTTTTATTGCCCTTTGGGCAAATATTTTTTTCTTTTTTGTCTATAGAATGGATGCCTGGTTTCTAAAGCAAGCAAGTACCTGCACTGCTGCTGATTTGGGAAATTATTTACAAGCCTCTCGGTTGGGGCAGATGTTACTCATTTTGCCGCAAATAGCTGCTGCTGTTATCTTTCCGCAAGTGGCAAATAAAAAATATGATGCATATATAATCCAAAATATTGAAACCATTTGCAGACTAATAGGTCTGTTCTTTCTACTCCTGTTTATAATAATTGCACTAATGGGAAACTATATTTTTCCATTGATATTTGGAGATAGTTTTACCACGATGACCGTGCCATTGTTGATTTTATTACCCGGTATATATTTTTTATCTGTACACAATATTTTGGCGGCCTGGATAGGTGGTAGCGGTCATGTAAAGCAAAATGTAATATCAGCAAGTATTGCATTAATAATTGCTTTCATAGCTTATCATTTTACAGTGCCTTTATATGGTACAATAGCTGCTGCTGCAGTTAGTTCATTAGCCTACTTTATTCTAATGATTTATTCTTATATCATCATCAAAAAAAATCATAATATTTCCATATTGAATTTTATTGGGTTTAAAAAGAAGGATTTAAAATGGGTAAAGCATATATTTATTTTAAAAGAAAGTATGCCAATATCTGGTGGCCAAATAGAAAATGAAACCAATGGATAAAATTGTATGGCTGGCCTCATGGTTTCCAAGTAAAGAAGAACCGCTTAATGGGGATTTTATAAAGCGGCATGCAGAGGCAGTTTCATTGCTCAAGCCAGTGCATGTTATTCATGTAAAACGCCGTTTGAAATCCAACGAGAAAACAATCATTGAAAATTATCAAGATGAAAAATTTGCCAACCTCTCCTACTCCATAGCCTATTATAGTATGTCCAATTTTTTTGGAATTGAAAAACTAATTTCTTATTGTTTTTCACTATGGCTGTATCACAGTATGATACTTCAATACAAAGCAAAAAATGGAAAGCCAAGCTTAATCCATGTGCATATTACATTGAGGGCAGGTTGGGTGGCGCTATTCCATAATCTTTTGTATAAAACACCCTATTTCGTTACAGAGCAATATAGCGGATACATGCCCGAAGCAAAGCCATATAAACCTGGTTTTGGTTTTTGGAGGAGGATTGCATTACGTATCATTCTTAATCGGGTATCCTGCTTTATTCCGGTATCTCATTCTCTGGGTCGATCATTTGAGCAGCAGTTTCCAATAAAGCACATGAGTCCTGTTTATAATGTTGTAAATATGGAAATATTTAAACAAAATAATAGTGCAACCACACACAGGGCAGTTCCGATTTTTATTCATATATCAACGCTTACTCCGCAAAAAAATCCGGAGGGCATGCTAAAGGCATTTCATCTATTAAAGCACCAATACCAGCAAAAGTTTTCATTGCAAATTGTTGGTCCAAATAGGAATGATTTAAAACAATTGGTGAATGATTTAGAAATTGATGATATGATCTTATGGATTGCAGAAACCACACAGCAAAATTTATTTACTTTAATGCAGCAAGCTGACGCACTAGTTCTCTATTCCAGATTTGAAACTTTTGGTTGTGTAAATATGGAAGCAATAGCCAGTGGCATACCTGTGATAGTAAGCGATTTGCCAGTTTTTAGAGAATATCTTCAAGATGGAATTAATGCATTTTTTGCAGAAACAGAAAACCCTGAAGCACTTGCTTTCACCCTTAATACTTTCATCGGAAAAAGACCTTTTGATAAAAAGTCAATTGTATCCACAGCACATGATTTTTCGTATCAAAACATTGGTCCTGTGATAGTAGAAATCTATAAAAAATACTTGTAGATTAATTGTTTTGGTTAAACCCAAGATCTCCAAATGCAATAAGACACATCAAGCAAATAAAAAACCAAGTATAAGTGTAGTAATTTATGACATTATTTATCCTTACGTAAGTTTTTCGCCATGCATTTCCTGTAACAGCAGATTCCTTATTATAAAATTTAAAATAACTTGTTATTACATATACCGGATTCAGGCTGTCAAAGCCAATTGGCAAAATAACTTTTAATAACAGGCCTATTACAGCAATGATGTGTAAGAATGGAAGCAAGGCATATATCGCTCCTAGTATTATTTCCACTTATTAAGTTTAGTACAAAAATTATGTGCAATTTTATATTGATGCAAGATAGATAAATTGCAAATATTATTGAGGTATTATTTCTAAAGTTTATTCCAGTCCAGAATTTTCTACTAAATAATGCATGATGGATAGTCGTTATTCTAGGTTTCAGATTTCAAGCTTTTCCGTAATATACAACTCAATAATTCAAAAGATAGCATGTCAAGTTTTCCTTTTAAATATGGATATAACATTTATTAAAAATATGAACCTTTTATGGCAAATATTTTGTCATCCGATTCTCGATATTATTCAATACCTACTATTTGCTTTTAATCTTAAAGCAATTTGAACTTGCGGCGTGTACAGGCAAAAATAAATGGCTTCCCAATCTTCTACATAAAATGAGAGATATAAAAGAACTTTGGGTACATTAATTCATAGGCCTTAATTTATATTTAGTCAAAACAATATTTACCATTTTTTGCATTGCTAAAAGGGCTCCCAATTGTTTTATTATTACAATTGAAGCTATTATCGAATTGTGAAGATTTTACAGCAAAGAAAAACTTGATATTTTTAAAGATTAAAGCGTGCAGCTTATTCATTTCCCGAAGGGAAAAAATGATCAACCCAATAATTAAGGTAAAATCAAATCTTTATCAATTTAATTGGAACTTTTTAAGTTTGAGAAAAAAATAAAAAAGCTCCTCAATTAGGGAGGAGCTTTCTCTTTATATTGTTATAGTTTGTAAGCAATTGATACAGTTGGAATGTAAAATAATTCAAACTAATTCATTGCTGTCCGAGGTTTCATTTTGGAATGATTATAACATTTTAGTTGGTCATATAACTTTCCACTGGTTCGCAAGTACAAACTAAATTACGATCACCATGCGTATTATTTACCCTTGAAACGGATGGCCAAAATTTATTTTTTGTAACATAGAACAATGGGAATGCGGCCAACTGTCTGCTATAGGAATGCGCCCATTCATCTGCCATTACTACAAACTGAGTATGTGGGGCATTTTTTAGCATATTATCATGTTTATCAGCATGCCCAGTTTCCAATGCTTTTATTTCCTCTCTAATACTAATCATCGCATCGCAAAAACGATCTAGCTCTGCTTTGTCTTCACTTTCAGTAGGCTCAATCATAAACGTACCAGGCACAGGAAAACTCATAGTGGGTGCATGAAAGCCGTAGTCTATCAATCTTTTTGCAATATCCTCCGCTTCTATTTCTGCTGTTTTTTTAAAGGGTCTTAAGTCCACAATAAATTCATGAGCACAAGTACCATTGGTGCCAAGATAGAGAATGTCATAATCATTTTGCAATCTGGCCCTCATATAGTTTGCATTAAGAATGGCATATTCAGTAGCTTGTTTTAAACCATCAAAACCCAGCATTCTGATATAGGCATAGCTAATGAGTAATATAGAAGCCGAGCCAAATGGTGCAGCACTTACTGCATCGTTTTCATGGCCACCTTTCCAAGTGTTATGACCGGGAAGGAAAGGCTCTAAATGTTGTTTTACACAAATGGGACCCATACCGGGGCCACCACCTCCATGTGGTATGGCAAAAGTTTTGTGTAGGTTAAGATGGCATACATCTGCACCTATCAATCCAGGTGCCGTAAGACCTACTTGTGCATTCATATTTGCGCCATCCATATATACTTGCCCACCATGTGCATGAATGATTGATGTTATTTCTTTTACCGTTTCTTCATATACTCCATAAGTGCTTGGATAGGTTATCATAATGCCTGCAAGCGTATCTGCATATTGTGCAGCTTTTGCTTTCAGGTCTTCCATATCGATATATCCATTTTCCTTTGCTTTTACCACAACTACTTTCATACCTGCCATGGTTGCACTTGCCGGGTTTGTGCCATGAGCTGATATGGGTATAAGTATAATTTTTCTCTGGTGATTGCCCATACTTTCATGATAACCTTTAATAGAAAGCAATCCGGCATATTCTCCTTGGGCTCCACTATTTGGCTGTAAGCTACAAGCATCAAAAGCTGTTATTTCACAGAGGTAAGCTGAAAGCTCATCCAACATTTGTTGATAACCGCCCGTTTGCTCCGCAGGGGCAAAAGGATGTAAATTACTCCAATGACTCCAGCTAAGTGGCATCATTTCAGATGCTGCATTGAGTTTCATTGTACAACTACCCAGAGAAATCATACTTGTATTTAAGGAGAGGTCCTTATTTTCCAGTGCTTTAATATATCGCATCATCTGGCTCTCCGTTCTATAACTATTAAATACAGGATGAGTAAGAAAAGTACTGCTGCGTTTTAGGCCATCTGGTATGTTTGAAAGATTTAATGTGTCCGGAATATTAATTCCTATTGATTTGTCATTGCAAATGGTTTGAATCAATAAATTTAAATCATTGAGATCCACAGTTTCATCCAGAGCTACAGAAAAATGATCTTGATTAGGATAGTATAAATTTATTTGTGCTGCTTCAGCTCTTTCTTTTATTTGGTCTATTTCCGTGCTTTGCACGGTGATAGTATCAAAGTAGTTTGTATTTACAACATGAAATCCTTTTTGCTGTAAATAATCTGCCAAAATTTGTGTAAACTGGCTTATGCGCTGCGCAATATTTTTTAAACCCTCGGGTCCATGATAGATAGCATACATAGCTGCCATATTTGCTAATAAGGCTTGCGCCGTACAAATATTTGAAGTAGCCTTTTCTCTTTTTATATGTTGCTCTCTTGTTTGCAATGCCATACGCAAGGCCCTGTTTCCTTTGGCATCAATGCTTACACCTATTATTCTACCGGGAAGGTTGCGTTTAAAATCCTCTGTAGTGGCAAAGAAAGCAGCATGTGGGCCGCCGAAACCAATAGGAACGCCAAGTCTTTGTGAACATCCACAGGCCGCATCCGCACCCAATTCTCCGGGAGGAGTAAGTAAGGTGAGGGCTATTAAATCTGTGGTCATTACTACAAAAGCACCCTGTGCATGTACAGAGGCAATAAAATTTTTATAATCTGCAATAGATCCTGCTGCGTCCGGATATTGTACAAGTGCTCCAAAATAGGATTGATCAATTTGAGCAGTAGTATAATCTCCTATTATAACTTCTATATGAAGGGGTGTGGCACGTGTTTGAATGACTTGTATTGTTTGTGCATATACGTGCTGATCTACAAAAAACTTTGGCCTTTCAATGGCATCATGATTACGATTAAGGGTATTGAAAAACATACTCATTGCCTCCGCTGCCGCTGTGGCTTCATCTAATAAAGAGGCATTTGCTACAGGCAATGCTGTGAGATCGCTTACCATAGTTTGAAAATTGAGCAGACTTTCTAAGCGGCCCTGCGAAATTTCTGCCTGGTAAGGAGTATATTGTGTGTACCAACCCGGATTCTCAAAAATATTTCTTAAAATAACAGGTGGAGTAAATGTATCATAGTAGCCTTGGCCAATGTAGTTTTTGAAAACTTTGTTTTGGAGGGAAATATTTTTGATATGCTTTAAATACGCTGCTTCACTCATTGCCGCAGGCAGATTTAAAGGCTTTTGATGACGAATGCCAGCCGGCACTGTTTTATCTACAAGTTCAGTTAATGACGATACTCCAATGGTGGCAAGCATTTCCGCTGTTTCCTCAGCACTTGGACCATTGTGACGTCTTTTAAAATCATTTGATTGTATTTCCAAAATATTCATATAAAGCAAAAATTTTTTGAGTTCGCAAAAATAATTGTATTGAGATTATATTTCAATTTGGTTTAAGAAATTGCCATTAAAAATGCAAACTCCATTAATTCATTTACTTTTGTTGCCTCAATTTTTATGTCAACAACACTTAACAGACCCGTTAGGGTTTTAGTAGCAAAAGTAGGTTTAGATGGTCATGACCGTGGTGCAAAAATTATTGCAGCTGCACTTCGAGATGCAGGTATGGAAGTGATTTATACCGGGCTAAGGCAAACCCCCGAAATGGTGGTAGCAGCCGCACTTCAGGAAGATGTGGATGCAATCGGCATAAGCATATTGAGCGGAGCGCACAATACTGTTTTTCCAAAAATTCTTGCCTTGATGCAGGAAAAAGGAATGAACGATGTACTACTTACAGGTGGCGGCATTATACCAAATGATGATATGGAAATTCTAAAACAAAAGGGTGTAGGACAGCTCTTTGCACCTGGTACTCCCACACAAGAAATTGCATTATATATAACGGAATGGGTAAAGTTGAACCGTAGTTTTTAACTACTTTCAGATTCTTTTTCTTGAAGTAACGACGCTTTTATAAAGCCATCTAATTCTCCATCCATCACTGGTTGAATATTCCCTACCTCATATCCTGAGCGATGATCTTTAATCATTTTATAGGGATGAAATACATAGCTTCTTATTTGACTGCCCCATTCTATTTTTTTCTTTCCGGCATTCACAGCATTTTTTGCTGCTTCTCTGCGCCTTAGTTCTTCTTCATAGAGTCTGCTTCTGAGCATTTTTAATGCAAGCTCTCTGTTTTCACCCTGTGTGCGGGACTGCTGACATTCTACAATAATACCACTGGGCCCATGTTTCAATCTTACTGCAGTTTCTACTTTATTTACATTCTGTCCACCTTTGCCCCCACTTCTATAAAATTCCCATTCTAAATCTGCTGGATTTATGTCAATTTCAATAGTATCATCAATGAGGGGATAAATAAATACACTGGCAAATGATGTATGCCTCCTGGCATTGCTATCAAATGGTGATATGCGTACTAATCTGTGTACACCACTTTCAGTTTTTAAAAATCCATAAGCAAATGGTCCTTCAAACTGAAGTGTTGCTGATTTTATTCCTGCCCCATCACCTTCCTGAAAATCAATTTCGGTTACTTTCCATCCCTGCTTTTCTCCGTACATTCTGTACATCCGCAAAAGCATTTCGGCCCAGTCTTGGCTTTCTGTGCCACCAGCACCAGGGTTGATTTGTAATACAGCCGGTAACTCATCCTCTGGTTGATTGAGGGTACTCTTAAACTCTGCTTCTTCTAAAAGTTGTAATGCTGTTTCATACGCAGTATGTGTTTCTTCTTCTGTGGCATCTCCTGATTTCCAAAAATCAAATAGCACTACAAAATCGTCAATGGCAGATCCTACTTGATCGTATATTTTTAACCAGTACTCATTTACCTGTATTTCTTTCATGACCAGAGTAGCTCTGGTATTATCATCCCAAAAACCTAAAGATAAACTCAGCCTTCGATCATTCTCTAATTTATATAGTCGGTTATCAACGTCAAAGAAACCTCCTTATCCCGACTAAGCGGGACCGCATATCCTTTAATTGTTCTTGTGTCATAGGTGGCAAATATACGAGCAATAAATGTTTATGTAAAGATACATCAGCCCACTATTAAAATTTCGATTTACAAATAAAGTATAGCTGTCTTTTAAATTTTTTTATTCCTATATCTCTATCATTTCATTTTGTAACAAAATGAAGACTGAATCAAAATATGATTAATATTTATTTAGGTCAATAAAATAAAAATTACCTATAAATAGCCTAAAAGATGATTGGTGTATTTTCACGTAGAATAGATTTTTCAAGCTCATTTTTAATCCTTTCTTCATCAACTTATGATTCTTTTCGCTTGGCTAAAAAAAAATACAAATTTCAGGGTAACAATTTTTTAGTCTGTTGTTCTACTAATAAGCAAATTAGTAAAAGCCATTTCTTCAGATTTATTTCTATAGAAATTCTTTATCGAACTTGTAAATTATTAACAAACAAATAAATAAAATGAATTACAAAATCAAAGGCAACCTAAGAGGCTACCTCTGCGAGGAATGCACAGAAGCGATCTTTCCCGCTGTTGTTTATCTCTATTTACCTTGGCAGCAGGATCGTGTATTGGCCAATACTGTAGCAAATACTAAAGAAACTTTTCGGTTAGTAACACCCGAAGAAAAAAAAGAAAGAAGCAATTTGCTGATTGCAAAAAGCGCCACTGATGAAAAAGGAAATTTCGTGTTTCTTGTAGATGAAAAATATTCATCTACTGCTTTTGATATTGACTTTGAATGTGGCACAGTACCACGTACACCACCCCGTAAACCACGCCGCACTCCCCTACAATTTCATTTAACCACATTCTATCCTCAATACACTATTGATAAACAAAGAGAAACTTATAGTTATGCTTTTAACTATGCTATTTCTTCAAAATGGTGGTGTTATATTAGAGGTTATTATTTTGATGCATGGATGATTTGTGGACATCTTCGCAATTGCGAAACCCAAATGCCTATTGCACATGCAACTGTAAACGCTTATGATGCAGATTTATTTACAGATGACTTTTTGGGTACTGCTATAACTGATGCAAATGGCCATTTTAGAATTGACTATACCAGTGCAGATTTTAAAGTAAATTTCCTTCCTTTAAGTCTTGAAACAGATCCCAGCTTCCCATTCTTCAGTAGTGGACCAGATGTATATTTCAAAGCTGAAATAGCAGGCACTAATTTAATAAATGAAACAGCCGCAGATAGGCGAAACAATGTAGGTTATTGTCTTTGTGTGGATCTTTGCAGTAAAATAAATGTTGGTGATCCAAATGATAATTTTCCAAGTGCATGGACAGGGATTGGCTCTACTTTCAATATAACTCTTGGAGGACCAAAAGGTTTTGATGCAGAAGGCTATGCCGGTAGTGGTAAATATGCACTTTTTGGCAGTATAAACCTTACCGGACAAGCACCGGCAAAATCTGCTGCAGGTTTTCCTATTGAATATCGCTTTGAAGTTAGTACAGATACAACTCCAAATGGTGCCGCCGCACCAGCTTTTGCACTAGCCACTACAAAAATAATCGGTAAAGATTCGGGTTTATTTGTTGCTTCAACTGTAGCTAAACTTTATGAAAAAAGCTTCCCATTTAATGTACATAATGTTGACAGTGATCGATCAGATTTTGATGCGGAAGGTTGGTTTGACATAAATAAGGCTATTGCCCGCACACAAGTAATTCATAGCCTTGTAGATCTGAGTAATTATTGGTTTATAGACAGTGATACACTTATCAGTCTCAATACTGCCGCATTTACAAATCAAGCAAACTTGAATGAAAATGATTATGCAACAGGTACATCGGTGCCAGCCCATTCAATGTCCATTGAAAAAATTGCTATCCGATTTTCTATACGTGAAGTAGTAGATAAAGCTAACAATATCTTTAATGTAATACCAGGTAGTGGTAAAACCTTAAACGCAGCCATTATAAATAACAATAGCTCAGTCATTAAATTAGGAATCAATGAAATGGATGCCTTAGGAGATTGTGCGCCTATCAATGGACTACTCAATGCAAAATACACCGTATATCATCCACACCTGCAAAGTGTGGGCATGAATCTACATAACAATAGTGGGAGTATTGACAGATATTATAGTGATTTAGGCCCGGTGGGTCATGTAATTGGATTATCTGGCAATACAGACTCTGCAACTGAAGGTGGAAGTAACAATGCTTTACCACTCAACCCAGCAAACGATTTGGACCGTTGCACCTATGCTTTAACACTCTATATGAATCGCCGTTTACATAATGGAGATTCCCAGATAACTCATGAAGAAAGACAAATACTTTTCTTCTATGATATTTAACAACTGCAAATAGTGGATGAGTTTGAACCAACAAAACTCATCTGCGAAATGCACAACCGGGGGGTAAGGGTCTGCTCTATTTAGAAGCAGGCCTTTTTTATAAAACCCAGATTCTGCCTTTTAATTTATTACAAAGCTGGCTTGCTGCATACCTTACATTTGAGAACAATTGTTGACGCTTAAAAAGCTTACTATTTCTGCTGCCAAAAATTAACGTCAAACAATTTTCCATAATGCCATGAAACTTTTCATCAAAAAGCATCTGGATCATCGAGGTCAAATTAGAGTAAATAGGTTACTAGATTCTATTTAATTGGGCTAGCATATAGTCCACCATTGCACTACTCACATCTAAATGAAGGACAATGCGAACCCGGTTTGGAGCCATGGCAAACAAATGAATATCCTTTGAAAGCATTATTTTTACAAATACAGTAGTTTGCTCAGTTGTATGTGTTTCAAAAATGATGATATTAGTACTTACCGGCAAAACCCTCTTCACAAAGTGCTTTTGTTCAAGTGCTTTTGAAATGACAAGAGCGTACTGGTGATCTATCTGAAGCCGTTTAATGTTATGTTCAAGTGCATAAGTACATGCTGCTGCAAGAATGCCTGCCTGCCTCATACCACCACCAAAAATTTTTCTAAACCGTCTTGCTTTTTGTATTAAATTTTTATTCCCCAATAGCACACTTCCCACAGGTGCACCCAGGCTTTTACTGAAGCAAACAGAAATGCTGTCAAAAGATTCTCCATACCATACTGGGTTTTCATTATTTGCAACAATTGCATTCCATACCCTAGCCCCGTCAAGATGAAGGGAAAGTTCATTTGCTACACAAACATTTTTTATTTTTCGTATTTCCTCCCAGTCGTAGCAGGCTCCTCCACCTCTATTTGATGTATTTTCAAGACTAACCATTCTTGAATTAGCTTTATGTATATCATCTTTTTTGTTGATTGATTGTACTACCTGATTTGCAGATATTCGTCCGTGGTCACCATTTAATAATTTTACTGAACACCCCGAATTAAAACCTATACCCCCACCTTCATATTGATAGATATGTGAGGATTCATCACAGATTACTTCGTCCCCTGGTTGTGTATGACATTTAATAGCTAGTTGATTGGTCATGGTACCGCTTGGACAATATATTCCTGCCTCCATGCCAAACCATGCAGCAGTTTTTGTCTCTAATTCATTGATTGCTTCATCTTCGCCAAACACATCATCGCCTACAACTGCTTCCATCATGGCTTTGTACATTTCTGGGCTTGGCTTTGTAACTGTATCACTTCTTAAATCAACCCTCATACTATTTCCTTTGATTGCAAATAAATGAAAAAGAAAATGTAGTGGTGGATATAAAAAATGCATGACCCCATGAAATTTTAAATGATACTCAATGTGCTTAGGATCTATTTTGTATGAATAATTTTTTCTTTAGATATCTATTTTGGTATGCCATTTGACAAGTGCTGCTAAAATTCTATTATGCTTAAAAAACTTTTCCTATTTAGTGCTGCCGCCCTTATGGCAGGTAGCAGTTTTGCTCAACAAAATACCACTGAAATAACAACAAAAAACTCATGGTTAAAAGCTGGTATTATGGCAGGTATTCCTGTAGGTAATGTAGGTGATGTAAGTTCATTTACTATTGGTCTTGATGTTAAAGGACAGTTCTTGTTGAATCCTCATTTGGGTCTGGGTATTACCACCGGCTACAATCATTTCTTCGCAAAAAAATCTTTAAAAGATTTTGGCTTGATACCTGTTGGTGCTATGTTTCGCTACTATCCTGCCAGCAAAGGATTTTTTGCAGGTGCTGATGCAGGTTATTCATTCTTAACAGGTATTGAAGATGCAGATGGTGGGTTTTATGTAAGACCACAAGTAGGATTCCATAACTATGATTTTAATTTCTTTGGTTATTATAATCATGTTTTGCGTGGTGATAATGAGGGTGGTGCTATACAGCATGCAGGTGTGGGCGCTACATATAATTTAAGATTTAAATAATAGTCCTTCTTAAAATCAAAAAAGCCCCAATTATATTGACAGGGGCTTTTTCATTGCACGTAGTGCAAAGTAATTTACAAGATTTTTATTTTTATATTTCTGAATGCTACAAAGTTGCCATGATCCTGCAATACAATATGTCCTTTTGAAAATGTACCAAAATCTGGCCATTCTGTAAACTTACTACCTGCTACCATTGCATTCCAGGTACTATCCCCTTTAGAAGTTGTTATCGTATTTACCTCATTGAGATAAAATTCTAATTTTCCTTTGTTGTAAATGATTGCTGCATGATTCCATTCGCCGGCAGGCTTTTCATTTCTTTGTTTGGATGCTATTAAATCATATAAATCTCCGGCCATGTGTTTTTCAGTTGCATCTGGGTGTTTATTGTCCAATATTTGCATCTCTGGGCCTGTCCAAAAAGATGCTTTGTATTTAGAAGTATCTTCATTTACATGAAACATTATACCACTATTTCCCGCAGGGGATATTTTCCACTCCAATGAAAGATGAAAATTTTCATATTCATCATTGCTGGTAAGGTCTCCACCATCTGATATGGATCCATCTTTCCTATTTGAAGTATCCAAATAGAGTACGCTATCCATTACTTTCCAAGAACTGCCTACTGTTGATTTTGCATAGCTATGCCACCCATTTGTGGTGCTGCCATCAAATAATGAAATCCAACCAGAATCGGCATTTACGGCTGTTTCTGCCTCATCAATAGAAGGCTCATTATTAGTGCAGGAAGCGAGGGCTCCTACAAAAAATAATACACAAATTAAATATTTCATAAAGCAAAGATTTTATTTCTGAAGGAAAATATATTTCACCAATGCCTCAGCATCTTCTTGGCTTAAATCAGGATGTGCAGTCATTTCCACTTCTCCCCATACACCCTTTCCTCCTGTTATAATTTTTCCTGCAAGTAGCTTTATATTTTCAGGAGTATTATCATATTTTGTAGCTACTTCTTTATAGGAAGGACCAATCAATTTTTCTTCCAGTTTATGACAGGTAAGGCAATCACTTTTACCAATGAGTTCTACACCCTTTACATAGTCAGGGTTTGTGCTTAAATCAACTGTTTCAGTTTTTGCTATTTCATCAGCTACTGCTTCTTCATTTGGTGCTGATTCACCGCAGGAAACGAATACTGCAATTGCACTCAAAATAATCCATTTCATTTTCATTCTTTCTATTTTTAATTTGTGAGTCATATAATTTATGATAAGCCAAGAATTCTGCTATTGAGCAGGGAATCATCGCCTCCGGCGGCAAAATCATCAAATGCCTTTTCAGTAACAGGTATAATATGCTTTTGGATAAATTCAGCACCCTCAGCCGCTCCGGTTTCCGGATGCTTTAAGCAACATTCCCATTCCATTACAGCCCAACCGCTGTAGTTGTATTTTGCCAACTTACTAAATATGGATTTAAAGTTTACCTGGCCATCTCCCAAAGATCTGAAACGACCTGCACGATCAATCCAATTTTGATAACCGCCATATACACCCTGCTTTCCTGTAGGATTAAACTCTGCATCTTTAACATGAAACATTTTTATTCTTTCATGATAAATATCAATGTAAGCTAAATAATCCAGACATTGTAATACAAAATGTGAGGGATCATATAATAAACAAGCCCTTTTATGCTGCTTCACTTTTTCCAAAAACATTTCATAACTCACGCCATCATGCAAATCCTCACCGGGGTGAATTTCATAACATACATCTACTCCATTTTCATCAAAAGTATTGAGTATGGGCAGCCATCTTTTGGCCAATTCTTCAAACCCTGATTGTACTAGCCCTGCAGGTCTTTGTGGCCAAGGATAAACCATCTGCCACATTAAGGCTCCGCTAAAAGTAGCATGTGCATCTAAGCCAAGATTTTGTGATGCTTTTGCTGCATATTTTAATTGTTGAATAGCCCAGTCAGTGCGTGCTGTTGCATTACCTTTTACTGATGCTGGGGCAAATGCATCAAAGAGTTCATTGTAAGCAGGATTTACAGCAACTAACTGGCCTTGTAAATGGGTGCTCAATTCGGTTATTTCCAAACCACAATTGTTAACCAACCCTTTTAGCTCATCGCAATAGGTCTTGCTTTCAGCTGCAAGTTCTAAGTTGATGCAACGCTCATCCCAAGTAGGGAGTTGCACTCCTTTAAAACCTAAACTCTCTGCCCATAAACATATAGATTCCAGATTGCTGAATGGAGCTTTATCTCCCATGAATTGTGCAAGAAAAATACCGGGGCCTTTTATGGTAGTCATCTTTCTATATTGTTTACGGCTCAAATATAGAATTCCATTTTTCATGGAATAAAATAAATGAGCTGATTTTTAGATCATTCTGTAATAATACTCCACACAGATCGATTAAATAATACATAGTGAAATAGGCGTAGCTTCCACTATCCTTTTTTTCTAAAAGCAGATTCATATAAATCTATCCACTCCCTTGGAGTGATTTTTCCTGCAAGTTCACCAATCAATTGGTATGGAATATCCTCCGGTTTTTTATAGCGCATACAGCTTTTGCCTATATCCAGTTTTTTAGGGGAGGCTTTAGCATGTGCTTCCATAAACCATTTGTATAATTCGGGATTTGCATAAATACCCATGTGATAAACAGCAATAAAATTTTTTTGCGAAGCAATACTCAAAAAGGGCAATGGCAGTTTTGAATTACAATGATAACCTGCCGGATAAATAATATGTGGTACCACAAATCCAATCATTCCATAACTCATTTCTTCTTTAAAGCCCTTTGGTATATTTTTATTGATTATTTTTCGAAGTGCCTCTATTGCTTTGGCCCTGTCCTCAGGTAATGATGCAATATATTCTTGCACCGATGCTGCATTGCTTTGCATAAAATTTCAGTTTAATAGATATTGTTGAATAAAATGGACTGTAGCATAAAACTGATAATCTATATTTTGCTTTTTTTGAAACCCATGACCCTCGTCTGCTGCTTCAAGATACCATACCGTACCACCATTTGAAGCTACTTTCTCCATCATTTGTACTGCTTCTGTATATGGTACTCGAGGATCGTTTTTGCCTTGTACTATAAACAAAGGTTTTGTTATTTTATGAGCATTATTGAGTGGTGCTATTTTTTCAAAAAATGCTGCCATTGTTGGGTCACGTTCATCCCCATATTCCACCCTTCTTAAATCCTGCCTATAGGCTTCTGTATTTTTTAAAAATGTATTAAAATTACTTATGCCTACTACATCTAATGCACACCTGATTTTATCGTTATAATGAAATGCACAGGCCAGTGTCATATAGCCACCATAGCTGCCACCTGTTATCATTATGCGGTCTGCATCTAGGTCTGGCTGTGTGCCAATCCAGTCAATCAAAGCACCAATATCTTTTACACTAGATTCTCTGTTGAGGCCATTATCCATATCCGTAAATGTTTTTCCAAAACCTGTGCTACCACGCACATTGGGATAAATAATGCTGATACCTAATTCATTCAAATAATAATTACTTCTATTTATAAAGCCAGGTTGGCTCTGACCCTCCGGTCCACCATGTATTTGAATGATAACAGGTCTTTTGCCTGTAAATTTTTTATTTGCTTTATAGAGAAATCCACTAATGTTTAAGTCATCAAAACTTTTCCATTCTATAAGTTTGGGCTCATTCAATTCATCCAATGACATGCCACCTGTTTCACTTTCCGTCCACCGCAGTATTGTTTTGTTTGCATGACTGTACACATATACATCTGCCGATGATTTTGCATATCCAAAAGTATAACCCAGTAGATCTTGTTGTGGATGCCATTCCAAACCACCAATGATACCTGTGCCCAAACCCTGCACTACTTGATATTTTTTTGTTGCAAGGTTTTGGATATATAATTTTGAAGCACCCGCTTCATTCGTTTTAAATGCGGCAAGAGTGAGGCTTTCATTAATGGCATAGTCTTCTATATCCCAATTTATATCATCAACCAATAAGGACAATTGCTGTGTTTGCATATTGTACAATGCTGGGGCATTGTATTCCCGGTTTTTGTTAGTGAATAAATAAAATGAGTTATTATCTGCAGAGAATTTAAGGGCATCATAAACTGTTCTTTCCTGGGATAGTGGCAATATTTGTGTAAGCTTTTGCTGCGCAATATCATATAGCCATACTTTAGTTTCATTTACAGAAATACTATTGTTCAGCAATATATATTTTTCATCATCACTCCAGTCTGCTATTGTCCAACCTCCACCAGATAATTCTAGTATTTTTTTTGAAGTTTCCGGCTTGGCAGGATCCATCCGGTATATATCCCTGTCTTTACCATTGCGGAGCGTGCTGGTATATAAAATTGCGGATCCATTTTTGTTGAAGGTAATGCTTCCATTTTGAGTGCGTGCCCCATCTGTAAGTAGCGTTAGTTTTTTGGAGGAAATATCATATCTGAATATTTGACCAAATTCATTGCCACCAATATCTTTCCTAAAAAGAAAATAGTTGCCTTGCACAGGCTCAAAAATGGCATTGGAAACCGGCTCATCAAAAAATGTCATTTGCTTTCTATCGCCACCGGGCATTTTTAAATAGTGCAATTGATTGGTATTGGCAAAGCGTGTAGCCATCATTATTTCCTCCCGTATAGGATGCCAGGTTACCATAGAAGCAGCCCTTGCTTCAGTATATGGTTTTACATCTCTTAAAATGGACAAGGGCAAAGAAGGAATACCAATTGCCGTAAGGTTATCAGGCTTTGGCAAATATTGAGAAATAGCTGATTTTGTAATTATTAAAAAAAATATAAAACTCATTTTTTTCAAAGCTTGCATATCAATAGTTTAAGAAACAAATGTAACAGCAAAAGCTGATGTTATAGGTATGATTGAAGCGATTCAATCTTTTTTCTTTTGGATAAAGGCCCAATTTCAAAGAATATCAAATTTTTTATATACATAGTTAGGGGATAAAAATTTACTAGAATCCACATAGCCTGTAGTTAATTTGCAGCAATATCAATTAACAGAATATTTATGCCAATAGTAGCACCCTCCTTTTTAGCCTGCAATTTTTTACAATTAGAATCTGCTTGTACATTAGTAAATAATAGTGCAGCAGAATGGTTTCATTTAGACGTAATGGATGGTCGTTTTGTACCAAATATAAGTTTTGGTATTCCAATTATTGAGCATATCCGAAAAGCAACTTCAAAAGTTTGCGATGTGCACCTTATGATTCTAGAACCGGAGAAGATGGCTCCTGCTTTTAAAGAGGCTGGAGCAGATATTCTAACCGTGCACTATGAAGTATGTGATAATCTGCATAGAAATATTCAGCAAATAAAAGAATTGGGTATGCAGGCAGGTGTGGCACTAAATCCGCATACACCTGTACATGTATTGGAAGACATTCTGCAAGACATTGATCTGGTATGCTTAATGAGTGTAAATCCGGGATTTGGTGGTCAAAAGTTCATTCCACATACATTGAAAAAGATTGAAAAACTAAGGGCAATGATTGATAGCCTTCATCTTTCAGTAAAGATAGAGATTGATGGAGGTGTTACTCTTGCAAATGCTGGAGACATTGTATCTGCAGGTGCTGATGTTTTAGTAGCTGGCAGTACAGTATTCAATGCAAAAAATCCTTTGGAAGCCATTGATGCCTTAAAGCAAATAAACAAACATTAAAAGCTCTCAACTACTCCTAATCCAAAAAGGGCATAGTCAAATTTTACAGGGTCTTGAGAATCCATTTCTCTTAGGGCATTTGTAAGTGTAATAGCTGTTTGCCAATCTATTTGTTTTCTTTGTATTAATCCCAACTTTTGAGAAACCCGGCCTACATGCACATCAATAGGACATACCAGCTGAGCAGGGGAAATGTTCTTCCATAATCCAAAGTCCACACCTTTATCTGCGGAGCGCACCATCCATCTCAAAAACATATTGAGTCTTTTGCAAGAAGATTTTTTTGCCGGTGAAGCCACGTGCTTCTGAGTGCGTAAAGGGTAATCATTCCCCGAAGGGAAAAAATAAGAAAAAAAATAATCGAGGGCCGGTGCAATATTCAGCGCATGCTGCGAAAAATTTGCTGTAAATGCTTGTTCTAAACTATCATTTTTCTGATAATGCTTTTGCAAAAAATCAATAAACACAAGAAGATCTGTAGCATTGAAAGTACGATGAACAAAATGCAAAAATCTACTTCGTTCTTTTTCATTGTGATAGCGTATAAACTGGTATGGTGCATCATCCATCAACTGCATGAGTTTTCTACAATTATTGATGATTGTAACACGACTACCCCATGCTAAAGTGGCTGCAAAGAGTGCACTTATTTCTACATCTTGCAGTAATGTATAATGATGTGGTATACAAATGGGGTCATTCTCTATAAATGCAGGCTGCTCATAGTAAGCAGCTTTTTCAGTGAGGAAATGTATGAGCTCAGGATCCTGCATCTGTGGCAGGTTTTTTTCTAATAACTGCTTCAAGCGCTATAATAACCCACACAATATTTACTGCCATGGATGGGTATGCTTTTAAATAAAATGTATTGATGATAAAAAATATTCCGCCTACTAAATTAGCCCATATATAGTATGGAGATGTGGATGATAATTTACCCTTAATATTTAAGAAATAGGCACCCACTATAAGTACGGATGCCACCCAGCCCATTATGTTTATTGCAAGTACCATAGAGAATATTAGCCAATGGCATTTTGTAAATCTTCTATTAAATCATCAGCATCTTCTATTCCCACGCTGAGGCGAATCAAAGCATCACTAAGGCCATTTTTTAAGCGCTCCTCCCTTGGTATGGATGCATGTGTCATAGATGCCGGATGATTGATCAACGATTCTACACCACCGAGGCTCTCTGCTAAAGAAAAAATATGTGTGGATGATAATACCCTGCGGGCTTCTTCTTCTGTATCGTTTTTCAATACAAAACTGATCATACCACCAAAACCACGCATCTGTTTTTTAGCAATATCATATTGTGGATGATCCTCAAATCCGGGCCAATACACTTTTGCAACTGCGGGATGTTGCCTTAGCCAATGTGCTATGCGAATACCATTTTCACAATGACGCTCCATGCGCAGGTGTAGGGTTTTAATGCCACGCAGCACTAAGAAACAATCCTGTGGACCGGGCACAGCTCCACAACTTTTTTGTATAAAATATAATTCATCACGCAGTGCTTGATCATTCATCATTAAACAACCTTGAATAACATCACTATGTCCGCCCAAATATTTTGTGGCAGAATGCATTACAATATCTGCCCCCAGATCCAACGGATTTTGTAGAAATGGAGATGCAAAAGTATTATCAACACATAGCAAAATCTGATGCGCTTTAGTAAGTGCTGCCACAGCTGCTATATCCGTAATATTCATGAGTGGATTTGTAGGGGTTTCTAACCAAACCAATTTTGTATGTGTAGAAATAGCTGATTTTACTGCATGTATATCAGTGGTATTGATGTAAGTAAACTTCAATCCAAATTTTTGAAAAACCTTACTAAATAGCCTATAAGTACCACCATACATATCATTGGCAGCTAGAATTTCATCTCCGGGTTGTAGCAATTTTAATACAGCATCTGTAGCCGCCACACCACTGCTAAAAGCAAGCGCATGATTGGCATTTTCCAATGCTGCATAGGCCCTCTCTAGTGCAAAACGTGTAGGGTTTTGACTACGTGCATATTCATAACCTTTGTGTTTTCCGGGAGCTTCCTGTGTAAAGGTGGAGGTTTGAAAAATTGGGGTCATGATAGCACCCGTGCTAGCATCTGGTTCAGCACCGGCATGTATATATTTTGTGGCAAGTTTCATAATAAAAATTTAATGATTGCAAAGATGGGGGGTTTGAGGCTAAAATGATTAGTCTCTGCAATTTCCCTCTTTTATCAACTATTATTTTACCCCTGCGGGGAATGAGTAAGCACTACAAATCATTGCGAGTGAAACGAAGCAACAAAACTTTACACAAGACTTTGAAAATAAAAATTATTGATAATCCCCTTACCTAAAAAATGGTATTTTAGGTTAAAACAATTCGACTCATACAAGATTACAAGATGGCTATCGTGTGTTGGATGTTTCAAATATTAGACTATAAAAACCATAATCCTGACCAGCATATTGAAGTAAAATGAATAACTTTTTTAGGAGAATAGATCAATACTCAGGCTTTGCAAGGATCGTTAGTTTGATATAAATAAATCATAGAATATGCTCATCCTTATAATCAAACCCTACTATTGTATCATTCAATACCTATATAACAGGAGCATTACTTTTATTTGCATCATTAATGCATAAAAAAGCCAAGACAGTAATTATCATTTCCGGGCCTACGGCTTCCGGTAAAACGGCATTAGCCATTCAGCTTGCACAATATTTCAATACTTCAATCATATCCGCAGATTCAAGACAATGCTACAAAGAATTAAACATTGGTGTTGCAAGACCAAGCATAGAGGAACTAAATGCTGTGCCCCATTTTTTTATAGCCAGTCATAGTCTCTCTGAAAATATAACAGCAAAAACTTTTGAGCAGTATAGTATAGAAAAAACCAATAAATTATTGCTGCAAAAAGATGTGGTTATAATGGCTGGTGGCACCGGCCTTTACATACATGCATTTTGTTATGGTCTTGATGAAATACCTGCTGTAGATCAATCTATTCGCATGAGTATTGTAGAAGGATATGAAAAACATGGTATCCAATGGCTACAGCAAGCCATAGAAAAAGAAGATCCCTTATTTTGGCATGAAAGCGCCATACAAAATCCACAACGCATGATGCGAGCTTTAGAAATTATACGTGGCACAGGAAAATCTATCATTACATTCCAACAAAAAAATCGCATTGAAAGACCTTTTAATTTTCTACAAATATGCATTGACATACCAGTGGATATGCTCACACAAAAAATCATCAATCGCACAGCAAATATGATTTCTGCCGGGCTTGTAGCAGAAGTAAAAAGTTTATTGCCATATAGAAATTCCAATGCACTCCAAACAGTAGGATATAAAGAAGTTTTTGAATATGTAGAAGGAAGCATCACCCTAGAACAGGCCACGAAAAAAATCATTACGCATACTAAGCAATATGCGAAGAGACAGCGTACATGGTTCAGAAGAGAAAAGCAAAACCATTTTATACAGTTTGGTGATGATATGATGCAGCAGGTTATTAAATTATTTGAAAAATTGGAATAATAAAGACCAATTTATGTTATCCATTTAAGAAGGCCTTACACCATATCTTTGCTATTATGAAAAAATGCTTAGTCTTTTTATCAACAGTCCTTTCCATTGCTGGATTTGCACAGCCGTCTTATAAAATAGTAGGAGTAGGCAGAGAGGTAAATCCTTATCAGTTTACTGGTACAAAACAGGCTATTTTTTCAAAAGCCTCTGTAGCATGTGCACATCCCTTAGCAGCAAAAATTGGTGGGGTCATTTTAAAGCAAGGTGGCAATGCCTTTGATGCGGGTGTAGCTGTACAATTAGCACTAGCAGTGGTGTATCCAAATGCAGGCAATATAGGTGGTGGTGGTTTTTTATTGGGTAGAAAAAAAGATGGACTTTTAGTTGCATTAGATTTTAGAGAAACTGCTCCTGGAGATGCTAGTAGAGATATGTATTTGGATAGTGCTGGTAATCCTCAGAATATTAAAAGTGAAAGAGGTCATTTGTCCAGTGGGGTTCCCGGTAGTGTTGCAGGATTTTTTGCTGCTGCAAAGTTTGGAAAATTTCCCTTTCCTAGGCTCATACAGCCCGCTATTGATTTAGCCGAATACGGTTTTGTACTTACAGATCGTGAAGCATCAAATCTCAATGCTGAGCGTACAGATTTTTTGGCTTATAATATTATGCCTACTCCATTTGTAAAACAGGCACCTTGGAAAGCAGGCGATACACTTTTTCAACCAGAATTGGCAGCCACACTAAAGCGAATTAGAGATAAAGGACTGGCAGGATTTTATGAAGGTGAAACGGCCCAAATGATTTTGGCAGAGATGCAAAGGGGTGGAGGAATAATGCATGAAACGGATTTAAAAAACTACACTGTAAAAAACAGAAAGCCTTTATTATTTGATTATAAATTGCATACCATCATTGCCTTTCCGCCGCCAAGTAGTGGTGGTATTTTGCTGGCGCAAATGCTAAAAATGGTGGAACCCTATCCCATGAAAATTTATGGATTTCAAAGTAGGGAAAGTGTGCAACTGATGGTAGAAGCAGAACGTAGGGCTTATGCAGACAGAGCAGAGCATATGGGCGATCCGGACTTTTGGAATGTACCGGTATCTACACTTACAAGTGATGAATATATCAATAATCGGATGCTCAATTATTCACCCATTGAGCCCACCCTCAGTGCATCACTTTCCGCAGGCAATATTCCACACGAAAGCGAAGAAACAACGCATATCAGCATTGCGGATGAGGAAGGCAATGTAGTAACCATAACCACTACACTAAATGATTCTTATGGAAGCCATACGGTAGTAAGTGGTGCAGGTTTTATACTCAATGATGAGATGGATGACTTTAGTATAAAACCCGGTGTACCCAATTTATATGGTGCGGTGGGTGGCGAGGCAAATTCGATAGCACCAGGTAAGCGCATGCTCAGTAGTATGAGCCCCACCATTGTATTAAAAAATAATGCGCCCTTCATGGTGCTTGGTTCACCCGGTGGCACTACAATACCCACTTCAGTTTTTCAAACTATTATCAATGTTATTGACTTTGGCATGAATGCCACAGAAGCGATAGCAAGACCAAAATTTCACCACCAGTGGCTACCTGATGAAATATTTGTTGAAAAAGATTTTGATACCAATACGATGGAGCAGCTAAAAAAAATGGGCTATTCCATAAAGCAAAGAGAACCCATTGGAAGAGTAGAGCTCATACTATTTAATAATGGTAGAAAAGAAACTGCTTCAGATATAAGGGGTGACGATGCTGTGGCAGGGTATTGAGAATTAAATTTATCACTTATCTAATTAAAATAATAATTATTTTAAAACTAGATTTTCATCATAATCTTTTGTATAAATTTCTACTTTAAAACAGATTAATCAGTTGAAATTTATTACAAAGTCAATTGCAAAACCTAGGTTCAATTTTTTACACCTAGGTCGACTGTTTAATCTGGGTTTAAATTGACATGGGAGATTGTAAATATTTATACTGCATTTTACCAATTTATGTATGATATGAGCAGCAAATTATTTAAGGGAATAAACAGGAATAATTTCTATTATTGGGTATTCTAAAATAAAAAATGGTCATTACTAAAATGCAATGACCATTTATCCCCCCCATATTTCTAAGCTTTGGATTCTATAGCAGCAATGGCTCTTATTGTTTTAATAACACTATCTGGAGTTACAGAAATACTATCAATTCCTTTCTCTACAAGAAACTGTGCAAAGTCCGGAAAATCACTTGGACCCTGACCACATATTCCAACTTTTACGTTGTGCTTTTTAGCAGTATCAATTAAACTACTAATCATTCTTTTTACCGCAGGATTGCGCTCATCATACAAATGGGCCACCAGGCTACTGTCTCTGTCAAGCCCCAATGTAAGCTGTGTGAGGTCATTGCTACCAATGCTAAAACCATCAATATGTTGTGCAAATTCTTCAGCCATAATTACATTGCTTGGTAGCTCGGCCATTAGGAATAATTCAAGCCCCTTCTCTCCTCTTACTAATCCGTATTCTTTCATTACTTCCTGCACTTTTATGAGCTCTTCCACGGTTCTGCAAAATGGCACCATTACAGTTACATTATCCAGCCCCATTTCTTCTCTTACCTTTCTGATGGCAATACACTCTAATCCAAAGGCAGCTTTGTAAGATTCGCTATAATAACGGCTTGCACCTCTCCAGCCAATCATTGGGTTTTCCTCAGATGGCTCAAAATATTTACCGCCTAATAAATTGAAATATTCATTGCTTTTAAAATCGCTAAAGCGAACAATTACTTTGTTTGGATAGAAGCTGGATGCAATTTTTGCAATGCCATAGGCCAATTTATTTACAAAGAAATCTTTTTCGCTTTCAAAGCCGACAATTTTGGCTTTTATAGCATTCGATAATTCTGCATCATTCAAACTTTCATGCTGCATCAATGCCAAAGGATGCACTTGTATATAGTTATTGATAATAAATTCTTCTCTTGCTAAACCCACACCTTTATTGGGTAAATGACTAAACTGAAAACTCATGGATGGAGAAGCTACATTGAGCATAAGTGCAGTTTTAATGGCAGGTAATTCACTAAGCTTATACTCTTCTTTGATATAGTCCACCTTGCCTTCATACACAAATCCATCTTCCCCTTCTGCGCAGCTGATTGTTACTTCCTGTCCTTCTTCCAATAAATCAGTAGCATTGCCACAGCCCACAATTGCAGGCACTCCAAGTTCTCGGGCCACAATGGCTGCATGACAGGTACGACCTCCTTTGTTGGTTACAATAGCGGAAGCCTTTTTCATAATTGGTTCCCAGTCTGGGTCCGTCATATCTGTTACCAAAACATCACCTGCTTTAAATTCATGACCTTCTATCACACGCTTATCCATACTAAAGAGGATATTCACTTTGCCTCCGGCAATTTTATCTCCAACAGCAATTCCTTTTACCAATACTTTTTCTTGAAGATTGGTATCATTAATACGATAACCGGATATGGTATCATGGTCTTTTTGAGAATGAATAGTTTCTGGTCTAGCTTGTACAATAAACAAATCTTTTGAAAGTCCATCAATAGCCCATTCCACATCCATCGGCGTCCAGCGGCCCTTTATTTTTGTATAATATTCTTCAATTTTAATTACCCAATCAGCCAGTTTAAGTGCTGTTTCATCTTTTAAAGCAAAGCGGTTTTGAAACCTTTTTTCCGTGGGAATGATGCGTACTCTTTCATCAGCTTTATCGCCATAAATCATCATCTTATCTTTTACACCCATTTTCTTTTCAATGAGCGAAGCAAAACCTTCTTTGAGCTTTGGCTTATAAATGATGTACTCATCAGGGGATACAGATCCCTGTACAATCATTTCCCCAAGACCGTATGATGCACTAATAACTACAGCATCTTTAAATCCACTTTCAGTATCAATGCTAAATGCAACACCACTTGCGCCAAGATCACTTCTTACCATTTTTTGAACACATACACTTAACCCAATACTAAAATGATCATATCCAAAACTTTGACGGTAGCTGATAGCCCTATCTGTAAAAAGAGAAGCAAAACAATTTCTTACACTATCCATAAGTGAGGCCGGGCCACGCACATTCAAAAAAGTTTCTTGTTGTCCAGCAAAACTTGCATCAGGTAAATCTTCTGCTGTGGCACTACTCCTAACAGCCACGTCGGTAGCATCTTGCTCATACTCGGCACTCATTTGGTGATAAGATTCAATAATCAGTTCGCTTAAATCTTTGGGAAATCTGCTGTTTTTTATTAACTGCCTTACCTGAAGACCTCCTCTTCGAAGACTTTCCAATTGGTTATAATCAATTGCATTAATGATTTCCTTAATGCTTTCTTCCAAATTGTTATACGTCACAAAATGACGATAGGCAGCTACAGTAACAACAAAACCATTGGGAATATTAATACCCATTGCAGTCAGATTTTGTAGCATTTCGCCTAAGCTGGCATTCTTTCCACCAACCCTTTCAATATCATGAATACCTACCTTATTAAGTGGTAGCGTATACTCTTTATTATTTAGTATTGACATAAGCCTAGATTTTGAGGTGCGAAATTAATATTAAGGTTTGCAATTTTTTATCTAAAAAAATAGATAATATTTATTAAAAAGAATGGTTTTTTGAAAATTATTGATGAAATTTTTATTTTCAATTGAAAAAATATTATGGCTCGTATCATTTAAGTCAATTAACCAATTTCTATCTTACTTCTAAATACTGTTCTAACAAAATCTGGCATGTGTAATACATACACATTAAGGCTTAGAGTTAAAGGATTCCGGCCTTCTGAAGCAGTTAATATGAAAGCTAAAATAGATTAAACTTTCAAAATACATTGCATGCATTGTCAAAAATATTGCTCATTTACTTTCAAATGCATTTTTTTGCATCAATTTTTATAATATGGCTGAACCTGTAATCTTAGTAGAAAATGCGAATATATACCAGGGTGATAGTTTGATTTTAAGTAATGTAAATTTCAAAATAAATCCCGGAGAGTTTGTGTACCTTGTTGGAAAAACCGGCACAGGAAAAAGTAGCTTGCTCAAAACATTATATGGAGAATTGCCATTAAAGGAAGGCCATGCAGTAGTAGCAGAGGAAACACTTGAGCAACTCAATTGGAAAAAAGTTCCTTTTTTAAGGAGAAAATTAGGCGTTGTGTTTCAAGATTTTCAATTACTTACAGATAGAACTGTTTATGAAAACCTTCGCTTTGTTTTAAAAGCTACTAATTGGGACAAAGAAGCAGATATCAAAGAGAAAATATATGATGTACTAGGTAAAGTGGGACTAAAGAGTAAGGATTTCAAAATGCCTTATGAACTCAGTGGTGGAGAGCAGCAAAGAATTGATATAGCAAGAGCTTTGCTCAATAATCCTAAACTTATATTGGCTGATGAACCCACCGGTAATTTAGATCCTGATACAAGTGATGAAATAATGAACCTGCTCATAAACATCTGCAGAGATTCTCAAACCGCCATACTCATGGCCACACACGATTTTATTGTGGTCAGTAAATACCGTCAGCGAATGCTAAAAACTGAGGGACAAAAATTGTATGATAGTGCTGTGATAGGAGTTGATGAAATGTAAAAAAGATTTCATTAAAACTTCGTCTAGTTAAGATATAAAACAGGGCCGTAGTTCTTACGGCCACTGTTACCCCCTAAGAAAAAATGTATATAGTGTATTACAATTTTTGGATGAATATTGGCTACTTGCAATTCCAAAAAATGGTTTATTAGAAATACATGTTATTAGTATTTGCACATTCATTCAATCCGTCCATTGTAAATTTAACCTAAACAATTATTAAATTTTGTGATATTTTTTTCAAAAGAACATCAGGAAGATACAATCGCCCAATAGCATTTAGTAAATGGTATATATGAATGAGTGAACGGTGGCTTTAGGAAGAACAAAGCACTTAATTTTGAAAACTATTAAAATGACAAGGATGCTAAAATATCTTTTCCTTTTATTGTTTTCTCCAAACTTACTATTTGGACAAGATGCTTCGAAAATAAAAAACTACTATGATACTTTAAATCTGGCTAGGCATGATACAGATATTATTCATGCCTACTCTATGTTGTGTTTTCACTATGCATCAAATAACCCGGATTCGGCAGTGCACTATGGAGAGAAAGGTTTGCTACTTTCCAAGAAAATAAAACATGAAAGAGCAGAAGCCAATATAAGCAATAGCCTCGGCTGGGCCTATTTTAAACAACACAGATATACAGAAGCAGAAAATTTATTTAATAAAGCATTACACACGTGGGAAATAACAGGTGAGCGAAATCGTGAAGCAAAAGTCATGAATAACTTAGCCCAGCTATTTATGGATAAGGGTGACTATGCAAAGAGTTTATCTTACATGCAAAGAGTTCTAAACCTTGATGATAGTTTACAAGACCTGCACACCAAAGCAATTGATTTACATACAACAGGAAGATTATACAACCTCATGAAGGATTTTAAAGAGGCCCGCATTTTTTTTGAAGATGCTTTTAAAATATCTCAACAACTCAAAGATGAAGTAGGTCAGGGGCGTGAGTTAATGAGTATTGGCAATACATTCGTTTCAGAAAAAAAATATAACGAAGCAATACCATATTATAAAAAATGTATTGCCATTTATAATAATGTATTTATGCCTATTGAACTAGGCCTTGCATATGAAAATGCTGCTGGTGCATATTTTGGTATAAAACAATATGACAGAGCATTTGAATATATAAATTTAGCAATTATAAATTATGAAAAATTAAAGAGTAGAACTGACTTGTACTATGCATGGTTAAGCAGAGGTGAAATGGAGTATGAAATAAATTTAAACAGCAATGCTGCTGAAAGTTTTTTGAAAGCTTACAACCTAGCCATCGAATTAGATGATAAAAATCTGCAGTATCCTATAATGGAAAAATTAGCAGATGCAAAATCCAGGGCCGGAGATTTTAAATCAGCATATCAACTTTATACAAATGCACAACAAATCAAAGACAGTGTGCTTACTATTGAAAATCAGCATGAACTACTAAAGCTAAAAACAGCATTTGATACCGAAAGAAAAGAAAAAGAAAATGTACTATTAAAGGCACAGAATGACGCTGCCCAACTTAAGTTACAGAGGAATACTGTTTTGTTAATCAGTAGCCTATTTCTATTAATTGCACTTGGCGCATTATCACTATCATTCTATCGAAATAAAGAATCAAAAGCAAAGCATATTGCCGAATTGGAAATATTAAACCAGCAACTATTGGTACAAAAAGAAGAAATTAGTCGTATCAATGCTATCTTGGAATTAAAAGCTTTGAGAGCCCGTATGAATCCTCACTTTATTTTTAATTGTATGAGCAGCATTCAGGAGTGTATGCTTACTAATAGAATTTCAGATGCAAATTCTTATCTCACAAAATTATCAAGGCTACTGCGCATGGTACTTATGCATTCTGATGATGAAAGCATAACACTAAAAAAAGAATCAGAAATTCTTGAATTGTATCTTCAATTAGAAAGCCTTCGGCTAAAGGACGGATTTAGTTTTACTATTCAATGTGATCAAGATATTGACACAGCCGATGTTAAAGTGCCGGCACTCTTACTACAACCATTTGCAGAAAATGCTATTTGGCATGGCTTGGTACATAAATCTTCAGATAGAAAAATTTTAATTCGAATAGACGAAAAGGATAACATGCTCCATTGTATAGTGGAAGACAATGGTATTGGTAGACAAGCTGCAAACCAGCTCAATAGCAAAAGAAAAAATCATCAGTCATTGGGATTGAGTATGACTGAAAGAAGATTATCGATTCTGAATGAACAATCTGGTAACAATAATTCTAAAATTATCATACATGATTTAGTAGATGCAGATGGCGGCAGCATAGGTACAAGTGTAGAGCTTTTCTTACCGCTACTTTATGTATAATCTTTTTTAGGTGGTTATTTCTAAGAAAAGCACTTACTTCGTGTCATGATGCGGGTCCTACTTATTGATGATGAACAGAGCACAATAAATGTTTTGGAAATGCTTATTAAAAATGATGTGCCTGCCATTACTGAAATACACACAGCATTAGGTGCTACAGAAGGTCTTTTGAAAATTAATGAGCTAAAACCAGATCTCCTTTTTTTAGACATTGAAATGCCCGGCATGAATGGGTTTCAATTATTAGAGCATTTTCCATCATATCCCTTTCAGGTAATATTTGTAACAGCTTATGATCACTATGCTATAAAAGCATTACGATATAGTGCTTTAGATTATTTACTCAAGCCGGTAGATGTATCTGAATTGCAACAGGCTGTCAATCGGTTTCTTGTACAACAGACCCAGCTCAATTCCCAAACGCCCCTTTACAATAATCTCATTTATAATATTCAACAAAAAGAATTAGAATCTTATAAGCTGGCAATACCCGGTAATGATGGTGTAAATTTTTACAACACAGATGATATTATTCGCTGTGAAGCGGAAAGTAATTACACAAGATTCTATTTTAATAACCAACGACCTGCCATAAGTAGCAGAACCCTGAAAGATTACGAAGATTTGCTGAGCGAAAGAAACTTTTTACGGATTCATAGAACACATTTGGTCAATAAAAAGTATGTTTCATCTTTAACCAAGAATCATGAAATGATACTAACAGATGGAAGTATTGTACAGGTGTCTCGCAGAAAATGGGATTTTGTTAAACAAAAAATAGGTTTTAACTCAAATTATTAGATTATTATGACAGCTTATTTGTTTTTATGAACTAATTTGCACACTTTATTTAACGATTCTGTTGTAGTTTCTTACAACAAATCATAAGAAATCTTCTCAAATGGTAACTCCAAAATTTGCGGTTGTAAAACCGTCCTTTCACACAGAACTAAAAAAGAGAGTAACTGAATATTTTGAACAGACCGGTAAGGCATCTACTGGCAATTATAAGTTATGGCTCAAAGCAGCAATTCTTATTGTAGCATTTATAAGTCTTTATGTCAATCTTGTATTTTTTACACCAGCTATTGGTTGGGCTATTTTGGAATGTATTTTACTCGGCTTTGTAGCGGCTGGTATTGGTTTTAATGTTATGCATGATGGTGGTCATGGTAGTTTTAGTAATAATCCAAAACTCAACAAATTTGCCGCCACCACTTTAGGTTGGTTGGGGGGCAGTCATTTTATGTGGAATGTGAAGCATAATATTATTCATCATGCCTATACAAATATTGATGGCATTGATGACGATATTAATGCTGGCATTATGCTTCGATTTGCTTCCACTCAAAAGAAACTTAAAATGCACAAATACCAGCATGTTTATTTTTGGTTTCTGTACAGCATTCTATATATATATTGGATTTTTGGCTCTGACTTTAAAAAATATTTCAGCAAAAAAATTGGCGATACCCCCTTGAAAAAAATGGAGTTGAAAGATCATTTTTACTTTTGGCTCTATAAAGTACTTAGTATTGGTACATTATTGGTTGTACCCATATTTGTTGTTGGTGTAGTACCAGCAATAATTGGTTTTTTAATTATGACTCTTTTTACAGGTATTGTTATAAGCATTGTGTTTCAGTTAGCCCACACTATTGAGCATACTCATTTTCCAATGCCGGATGAAGAAACTGGCAATCTTAGTGATGAGTGGGCCATTCATCAATTGAAAACCACTGCCAATTTTGCCACAAAAAATAGATTAATTTCTTGGTTAGTAGGTGGTTTAAACTTTCAGGTGGAGCATCATTTATTTCCAAAAATATCGCATGTACATTATCCTGCTATTAGTAAAATAGTTAAGAATGCATGTAAAGAATATGGCGTTGAGTACATTGAATTTCCAAAAATGTATCAGGCCATTTTATCTCATATAAAATTCCTAAAAGAGATGGGTCGAGCTGCTCAGGCATAAATTGATATCATTTCGTTTTATCAGTTATTGACCTATCCCTTATTTTTATCGCTTATTTATATTAATAACGATAATGCCGTATATAACCAAAACTCCTATTAACGCACTTGGTTACCATTTTATTTCTGGAAAACATCTTCCAAAAGGGAAAAATGAATATTATTTGCGCAGAGCGCAAAACGAAAGTGGTATAGAATATAGAAAACTGACCGCTCATGAAACAGAAGTACTGATTCGCAATCGTAATACGAGCATGAATTGGGACCATATTTTAGTTAGTGATGCCTTCGACCCTGAATTAGTAAAAAACTGTAGCTTTTATGGCTTTGTGCGTATTGGTAAATTAGAACCATGTTTTCTTAGTTTTAACGACTTTAAATTTCCCGTAGGGTTATACAATTCCACTATCATCAGTTGTGATATTGGCGATAATGTGGTCATAGACAACGTACACTATCTCACTCATTACATTATAGGTAATGAAGTTATTATAGTAAATGTTCATGAAATGGTCACTACCAACCATGCAAAATTTGGGAATGGAATAGTAAAGGATGATGAACCTGAAAGCATACGTATCTGGTTGGAATTATGCAATGAAAATGGTGGCAGAAAAGTAATACCCTTTAGCGGCATGCTACCGGCTGATGCTTGGCTTTGGAGCAAGTATAGAGACGATCATAAATTATTAGACCGGTTTCAACATTTTACAGAGCAATTTTTCAGAAAAGAGCGTGGATATTATGGCATGGTGGGTGATAAAACGGTGATCAAAAACTGCTTCAGCCTTAAAGATGTTTGGATTGGTAGTAATGCATATATAAAAGGTGCTACAAAGCTTAAAAATATTACCATACATTCTCAGCCAAATGCAAAATCGCAGATTGGTGAAGGCTGCGAATTAGTAAATGGTATTGTAAATGAAGGTTGTACTGTTTTTTATGGGGTTAAGGCCGTACGATTTATTATGGCTAGCCATTCACAGTTAAAATATGGAGCAAGATTAATCAATTCATATTTAGGAAATAATGCCACAATATCTTGTTGCGAAGTATTGAATTCACTCATATTCCCCAGTCATGAGCAGCACCATAATAATTCATTTTTGTGTGCATCTCTCATTATGGGTCAAAGCAATATTGCCGCAGGCGCTACAATTGGTAGCAATCATAATTCAAGGGGAGCCGATGGTGAAATTATTGCAGGACGTGGCTTTTGGCCAGGCCTATGTGTTAGTTTAAAACACAATAGCCGATTTGCATCATTTACCATTATTGCAAAAGGTGACTATAGCAATGAATTAGATATACAATTTCCCTTTGCATTAGTAAGTCTAAATGAAACAGATCATTCTCTGCTTGTTATGCCCGCATATTGGTTTATGTATAATATGTATGCGTTGGCACGCAATGCTAGAAAATACAAGGATAGAGACCAACGAATCCATAAAGAACAATACCTTGAATTTGATTATCTGGCACCGGATACGGTGGAGGAAATGCTAAAAGCCTTAACAATGTTGTCCACGTTTACAGGCAGGGCATGGTACAAAAAAAACAATCAAAAAAATATTACTGATAAGCTTGCTCATTCAAAAGGATTGAACCTCTTGGAAAACAAAGATGCTGTAATAAATGAACTGGATATAACTGCGGACAACTTTGAAAATGCCCAAAGAAAAGTAAGTATTATTAAAGTGCAGGCAGCCTATAATACCTATCAGCAAATGATTCGATTGTATGCATTTAGATCATTGATTGAACTGGGTAATGCTTGTAAAAGTTTTGCTGAACTAGTTGCCATTTTACCTTCAAAACCAAAACGTAGTAACTGGCTTAACTTGGGTGGGCAACTTATGCAAGAACAGGCAGTTGATAAATTAAAAGAGCAGATAAAAAATGGCAAAATCAATAGTTGGCAGGCTTTACACAAAGTTTATTTAAAAGAAGGAGAACAGTATGATGCCTGTCGGCAAATGCATGGCCTTTCTGTACTATGTGAGATGGAGCAAATAAAAAATCTAAAAAAAATTACTACAGCACAGATGCAAAACTGGCTCACGGATTTGTTGGAAATTGAAGTGAGCCTTACTGAAAAAATATATTTATCACGGGAAAAAGATCATACTAATCCATATAGAAAAATGGTGTATGATACAGAGGCAGAAATGGCAGAAGTATTAGGTAAATTAGAAGACAATGCTTTTATCATTCAGGAAAATGAACGACTAACTGCAAGCACCAAAAACATCAACAGGCTAAAGAGGTTGTGGAAATAAAGACCTTTTAATAGAAGGTCTAAATCAATCCATTTATTTAGTCTAAAAGACTGCTTATATGCTTTAGCTCTTTTTGCTTATACAAATGCAACTCATCAGAAAAACATAGCGATAATTCTTCCAGCAATACTTGCATTACCTGTATGTTTGATAGCGGTTTATAATAAGAGGGCACCTGTGGTACAGCTATTCTTTTGAAATAATTATCTAAATCGTTTTGGGAAAAAACCTGTCCTGTAGTAGCATCAATATAAAAATGGATTTTTTCCTTAGGATTGCCATTAAAAGAGTCCAGATCAAAATCGGGATGGAAATAAGCAAGCACAAATTGCTTAGGCACACCTATGGCAAATACCGGTAGTGCAAGCAGTTCAGTAAGTATTAGATATAATACCCCCAAATTGATGGTATTCCCCTTTTTAGTTTGCAATAATTTATGAATAAAAAAATCATCAGGCTTTGTGTAGTTTACCTCTGCACCTTTTACAGCATAATAATTATATAAGATGCTGCAAATAATTTGTGTTTTTTCCAAAGGTGTAAAATAGTTGTTGATTTCAAGCCAGATATTCTTTCTAATTTTTTCCAGTTCCTGGGATATGGATATGGTTTCCAAATCAGGGTATTGAAATTTAGCGGTTAAAGTGGCACCACGCAATAAATCATTATAAGAATGATTTTTCCAAAGTAAAAATGCTTGTTTTAAATCTCGATAATGTAATCTGTGAATCAGCATTTCAATTCTATGCTGTACATGGTCCGCAGGGGAAAGTTCCCATAAGTTTTCAAGGTTTGGGATGATACCAGTACCATAAGTAAGAATTTTCTTACTTACACGGTCGTATACCTCAATATCCGGGTCGTCAATCAGTGTAAACAAAGCCGATATTTCCCTGTTTCCCTGCATAATTGTTGCAATCATACGAAGCAGTTTAATGGCACCCTATATTATTAATCCACATAGATCCTGTTTTTTGGGGAAATGTGTATTTCAATACATTCATTGAGCAGTAGATTAGATTTTATGTACCATAAATATTTCTGTTTCATTCAAGATTAAAAATCCTACCATTCATTCCACAATATCAACAACTCGGGTAAAATATGCATGAATCTCTTTAACAAATAATTTTCAGACAATGTTATTGTATCATGCTTTCTAAAACAGATATCGGTTTAAGAAGCTATCATTCTTCAAAAAATAAAAAAATAAAAAAATGAAAAGAATCTCTCAACAATTAACTGCATTGCTATTAGGTGCAGTAGTAGTATTGGCTTCATGCCAAAAAACTAGTGATATCAGCAAATCAAATAATGTTAACCAAGCTTACAAAGCATCTTTAAAAACAACACTCAATCAATCTGACTTGAACACTAAAGAGCCAAACATTTCTTGGTGGACAGATGAAACATCAGCAAATGCACGTCAAGTAGGTTCGAAACCAATTACAAGTTTTACTTATTTAGAGGCTGCATTAGACTTAACGGGTTTGGACGATGTTCTTGCCGATCCAAATACAATTTATACCTTATTTGCACCATCAGATCAAGCTTTTATCAATGCCGGATTTCCAACTGTTGATGATTTGCTAGCTTTGGGTTCCGAAGCATTGACACCAATATTACTCTATCATGTAGTAGGTGGTGCCAAAGTATTTGCTGAAGATGTAACTGATGGTCCGGCAACTACATTAAATACTTTACAAATATTTTTAACTTCTACTGGAGCTGATGAAACACTTAAAGTTTTTGTAAACGGTTATGGTGTATATATTCCAAATCAAGAAACAGACAATGGTGTAGTACATTGTATTAACCAAGTATTATTTCCTCCATCACAAAATCTTGTTGAATTAGCTATTGCTACACCAGACTTATCCTATTTAGTAGCAGCTGTAGTTACTGCAAGCACAGGCGCTACAGATGTAGCCGCAGTATTGAGTGGTGCTGGTCCATTCACTTTATTTGCACCAACCAATCAAGCATTTATAAATGCAGGTTTTGAAACAATTGAAGAAATACAAGCCACCGATCCAGATGCATTAGCAGCCATTTTAACTTACCATGTTGTAAGCGCAAGAGTGTATGCTTGTGATATACCTACAGCCGGACTTATGCCTACAATGCTTTCTGGAGGTATTACAGATATCACAACAGATATACGTTTGGATGCAAACATTAGCAGAAGAGATATTTTCATCAAAGGAAGCTCCAATGCAACAGCATCTCTGGTAGTAGGAAAAAATCTTACAACTACCAACGGTGTTGCACACGTTATCGATCAAGTTTTACTCCCATAGTTCAGGGTTAGTTTTGATATATATTAGGCCGCATCTGCGGCCTTTTTTTTGTGATCTATTTTTGAATAGCAGAAAATAATTGCTTCTTATAACTCATTCAATACTTCAATTGCAAAATCCTCTAATGAAGGATCCCTTGCCCCCATTAACAGTAACACAACACCAGATGCTAGAAAAGATTTCAAAGCTTTTATCAACATAGCCCTCTGTTCTACAAACAAAGCCTGTTTACCAGAAAGAAGTATGCCTGCTATTAAATCATTAGCAGAAATATCTTTTTGAGCAGTGCCACCTGCATAGTAGATTTCACTCATACATACTATATCATCAGGTCTTAGGCTTGCAGATATTTCTTGTATAAAATCATCTTTCAAAAATTTTGTTGGCCCATAACCATGTGGCTGAAACCAAGCAATAATTTTATCAGCCAATGGCTGTACTGCCCTTATAGAAGCGGCACACTTTGCAGGATTATGTGCATAATCATCTATAACGATAATACTATTTTTAATTCCAATAAGTTGGTGTCTTCTGTATATACCTTTATAGTGCCGCAGTGCATCGGAACAAACCTCAAGAGAAACCCCCAATAATTTTGCTGCAGATATAGCTGCAGCTGCATTGCTCATAGTATGGTGCCCAAGTGCTTGCATACTAAATGATACTTCATTAATCGTAAAAGAAAGGGCAAATCCTTTCTGCTCAAAGTTTTTTGCAATGGTGCCGGCATTCGCATCATCAGATGAAAAATCCATGGCCAATTCCTTTGATAAAGGAGCTGCTAATTTGTTGGATTGATTCACAATAAAAAAACTACTACAGTGCTGCTTAAATGTTTGAAATAGCTGAAGCAATTCAGGTACATCTTTATGATCTTTATCTACATTGAGTAGTATACCGCCGGCAGGTTTATATTGTACAATACTACCATCACTTTCATCTGCTTCTATAATCAGCCAATCACCCGTATTATACACAGCATTACCAATCATATCATTTTCAATGAGAGATACCAAGCCCGCCCCAGTTATTAAAGATGGCTTTAGACCTGCATGATCCAAAATTGTAAACAACATAGCAGCTGTACTACTTTTTCCGGAGGTACCTCCTACAGCTATTGTTTTCTTTTGAGTAGTAATATATGCAAGCAATTCACTACGACGCATAAATGGCAAACCGAGTGCTTTGGCTTTTTGCACTTCCGGTACCGTGTCTTCTACAGCTGTAGATGTTACTATAAGGGAAATACCTTCTTTAATGCCGCTACCATCCTGCGGATAGCAATGAATATCCATTGCCTTTAATTTATTTGAAGTGTCATTGTATTCGCCTGCGGCGAAAAATCGATCACTCCCACTCACTTCTACACCACTCCCTTTTAAATACTGAGCCAATGCACTCATACCAGCACCGGCTATGCCCATAAAAAATACATGCGATAAAGAAATTGAATCACTCATGTTGCAAAGATGAGTATTGTTAGCCTGCTTTTCTCATAAATGGGCAAATAGTCATGAAGCTTTTCACCATAAGAAATATACATTGCAGCAATCTTGCGCTACATGTATAAAAGCGATGCAAACAGATTTCTAAAACTTAAAAGAATGAAGCAATGAAAAGCAATCATCCTATTAGTCTCGGCGTTGCTGAACAACGGATAGCCAAAAGCCCCCAGTTCGTTTTATTTTATATGTCTTTATGGATACAGGCAGGCTGTTTTGCGGGGGCAGTTGGCTATCCGTCTAAATGTTAGTGGCAGTTTTATTTCTTTACTTTAAATTCACTTATTGGAATCGAAATATTTCCGTATGCATGATAAGCTCTAATTACTTCATTTACAAAGTAAAGATTAATATTTTTTGAATCAAAAGCAAATTCTATTTGGTCATAATACATTTCTTCTAATTTATCTAAAAGTAAATATTCTTGTTCTTTACATTCAGAATATTTAGGTATTAAATCTTTTAATAATTTTTGCAAATCATCCGATTCAACCAAATCAGAAAGAACCATTTTTATATCTGGATTGAACTTTATATTAATTGAATAAACTCTATCATTCGGATATGCACTATAAAAAAAGTCTTCGACTTTAATTATTAAGCTAATATGTTTTTCATCATAAGTAAGTATTTCATAATTAATTTCAAGTGAAGACCATTTGTCCTCCTGAATTCTAAAATCTAAACTTTCTGCGATATGCTTTCTTATTTCGCTGATATATTCAAAAGCAATAGATTCAATTTTAGAATTAATTATCCTAAAATCTGATATTGAATTTTTTCGGAATTTTGGCAGTTTACATGTATAATTTATTTTTATCGGGTAATTGAAATCTAAATTTATAGAATAATCTGAAAAGTTTTTAAACTCTAATTCTTTATCATTAAGAACTAATACTAATGAACCGCCTTCATGTCCAGTATTTTCGATTGAACAAAATTTGGGTGTTTGGTCTTTCTCTAAATTGAATTGTAATATTACATTGTGAGCAAATTGTATAAATGATAACTCTTTGTCAGAGTTTTCTTCTAATACTTTACAGACTACATTTGTAAAAGGACTTAAATTGCCTATTGTGCCATCTTTTACTCTTTCCAAACCACCAGAAGTTAATGCTTCTCTTGATTTTTTGTTGTCAAAAGTTTTAATTCCTCCTCCTCTATAATTGTTTTCAAATAGTCCTCCTGAAAAACATGAGTCTAGAACTAATGAAATATGAATCGCTTTACTGTTTTTAATAAATGAAAACAAATCGTTAAGACTAAACCATGTTGAAGAATCATCTGGTAGAGAATCGGAAGTTTGCCAGAATGTAATTTTGTTTAATGCATTATATTCTCCATGTCCAGCATAAAACAAAAGAATATTTTCATTACTTAATGCATTTACAAAATATGAATTCAGGAAATTGTATAAATATTTTCTCGTTGTTTTTTCTTTACCTGTTAATATTTCAATATCATCTGTTTTATATTTAGATTTTAACAATGAAGTAATTGTTGAAATATCATTAAAGCAATTTTCAAGAGTATTAAGTTTTAAATCGTCATATTCATTTATAGCAATTCCAATTACTTTTGTAATGTTCATTTATAAATTTTTCAATTTAATTGTTTAAGGTTTTCCAAATTGCCACTAACGTCAGTCTGTCTAAAAACCGCCATCAACCCGCAAGAATAAGCAAAAAAGCAACCCATTTAGTAGCTAAATACTGGAAGCTGTAAAAAATTGGGCTTGCAGTTTT
>CAXYYO010000025.1:0-49272 GCA_964293305.1 uncultured bacterium | reverse complement strand
AAGGGACATTGCGTGAACAATACGCAACTTTCTTCCCAGTAATGTCTCGCTTTGCTGACATTGCGTATTGTCTTGATAATGCCTAAAGCAGGTTTTTGGATTAATGGAAATGCCACCGCAACAAATGAACTGAAATTTCATTTATATTTGTAAGTCAAAATAAGTTTCCTTCCCAGCAATGTCTCCTGCAAGGGACATTGCGTGAACAATACGCAACTTTCTTCCCAGCAATGTCTCGCTTTGCGGACATTGTATATTGTTTTAATAATCCCTGAAACAGGTTTTGCATTATCAGTAATACAACCAAAACAAATGAACTAAGATTTCATTTATATTTGTAAGTCAAAATAAGTTCTTTGAATGAACCAACCATCTTGGCAATGTATTAGAAACCATAATAGATAAAAAAAAACTGTTGTTATAGGTAGTAGTATCAGCTACTACACTGCCGATGTGGTGAGTGCCAATGATTATTATCCTTTTGGTATGCAAATGCCGGGGAGGAAGTTTACACAGGCTAATAGTAGTTATAGGTATGGTTTTAATGGTCATGAAAAATCTATGGAGATTGATCCAAATGGGAACTCTATGACCGCTGAATTCTGGCAATATGACGCACGGATAGGAAGAAGGTGGAATGTTGATATAGTAAAAAAACATTATGAAAGCCCTTACGCAAGCTTTGCCAATAACCCAATATGTTTTGTAGACTTATACGGTCTTGATACAAGCATTAACGGAAATCTATATCATGACTTAGAAGGTGTTACGGTTACGGCAAAATATAAACCTAAAGTTTATTCAACTGGAAATGTAACAGAAAATAGCAGGGAGGATGATCTTACTAAAAGTAAACATAATGTGGATATAAATACTTCTCTTTATGACAAAAACAATCCTTATGAACGTGATGCTATTAGAAATCATCTTAGTCAATTTACAACTGCTTTTCATTTAGGAACAATTTTAGAAAGTACAGATGCCCAAGATGAAGCATCTCAATTAGTTACACATTTTGAAACTGGAGGAGGGGCAATGCTCCCTCTATTTTCTCCAAGCTCTGCAATGGCAGGCATATTAAGGGAAGATGATCAATTTTTAGAAATGGTCGAACAATTTGAGAGTAATCTGGTCAATCATTTAAAGAGGACAGGCAGTTTAGAGGGATTCAGTGGAAATGATATTTTTGGTGTAGCAAGACAAGGAAAATATATTAAGGACACGTGGTTCATGCATACTGTTATGGGAGGTTTTAAGCAAGTGGATGCGCAAATACAAATTGTAACTGCAAATCAAATTAAAGTAAGATATACATTATGGGATCATTTTGGTGCAGGAACAAATGATGCAACCTCCTCGACAATAGGCTTGCCTTCTTTGTATTGGCTACAGCATAATAGTGCTGAAAATAATATTTTAATGTCAAACTGGTTTACACCATTTATATGGGGTATTCAAGTTGATAGAACAATAACTAAATAAAATATTAATGAAATCTTTAGTGATGTTTTGCTCTATATTTTTTGCATTTGCATTAAATGGCTGTAAACAAAATCAATGTGTATATAACGTTCCCCAAAAAATAATGTCAGTGAGAACTGGTGAAGACAGCATATATACTTATTGGGATTACGTGCTGGCAGACAGCATAAATAGAGATTGTATTGATAGTGCGGAAGTTGTAAAAATGTTGTTGAAATATATTGCTATGCGACAAGATGAAAATAAGCTTTATAAAATTTCTTTATTAAATAAAATTGAAGATTTTGACAAAGGCGAAGATCTAAGTCAACCAAAGTCTTTTTTTGATAATATACTAATAGATGTGTATTTCGATACAATAAGTTATAAAACTAAAGAGTTTATCTTTTATAACTCTAATCACAAAGAAATTTATAGGGGGAATAATTGGATTAGATAAGACAAACGCTGCTGATCTAAATAAAATAAAGACATCTTGTCTTTCGCAGCAAGTTCTCCAATCAAGCTTTGCGTGTTCAGTGAGTTTTAAGCAACCAAACAACTTACATATAGATTGTTTTTTGATATTTTTAATCAAATAAAGGTGTATTTAAAGTCTTTTTCCCCGCAACGTCTCCACTTGTGGTACGTTGCGGATAGTATTTTCTTCCCAGCAATGTCTCGCTTTGCGGACATTGCATATTGTCTTGATAATGCCTGAAGCAGGTTTTTGGATTAATGGAAATGCCACCGCAACAAATGAACTGCAATTTCATTTATATTTGTAAGTCAAAATAAGTTTCCTTCCCAGCAATGTCTCGCTTTGCGGACATTGCATATTGTTTTGAAAATCCCTAAAGTAGGTTTTGCATTAACAGAAATACTACTGAAATAAAAGAATTGAAATTTCATTTATATTTGTAAGTCAAAATAAGTTCTTTGAATTAACCAATCATCTTGGTAATGTATTAGAAACCATAACAGATAAAAAAATACCTGTTATAGGTCGTAGTATCAGCTACTACACTGCCGATGTGGTGAGTGCCAATGATTATTATCCATTTGGTATGACAATGCAGGGGAGGAGTTATTCGAGTGGAAATGACTCTTATCGTTTTGGCTTTAACGGGAGGGAGAATGATAATGAAGTAAAAGGCGTTGGTAATCAATTAGATTTTAAGTTTAGAGCTTATGACCCAAGATTAGGAAGGTTCTTTGCTGTTGACCCTTTAACTAGAAAATATCCTTTTTATACACCTTATCAATTTGCTGGAAATACACCAATTGAAGCAAGAGAATTAGAAGGATTAGAGCCTTCACACACTGCAAGGACTGGTGATTGTGAAGGTTGTAAAGATATTAATGTAGTAGATGGAGATGTTGTTAGTGATGTTCAGCATAGTACCTACCAAATGCTAAAAACAGGTGTGAGTGCTGAAAGTTTTAATAGCTTCAAATCTTCATTTTCAAAAGACCCTGGTACGGTAACAAATAATCCATTTGCTACTTATACTTTGGTTGATAGAAATGGTAGTAATGGTGCTAGTCCAAATGACCACATAGATATTGATATTGCGGGTCCAGACAATGGTAGTGTAAGAATAAAAGTAATGACAGATGAAGGTAATATGGTGCATGCAAATTTTATTACATTAGCAGGACACCCTGATGCAGGAGAAATTCATTTTTATGCACTTTATGACCCAACAGCAAAAACATTCTCATTTTCAATCACAAACACAACACAAACAAATATAGTCGGGTCTGCCATTGGCGGTTCATTAATAGCAAGATTTGCACAACAGGAACAATGGGAAGCCGTTTTGAAAAATGCCAACAAAATGGTTGATGGAAAATTAAAAGAAATGTCAAGAACTACAACCGAATATGATTATGATAAAAATGCAGTTGGCAAAAAGGGCGAAATTGAATCTACTACCACAGAGGATTTAATGGATGAAAATTAATATAGTACAGAATATGAAAAATTACTTAATTATTTATAAATATCTGTCAATTCTATTAGTTATAGGGTGGTATATATTTATGATTATTGATGATTTTGATTTAATAAAAAAGAATTGGCAAACTAACTTATTTCAATATTTGGCATTGTGGACTGGCTTTTTAATTATCTATTTTATTGCATTTTCTATTACCTATTGGTCGGCTTGTTTTATAATACAGCTTATCAAAAAACACATTGTATTATAAAATAAATGGAAAACAGAAGCCACTAAATTTGGTGGCTTCTGTTTTTGTATTCCAAGCCTTACAATGCAAGGCAAAAAAAGAAAAAAAGGGGGCAAAAAGAAAAATCCAAATACGCCAAAGGCGTATTAAAAAAAGGGGCAAAAAAAATACAAGTGGCTTCGCCACACCTTTTATTTTCTTCTTCTAATTTTCTGTTTTTAGGGTTCAAATCTTCCATTTTTAGGGCTATAAATCGCCTCAAATAAGAAAGGTTTCCGCAATCATATTTTTACTATCAATCCCTTTGCTGTCAAGGCTATGGGCTTCCTTTTCCTTTTTTCTTCTTTCCCCCTCTAAAACCCCCATTTCACAAGGATTTTAAGGCAGGAAGCGAACACAAAAAAACCTCTTCCCAGCAACGCCTCGCTTTGCGGACATTGCATATTATTTTGATAATCCCTGAAGCAGGTTTTGCATTAACGGAAATACTACCAAAACAAATGAACTGAAATTACCCTCCCGTAAAAACAGGGTCATCTGCATTCTTTGAATAAAAAAAAGGCTGCCATAGATAGATAATCTATGGCAGCCCCTTTTACAAAAGTTGTCTACTTAAATCCTTTTATTGTATAGCTTCATAGTTGATATAACTTCCCGCATTAACCCACTGCACATTTTGAATACCTTTGTATTTTTTATTTCTAATATATACGTCGGTAAGTGAAAGTTTCTTTTCATCAACTACTACAAAAGCAATTATTTTACAATTACTCTTATTGTATTGACTGAGGTTTATGGTAAAATTATAATCGTATTGTTTACCTGCCACAGTTTTGTCAGCAGGAATTAAATCGCCCAAAGCATCTGTAGCTGCTGTTCTATAAACGTTATGATGTATATAGCTTGGTATATAACTACCTAAACCAAAAAATGGATTTCCCACAGGACTTGTGTTATAATAATTTGATTGTGGATCATCTGATGCCACAATATTGTCCTCCACCAAATTTATAACCAACTTCAAAGGCTCTGTATAAGTTTCGCCAAAACCAACTCTTACAATACCTTTCAACAAATTTCCTTTAAGACGCGTACCAATAGCAAGACCTACTGAAGCATTAGTTCCAAGATAAGCAGCACTAACCTGGGCTGTGTCGCTGATGTCAATAATGTCGCCATTATCATTAAATGTTTTATTACGCATCATCCAGGCTGTAGGAAATCCAATGATGGGATAATATCCTTCAAGCTTAGCCTCGTCTGTGGTTTGCATTACATCATCATTGTGATTTGCTTGTAAGATAATACGAGGATTATTGGCTGTCAGTTCATCAAACTTATAACCCAAACGTGGACAATACCCACACCATGCACCTGTGTAATCTTCCACCAAAGCACGGCTTAAATAGGAAGTAGGAGCAGAAGAGGCAGTTTGTAATCCAAAATCTGATTCATTAAATTCTCCTGTACGGGATGGGCTTTGTACATCGCTCTTTTGACAAGATGCTGCAACTAGTAGCACCACTACTATTGCAGAATAAATCCGGTTTTTTTTGTGCATTTTATTTTTTAAAATTTGTTAATTTTCAAAAATAGGGGTAAGAACACTTTAAATTTAACATTTAAATAATTTATTGTTGGAATTGATAGATTTTTTGATATCTACGAAAACCTCATAAGAAAGTAATGTAGAATAGGGATCCTCTTTAAATGTTATCTTATTAGTACAACTGTTCCATTTGATGAAGTGAATCTATTAGTGTCTTTATTCGTGTATTGAAGAGTCCACACATAAGCACCAGAAGGTTGTGCTACCCCATTTATGGAGCCATTCCAATGTTTGTTCCAGTCTTTTGTTTCAAAAACTACCTGTCCATATCTGTTGTACACCCGAAAAATAAGATTAAGCGCTTTGTATGCATTAAGCGGATAAAAGCTATCATTGAGGCCGTCTCCATTTGGCGAAAAGGCAGTAGGCACAGCTATATAACAGTTGTATAAAGCTTTTATGATAACTATTGCCGTGTCGTAGCAATTTATATCATTCTTAACTATGAGTACTACAGGGTACAATCTACCTGAGTTTGATGAGGCAGCGGGATATTGTTTTGGTGGGGGATTTTGTTCATAGCTAAAACTACCATCACCAAAAGTCCAATACCAGGTCTGAAGATTTCCATCACTACTGTCCCTGTAAAATAATGTATCGGAAGGACATAGCTCCACCCCTGGTGTTATTATAGCTCTTGCTATGACATCGTTATCAAGATTAAAAAAAGCAGATGCTGTATCTTCACACAAGTCATTGTTTACGGTTAGTTTAATATTTTTAAATCCATCATATTTATAATAATAACTACCACTTTGATCTAGTGAGATGCCTGAACTATCAAATGTCCAATACCATTTACTTATATCATGTGCCCCGTCATGCGCATAGCGCAATGTATCAACCTTACAACCCTGTATTAAGTTGATTGAAAAGTCTGCATTGACTGTATCAGCCGTTCTAAAATTTAATGAGTAAATGGTGGGGGTTTCTTGTGAGCATTCATCAATAATAGAATTACCATCTATTCCTGTCTTTAGGCTTAGGGTGTAATTACCTTCATTTACAATTGGCTTATTCATCCATACTTTTATTATTGATGCTACGCCATTGCTAGTACAACCCACACCAGCGGCACCTACGATGGTTTCACTACCGGTACCTGTGAGTGTAAAGTCACTTCCATCTGCTGCAATGGAATTACATTGTATGCCATTTTGAAAAGGTAAATAAAGCGTATCGGGTGCACAGCCCGGAGTTAAAATGCTATCAAATGGAGTGGGCTGTACCCCATTAAAAAATAAAGGGATATCTATGGAAGTATCCATGGAATTATTACAAAAATCAATAATACTATTGCCATCTAAACCTATACGTGCTTTTAAAGTATAACTACCGGCCGGTAATATTTTATCTACAACTATCGAAATGGAATCTGTGCTAAAATTATTTACACAGTTTATGCCATTGGCTGCAACCACGGAAGATGCCGGAGGATATAATTCAAAACAGCTACCATTCAAATCAATGGTTTCACATCTTATTAGTTTATTGAGTTTAATATTAATAGTAGTGCCATCGCATTTTATAGCTGCATATTTTGTAACAGGTTGTAAAGGATCTGTAATAACAGCCGTGCCACCACCAAAATATAATTCATACCCAATCTGTTGATCTGTAAAATGACTCACAAGCAAGAGGTACTCATGCCCTTGGAGTATTATTGGCATAGTACTAAAGGTATTTACAAATAGATTTGGATTACTTGCACACTCCACTTTATTATTACCAGCTACACTAGCTCCTGTTTTATCATAAGTGCCGGCCCAATTTCCAGAAACAAATAAGGAGGGATTGTTGTAAACATCATCAGGGTTTCTACCTGTGATATCAAAAATTTGCCAGTCGTAATCATCCGCATCATTTGCAATCAATGGGTCAATTACAAAACCCAAACTACCTGTTTGGTAGCAAGTAAAACGATACCAAAATGGATTTCTATCTGTATATTCATTATCAGGGTCGGGGCATCCGGGCACAGCTATGTTACCATTCGTACAAAGTGGAACTTGGTTTTGAACAAAAGTGTCTGTGCCACACACCGGAAATGCCGTAGCGGGAGTTTGCCCCCGCACAGTACATCTTTGTGCATTAACATCAATACACAACAGCAGTAATATGATTAGGGCAATCCAAATCTTCATGATGGTGTGAATATAAAAAATTAGAAACTAAAAAATAAATATTTGCGATGAACAGCATGTTTGCATCAGACTAAATACAAACAAAATGTTTAAAAAATTAGTTTAATTATATAAAAGTCAACAGGTCTTTTGACAATTTAGTTAGCTGTTTACAAAACAACCTTACAATTAAATATTGCATTCTCATCAATCAATATGATTAAAAAACTTATGGATTGCACCCAATCCATCTAAATGGCAAAAGATATTATGGTGGGTTAAAGGAAAATGATATTCAAAAAAAACCATAACCGCTTTAAGGGTTATGGCTTTTTGGTTTGTTTGGTACTTACTAAAAATTCTTTTTAGCAACCCCATCAGCTATTGCCTGAAGTGCTTTTGCTTCATTAAGCATTGTAGTCATTTTATTGCCTTTACCATCGTGACCACTGGCCATATATCCGCCTTTTGCATTGCGAGTAACAACCGCATCTTGCACGGGTACATTTTTCTCTTTAGTTTTGAGGCAGTAAGCCGTCAACATTTTTGATGTGTCCATTATTTCCTTTTTAATTGTAAAAAAAAGCGTCTTGTGTGCACAAGATTACCACATTTTAAGCATTGCTTTTTAAAAACTAATCCACATATTGTTAATGAAATGACTATTGGAAATATTTTTACATAATTGATTAGCAAATAAACAGTGTGGCTAACCCTATTTTTGCGCATGCTTAAACAAACACTTTTAGAGGCCACAAAGTCGGCAGGAGCTATTATGCAGGAGTATTTTAATAGCTCATTTCAAATCAGTAATAAAGAAGGAATCAATAACCTGGTTACTGAAGTGGATCATAAAAGTGAAGCAGCGATTATAAGTATCATACAAAAGGCTTTCCCAACACATAGTATTCTAAGTGAAGAAACCGGTGCCATTACCATTGACGGTACTTACAAATGGATCATTGACCCCATAGATGGCACTGTAAATTATGCTAACGGGATTCCTATATGTGCCGTAAGTATTGGGCTTGAGCAAGCTGGTAAAATAATTTTGGGTGCCGTTTATAACCCATTTATCAATGAATTATTTGTAGCGGAAAGAGGATTGGGTGCTACCCTAAATGATAAGAGAATTACCGTTAGTACCACAACAGAAGTGCTAAAAACTTGCTTGGTTACAGGCTTTCCATATACCTATTTAGATACTGAAAATAGTCCATTAGATGTATTTGCAAGATTTATAAAGAAAGGGATCCCTGTGCGCCGATTAGGTAGTGCAGCTGTTGATCTTTGCTGGGTGGCCGCAGGCCGTTTTGATGGATTTTATGAACATAAATTAGAAGTATGGGATAGTGCAGCTGGCTGGCTAATGGTAGAAGAGGCCGGTGGAAAAATTACAAGATTAGATGGAAGTCCTTTTGATCCCTACCAACATGGATTGATTGCCAGTAATGGTATTATTCACAACGAATTAGTGGAAGTAATAAACAATAGAAAAATTTTATGAGTGAATTAAGAACAGAAATAGCTAGTTTGGGAGAGTTTGGATTAATTGAGCATTTGACCAAAAATATGGAAACAAAAAATCCATCTACTTTATTATCTATTGGTGATGATGGCGCTGTTATTGATCATGTAGGGCATACAGTTATAAGCACTGATTTGCTAATTGAGGGTATACATTTTGACCTGATGTACACACCCCTTTTACATTTAGGCTATAAAAGCATCATAGTAAACCTAAGCGATATTTATGCCATGAATGCCATTCCCACACAGGTTACGGTAAGTGTGGCTATCAGTAATAGAATGAGCCTTGAAGCAATGGACGAATTATACGAAGGTATATGCAAAGCATGTCAACAATATGAGGTAGATTTAGTGGGTGGGGATACCACTGCCAGCAACAAGGGCTTAATCATTTCAGTAACTGCTATTGGGGAGGTAAATCAGGATCGATTTGTAAAACGAAGTACGGCAAAAAAAGGAGATTTAATTTGTGTGAGTGGCACACTTGGAGGTGCTTTTTTGGGATTAACTCTTTTGGAACGAGAAAAAAGAATTTTTATAGAACATCCACAACTACAACCAGATCTAGAAAATGAATCGCATGTAGTAGGTAGATTACTCAAACCTGAAGCCAGAAAAGATATTATAGCTTTTTTTGATAGTGCAAACATCCTACCTACATCCATGATAGACATAAGCGACGGGCTAAGTAGTGAGCTTCTACACATTTGTAAGCAGAGTGAAACAGGTTGTAAAATCTATGAAGAGAAGCTTCCCATACATGAGGATAGCAAAAGGGCAGCTTATAAATTTAGCTTAGATCCAGCCATTTGTGCACTCAATGGTGGTGAAGATTATGAACTTCTCTTTACCGTGGCCCAATCTGACTATGATAAAATTACTCAAAATAAGGAGATTAGCATAATTGGATATATAACTGAGCCTGAGGTAGGGACCACATTTATAACCAAAGCTGGAAACACACATACTATTGAAGCACAGGGATGGAATGCGTTAAATAAATAATTTTACAGCATAAATATGTTTAAATGATGATTCATTTACTGGGCAGCATAAATAAACAGATTTGACCTATATGTTATCGCCAAAAGAAGAAGAATATATTGTTTACTGGGAAAATGCAAGAACCAATAAAAGCCTGTTGACCAAACAGGCAATGCCCGGTCTTCGGCTTGGCCTTGTACTTAGTGCTGCTATTTTATTGCTGGTTTATTCCGGTTGGTATGAAAGAGCCCAAATGCAGTTCAATACCAAGACGCCGGCCTGGCTTCTCATGGTAGGCATATTACTCATCACCTGTTTTTGTAGTATTTTCTATCAGAAATTTAAGTGGGAGCAACAGGAACAACAATACCTTGAATTCATTGCCCGTAGGGCTAAAAAAGACCCTACAACTCAATATCAGTAGGCTTTATAACATTTTTCAACAGATCTCATTTCACTGGCAATTTTATGTCTGTAGCGAATGGGCCAAACCCCTATCTTTGCCGCTCTTTAAAAAAAAGTAAACAAGATTTGTTATGCAACTGAAAGGCCTGGTAAGGATTTTTGCCATTGCGCTCATTCTCATTTGTTTGTACCAGCTATCCTTTACATGGATGGTGCGCAGCCATGAAAATGCGATGAACGAAAATGCCACTACGTGGATGAATGCCCTTTATCCAACTCCGGAAAAAAAATATCCCGGAAATAAAGACGCACAAGAGAAATATGCTGATAGTCTTTCTCATTTGAAAGATCAGCGGCTACAACGTTTATTGGACAGCACAACCAATACAAAAATTGGCTTGTTCAAACTCACTACTTATCAGAGTGCAAAAGATAAGGAATTGAAATTGGGCCTTGATTTACAAGGTGGTATGGGCGTAACTATGGAAGTAGGATTGGACGGGCTTATCCGTTCTTTGGCCAACTTTAGTAAAGACCCAGTTTTTACTAAAACCTTGGAGACAGCAGTAGCAAGAAAAGCTACAACTAACGCAGACTTAATAACACTCTTTGAAGACGAGTGGAATAAGAATGCAGCTGGTAGATCTTTAGCTCCATTATTTCTAAATCGCAGTAGCGATAAAATAAAATTTGACGCTTCAAACAGTCAAGTTATTGCTTATTTAAGACAGCAGTCCATTGAGGCTTTTGACAATACTTACAGAATATTGAGTAGCCGTATTGACCGCTTTGGCGTGTCTTCGCCAAATATTAATCCTGATCCTCAAAAAGGAATAATAAATATTGAATTGGCAGGCGTTAAAGATCCTGAGCGTGTGCGTCGATATTTGCAAAGCACAGCCAATCTTCAATTTTTTGAAGTATATAATTTGAATGATATATCTGAACCATTGCTGGGTGCTGAAAAATCATTGAGTAGTTTTTTAAAGGGTATTAAAATTGACAATACTTCTACTAAGGTACCAGATAGTAATGAAGTAGCAGCCACTACAAAAATTATCGATACTAATAAAATTGCGACCTTTAATGGTGCAGCAAAAGATTCTAATAAACAGACAACTGCTTCAGCAGTTAAATCTGGTGTGGATAGTGTGGAGTTGATGCGTAAAGAAGCTCCTATTAGAAGCTTATTTGCTGGTGTACCACAACCTCAACAAACAAAGGATGGGAAAACGCAGTATCCTGCAAATGTGGCCTTTGTACAAAAATCTGATACCGGTTTATTAAACCAATATCTAAACATGGATATGGTTAAATCTCAAATGCCGGCAAATCTTGTGTTCATGTATGGTAAACCTGAAAATGCTACTGATGGCTCTGAAAATATTCTATCACTTTATGCTATAAAGACTATTGAAAATGGTCAGGCTCGTTTAGAAGGAGATAAGGTGGAAAGTGCTCGTCAGGATTTTGACGAAAGAAGCCGCCCCTCCATTAGCATGACCATGAACAGTGAAGGTACCCGTATATGGGCCCAAATGACCAAAGCAAATATTGGTAAACCAATTGCAATAGTATTAGACAATATCGTATATAGTGCTCCAAATGTAAATGGTGAAATACCAGGTGGTAACTCACAAATCAGTGGTAGTTTTACTACTCAAGAAGCTCAAGATTTAGCAGATATATTGCAAAGTGGAAAACTACCTGCTCCTGCAAGAATTGTACAAGCACAGGAAGTAGGAGCCACACTTGGTCAGGAGGCTATAACAGGTGGTAGTATGGCATTCTTAATATCTTTTATTATAATTTTTGCCCTAATGCTCATTTACTATAATACAGCAGGATGGGTAGCAAATATTGCCTTAATCTTAAACTTGTTATTTACAATTGGCGTGTTGAGTGCATTAGGTTTTACGCTTACTGCTCCGGGTATTGCAGGTTTAGTACTTACGATTGGTATGGCCGTGGATACTAACGTAATTATTTTTGAACGTATTAAAGAAGAGCTTTCTCGTGGTAAAGGATATTCTTTGGCTGTAAGCGATGGATATAAACGTTCTTATGCTCCTGTAATAGATGCACACGTTACAACATTCCTCACAGCTTTAATTCTTTTCATATTTGGATTAGGTCCGGTATTAGGATTTGCTACTACACAAATGATTGGTATTATTCTGTCTTTATTCTGCGGTATTTTAGTATCCCGTTTGATAACAGATTTTTATACCAATAAAAATAGGCATTTTGAATATTTTACATCTATTAGTAAAAAGATATTCCGCAAGGCCAACTTTAAATTTATTGAATATAGAAAAATTGCTTATGGTATTTCTGTTGTGGTATTGATACTTGGTGTAGGCAGCTTCTTCAATGGATTTGATGAAGGAGTAGAATTTGCCGGAGGTCGTAGTTATACCATTCAATTTGATAAGGTACCAGATATAGCAACTTTAAGAACAGATTTAGAAGGAGTATTTGGCGAAGCGCCAATCATTAAAACTGTTGGTACAGACGATCAATTGAATATTACAACCGCTTATTTAATTAAAGAAACAAACCCTACCGTAGATGCTACAGTTGAAAATGCATTATTTACAGGTTTGAAAAATTATTTGCCGGCAGGTACTTCATTCAATGAATATCTAACCAATTTTAAGAAAGGATCACAAACAGTACAACCTTCCATTTCAGAGGACTTGAAAAAGGGAGCCACGAAAGCAACTGTGTTTTCTATCATCATCATTTGCTTGTATATATTTATACGATTCAGAGATTGGAGATATTCAATGGGAACCATTGTTGCCCTATTGCATGATGTGTTTGTAACCTTAGCAGTGTTTAGCTTCCTGAAGGGTGTAGTGCCATTTCCTTTGGAAATAGATCAGCACTTTATTGCAGCTATTCTTACGGTTATTGGTTTTAGTATGAATGACACAGTTATTGTATATGACCGTATCAGAGAAGACAGTAAATTGATGAAAGGTGCCAGTAAAACTGAAATCATTAATACTGCCATTAATCAGACTTTGAGCCGTACAATAATGACATCATTAACAGTATTTCTTACCATATTAATTCTCTTCATTTTTGGTGGAGATGTAACACGTGGTTTTGCATTTGCAATGCTTATTGGAGTTATCACAGGTACTTACTCATCCATATTTGTAGCGGCACCCATCTTGGTTGATTTTGCCAAAGACAAGCCACTTGGTGAAGCTACAGTAACCAATACAGGTTCTAAAAAACCTGTGCCAGTAGCAGCAGGGTTGAAGAAATAATTATTAGACAAATTAATAAAAAATAGGCTGTCTCTTTAAGATGAGACAGCCTATTTTACTTTATTATGTGATGAGAATTTAACCTAAATTAATTTCCTTCAAACTATTTGCAATTATACTCTCTATTCTGCAGTTGATCAGACTGAGCATTGCCATCCAAAATTTCACTGAAAAAGCAATCTAGGTTATCTGCAAGAAACTGGTTGTCGTAAATACCAGGATCATGTCCCTGATTTAAAGCACTATGTAAAACTGCTTTGATATTTAAAGATTCAAATTTTGGATATAATGCTCCGGACCCATTTGTTTCAGGCATTTGATCGCAGGAATACGCATACCCCTCACCATAAGGTGCTATTTGATCTTCCAATCCATGAAAAAAAGATGTAGGTACAGCATTTTCTGTTGTAATAAAATCAAGATTTCCTAAACCTCCCCACATTGCTCCCTGCCCTTTTATTTTATATGAATTTGTTAGACTATTTCCAGACCGCTCTATTGAACCGTATAGAGCGTAAATATCTGGTTCAATTAGTTGAGCAAGTTCATCTGTAATCACCATAGCATTTAGCACCGTACCAGCTCCTGCACTACTACCTCCAGTAAAAATTCTATTGGTATCCACTTTAAATTTTTGCGAATTTGCCACTAAAAATCGGAGTGATGCATTGTAGTCCTGTATTGCTCTATAAATTGCCATCTTCAATTCAGTACTGTCCCCATTACAGATATCCGGATCTTCATCAGAATGATTCCAACCAATTCTGTAGTCAATGGCTACTGCTAAATATCCCTTGTTTGCCATTCTTTTTAAAATATCTTCAGCTGATTCTTTTGTGCCTTTTATATATGCCCCACCATGTACATGAAGGTACAATGGATAATTACCATTTCTATCTGCAAAGTCGGGAGTTGGAGTATAGATATCTAATTTTAAATCAGTCATATTGCCATCATATCCTACATTATTTGCATACTTGACGTCTCTTTCTATTGTTCCAAAAAATGGCACTTCTTGATTTATTTTTTCGGTATTTTTAGAACATCCAGTAAAAATTAATACTATCATAAATATTAATAGGTATTTCATCTGCATCATTTTATTTTTTTTATAGATGATAGAGGAAGGTTTAGGTTTAAACATGCTATTGGTATTATATAATATCTAAATGCATTCTATACCATAAAACCCTTTACCTTAATGAACTTAATAGAAATGTTAAAACTAATTTAGTAATTTCTAAAAGAAAAAAACTTGTCTACACTTTTATGTAAACAATTCGTTAATAAAATAGCAGAGTCGTATTTTTGTTACATAAATATTTTTGAATGATAGTAACAATATTTGGAGCTACCGGGCAGGTTGGAAAGCAAATTGTAGCTCAGGCATTAGGACATGGACACTATGTAAAAGCATTTGGCAGAGATGTGTCCAAACTCATAGACGACGACCTAAACAATAAAAATTTTGAAGCCATTCAAGGTTATGTATTTGATAAGAAAGATGTGCAGAAAGCCATATCTGGTAGTGACGCTGTATTTAGTGCATTGGGGGGCAGTATGGATATGCAGGATAAAACGCGTAGTTTAGGCATGAAAAATATTACTGAACAAATGATAGTAGCAGGGGTCAAAAGAATTATTGCCATTGGAGGCAGGGGTGTTTTAGCAGATGATGAATATGAATTTCTCCTGCACCATCCTGATTATCCAAAAGAATATGCAGGGGTAGGGGAAGAACATTTGCAGGCTTATCTTTATATGAAAGAAACCAACCTGGACTTTACTTTTTATTGTCCGCCAAATATTGTAGATGCTTCTCCTGACGGATTATATATCACTAGGGCTGATTATCCACCACAACCAGATTCATATCGAATTTTTACAGGCAATCTTGCAATGAGTATGTTGCAATCATTTGAGCGGAATGATTATATTAAAAATAGGGTGGGAATCTGCAACCTTGCATAAAATGAAAAAATAAGGCAATAAACTATTTTGCAAACTGACACTCATAGCTATACCACTTCAAATCAAAATTAGTATCATCTGATTCTGCTACATTGGCCGTTTCAGTTTAGAAATTAGTATTGGAAAGCTACCATTAATCAAACATTATGAATTATAAAAGATTATTTTTTTTAAATTGTTTTCTCCTTCTTTCCATTATATCCAAGGCACAGCTTTTTAAAATAAACATGGATGAGAAATATAATAACGCAACTATAATTGCTGAAGGTACCATTATAGAAAAACATAGTTTCTGGAATAGTGCACATACTATGATTTATACCTCTAATACCGTTGAACTACATAAAATCTTTAAAGGCAGGATAGAAGAAAATAAAATTCAGATTATAACACAGGGTGGTACAGTGGAAAATAATAGTGTGGTGGTATCTGAATTATTACAATTACAAAAAGGGGATAAAGGATTATTTTTTTGTATGCCAAATGAGTTGGGTATTACAGATCCTATCAATAAAGCTATATTATTTGACGTTTATAGCAGTGTTCAAGGTTTTCTACAATATGATGAAAATTTAGAAAAAGCAATCGCCCCATTTGCAAAATATACGATTCAAAATTTGTATAAATACTTACAGCATAAAGGGGGAAAAAGTGCAACTATTTATTCAATTCTACCTGCTCCTGCACCGGATGTAGTTACAGGAACTGCTGCAGCTTCTATCTCATCTTTTGCACCGGGCACAGTTTACGGAGGCGCTTTGAATGATCCTGCTAACAATCTGCTGACCATCAATGGAAATGGATTTGGCAGTAGTCCTTCAAATAAAGCAGCAGTAAAATTTAAAAATGCAGATAATGATGACACTAATCCAACTTATGTTGTAAAATTTGACGATCCGGAAATAGTGAGTTGGTCAGACAATCAAATAAAAGTAACTGTACCTTCAAGTGCAGCAACAGGTGTATTTGCAGTAACGCTTAATGATGGATCATCCGTAAAATCAAATGTAGCTTTGAATGTTTACTATAGTGTGTTATCCACCAACTTTAGTGGAAGTCTCTTCGAACCACGAATGATGGATACGGATGGCAAAGGTGGTTATACCATGCAGTATAGTAATAACAATGCCGGAACTGGTGTTGATTTTACTACAAGCTCTCTTAGAGCAACTTTTGAAAGAGCCGTAAAAACCTGGCAGGAAATTATAGGTGTTAAATTCAGTTATGGTTCATCCGTATCAACACAAGTTATAGAAGCATCGGATGACATTAATTTAGTTGTTATTGACAATCAAAACACCACAGTGCCAAAACTATCACAGGGTGTATTAGCAGTAACATATAGTTATTTTGCAAAATGTACAGGTGCAAATTTTGGTGCTCAAAAAACTGGTTTTGATATTTTAATTCGAAATGAAAATTTCTCCAATGGTAATATCATCTTTACGGACGATGCCTGTTTTCCTGCTAGGGGAGAATATGATTTGGAAACAGTTATACTACATGAATTAGGTCACAGCCTCAATTTAGCACATGTGTATGATGACGCAGATTTTAGCAGTGGCAGTGATTATAATACCCTCAATCCATCTACCCTCATGCATTATTCCATCACAGATTTTTCCAACCGTCGTACTCCGGATGGTTCTGCTGTATTGGCAGCACTCTATGCAATATCTCCCCAAAAAAAAATATATGGCAATTGTGGGCTAACGAATAAGGAGATGCAACCCTCTGGCAGACTATTGTCTCAAACTGATGGGTGCCCAAGCACTTTTCCCACCACAGCCACACCCAAACAAACAACTGTTTTTATAGACTTGGAACACAGTACCAGTAATATTTTAGAAGATCCAGGCTTCAAACAAATAAATTGTAATAATAGTGGCGTATATGTAAGCAACAATGCATACTATGCAATAAAAACCGACCCTACACCCAGCCAATCACTAAAGCTTTGTATTGATGGTTATACTACAGATCCAACAGAGCAAGCTGCCTGTTCTCAGCAAGGTGTAAGATTATCGCTTTTTGATGCAAATAAATGCCCAGGTGGAGGCTTGTTTTCACAGCCGATATATTGTACCACTTTTAGCGGTGATGGCTCATTAAGTAGTATCCCAAATTTAATGGCCAATCATAATTATCTTCTTTATTTTGATGGCATACGGAATACCAAAGCATTTTTTAGCCTTACTATAAATGATACTTCTGGTTGTGCAGGTACGACTGTAAAAGAAATTAATATTGGTCCAAACCCTATGGATGATGAGTTATTTATCAGATTCGAAAATGCGGAGGGTACTAAGTATGAGTATGCTATTTATAATACTCTAGGCCAATTGGCAATAAGAAGTTCTATTAATGTGTCATTACCCACTCAAACTATTTCAATACAAACCAGTTATTTAGCTTCGGGTGTATATTATTTGAGGCTTATGGATCAATCTGGAAATATCACAACAAAAAAATTACTTAAAGTATCAAAATGAATTTGATTCGTTTTGTCCAATCATTATCCCACGTTATTTCTTAGTGTAATTATGCAGATTAATTGATTATTACTGAAGCAACTATACGAACGAATTCATACGGTTGTTTGCATTGATATGTTTCTTTCAACATAAAAAATTATCTTTGCGTTAATTCAAAGGTGGTTATCCCCCTAAATTTATTTACGTCAAATCAATACAATGGCAGACATTTTTGAGAAATTAGTAAAACATTATGGACCAATTGGTCAGCATGCAGATCGTAGTTATGGTTATTTTATGTTTCCAAAATTGGAAGGTGAAATAGGCAATAGGATGCAATTTAGAAATAAGGAAGTTATAGTTTGGAGTCTTAATAATTACTTGGGTTTGGCTAATCACCCAATGGTTAGAAAAATTGATGCTGAAGCATCAAAAGAGTTTGGTCTTGCGTATCCTATGGGTGCTCGTATGATGAGTGGCAATACCAATTATCATGAAAAATTAGAAAAAGAATTGGCAGCATTTGAAGAGAAAGAAGACGCTATTTTACTCAATTATGGCTACCAGGGTATCATGAGTACTATTGATGCTATTTGTGGCCGTCATGACGTAGTGGTTTATGATGCGGAAAGCCATGCATGTATTATAGATGGTTTGAGGCTTCACCCTGGTCATAGATATGTTTATAAGCATAATGATGTGGAGGATTGTGAAAAGCAATTACAAAGAGCTACAGCTTTAATAGAAAAGCAAGGCAGGGGAGGAGTGTTGGTCATAACAGAAGGTGTTTTTGGAATGGCCGGAGATCAAGGCAAACTCAAAGAAATTTGTGCCTTAAAAAGTAAATATGAATTTCGATTATTAGTTGATGATGCACATGGTTTTGGTACCTTGGGTGAAAGAGGTGCAGGAGCAGGTGAAGCCCAGGCCTGTCAAGCGGATATTGATTTGTACTTTTCAACATTTGCAAAAAGTATGGCCTCAATAGGTGCATTTTTAGCCGGTCCAAAAGTGATTATTGATTTTATAAGATACAATATCAGATCTCAAATTTTTGCTAAGAGCCTTCCAATGCCGTTGGTTATTGGAAATTTGAAAAGGCTTGATATGCTACGTACCATGCCCGAACTAAAAAATAAGTTATGGGAAAATGCTATGAAACTGCAAAACGGCCTCAAAGAATATGGATTTGACATTGGCAATACCGATAGTGTTGTTACGCCAATCTATATGAAGGGTGATGTGCCTGAGGCAACTGCTATGGTAATGGATTTAAGAGAGAACTATGGTATTTTCTGTTCAATAGTTGTTTATCCTGTAATTCCAAAAGGACATATTATTTATAGACTTATTCCTACTGCTGCGCATAATGATGAAGACATACAGCGTACATTAGATGCATTTAAAATAACTAAAGAAAGGTTAGATGCCGGTGCATATAATGTAGAAGCCATTCCAGATATGGCAGATGCCCGATAATTTATTAGCCTAAATATACAATTAATAGACTGTTTGTAATGAACAGTCTATTTTAATTTAGATACCTAATCAAACCAATATTTGCCCCTATACTGGTTACAGATAAATTGCCATTGCCAGTTGGTCGAATTGGCATTCTATAAAATGGCTCAATGCTTAAAACAGTATTATGCCCTAAATAACTTTCGTGACCTGCAGAAAAAATTAAGTCAGAAAATAACTTGGCTGATGTTTTATTGTATTCTCTTTTTATAGATTCACTTTTACCAAACCGATTTACCAAATAACTATAATTCTCTTGGTGTAAAATGGTAAGGTTTGTACCAGCAGCAAGCTTAAAACGGTTTTTTGAATGGCCAGTAAAGCGGTACTGCATCAAGAATGGTATTTCAGAAATTCTATTGTAACCGTTTACCCTTACTATTTCTGCACTTGTTGTTAAATTAAGTTTAGATCTGTCATAGTACGTACCAAATGATTTGTAATAAAGATTGTTTCTTCGTATCCCAGTTTCGAATGATAAATTACCATTTAACTGATATCCTGTTACAAGTGAAAAACTATTCCCAGGGTTTGTATAACCAGAATTTTTTACTTTAGATAGTTCTGCAGAACCCGTAACCCCAACATAAAATCTCTGGAAAAATGATGAAAGATGCATATTGATTTTATGAGGTTCATTTCTATATTCATTATTTTTTTTATTGGTATCAAATGCATCTAGCGTCAAAAATGCCTGAGTCTTTTGTTGATCAAAAATAATAGTATTTGAAATCAGTTTATCAGGTTTATATACATTTAAAATTCGCTCAGTTGGAAATGTGGTTTCAATATAATGTGATGCTGTATAAGGTTGATCTAGGGTAGTTGATGATAAATTACTTGAATTTAGATAAATAGAATTATTGTTGGCATTTATTCGATAGTTGCCCACTTTAGCAACAATTTCAGGTTTAATTTGGAGTTTTATCGTTGGATTTCTCTTTTTAGACATTATATCAGGATTTTTTTCATTTTGTTTGAGTTGAAATTGATCCTGTTTTTCTGTTGACACCTTTTTTCCCGATAAAACTGTTTGCTTTTTGGGTTCTGCTGATTTCGGTTTGCTTTCAGATTTATAATTAGATGAAGGTTGCTGAACCCCTGTATGATAACTAACGATAATTCCAGAAATTATAAAGAAAATTATTAATGCAAATAATCCAACCCTTTTTACGAGGTTATTACCGTTTTCAGTTTTAATTACAATCTGTTTGGAGCGTAGATTTTTTTCCACTTTATACCATTCCCCTTTACCCGTTTTCAATGGATATTCTTCAGCGGCCCGTTTGAATAAATTATTTATATCGTTATTCCATTCATTCATCTGTCAGAGTCTGTACCTGAATACAATTTTTTTATTTTTTTCATTAGGTGCGCTCTTGCTTTCCATAAACTCGATTTTGAAGTTCCTAATGATATACCTAGCATTTTTGCAATTTCATGATGTTTATATCCATCTATTACATAAAGATTAAAAATTAGCCTGTAAGATGGTGGCAACTTTTTTATTTCTAAAATTAATTCTTTATAAAGTATCCTATCATCAGCATCAAAAACGGTTTTTTCATCTACCCATATTTGTTCAGGATATTCAATGGTAAATGATTCAACATGATTCTTTCTTAATTCGTCTATGGCCGTATTAACCATTATACGTTTTACCCAGCCTAGCATCAATCTTTCGTTATCAGATACATTGCTTCCTGTAAAATTGAAAAGATGTATGTTATTGAAAATTTTTATAAACCCATCATTGACCAGATCTTTTGCTTTTTCATAATGATTAACATATCTAAAAACTATTTTAAGTGCATAACCATAATAGAGCTCATAGTAGAGCTTTTGATATGGTGCATCCTTCCGCTTACACCCGTCTGTTATCGTAAATACAGACTCCACGGCCTTATCTATTATAATTATTGTACGTAATCATAAAATTCAGGTTGCCTGATAAATTTTATATTTGGCAGTTAAAAGTATAAAAAAAAAATAAACAACCAGTTTATTTGGTATGATTTTAGAAAAAAAGAATGATATGATAAAAAAAGTACCCCTTCTATTTTTTGGAATTTTTTCACTGTCGCATGTAAAAGCGCAGAATATCCAAGACTTTTTTTTCAACTTATATACTGATAGCTTGAAAATTGGTACTTTCAACTATATAAATATAGATGCATTGCTCACCAGTGGCAGCTATTATCCATTAGATAATAAAACAGTAGAATTTTTGAGTAGTGCCGGCACTTGGGATGGTAATAGTCTATTTCTGGATTCTGCCTTAAAAGTTGATTCAGTGGTTATAACAGCAACTTTGAAAAAAAATAGAGACCTACAAAAAACGATAACCATTTTTATAAAGAAAGGGGAAAGTGCCTATAAAGTGAAAACTGAAAAAGAATTAATGGATGAATTGAATAAAAAGAAACGCCATCATTAGATTGAGTTAGCAATAAAAAAAGAGGCTAACCTTTAGGATAGCCTCTTTTTTTATGTTGGATAATTTATTTCGTATAAGATTTTACCAAGAAAACACAATCTTCTGCTTTTTTAATTTGCTCCACTCTATTTATTCCTTTTAAACCTAAGTTGTTAGATACTTTAATTTTTGCTACACTTGTATCAGCAGCTTTTGCGGCATCAATCAGGGCATATATATTTTTTGCCTTTATGGCAAATACAACGCCCTCCGCTTGTTGTAGTTTATTACTTACTACGCCTATTATTTCACCAGATTTATTGAAAACAGGGCTTCCACTGTTTCCGGGATTTGCATTCAGTGAAACCTGTAAACTAAGTGTGTCACCATCAAAACCACTTTTAGCACTTAGATATCCTTGACTGTAAACAATTTCATCTCTAGGATAACCTAATGTAAACAATTCTTCACCTAGGTCAGCAGTATTTTTACGTATACTGTAAGGAATACTTGCAAAGGGTTTAAAATCTTTGTCTTCAATTTTTAGTAATGCCAAATCTTTTTGAACATCCACGCTTACAATGGTAGAATTAAATTCTTCACCTTTAGCATTCACCAAAATAGCTCCATTTCCCTTTAGAACGTGGGCACTTGTAATCAGAAAACCACTGCCATCAATCAAAAAAGCAGTACCACCGTTTGTTACAGTAGAACCCTTTGGCACTTTGGTGCCTATCTCTTTGATACGTGCATTCTGCACTTGCTGGGTTTTTTGAACCTGATCTATTTTATGACCCAACTGAGTTAGCTGTGATGATGAAACGTTTGGTGATAAATAATTTACCAAACCACTAATAAACAAAGCTGTAACGCCGGCTATAGAAGCAGCAATGGCAATATCACGTTTGTACCTATGATACATTTGAACCACCTTACCCTTAAGCGTAGGAGCAGCTTTATCTGAATAAATAACGCCTTGATCTTCCAGCTTTTGATGGGATAAGTGTAAACTATGCCGCAGACTGCGTGTAGCAGCATAATCATCCATCTGATGTAGAAATAATTTATGTTCAACAACCATCTGATCCACCTCTGGGTGTGATTTTCGCAGATTCTCAAAAAACGCTAATTCCTCAGAAGGCATCTTGCCCTCCAGATAACGTTCAATGCTGTTCAGTAAAAGTATGTCATCCATTACTCACCTATATTATATTGTGCAAAAAATAATTTCTTAAGACGCATTAGGCATTTATATTTTTGATTTTTAGCGTTGTCGGCATTTGTATATCCGAATGACGCTGCTATACTGCCCATGTCCTTTTTTTGTATATAAAATGATTCTAATAAACTTTTACAAGGTTCTCCCAAGCTGGTCATTGCCCGTTCCATAATGGCAAATTCCAGATTCTTTTTTTGGTGATATTCTAGGTCTTCTTCCACAGAAACCACCTCTTCAAGGCTTTCAACCGATCCACCATACCTTCCGGATTGTTGTAATCGTTTAAGCCAAAGCCTCCTGCATACGGAATATACATAAGTCTTAATTTGACAGGTTAATACAAAATTGTCACTCCTCGCTTTTTCGTAGAGTGTTATCATTGCTTCCTGAAAAATATCACGTGCATCATCATAGCTGCCGTTATTATTTTGTATCAGGGAAAGAATTAGGTTAAAATTTTCTTTATAGATAATATCAATTGACTTTGAGTCATTGTTAACCAATCCTTTCAGCAATATTTGTTCGTTGAAATCTGATTTCACGTACAGGTTTTAATTCAAAAATGTTTCAAAAGTAACCCAAGAGTTTACCTAAAAAAATATTTTGATTTTTTTTAGCTTTCCGGGTTACCTTATTTCTCTTTTAGTATTAATAACGAATTTCATAACAAAAATTAAAAAAAATTAGAATGAAAAAGTTGTTATTCGTTTTAGCTCTTGGCGCATTTGCCGCTTGTGGTACTGAAGAAGCTACTGATGCAGTAGAAACTGTAACTGATGCTGTAGAAACTGTTGATTCAGCTGCTACTGCTATTGTTGATAGCGCTGCTGTTGTTGTTGATAGCGCTGCTGCTGTTGTTGATAGTACAGTTACTAAGTAATCAAAAAATTAACCCAGCTTGCGGGTAGAAGATATTTAAGATTTTCATATGGCAAGCAATCGTTAGAATGCGTCCCGTTTCTACGGGATGCTTTTTTTTAGCCATATATTGTTATTTTTCTATTAATGAAATGACAAAGAAATGCCAGATGAACTAAGTTTTTTTTGGAATCGTGTACAATAATTGAAGAGTCAAAGCAAACGTTTAGTAACTGCTATGTACCGTATCCTTATCATACTTATAACTCAAGCCTAAAACTCGTTTCTAACTATACAAGCTTACACCTTAACTTTGCAATCTCTTATTAAAATTATTCGATAGCTTTTGCTATCTTATTCCAAAAAATTATTATAATGTCATTTGAAACACTGGGTATTGAAAGTAATCTATTAAATTCAATAACTGCTTTAGGATTTACCCAGCCTACTCCTATACAAGAAAAAGCCATACCTGTACTCCTAAGTGGTACAAGAGATTTTATCGGACTGGCACAAACCGGTACCGGAAAAACAGCGGCATTTGGTTTACCGCTGCTACAACTTATAGATAAAGAGCAACCCATTGCCCAGGCATTGGTAGTATGCCCTACTCGTGAACTTTGTTTGCAAATCACAAAAGATTTAGAGAATTTTAAGGGAAAGTATAAAGTTCGTATTACTGCAGTGTATGGTGGATCTTCCATAGTAATGCAAATTAGGGATTTAAAAAAAGGAACTCATATCGTTGTGGCTACACCAGGTAGGCTTATAGATTTAATAGAAAGAAAAGCAATTGACCTTAGTCGCATTCATTATGTAGTACTAGATGAAGCAGATGAAATGCTAAATATGGGTTTTAGGGATGATATTGAATTTATACTTGGCAATACTCCTATGCGTCAAAGTACCTGGCTGTTTAGTGCTACCATGCCACAGCAAGTAAAACAGGTAAGCCGCAAATACATGCAGCAGCCATTTGAAGTAACAATTGGCAAGGCAAATGCTGCAAATACAAATATTGATCATCAATATTATATAACCACACATATAAATAGGTATCAAACATTAAAGCGAATCATTGACTTTAATCCGGGTATTTATGGTATCATCTTTACTCGTACAAAAGCGGATGCTCAGGAAATAACAGAGAAACTCATTAGAGAAGGTTATGATATTGAAGCATTACATGGAGACCTTACACAACCACAGAGAGATAAAGTAATGTCAAGGTTTAGAGAAAAAAATCTTCAACTACTCATTGCTACAGATGTGGCAGCAAGAGGAATAGATGTGCAGGGCATTACCCATGTTATCCATTTTGAATTGCCGGATGATACAGAAGTTTACACACACAGAAGTGGTCGTACGGGCAGGGCTGGTAATACTGGTGTGTCTGTTTCTATCGTTACTCCAAAGGATGTGTATCGGCTGCGTTCTGTAGAGCGCATGATCAATACCAAAATTCATAAAATGGATATCCCTTCTGGTAAAGATGTTTGTAGAAAACAGTTCTTTCATTTTATTGATAAATTACTAAAAGCTGATATCAGCCATGGTGATTATGAAAACTATTTACCTACGCTTAAGGAAAAATTTGCTTCTATTGATAAAGAAGAAATACTTCAGCGTGTAGCAGCTTTAGAGTATGATCGCTTTTTAACTTATTATGAAAATGCTGCAGATTTAAATATTAGAGAAAGAAGTAGCACAGACCGAGACAGTGGCGGTAGATCTAACAGACAGCGTGAACGTGAACCACAAGAAAGAAACTTTAATCGTGCAGATAACAATAATGGTGGTGGTGGTTCTTACCAAAAACTTTTTGTAAATCTTGGTACTAAAGATGGATTTTACAAAGCCAGTTTCCTACAGTTTATCTTGGATATGAGCGACCTCCGCAAAGATGTACTTGGCCGTGTAGATCTTAAAGAAATGAACAGCTGGATTGAGATAGAAGGCAATTCTGTAAATAAGATGGTTAAATCTATGGACGGAAAAAACTTTAAGGGCAGAAAAATCAGGATGAACCCTGCATAGAATTTTCTGTAAAGTCTATACCTATTTGTTTATTGACAAGTACATATCTACAAATGCTTGCATAAAGCCCTTGTAGCTAAAATGGTTTTCATATAGACTTCTTGCATTCAATTGAAGTTGGGCTAACTCATCTGCGGAATGTGCAGCATAATGTGCTGCAATGATTTTGTCTGCTTCATAAATCCTGTTTTCAGGCACCATTGGAAATTGCTCCCAATCAATCATTCCCTGAAAGGGCAACAAATCATTACTTCTTATGATGACTGGAATGCGACCGGCAGCCAAGGTTTCATAAAACCGGACAGAAAAATTGCCAGTGCCTCTATAGCAAATTATATATAATGATTGCTGCATGTTTTCAAAATATCGTTTTGCTGAAGCTTCTTTGTCTGCTGCGCTCAATACACCACCACGATACTTTTTTTCAAGCACAAAATTGCATGCTACTAATTTGGATTCTTGAAGAGTGGTCAAAATTTTTGAGCGGGTATAGGATGCGCTTTGCAATGGTGGCACTTCATCACTCCAAGCGTTATAGGATTGCTTCAATTTTTGTAGGATAACCCTTCCATAATCCAAAAATATTTTTTCCCATCCTGCATAAGCCTGCCCACAAAATCCGCAGGGTGGCAGTAATGACTTTGTATGGTGATAGCCTAAGCTATTATTATAATATTTATCCTTTGGGTCTGAAAAAAAGTTAGGATAAATTTCCAAATTACTGTTTTCTGAAGGGCCAAAAATGCCATGTATAAACAAATCATAAGTGCCAAGCGGAGGTATTAACGCCATGTCACCACTACTAAAATAAACAGGTTGAATATTGGCTTCTACAGCCTGTTGATGAAAGGTTTTGAGTGCTTCAATCTTGTTGTTATCTCTATAATATTCTAGATAATAGCAGGGCACCATAATATCAGCATCCATAGCATTTGGCACCAGTTGTACCCGATCAGTCCATGGTCCAAATTCAGCAGATTTATTGTTAAATGAATGTTCGCCCTTTTTAAACGGATAAAGAGGTGGCACCAATTTTTTGCGAAGACTGGCATCATAACCATCTGGTATATAAATATGTAAAGTGGATTTCAATATTTATTAAAAACTATATAGAAAGGGGCAATGTATATAAACTTTCTTTAGGGAATAAATGATACCATCAATAGGGGCGAATTCAAGTGTTAGTTTTTAAATTTGTTGCTCTTTTTGTGGAGAATTTCAAAATTTTATGAGGAACTGCCCTGTGGCTCTGACTTTACACTGTACAACCTCAGCACTTCTACATTGCAATGTCTCCAAGTCTTTCATTTCGAATGTAGCAAAGCGAATTTTTGGAATACCAAATAAAAAATAATAAATAGTTGAAACCCCGACACACACAAGCCTGCCATGTACACAGATATGAAAATTTTATTGGAATATTAAGCTGTAAGACTTTTGGGCAAGGTCCAATTTGAAGTTTGGTAACTGGTTATAATGCTACTAACTAAATTGTATATTGGGTTTTTCTATATGCATCTAAATGTTTGCAGAAGTGCGCTTAGTATGCTTGAATTAATACCTCGGTAGGAATGTTTAGTCTGTCTAAAATGACCTTCAATATGTAAGATTAAGCAAAAAAGTAAAGCATTTTGAGTCTCTTTATAGCAGCAGCTAAAATTCGGATATGCTATTACAAGATACAGGCCAGCGTTGCTGAACAAGAGATGGCCAAGGCCCCAATTCGTATTATAATAAATGTTTCTAAGGACACTAAATGCCTCTTTGTAGGGGGCTGTTGGCTATCCGTCTAAATGTTGTAGGTTCGTGCTTCTGTCTGTTAATTGCAATTTACAGTAAAACGCAAATTTGTATATACAGAATGTTAATTGTTATTAACTTTAAAATGTAGCCAAAGTGTTGGTATTTAAGTACTCTATGCTTAGTTTTGTTAAGTTTTGATTTTGTATGTGTTAATTCAAAAAAAATATTTTTTTAAATGTCCGAAGCCAAATTTTTGCACTACGATTTAAAGTTACTTGAACCATCTTTTGGTTCACAACTAACTGATTTGATAATTGAATTGGATTACCTAAGAAGAAAACCTCTTGGTGGGTCAACTCATCCAAAAGTATTCTTTCAGTTGAAGCATATTTTTCACACATTAGAAAGTATTGGCTCAGCAAGAATTGAAGGTAATAATACTACAATTGCCGAATACATTGAAACCAAACTTACAGAAACAAAGAAAGTGCCTCCGGCAATTAAAGAAATTCAGAACATTGAAAAGGCAATGGCTTTTATTGAGGATAATGTAAAGGAGCATCCAATTGATAGAGCTTTTGTGAGTGAAATGCACAAAATGATTGTTGATGGATTACTCCCACCTCCTGATGGAGAAGGCGACCATACTCCAGGTGAATATCGAAAAAGTAATTTAAAAATTAATAAGTCAAGCCATAAACCGCCAGAATTTTTAAAGGTGGAGGACTATATGTCGGAATTACTTGATTTTGTCAATAGAAATGATGGACAGAAGTATGATTTATTAAAAGCAGCAATTGCACATCATAGATTTGTTTGGGTTCACCCATTTGGAAACGGCAACGGTAGAACAGTTCGTTTGTTCACTTATGCAATGCTTGTCAAAACCGGTTTCAACATTAACGTAGGTCGAATTATCAATCCAACTGCTATTTTTTGTAGTAATAGAAATGATTATTACGCTAATCTGTCTAAAGCCGATAAAGGAACTGATAAAGGTGTATTGGAATGGTCTGAATATGTTTTAAAAGGTCTAAAAGAAGAAATTGAAAAAATTGATAAACTTACGGATTACAAGTTTTTAAGGAAAGAGATATTGTTGCCTGCAATTTCCCATTCTTTAGAGAGAAAATATATTACAGATGTTGAAGCAAAAATTTTAAGAAAAGTAATAGATAATCAAGTCGTACAAGCTGGCGATTTAAAAGAATTCTTTGTTGGAAAACTTAATGCAGAAGTGTCCAGACAAATAAAAAGGATAATTGATAAAAAAATGCTTGTACCTGAAAATGAAGGCACAAGAAAATATATTCTACGATTTGACAACAACTATTTATTAAGAAGTGTCATAAAAGCATTAGGAGAAATGGGCTTTTTGCCAGTTAGAGATGATGTATAAATTATGAAGTGTAATCGCATGACGTACAACGCAAAGATTGGCGTTATAACATATAATTTCCAATTTTTTTTGACTATTGAAAATCATAAACATTTAGAAGAAATTTTACATTATTGTTAGATTAATATGGTTTATAAGACTTTTTGTATAGTTGCTTTTACCAAATTTAAATTTTTATAAAGCGGGTCAATTATTTTTACGAATGTCGTTTTACTCACATGCCAATATTTTCAAATTTTGCCTACACAAAAACAACCGCTTTGTATTACTTTATTAGTAGGCCTTATGATTTACAATATCATGCTTTATGTATTAAGGATAAATGGTAAACCTTTATTTACTGAATTCTAGGATTTGCATGATTTGACCTTGCTTCGTTTCACTCACTATATCTGAGATTTTGTGATCATTCCCCGAAGGGGCAAAAAAGCTTCTTTATTTTTTTCTAAAATCAATGAAGCGTACAAGTATATTTCCAAAAAAAAAGAGGCTACTGTATGTGGCCCCCTTTTAAGTTTATATTATGATATTATTTCATCAACTGTAATTCGTTGACTAAATTTTTTGCACCGCCAAGTATATCCATACACCAGAGTACATAGCGTACATCTACACAGATAGTGCGATTGAGATCTTTGTCGAAAGCTAACTTATGACTAAGGGCTTCATAATTGCCATCAAATGCAAGGCCTATCAATTCGCCTTTGGCATTTAATACGGGGCTGCCGCTATTGCCACCGGTTATATCATTTGTGGTGATGAATGAAACCACTATATCATTGCGCAGCGCATCTTTATACTGTCCATAGTTTTTGGTTTGCCATGCATTGACTAAACTTTGTGGTAAATCAAACTCATAATCTTTGGGTTTGTATTTGGCCATTACACCATCTAATGTGCATACATAATCATACATAACCGCATCTTTTGGATGATAACTTTTTACATTGCCATAAGATACACGCATAGTAAAATTTGCATCGGGATATGTTTTGTTCATATGCTCAGGATCCATTTCAAAAAGCCCTTGTACATAGGCCCTGCCCAAATCATTATTCTTTGCTACAAACTCATTGTATTTTGGCGCATAGTTGTCAATATAATTTTTTATAAATGCCTGTACCACTTGATAGGCAGGATCTTGCATAAGCGATTCTACTGTTGGATTTGCTTTAAATGCTTCCCATTTTTTATCATCAATCATCATGGTATTGGCAAACACATCTGCAGCAAAAGCCCTAAAAGGACTTTGCTCTAAACTATTGTATTTTTTGAAAAGATTGCTATAAAAATCTTTTGGCTGCTGGCTGGCATCAATGTCTGATAAAAACATCATGATGGCTGCGCCTAATATATTTCTGTCAGCATTAATATCATTATTTTCTAGATATGCTTTGCGCCCTGCGGCGGCTGCATCCAATGCTTTTTTCTTGTCTTCCACAGTTAAATCTTTTTTGCCAAGAGCCGAGGCTGTATTTTGCCATGCGGAGGCCGCTTGTATTAGTCGGCACCCATTGATTCCTTCATTGATATACATGCGGTGCATGGCGTAGGGATTCCATGCTGCATAATTGTTATTAAAATCATTGAGTATATTTTCATATGCTGATTTTCCGGTGGCCCATTGTTGATATGCTTGTTCAGCTTTTTTCTTCTGACCATAAATATCATATTTGATAAGTTGTTTTGTTTCTCCATCAAAAAACTTCCAATAGTTGGCAATGCCTGCATATTCACTGGCCAATTTTAATTTTGTGGCCGGGCTTTTTTTCATTTCGTCAAACATGTATTTCAACCTCATATCTCTGAGTTTTACCAAGGTGGGGTTGTTGATATCAGTTGCTAATTTTATACCCTCAGATACTTCGTAGCGATTGGTGCCACCCGGATAACCGAATATCATACTGTAGTCGCCATCATTTAATCCTTTAATGCTCACGGGTAGAAAATATTTTGGTTTATAGGGCAGGTTTGAGGCAGCATAATTTGCAGGTTTGCCATCGGCACTCATATAAACTCGGAATACTGAGAAATCTCCAGTATGGCGTGGCCATTCCCAGTTGTCAGTATCGCCGCCAAATTTTCCAATACTTTCAGGTGGTGTGCCTACTAATCTGATATCCTTGTATACATCGTACACATACAGCAGGTATTGTCTTCCTTTGAATATAGAAGTAACTACGGCACTTTTAAATTCATCTCCACCGGTTATTTCCTTTACAATAGCTGCGGATATATCACCATATTTTTTTGTACGGTCAGTACCTGTGCTATTGCCCAAGGCATCCATAACCCGCTGTGTTACATCTTCAATCCTGTTTAGGAATTTAACTGATAAGCCTTGTGAAGCTATTTCCATTTTCATATCAGTGGCCCAGAATCCATCCTGTAAATAATTATGATCTACAGTACTAGCACTGGCTATAGCACCATAACCACAATGGTGATTGGTAAAAATCAAACCTTTGCTACTCACAATTTCGCCAGTACATCCACCCCCAAAAATTACAATGGCATCTTTTATACTTGCTTTGTTCATGCTGTATAGTTGCTCGGGTTTGAGCTTGAGCCCACGCTTTACCATATCTTGGTACACTTGCTGTCCGAGTAGCATGGGAAGCCACATGCCTTCATCAGCAGCTGCTTTTATAATCGTGATACAAACAAAAAATAAAACAGTAGATATTCTTTTCATTTCAAACAATTTTTAGGTGGCGAACTTACATAAAAAGGATTCAATGTTTTGAGGAAAGCAATGATTTCGAAAAAATTGGAATCCGACACCTATATTTGCAACATCTATATGGAATTTTTACATCAGAACCTTGATTTTTTAGATCACCTACATTAATGGTTTGATGACCCGTTTTTATAACGGGATGTACCCTTCTGCCTTTTTCCTTTTCATTTTTTAAAATTTATTTTATGCTTACACAAACCATGTCAGATAAATCGCTGCATTATTTAGAACTCGAAGAAAAATACGGAGCACATAATTACCATCCACTACCCGTAGTACTTGAAAGGGGTGAGGGAGTGTTTATGTGGGATGTAGATGGCAAACGATATTATGATTTTTTAAGTGGATATAGTGCCGTAAATCAGGGCCATTGCCACCCAAGACTTATAAGTGTATTGAGGGAACAGGCCGGAAAGCTTACCCTCACCAGCCGTGCATTTCATAATAACCTAATGGGAGACTATGCCAAATATATTACCGAATTTTTTGGATATGAGAAAGTGTTACCCATGAATACCGGAGTGGAAGCAGTGGAAACAGCAATTAAACTTTGTCGCCGATGGGGATATGATAATAAAAAGATTCCGGATAATGAGGCCAAAATTATAGTGTGTACAGAGAATTTTCATGGGCGTACCAGTACAGTAATTTCTTTTAGTACAGATCCATCTGCTTATGCAAGATTTGGACCTATTATGCCGGGTTTTATAGCTGTGCCTTATAATGATATCAATGCATTGCAACAGGCAATGGAGGATAAAACAGTGGCTGGATTTTTAGTAGAACCCATACAGGGTGAGGCTGGTGTAATGGTACCTGACGATGGTTATCTGGCAAAAGCAAAACAACTTTGCGAAGCATACGATGTTTTATTTATAGGGGATGAAATACAAACAGGTCTTGCCCGTACGGGTAAAATGCTTTGCTGCGATCATGATGATGTGCGTCCAGATATTTTAATTCTGGGTAAAGCATTAAGCGGAGGTACCATACCCATTAGTGCGGTATTGGCAGATGATTATATTATGCTCAATATAAAGCCAGGAGAGCATGGAAGTACTTATGGTGGAAATCCGCTGGCTTGTGCAGTTGCCATAGAAGCGCTGCAGATTCTAAAAGATGAGCGGCTTACGGAAAATGCAGCTACTATGGGTGCATTACTTAGATCAGAGTTGGAGGCTTTAGATTCACCATATATCACTTTAGTAAGAGGTAGGGGTTTATTAAATGCTATCGTTATAAAACATGCAAATCCAGATGCTGCCTGGGAGCTATGTATGGCCTTAAAGGATAAAGGGCTATTGGCTAAGCCAACACATGGGGATAAGATTCGATTTGCCCCGCCATTGGCCATAAACAGAGAGCAGATAATGGAATGTGTGGGTATAATTGCTGAATGCTTGCATGTATTGGATTAAGATATCTTAGTTTAACCCGGATGATGCAGTTGAAATTTATTAGAAGCGAAAACGCTACATAGAAAGGCATTTGAGAACAATTGTTGACTTTAAAATAGTTTAGTATTTCTTCAGTCAAAAATATGTCTCATACACTTTAGTAAATTATCTTTCGTTTTTATATCAGATTTAACTGTACAATCTGATTTAATTTTAAAAGGCCTTTGGGCCTTTTTTTATGGGTATAATTAGGATGTTTTTTTTGTGGCATTTACATTTTAATCCATCAACCCTTAAGTAAGAATGCCTTATTAATAGCAAGGTAAAACCCTGAAAAACAAGCTCCTACCCAATCCAGATTTTTCAGTGAATGTTATTACAAATCATAAACGCTACATACCTATTTATTTCAGAACAATTGTTGAATTTTAAATAGTATACAATTGTTTCAGCAAAAAAATATCCTCATATACTTTTCTAATGACAATCAACTTTTTACAACAAATTCCACTTCATTATTAGTTTAACAGACAGCGTGAAAAAGTTAGCTACCACATTTTTCTAAAATCTTCACCGATTCCGGGCCGCAGCAAAAAATTAGATCAATCACACTGATATTGTTTTGAAAACCATACCGCTCCATAAACACCTGTTGATACTTTGCATTTGTGTCAACTGTTGAATAGTTTTTTGGAAGATTGATATTTCTGTCAAATATTTTTTCGATTGGTTTATTCCATGAAAATTCAAAATTGGGCTTTTGCTTGAGGCAGGTATATACCCAACGCAAGCAGGCCTCATTCCACTCATAAAGCAAATTAGGTTGCATGGAAAAAAGTTGAAAAAGCCCGTCTTTATAATATTCCCAATACACACTTTTTGCATAACAGGACTCTATACTTCTCAAATGTTCTTTCTGCCATTTTTTCTGATAAGCAATTTTGATTTCGCCCAATGGCTGCTTTATATCTCTGCCGCCCAATAGGGGAGTAGAAAGTGTAATTAGACCATTTCCTCCGGCTATGATGGTTCTGTTCTGAAAACTGAGCTTTTTGCCATTTTCAGATAGAGAAAATATATTATCCGTATGCTTTAATAATATATTAATCCAGTAAACATTTCCAAAATACTGAATATCAGTATAATTAATCATTTATTATTCATATTTTTAAGATTCATTGAAAATCAAAGTTATTTGAAAAAAATATAAAAAAAATCCTATTTTATTGTTAAATAAATATGTTATATAAACATTATAAATAATTGATTATAAACATTTTAAATTAATAAATATTAACTATAAATTATAGTCTAACATTTATATGCTAATTTTGAGCAAATGCAAAAATTATTAGTACAATATCTAAGCAAAAATAATTTAGAATTATCTTCATGGGCATACTTTGGTATTTAAAAATTTCTGAACTGAGGATTTCTTTATTGTTTTGTAAACGTGGGTATCATCATTGGAATTAATTATGACAAATTGGCTGAATATTCAAATTTATCTTTACATTCTAAAAGTGAAAAAGCCGGCTACTGTTTTTTTCTTTTCCACATATTATCAGCAGCACCATAAATAATAATTGTATGGCCTACTTTGACAAATAAATTTGCGTTTCATCAGGCTTGCCTGAAATCGGGTTGATGGATTTATTTTAATACAAAGTACAATGGCATTGGAAAAAACGGTGGTTGATTATAATGAGGATAGTATAAAAAGTTTAGACTGGAAGGAGCATATTCGGCTAAGGCCGGGCATGTATATTGGTAAGTTAGGTGATGGTAGTGCTCCGGACGATGGCATTTATGTGCTACTAAAAGAGGTACTCGATAACTGTATTGATGAGCACACTATGGGATATGGAAAGCATATTGACATTACCATAGAAAAAAAATCTGTTTTAATAAGGGACTATGGTCGTGGCATACCACTGGGAAAATTAGTGGATGTGGTGAGTAAAATAAATACCGGTGCCAAATATGATAGTAAGGCTTTTCAGAAAAGTGTAGGATTAAATGGTGTGGGCACCAAAGCCGTAAATGCGCTAAGCGATTATTTTAAAGTGGAAAGTATTAGAGACGGCAAAATGAAATCAGCTGAATTTGAGAAAGGCGTTTTATTAAAAGAGCATAAAGAGCAACAAACCACTGAAGGTAATGGTACGGCAGTTACATTTATTCCAGATGAACAGATTTTTAGAAATTACCACTACATACATGAATATGTGGACAATCAACTTTGGAATTATTGCTATCTCAATGCAGGTCTAATCATCAATTTTAATAATAAACGCTACCTCAGTAAAAATGGACTGCTGGATTTGCTACAAAGAAAAACGAATACTGATGAAATAAGGTACCCTATTATTCACCTCAAAGGAGAAGATATAGAACTATCTTTTACCCACAATAATGATTATGGGGAAGATATTTTTTCCTTTGTAAATGGACAATACACTACACAAGGCGGCACACATCAGCAGGCTTTCCGAGAATCTTTTGTAAAGACAATAAGGGATTTTTATAAAAAAGATTATGACGCTGCGGATATACGGCAAAGTATTGTGGCTGCCATTAGCATTAGGGTACAAGAGCCTGTATTTGAAAGTCAAACAAAAACAAAACTGGGCAGTTTGCACATAAATGAAGGTGGACCTACTATTAAGAATTTTATTGCGGACTTTTTGGGCAGGGAGTTAGACAATTATCTTCATAGGAATATAGCTGCAGCTGATGCACTTAAAAAGCGTATAGAGCAAAGTGAAAAAGAAAGAAAAGAACTGAGTGGTATTCGAAAGCTGGCCAATGAAAGGGCTAAAAAAGCAAACTTGCACAATAAAAAATTAAGAGATTGTAGGTACCATTTTAATGAACAGCCACCCGGAAAGGATAAGGATGAATTTATACAAAAGCAGCAGAAAACTACCATTTTTATTACCGAGGGGGATAGTGCCAGTGGATCTATCACCAAAGCAAGAAATGTGGAAACACAGGCAGTATTTAGCCTCAGGGGTAAGCCTCTCAATTGTTATGGGCTTACAAAAAAAATAGTTTATGAAAATGAAGAATTTAATTTATTGCAGCATGCGCTGCATATAGAAGATGGCCTTGATGAATTACGATATAACAATATTGTAATAGCCACAGATGCTGATGTGGATGGCATGCATATCCGTTTGCTCATCATGACATTTTTCCTCCAGTTTTTTCCTGACTTAGTAAAACAAAATCATATATATGTTTTGGAAACACCATTATTTAGGGTTCGAAACAAACAACAAACTATTTATTGCTACAGTGAGTCTGAGAAAAGAACTGCTATACAACAATTAGGTAATAAACCTGAGATAACACGTTTTAAGGGATTGGGTGAAATATCTCCGGAAGAATTTGAGGATTTTATCAGCGAAGAAAATATGAAGCTACAGCCTGTAATTTTAGAACATGGTGATCATATTCAGCAATTACTGGAATATTATATGGGAAAAAATACCCCGGATAGGCAGGATTTTATCATAGCAAATCTTCGAGTAGAAATCGAGGAAGCAGAATTGAACTTAAACTAAACAAATGTTTGAATTTCACCAAGACAGGCAGAGATATTTTGAAATGCAGTATCTTAATGCAAAAGAATATCTTATACCTTTTATTGAAGAAAAAGTGCCGCTAATGAAAAATATGCGAGTGCTGGATATAGGATGTGGGGAAGGAGGAGTTTTGAAGGCATTCATAGAAAAGGGATGCATAGGTGTAGGAGTGGAGTTTGATCAGCTCAGACTTGATTTAGGTGCAGAATTGTTAAAACCAGAGCTAGAAAATAGACAACTCATTTTTATTTCAAAAGATATTTATGAAGTAAATCCAGAGCAGGAATTAGGTGGATTATTTGATGTCATCATTTTAAAAGATGTAATAGAGCATATACACGATCAGGCAAAACTTATTGGTTGGATGCAGCATTTACTCAATCCCGGTGGACATATATTTTTTGGCTTCCCACCCTGGCAGATGCCCTTTGGAGGACACCAACAAATCTGTAAAAATAAATGGCTTAGTAAATTGCCCTATTATCATTTATTACCTCGTTTCTTATATCGGTTTATACTTAAAAAAGGTGATGAAAATGTATCAGAACTCATGGAAATAAGAGATACCCAAATCAGCATTGAGCAATTTGAAAAAATAGCAAAAGATAAGCGGTATGTTATTGCTCACAAGCTCCATTATCTCATTAATCCCATTTATAAATGGAAATTTAATGTAAAGCCAAGAAAGCAGTTAAGCTGGATTTCCGCTATTCCTTATTTGAGAAATTATGTTACAACTTGCGTTTATTATCTATTAAAACCAACATCAAAATAATTTATGATCCATATTGTTTTTCAGCCGGCGGATAAAGAAGTACTTCAGCAGGCTGTGGCACTTGATGAATCCCTTCAAGGAGAGATATTTGAAATAAAAGACGACTATGCTGTGGGCCCCATTGTTGATAATTTTAGTGAAGTAGGCTGGCAGTTGAGAAAAGTTTTTTGGCAGGAGGTTTTAGCCTATTCACCCTATACAGAGCAATTAAATATGGTGGATGATAGAATGACTTTGCACCAAGTGAAGCAGCAATTAGATAAAGAAGAAATTGTATGGATATGGATGGCGCAGAATAGTCATGATGTATGTGGATACTATTGGCTGATAAGCCAATTAAAGAATTATCAAGGAAAAGTATATGTTCTATATCTAAATAACCTCCCCTTTATTAATGAAAAAGGCGGAATATTTTATCCAAGCTATTTGCATGAAATACAACCCAAAGAATTTTTGAAAGCAAAAAAACTAGCAAGGGTCATAACCCTAAGTGAATTTGAAATAGATCCTGATGAATGGGATAAATTGGCTACCTCAAATGCAATGATTAGAATATTAGAAGGTGGAAAGAAAATAGTAAATAAGGAAATAGATTTTTTTGATCATGATATCATGCTTCCTTTACAAGCTGGTGCACAAAAACTCAGCAAATGGATACAACAGGTATTGAACAAAATGAAAATAAAAACTGGTGATGCTTTTCTTATTTGGAGATTAAGACAGCTGGCAGCAGAGGGTACAGTTGAAATAACAGGGGACTGGCAGAAAGGATGGAAGGATATATCCATACATCTCGTATCCTCAGCCATAGGAGCAACGAATAATGAGTAACATAAAATTCAAAACAATCAAACTGTTTGAAAGTATAAAATAATGAGCGAAGCAGAAGCATTTGACAACAATAGTGGGGTGCATGGGCAATACAAAACCTGGTTTCTGGACTATGCCAGTTATGTAATATTAGAAAGAGCGGTACCTGCTATGGAAGATGGTCTCAAACCCGTACAGCGGCGGATTCTCCATGCCATGAAAGAAATGGATGATGGTCGTTTTAATAAAGTGGCCAATATTATTGGACAGAGTATGCAGTACCATCCTCATGGGGATGCCAGTATTGGAGATGCCATTGTAAATATTGGTCAGAAAGATTTGCTGATTGAAACACAGGGAAATTGGGGAGATGTGCGTACCGGCGACGATGCTGCTGCCCCCCGATATATAGAAGCCAGATTATCTAAATTTGCATTAGAAGTAGGGTTTAACGCCAAAACAACCCAATGGCAATTGAGCTACGATGGCCGTAAGCAGGAGCCTGTTGTTTTACCTATGAAGTTTCCGTTGCTTTTAGCACAGGGTGCAGATGGCATAGCTGTTGGCCTATCCACGAAAATATTACCACATAATTTTTGTGAACTTTGTGATGCTGCTATTAAATATTTAAAAGGTCGTCGCTTTGAACTATATCCAGATTTTCTTACAGGCGGTATGGCAGATGTTTCTCTTTACAATGATGGAAAAAGAGGAGGTAAAGTAAAAGTAAGAGCCATCATAGAAGAATCGGATAAAAAAACACTGACCATACGCAGTGTACCCTACAGCGTAACTACTACTTCTTTGATGGAGAGTATTGTAAAAGCAAATGATCAGGGTAAAATCAAAATTAAAAAAGTAATAGACGCCACTGCAAAAAATGTGGAGATTATTGTAGAACTCAGTCCGGGTATTTCCACAGATATTACCATTGACGCTCTTTATGCATTTACAGATTGCGAAGTAAGCCTTTCGCCAAATGCATGTGTAATTAGTAATGATAAACCGGTATTTCCCACCGTTACAGAATTACTCAAACAGTCCACAGATCTTACCCTACAACTGCTTACAAAGGAACTCGAAATAAAGCTGGCAGAACTGGAAGACAAGTGGCATTACACTTCATTAGAAAAAATATTTTTCGAAGAAAAAATTTATAAGGAATTAGAGCAAAAGCATGCATCTTGGGAAACAGTGATTGAAGCCATTGACAAAGAGTTTCTTCCTTTTACACCAAAATTAAAAAGGCCGGTTTCAAAAGAAGATATTCTTAAACTTACTGAAAAACCAGTGAGAAGAATTTACAAATTGGATATTGATGAATTAGATGCACAAATAAAGAAATTGGAGGATGACCTCAAACAGGTGCAGCATGATATTGCTCATAATATTGAATTTACAATAGCATGGTATGAAAACCTACTTAAAAAATATGGAAAAGGAAGAGAACGTAAAACCGAAATAAAACTTTTCGATACCATCAAAGCACAGCAGGTAGCCATTGCAAATACTAAAATTTATGTAAATAGGGAAGAGGGATTTGTAGGTACAAGTTTGAAGAAAGATGAGTTGATAGCAGAATGTAGTAGCTTAGATGATATTATAGTATTTACAAAACGTGGTATCATGAAAATTGTAAAAGTGTCTGATAAAACTTTTATCGGGAAAGATATTTTGCATACTGCTGTTTTCAAAAAAAATGATGAACGTACTACCTATAATCTGGTATATGCGGATGGGGCTTCTGGCATCAGTTATGCCAAGCGGTTTAATGTAACAGGTATTACAAGGGATAAAGAGTATGATCTTACAAAAGGGTCAGAAAAAAGTAAGGTACTTTACTTCAGTGCAAATACAAATGGAGAAGCAGAAGTAGTTAAAGTATTGCTGAGCCAGGGAAGTAAAGCTAGAATAAAAGAGTTCGATTATTTCTTTGAAGAGCTTGAAATAAAAGGTAGAGGTAGTATGGGAAATCAAGTAACAAAGCATGCCATACGTAGTGTGAGATTTAAAGAAAAAGGCCGAAGTACTTTGGATGGAAAGAAAATATGGTTTGATAATCAATTTGGAAGAATAAACCCTGACGAAAAAGGTGTTTATCTGGGCACATTTGAACCGGAGGACAGACTTCTTGCCGTTTATAATGATGGCTATTATGAACTATCCGATACCGAACAAAACAGGCGTTTTGATAATGATAAACTCATACTCATCGAGAAATTTATTCCTGAAAAAATCATCACTGCAGTTTATTTGGATACGGATAAAAACCAATACAATGTAAAGCGATTCAAAATTGAAACAACAACTGCAAATACTAAATTTTTCTTTATAAAAGAAGCAAACGGAAATAGGGTAGAAGCCGTATGCACATTGGATGAACCATTACTGGCCGTACATACAGGAAAAGGACAGCAAGTGCGTAGCGCAAAATTTAAGATTGCAAAAATGGTAGACATTATGGGTTGGAAAGCAGTAGGATCCAAGCTGATGGACTATTCCAAAACTATTCAAATGGAATGGGTAAAGCAGGACTCTGTGGAGCAGCAACAATTATTTGATTAAGGATGTAAGAAAGAAAATTAATTTTGGCATCATTGATACAATAAGTATCAACTATATTATAAAGATTAAAAATAAAATAAATTTAATATGAAACGCATTACCTTCTTTTGTATCTGCATCATTTCTGCCAGCGCTTGTGTGTCAAAAAAACAATTTTTAGATTCGCAGGTTGCTATTCGATATTTAAGAAATGATAGTGCATCACTATCTCAAAAAATAACAAGTTTAGAAAAAGATATAGCCTCCAACAAACTTGATATTACAAAACTTAATGGTCAGATAGATTATCTGAATAACTTAAACACTGCATTGCAAAAAGAAAATGCAACTCTTAAATCAACATTTAATAATGAGTTAGATCAAAACAGGCAGGCATTGCTCGTAGAGCAAAAAAAATATAAAGATTTACAAGATTTATTAGAGCAGCAAAAACAAAAAAGTAATGAGCTAAAAACAAGGCTTACGCAAGCCTTGCAAGGTTTTAATGATTCTGACCTTACAGTAAGCACACGCAATGGTAAAGTATATGTAAGCCTAAGTGAAAAATTATTATTTCCATCCGGTAGTGCAATTGTAAATACTGATGGTCGGGATGCATTGTATAAGGTAGCACAGGTACTTAATACCAATCAAGACATTGCTGTAAATATTGAGGGACATACCGATTCATTACCCATTAGGATAAAATTTGAAGATAATTGGGCACTAAGTGTGGCCAGGGCAAATAGTATTGTTCGTATTTTGGTCAATGAATATAAAATGAATCCAGGTAGGATTATAGCAAGTGGTCATAGTAGTTACGATCCATTGGATACAAACAGCACACCTGAAGGTAGGGCAAGAAACAGGCGAACAGAAATAATACTCACTCCAAGGCTAGATGAAATTTATAAGCTGCTGGATTAACCGGGGCTACCATCTACGATACTATATTTTACCTATTGGCATATAAGAAAAAATCCATGCCTCAGTAAATCAAACTCCAAATATGCCCACTGGGAAATTTATAGGAAAAGAAAACTGGGTATGGTATTACATATATATTTTAATTTTTGTGTATTCGTAAATATCGCTTTACTTCATTTGAATTGAAAAACTCGAAGTATAACGAGGACTTGTATCTTGAGGCCCTATCCCAAAAAATCTATCGCATTTAATTTGGGTGTTTTTTTCAATTTTTATAGATTGATACAACCACCCAGGTATTAAATCTTGACAATCATTCTTTTACACAATACTTACAATACATTTGCTTTTTTTAGCAAATGACAAAAGTAGATATACTCGCAATTGGTGTACATCCCGATGATGTGGAATTGGGTTGTGCTGGCACCTTACTGGCAGCTGTTAAGCAAGGTAAAAAAACGGCAATTGTTGATTTAACACAAGGTGAATTGGGCACCCGTGGCACCGCAGAAACACGCAAAAAAGAAGCTGCTGATGCTGCCGCAATTCTGCAAGTGGCTTATAGAGAAAATTTAGAAATGGCCGATGGATTTTTTACAAATGATGAAGCACATCTTAGAAAAGTGATAACCAGTATAAGAAAATATCGCCCATCTATTGTGTTGTGCAATGCTCCTGAAGACCGCCATCCAGATCATGGACGTAGCAGTAAATTGGTGTCTGATGCATGCTTTCTTTCGGGTCTTAGAAAAATTGAAACTGCTTTAGATGGTACTGCACAGCAGATTTGGCGGCCTTCCTATGTTTTTCATTATATACAGGACAGATATCTTAAACCAGATTTTGTTTTTGATATATCTGACTTTATGGATTTAAAAATGCAAGCCGTGCTGGCTTATACCACACAGTTTAATACAACTGATAATAGTGAACCTCAAACCTATATTTCCACTCCAGATTTTTTAGATGTTATCAAAGCAAGAGCATTGATGCTGGGTAAAAGGATAGGGGTAAAATATGCCGAAGGTTATCTAACAACAAAAATACCCGGCATAGCAAGTTTTGATGCATTCATTCAAGAAATAACCTAATGAGGCAAGCTTTCTGTTTACTAATTGCCCTATTCATATTTGTACCTGTACAAATATCTGCTCAGTTTATTGTTACCATTCAAATACAAGAACCTACAATAGATTCTGTGTATTTGGCAGGCAATATAAATGGATGGAATCCTGGAGATCTGCAATACAGAGTAAACAATGGCATACTAACATTAGAGCATATAGGTGGTGTATTGGAATTCAAATTTACAAAAGGCTCCTGGACTGATGTAGAAACAAATACAGATGGTTCTGACCTGCCTAATAGGGTTATAAAAATTAATTCAGATACAACCATTATCTGTACCATACAAGGTTGGAAAAAGAATGAGGCTGATATACAACCAATACATACTGCTAGCCCTCAAGTGCAGGTATTGAAAGACTCTTTTTATATGCCACAACTAAATCGGTATAAAGCTATCTGGGTTTATCTGCCAAAAAGTTATACAATATCACCACAAAAAAGGTATCCTGTACTGTATATGCAGGATGGACAAAATCTTTTTGATAAAGTAAGGTCCGCCCACGGCGAATGGCAGATAGATGAAATGGTGGATAGTATAACAGCAAATGGTTTATATGAATCCATCATAGTGGGCATAGATAATGATGCTGAAAAAAGAATCAATGAATATAATCCTTACAGCAATGAAAGATTTGGTACTGGAGAAGGAGATGCTTATCTGTCGTTTATTGTGCACACGCTAAAACCCTTTGTGGACAGTACTTTTCGAACCCTAGCCGATGATGCACATACTGCTATTGGTGGCAGTAGTATGGGTGCTTTAATATCATTTTATGCCCTTATAAAGTATCCTAATACATTCGGCTGCGCCGGAATATTTTCTCCGTCTTTCTGGATAGCACCACAAATAAAAAATGAAGCAGCTCAAACAAAGCTTCCTGCAAATGCACTATTTTATTTTTATGCAGGCGAAATGGAGAGTGATGAAATGCTTCCTGATATGCTTTCCGTTCTAAAACTCATTGATGATAAAAATTGTTGTAAAACTTTCTTATTGACAAATGCTTTGGGGCAGCACAAGGAAAGCTACTGGCGTGCACCTTTTGCAGATTTTTATAGCTGGTGGATGCAGCAAATAAGCCTGCGATGATTATTGGATAAGCCCTTTTAAAATTATTTTATTTCAACCATTTGGCAGCACTCAAATTTTACTCAGCTAATTTTTTTTGCAACATAGTTGAGAAGATAATTGCCCGTCATATTTTTTATTCAATTTACTTTTGCAGCTATGAAAAATGCTGAACAGATATACTGGAAAGTTTCAGGAATGGATTGCACTACATGCGCATTAAACATTACAAAATATCTTACTAACCAAGGGCATGAAAATGTAAAAGTAAATTTTGCCGGAGGCGAAGTAAACTTTATCCATACAGGCATCCAGAGTCTGACTGAGGCGGAACAGGGCCTCAATAAATTAGGATATTCAGTTGTTTCAAAAGACAGGTATGCAGCTCATAATACAGAACACCAAGAACAGGAAGTTTTTACAGCAAATTGGATGTTTTTTATCTGTCTTTTCTGTACCCTTCCATTGCTACTACACATGGTGCCGGGAGTTGATATACATATCCTCCATAATGCTTATTTACAATGGGCACTGGCTACGCCGGTGTATCTAATCGGAATGTATTATTTTGGTAAAAGTGCATGGTATAGTTTGCGAAATGGTATGGCCAATATGAATGTACTCATAGTATTGGGAGCCACCGCTGCTTATGGCTATAGTTTGTACGGTATAGCATCTGGCAATGCCTCTGAGTATCTTTTTTTTGAAACAACAGCATCCATAATCACTTTGGTATTTTTTGGAAATTATATGGAAGCCAGAGCCATAGCTACCACACAAAAAGCATTGCAAAAATTAGTGCGTAGCCAAAAGGTAATGGCAAATATGATTGCTTATGACGATGCCCATCAGGAGCAAATTTTTAAAGTTGAAAATAATACCCTAAGGGTTGGCGATCTTGTATTAGTTAATACTGGTGAGCAAGTGCCAATGGATTGTAAAATTTTGTGGGGTACTGTTATGGTAAATGAAGCTATAATTACAGGTGAAAGTATGCCCGTGGAGCGAAATATTAATGACAAATTAATTGGAGGCAGTATACTAGAATCTGGCTCTGCAAAAGCTTATATTACTGCAACCGGGGATGATGCTGTGCTCAATCATATCATCAAGCTGATGCAAGAAGCACAGGGCGAAAAACCTCCCGTACAATTATTGGCAGATAAAATAAGTGCCATTTTTGTGCCATTGGTTGTTGGCATTGCACTGCTCACATTTACAGGCAATTATATCTTTACTGATATTGGTTTTGGCAGCAGTCTTTTAAGAAGTATTGCAGTGTTGGTTATAGCTTGTCCATGTGCCATGGGCTTGGCCACACCTGCGGCAGTGGCTGTTGGTATGGGCCGTGCGGCACGGCATGGTATTCTTTTCAGAAATGCTGCTGACTTAGAAAATTTTAAAGATATAAAACAAGTAGTTTTTGATAAAACGGGTACACTTACTACGGGTCAGTTTATCATTCAAAAATTTGAAACAAGTATTGATGAACAAAGCTTTCAGCAAATAGTATATTCATTAGAAAAATTCAGTTCACATCCACTATCAAAGGGCATTGTGCAAGCATGGAAAACAAAAGAAGTAATGAAGTGGGCACGCACAGAAGAAATAAAAGGAATAGGCATAAAGGCAATCGATAAATCAGGAAATATTTTCATGGCAGGATCATGGAAAATATTAAACAATATAACTGACAAATCGCATAATATTTATGTTACAAAAAATGATGAATTAATTGGATGGATTAATCTGGAAGATGAATTAAGAACAGAAGTAAAAGATATTTTGCAATGGCTAAAGTCTAAACAGATAAAAACCATTTTACTGAGTGGCGATATAAAAGAAAAATGCGAGGTATTGGCTGCACAATTACAAATTGATGAAGTATATAGTGAGCAAACACCCGAACAGAAATTGCAAAAAATTGAAGACTTTACACGGCACTTTCCCACTGCTATGATTGGCGATGGCATAAATGATGCGCCGGCCTTAGCAAAAGCTACAATAGGTATATCTCTGAGTGAAGCATCTCAACTGGCCGTACAGAGTGCCGGAGTGATACTTACAAATAACGGGTTAAAAAAACTACCCGAAGCAATGGGGCTTGGCAAGCATACTTATCTAACTATTCAACAAAATTTAGCATGGGCTTTTTTGTATAATATCATTGCCATTCCTGTAGCTGCATTTGGATTTTTATCACCCACATTTGGTGCACTTGTCATGGGCCTGAGTGATGTAGTACTTGCTATAAATTCAGTGCGGCTAAACTTTAAAAAAATCGTATAACAGGGCAATCGTTTTTGTGAAATTGGAAGTGTAAATACATCCTGAAAATCTAGGATTGTCCATTGCAGTATTCTCCTATACATTTGCTGCAATATTTAAAAAAGATGGAAGAACTTCTACGGGGTTGGCTTGCATCTCAACACAGGCTTGATATGCCGGGGTTGGGTACACTGCAAATTGATACAACTGCTGCTCAGTTAGATTTTGCCAATAAGTGCATAAATCCACCTGTGCAGCAAATTGTTTTTGCTGACAATACGATTAAAACAGACAAAAATTTTTATCAGTATCTCTCCCATAACCTTCATATTGATGAAACAAATGCTATCATACAATTCACGGATTTTGTAACTGCTATCACTAATAGGTTAGAAAAAAATGGTACTGCCAATTTGATGGGCATTGGTGAATTTTCAACAGACCAGAATAAAAAAAAATCATTCCAGCCCTATCAATCTACTTTCCAGCCCTATACTGCTTTATCTGCTGAAAAAATACTCAGGCATAATGAAAATTTTGAGGTGTTGCAGGGAGATGTTGCTAATAATTCCTCAAATGCCTCAGATGAAATTGAGCATACCTCAGGTGAGCTATTTGAGGATAATTGGTGGATAGCCGCATTGATACTATTCGCCGTAGGCGCCAGTGCTATTTTATTTTATTATCTCAATTGATATACATTTTTTTTGATGCCCGGTACCATTCATTATACTACTTGCCCTGCTTGTGATAAGCAGGATTTTATAGAAATATTTTCCGTGCAGGATTATACTGTTAGTAAAGAAAAATTTTTGCTGGCGCAATGTGAAAATTGTACGATTCGATTTACACAGCAGGTGCCCAATCTGCAAGCAATTGGTGCTTATTATAAAAGCGAAAATTATGTTTCTCATTCAGATACTGCAAAAGGTTTTATCAATATGTTGTATCATAAAGTAAGAAAGATAACCTTACAGTCCAAGGCAGCGCTCATACAAAAAATAACGGGTATGCGGGCTGGCACTTTATTAGACATTGGTGCTGGCACAGGGGCTTTTCTACATACCATGCAGGAAAGAGGTTGGCAGGTAACCGGTCTGGAGCCTGATGCTGATGCCAGACAGCTTGCATTCAAAAAGCATGAACTCAATCTGCTGGATGCTGACCAGTTAAAATGCCTGCCATTGCAGCATTTTGATGCCATTACACTATGGCATGTGGTGGAGCATATTCATGATTTGAATGCTTATTTTGATACCATTTATAACCTACTCAAGCCTGGTGGTAAATTATTTATAGCTGTACCAAATTATACCAGTTATGATGCTTCACATTACCAACAACATTGGGCAGCCTATGATGTGCCAAGACATTTATATCATTTTTCGCCCATGGCGATGGATTTATTTTTGCAAAAACATCAGCTAGAAATAATAACAGAAAAACCTTTGTGGTTTGATAGCTTTTATATCAGCCTCCTCAGTGAAAAGTACAGAACTGGAAAGACTCATCTCTTTAGGGCATTTTTTATTGGTTTACGCTCAAATATGGCTGCTCTTTTTAAAACAAAATCCTGTAGTTCAGTAATATATATAGCAGGGAAAAAAATATAAAACTTGCTGGTTTTATTTTTTAATGTGCCATATCATCATGTGTTTCCTCTTCTAATACAGGCTCTCTTAATTCTACAGGTGGACTGCTTTTTTCCCTCAACTGCATATTGAGTAATTCCACAGAAAAGGAAAATGCCATACCGAAATAGATGTAGTTTTTAAGATGCAATTCATGCGCTGCCTCACTGTTCCATCCCTCTACCATCAACGAAATGCCAATCATAACTAAAAAACTCAATGCAAGCATTTTTAATGTGGGGTGTTTATGAATAAACGATGAAATGCGTGGGCTAAATAAAAACATGACAAACATGGCAACAATTACAGCTGCAATCATTATCTCAAGGTGCTGAGCTGTGCCACCGGCTGTTATTATACTGTCAAAACTAAAAACCATATCTATCAATACAATTTGTACAATGGCAGCAGAAAAACTAAGCGCAGATTTTTTTGTTCCTGCTTGTTCCATTTCGCCCTCAAGCTTATGGTGAATTTCTTTTACTGTTTTGTATATAAGAAACAAGCCACCACCCAGCATGACTAAACTTGCCAAGTCAAACCCTTTATTAAATACTGTAAAAACAGGATTACCTTTTTGGGCCAATAACCAACTCAGGCCAAAAAGTAAAATGCTTCTCATCAGAATGCCGGTTATCATCCAAGCGGTACGTGCTTTTTTATGATCTGCTTCGGGCAGTCTATTCATAATAATACTCACGAATATTACATTATCAATACCTAATACTATTTCAAGGATTACTAGTACGAAAAAACTAATGATACTTTCACTGGTAAATAAATACTCCATATTATTAAAATAAGTTCGCAAATATAATGGGTTATGAATGCTTATGAATTCTTGTACTTGGGCAAATTTTTTGCCCATCAATTTTTTCTCTCAGTTTTTTGTCATTTTTTTTGTATTGATTCATCGGCTCTTTTGTCATGTTCAAAATATTCAAATATATCTTTGCAGTAAAAGCTCAGATTGGCTCTAGATAGGCTTATTTTAATCATTGAGTTTTTACGATAGTTTATGCTAATAAGGGTTGCAAGTTTTGTTTGGAAATGCTTACTTATACACAACTATAAATTTGTTTTGATTTAGAATGACCATAATTAGAAATTTTGTCTAATACCATTTCCAAATAATATATAGTCCAAAATAGTTTATTTGATTTTTTTTG
>CAXYYO010000024.1:0-49811 GCA_964293305.1 uncultured bacterium | reverse complement strand
AGTAGTAGCTAATGACAGTAGCGGTAATTTTTATAAAGAATTTATCTTACAAGATGCCACAGGTGGAATAGATGTAAAAGTTGAACAATTTAATCTTTATACAAATTTCCCAATAGGTAGACAAGTTTTCATAAAAGTTAAAGGGCTCTATTTAGGAGATTATAATAACAATATACAGTTAGGAGGAAGTGCAGATGCAGAAGGTTCTATCAATGAAATAGCTTCTGATTTGGTAGATCAATATATCTTAAAAGGTAGTTTCAATAATGCTGTGGTTCCGGAAATTGTAACCGTTTCATCCTTAAATGACAGTTATCAGAATAAACTAATTCAATTGGAAAATTTCGAATTTCAATCTTCTGATTTATCAAAAACCTACGCCATAGCGGGATCATCACCTGAAAGTGTAAACTTTACTTTAAAAAATTGTGATGGACAAAGTATTGTGTTAAGAAATAGTGGTTATTCAGATTTCGCAACCTTAAAAGTGCCCGGTGGCAATGGAACAATTACTGCTATTTACACCGTATATGGAAGTACTAAACAACTATTTATTAGAGATACTTCCGACATAAAGTTTTATGGTGAAAGATGCACTGGTGGCGGTGGTGGAGTAGCATCACCGATAGATATATCAGCACTAAGAGCACTTTATCCCGGCACGGGATCAACAGATGCCCCAGATGATAAAAAAATCAGTGGAATTGTAATTTCTGATCGCAGTTCGGGCAATTTAACTGGTCAGAATTTAGTACTTCAACAAGGAGACGGACTTTCAGGAATAGTTGTGAGATTCACAGCGAATCACAGCTTCAATATTGGCGACAATATAGAAGTAAATGTTTCCGGCGGAAGTTTGGGAGAATATAATGGATGGCTTCAGGTAAGTAATCTGGATTTGTCCTCTGCTGTTAAAACAGGAACAGGAACGATAACACCACGAATAGCAACCACACAAGAAATTAATGATAATTTTGAAACCTGGGAAAGTACTTTGGTTCAAATAAATAATGCAACCTTAAGCGGAGGTACAAGTGGTACATTTAAAAGTACAACCATTGTTACAGATGCTGCTGGCACGATATCATCATTTACGTCTAGCAGTGCTCTTTTTGCAAATACAAGTTATCCAACTGGCAGCATCACTTTCAAAGGTTATGTAAGTCAGTTTAATACTACCAAACAGGTAAGTATGCGAACTGTAACAGACGCACAATAGAAAATCATTTTACACAGGAATGGCCGCTTTAAAAGCGGCTATTTTTTTTTGTTTTATTTTGTCAGTTCTTGAACCCAGATTTTGAAGTTGGCACCTTCATTTTATCAGAATCATTTGAATGATCAGTCTGCTCTATTTTTTGATGAGAGGTAGTTCTGATGTGCAATTATTTAGCACAGATTATGAAGTTTAAATTTATTTAAAAATAATACTACTATCTACAGGTAGATTTATTTTCATTTCAAAAAAACCTTGCTCCTATTTTGAATAAAAAGACCTTTTTATTCAATGTTAGTAGCATTTTTCTTCATTTTAGATGCAAGCCAACTGTTTGATATTGGTATCATCCAATCTGTTATCAATGTAGTTTTTGTAAGTACAGTGTTATTAAAATAGATGGTGTCTCCATTTATTTTCCCAGATATTATAGCTGGAACAAATTGAGCCATAGGTAAGAGTTGTACTGTATCATTTATATGAAAAGCAAGAAGTTGCCTGTCAAACATGGAGATACCAGTTTCCTGTTCAATTTGTTTGATTATTCTCACAGAGCTATCTGTGCTACAGCCACCAACCGAACTAGACGATTCATCAGCCATGAGTAGTATAAATTGCCCAAACAATATTGTGGCAAAACCCTTAACTGGTGCACCATGGGATTTCCAGTTTTCAACAAAATCCTGTAATAGGCTATCTGCAAATAGTACATGCTGTAAACTGAGTTTGCGGCTTGCTTGATAGATCCATACTTTGGAGATCGGGGAAAAATCTTTTGGTAATACTTCGTTGAAATCAATATTCATGATGCAAAAATAAATGAGATAAATGCAAGCATCAAATTTCTGGGAGTTGCAGGCGTTTTATTTTAGATATTATTCTTATGGCTACTACTAAAACTATACCTATAATTTCAGCCGTAAAGTGTGTAAGACCTGTATGTAGGAGTAGGACATAAGTAATGCCTCCGGCTAATGCAGCCGTTGCATACAGTTCACCTTTCTTCAATAAATCTGGAATGGTATTGCTGAGTATATCTGCAATTAATCCACCGAAGGTGGCCGTAATAACTCCCAGCACTAAAGCATACATTCCATTAACATCATAAGACAGGCTGATATCAATACCCAAAATTGTAAATAATCCTAAGCCGATAGCATCTGTAATAAAAATTGTTTTCTTAAATTTTGAGGCATTAAATTTTGGAAGCATAACTATCAGCAAAGCACTTATCACCAGCACTAAGGCTAGGGTGTCGTTTATCCAATTTACAGGCTGTCTTCCTATAAGCAGATCTCTCACAGTGCCGCCTCCATAAGCTGTAACAAAAGCAAGAACGGCAGCCCCAAAAATATCCATTTGAAAAGAGCGTGCTTTTAAGGCACCAGTAAGGGCAAAAACAAAAGTGCCTGTATATGCTATAAATTCTGTAATATCCATAAGCAATATTACAATCAAAATCAAATAGGCAGATTAAGAAAACAATTAAGTGCAGTTTAATCGTCTAAAAACCCGATACTTACTGTAGTACCTTTGGTAGGTGTACTGTTTATTTCAAATGTGTCTCCTGATTTTTTTACCAATTCCTTTATAAAGGAAATACCAAGTCCGCTACCTTTCTCATTTTCTGTGCCTCTTGTTGTGTAAATAGTTCCTAAATTTATTTTTTCAAGCACTTGATTATTCATACCCACACCTTCATCCACTACTTGTATAATAATCTTACTGTTTGATTTGAAATAAGAAACAACAATGTTTTTTTCTGGAGGCGTAAATTTTATAGCATTTGATAAAATATTTCTAAAGATAATATGAAATACATCAGGGTCAGTATTGATAATGGCTCCTTTGGGAATATCATTTGTTAGGTTTAGTTTTTTAAGCACAATGCTGGGCTTATAAATTTCAATTATACTTTGTATTAATGGAAACACCGCTATTGCTATCTTTTGAATTTTTATGGATGTTGTTTGTTGATTTGCCCAAAGCAGGGTATTATCGAGCATACCTTTTAGGTGTGTTGTTTCTACTAAAAGTAAATCACTCAACAGTGCAAATTCTTCTGCGGTAATTAGTTTATCTCTAGATAATATGAGCATATTTTCTAATGAGGTTACAGGACTTCTTACATCATGTGCCAGCATAGACATAAGTCTTTCTTTTATAGTAATTGTTTGTGATAATGAAACATTGCGTTCTTCTGTTATTTGCTGTAAATGTGCTACCTGTTGATAGGCTGCTTTATTCTTTCTATACAATATAAAAAGAATGATGCCTGTTATGAGAATGAGGATACTTGAAATTGTGATAAGCCAAAAACGATCTTGTTGGTATTGATATTTAATTTTCAGTTTTTGATTTTCTTTTTCTTTTTGCTCCAATTCGTATTGAGTTATTAATTCACGGGTGCGAAAAAGACGACCCTGATCAGTTACTTTACTATTCACAGCTATGTACTCAGAAAAATACCGCCCATTTGTTGAACTAGGATTTTCTTTCATGTCAAGATTGTGTAGTAATTCAATACAATCGAGTAATAAAAAATAATTATTTTCAGATTTGAAGAAGTAATAAGATTCAAGAGCATTTGCCTTAGCAGCCTCATAATCTTTCTTTTTATAAAAGCATTGTCCAATTCTAAGTTTTATGCGCTTTGTATCCTTTACAAGGCTGTCTGCGCCAAATATCATTTCTGCGTTAGTATAGTAAAATATTGCACTATCAATTTCATTTGTTGCATTAAAATATTCGCCATAAGTTTCAAGTACATCTGCTATCTGAATGGTGTGATCAATATGAACAAAATAGTCGAATGCCTTCTTTAAATAAATTTGGGCTGAATCAAAATTTTCAAACTCAACGAGCATTTTAGCATATTCCAAAAAATTTATATAGCGCTGGTATAAATTTTTTTCATCACTAAATGCGTTATTAGCTTTCAGGAAGTATTCATTCGCTTTTTTAAAGTCTCTTACGCCAGCATAAACATCAGCAAAAGCAGCATAAGAAAATGCAACGGTCTCTAAACTATCTACCTCTATCTTATCTGAAATCTCTTTTGATTTTTGAGCATAAATCCATGCCTCATCCCAAATATGATTCTCTACATACATATTTGATAAAGTAGAATAAATGTAAAAAAGATTATTCAGATCATTCAGCTGATTTGCAAATGATTCTCCTTTTTTTAAGTAGGAGTTCGCTGCCTCCATATTCCAACTCATTACATAATTTATTCCTTGAGACAAATAAAGGGAGGGCAACAAAGAATCCTTTTTTAATTTTAAACAAAGGTTTATTGCTTTGTTTCCATATATTTTTGCAGAATCAACATTTCTGGATAAGTAATAATCGGAAATTATTTTGAGCTGTACAATCTGCTCCTCCTTTACGATTTGAGTCTGATTGATGTTTGTTTTTAAAATTTGAATAGATTCTTTTGTAGTTTGGGATTGAAGATAATTTGGGCAAAAAAAACTCCAAAGGAGTAGAAAAAATTCTAACCCTATCAAGTACTTTATGTGCCACTTTTTTGTTAACATTCCTCTAAGATTATTCTATTGCTTGAAAAAATTACATTCCTAGCCTTGCATAGATAATAAAACACATTGAAAAGAAAATTAATTTTAAAACTGAATTCATTTTTTATGAATTAATTTTAAATATTGACTTTTAATGCATCCTATCGCCACGTATTCCAATTTGTGTTATTAGTTCTGCTTCATATTGCAACCACTGATGCCAACGCTCTCTTACTTTTTGCTTTTCAAAATATGTATTTGCTAAATCAATAAACAAAGTGTAATGACCTGCTTCACTTTCCATAAACAACCGATAAAATTTTTTTAACTCAATATCTTCAAGACCCTCACTTAGTCGTTTGAATCGCTCACAACTTCTGGCCTCAATCAATGCACAAAAAAGTAGTTGATCTAGTAACCTACCTCCTGCTTGACCACCTTTCTGTTGAAATTGAATTAAGCTGTTTACATATTCATCTTTTCGTTGACGACCAAGCCTAAGATTTCTTTTTTCAAGCTCAGCCAGAACTAATCTAAAATGACCCCACTCCTCAGTTACTATAGGAGCCAGTTGCTTTACCAAATCTATTTTGTCACTGTATAATTGTATCAGACTCATGCAGCTTGCAGCAGCCTTTTGTTCGCAATAGGCATGATCGGTAAGTATATCCTCCAATTGTATGGATGCAAGATTAACCCAACGTGGATCAGTAGGTAGTTGAAGCTTTAAAATATTTTTTGTAGATGATGTATAAGTTATTTCCATGCTAATAAAATTTATATTGACCAATCAATGGGCGAGATTCCTTGCTTTACTAAAATTTCATTGGTGGCACTAAAATGTTTGCAACCAAAAAATCCAGCATAAGCACTCAATGGGGATGGGTGTGCTGCTCTTAGAATATGATGTTTTGTGGCGTCAATTAGTAATTGTTTTTCTTGAGCAAATTTTCCCCATAGTAGAAATACGATATCTTTTTTATCATCTGATAGTTTACGAATTACAGCATCTGTAAAATTCATCCATCCACTCTTGGCATGGCTTCCGGCTTCTCCTGCTCTTACAGTAAGTGATGCATTGAGCAGTAAAACACCTTGCTCACACCACTTTGAAAGGTTACCACTACTAGGTCTTGAGAGTCCAATATCAGTATGTAGTTCTTTAAAAATATTCACTAAAGATGGTGGTGGAGCCACGCCATCTGGTACACTAAAGCAAAGCCCATGTGCCTGACCTTGTCCATGGTAAGGGTCTTGCCCAATTATGACAGCTTTTACTTTGCTGAAGGGTGTCATTTCAAAGGCATTAAAAATTTGTGAACCAGGAGGATAAATTTTACGTCCCTGTGCTTTTTCTAATTTTAAAAATACAACCAGCTGCTCAAAATATGATTTTATAAATTCAGCTTTTAATTGTTCCTTCCAAGATGCTTCTATTTGTATGTTCATTCAATTTTTTATCTTAGATTCTTTGATTAAAAATTTTAACCCAAATGGTGGACCTGGTGCAAGGCTTAGTAATTTTTTTTAAAAAAATTTACGGAAATTTTCAAACTCATGGAAAATTTTAATTTGGATTCAATATGCATTGTCAATCATTTTCTCTTGTAAATTTATTACATATTCATACAGGTGTTATGACCATTTTATTGGAATCATCAATGTTGAATAATCCATATTCTTTCATCCTTTTATGCATAATATAAAACCAAAGTGGAGGTACTAACGATAATAACATCATTCCTGGGTATCCAGTTGGCATTTGTGGTGCCTGATCATGGTGTCTTAATATTTGGTATTTACGACTGGCCAAATAATGATGATCGCTATGTCTGCTTAGCTCAAATAACATAAGACGTCCCACTATATGATTACTATTCCAAGAATGCTCTGGCATTGCTCTTTCATACTTACCGCCATTTTGCATTTTTCTACTTAAACCATAATGTTCAATATAATTAATGGTTTCAAGAAGTAAGGCCCCAACCATGGCAGATAGTATAAAATAAAGACCTGCTATAAAGCCAAACCTGATAACTACTATTGCAACCAAAAGAATTTCCAAAGTAAATAATTGTATCAATTCATTGTAAAAACTCCACACTGGTTTATTTTTTTTCGTTGTTTCTTCAGTAGCTATATGCCATGCACTTGCCAAGCTTCCAAATACAGTTCTGAAATAAAATAAATAGACAGGCTCATTCAATCTTGCACTACTAGGGTCTTCCGGAGTAGCCACATTTTTATGATGTCCTTTATTATGCTCAATAAAGAAGTGAGCATAAAGGCTAACAGATAAAGAAAGTTTTGCCAGCCATTGTTCTCCGGTTTTTATTCTATGACCCAGTTCATGGCCTACGTTAATGCCAAATGTGCCAGATAGCAAACCCATAGAAAATACCCTTGCATATATGTCAAAAAAGCTAAGACCCACCTGAGTGATATTATCTAAAAACAGATAGAGCATGGGAAATAAAACTAGAACTGCCAAATACAACATCCAATCGTAAACAGGATCTTTTTTAATGAGTTCTTCCTCAGAAGCATTCAAGTTTTTTTCATTGGGCTTTAATACCAATTCAAGACCAGGTATTACAACCCATGCATAAATCAAAGGTAGCCAACACCAAATGCCTGTTTTTGTAAATGCTGGAATTGCCAAAAAATACATGGATAGTGGGGCTATATATTTCAAAGCTTTTGTATTCATGATAATTATTGCTTTCTGTAAAGAAAGTAAAATTTAGCAAATTCATTTAAACATGTTTATAAACACCTCGTCAATATATAAAAAAAATATGCAGATTTCTACCAGTTTAAAAAATCAGCATTTGCTTTGGCGATCAGGTTTTGGCGTATCGCAAGGCCAACAAAAGTTTTTGGCTAAAACAAAAACATCTGACCTAGTAGATGCTATTTTTAAAAATTCATCTGGCGTACCAGATAAATTAGAAGTAGCAGATAGCGAAATGAAAGGCATGCAAAAAGAAATGCAAGATGCAAGTAATGGTGGAATAATTACTGGAACCACCCAAATGCAGCGCCAAAAGTTTCGAGAAAAAAGCACACAATCTATTCGCTTACTCAATAAGGAATGGATAGAAATCATGGTGAATAGCGAGGCACAACTGAGAGAAAAAACAGCTTTATTTTGGCATGGACATTTTGCCTGTAGAAATCTAAATATATTTTATCATCAAATATTATTGAATGAAATAAGAAATAATGCATTAGGAAGTTTTAGAGCATTGTTGAAATCCGTAAGTAAGACAGCTGCAATGATTTTTTTTCTCAATAATCAACAAAACAAAAAAGGTAGCCCTAATGAAAATTTTGCCAGAGAAGTAATGGAACTCTTCACAATGGGGCGGGGCAATTATACTGAGCAAGATATTAAAGAAGCTGCACGTGCCTTCACCGGCTGGTCTGCACAAAACAACGGCGATTTTCTATTTAAACAATTTTTACATGATGATGGACAAAAAACCTTTTTGAAAAAAAAAGGAAATTTTAGTGGTGATGATATCATAGAAATATTGCTGGATCAACAACAAACTGCGATGTATATCTGTAAAAAAATGTACAAATTTTATGTTAATGATAAGATCAATGAAGCCCATTTGAAATGGCTTACAAAAAGATTCTTTGAAAGTGACTATGACATTACTCAACTGCTAAAAGATATTTTTTACAGTGACTGGTTTTACGACAAAGAAAATATTGGAACACAAATAAAAAGTCCTATTCTTTTATTATGCGGTATGAGAAGACAATTAGATATGAAATTTCAAAAATCAATTTCTGAAAAAACGATACAACAACTTTTGGGACAGGTCTTATTTTTTCCTCCAAATGTAGCAGGATGGCCAGGCGATAAAACATGGATTGATAGTAGTAGTCTTATGTTTCGTATGCAGCTACCACAGCTTATCATAAAAAATGAAACAATAGAACTACGCTCAAAACAAGATGATGATATACAAATGGGCATGCAGGATAAACAATTGAATAACACAGAAAAAAAGAACATCACACTTTTTTCTGCTGACATAAACTGGGAGATTTTTTTTGAAAATGCAGGATCATCAACAGATAAAAATTGGATAGATAATTTAGCAAATAGCTTATTACAAAAAGAACTTGGCAACGATAAAATTAATATCATTCGCAGCATAGCTAACAGCACTACATCGGATTATCAAAAACAAGTAACAGCGGCCATTATGAGCACGCCGGAATATCAATTATGTTAATACAATACAATTGAATCATATGTATGTAAAGAGAAGAAAATTTATACAAACAGGATCATTAGTAACCGCCTCTGCTTTTCTCCCAAATTTTTTAAAAGCCTGGGAAAAACCTTTTGCCAAAACTATTGCTGAAAAGCCAAAAGTATTAGTGGTATTACAATTAAGTGGTGGCAATGATGGATTAAACACATTGATACCAATAAACAATGATATATACTATAAAAACAGGCAGTCTATTGGCATTGCAAAAAATATAGCATTAAAATTAACTGATGATGCAGGCATACATCCAAGCTTGCCCATATTAAAAAAAATGTATGATGAAGGATTTCTTGCAGCACTAAATGAAGTTGGATATCCAAACCCTGATAGAAGTCATTTCAGGAGTATGGATATATGGCATACGGCTAGCAAAAGCAATGAATACCTCACTACAGGCTGGTTGGGTAGATATTTAGATGCCCAATGTAATGGCTGTGCTCATCCTACACAGGTACTTGAAATTGATGACATGCTAAGTCTTGCTTCAAAAGGAGAAAATCATAAGGGAATCGCTTTTGTAAATGCTGAAAGACTAAATAAGTCTACAAAACAAAAATTATTTGAGGATATAAAAAATGTGCACCATGATGAGGATGAGATAGCAGATTATTTGTATAAAACCTTGGCCGAAACTGAAAATAGTGCGGGCTATATTTTTGAAAAAAGTAGGGTATATATTTCACCATTCACATACCCCAATACAGAAATTGGTAAAGGATTTAAAAATATTGCCAGTCTTATTGGTAGTGATATAAATACAACAGTTTATTATATTAGTCATGGAAGTTTTGATACACATGTAGGACAGGAGGCACAGCAATCTAGATTGTTTAAAGAGATGAATGATGCACTTGATATTTTCTTTAAAGATTTACAAGCCATGCACCGTTTTGAAGATGTGCTGTTGCTTACATTCAGTGAGTTTGGGAGAAGGGTAAAGCAAAATGCTAGTGGAGGTACAGATCATGGTACTGCAAATAATATGTTTTTTATCAGCGGGGCCCTTCAGCAAAAAGGAATTATTAATAGTATGCCTATGCTGGATGATTTAAGCGAAGGCGATCTACAATATAAAATAGATTTTAGAGATGTGTATGCTACTGTATTGAAGAAATGGCTAAAAGCAGACGATCAGGCATTGCTCAATCACAAAGCTAAATACTTGTCGTTTTTAGGATAATCAAAAAAAATTGCAATTACACAGTACTGTGTTTTTAAGCACCCCTATTCATTTAATTAAACCATTAACATAATAATAAGGTATAGAGACTCCTTTTTGAATAAAATGATTGTTTATTTGCGATGAATAATTGAGTTATGAAAATAGGAATAGTATGCTATCCCACATTTGGCGGTAGTGGTGTATTAGCCACTGAGTTGGGAAAAGCATTAGCAGATAAAGGACATGAAGTACATTTTATAACCTATCAGCAACCAGTTCGACTGAGTGTGTTTAATACAAATATTTTTTATCATGAAGTAAGAGTGCCCTCCTATCCTTTATTTGATTATCCACCTTATGAAATAGCATTGGCTAGTAGCATGGTAGATGTCATACTCAATCATGATTTGGATTTGCTACATGTACATTATGCCATACCCCATGCATCTGCTGCATATATGGCGCAGCAGATAGTAGCCAAAAAAGGCAGAAAAATTCCATTCATCACCACACTGCATGGCACAGATATTACATTGGTGGGGCGAGATGCTACCTATGAACCCGTCGTTACATTTTCCATCAATGAAAGTAGTGCTATAACAGCAGTTTCACAAAATTTGAAAGATGAAACAAATAAATGGTTTACAATTGATAAGGATATAGAAGTCATTCACAACTTTGTGGATACTTCCCGATTTAAAAAGAAACCCATTGATGCTTTCAAGAAAGTAATAGCACCAAACAATGAAAAAATATTTGTACATGCATCCAACTTTAGAAAGGTAAAAAGAGTACAGGATGTTGTGCATATTTTTTCCGAAGTACATAAAAAGCTACCTGCCAGATTGTTAATGATTGGTGATGGCCCAGAACGACCTGTGATGGAAGACCTATGTAAAGAGCTTGGTGTGCAGGAAGATGTGAAATTTTTAGGCAAGCAAGAGCAGATGGAAGAAATACTTTTAGTAAGTGATATTTTTCTACTTACATCTGAATATGAAAGTTTTGGATTGGCTGCATTAGAAGCTATGGCGGCAAGGGTGCCGGTAATCAGCACAAATGCAGGTGGTTTACCAGAAGTAAATATTCATGGTGTTACTGGATATACTGCCGATATAGGTGATGTAAAAACGATGAGTGACTATGCGATAAATTTGCTACAGGATGAAAATTTATTTGCAGAGCTACGCGAAAACGCATTTCAACAAGCACAAAAATTTGACCTGAATAATATTATTCCTCTATACGAAAAGATGTATAGCAGATTTTGCAGGATGCAATGCTGACAATAGCTGTGATGATAAAAAAACAAGAGCCGAGGTGGAAACCTCAGCCCGTTTTTAATCCGTACACTATGAAAACAGATACAAAAATAAAATAAAAAACCAGTATGACTAATTTTATTATTGTTCTACTTTAAAATAAGTTATAAAAAAATCATTTCGGGAATTTTCCCAAAATAAAAATTATTTCGCTTTGAAACTTATTGATACTCATTGTCATTTATATCTTCCAGATTTTGCTGAAGATGTAAATGATGTAATTACAAAGGCAATAGAAGCAGGTATTGAAAAATTTTATTTCCCAGCCATTGATAGCGAAACCTACCAGCCAATGATGGATCTAGAAAATGCATATCCCAATTTTTGTAGGGCTATGACAGGGCTACACCCATGTAGTGTAAAAGAAAATTGGAAATCTGAATTAGACTTTGTTTTCAATACTTTACAAAAAAGAAAATGGTGCGCCATTGGCGAAATAGGGCTTGATTATTATTGGGACACCAGCTATACAAAAGAACAGCAGGCGGTTTTTATACAACAAATGGAATGGGCATTAGCATACCATCTTCCCATTATAATTCATACCCGCAATGCCATGCAGGAAACAATTGATATGGTAAAGCCATACGCACAAAAAGGGCTGAGTGGTATTTTTCATTGTTTTGGAGATACTTATGCCATGGCCACACAAATTACTGATATGGGTTTTTACTTAGGCATAGGTGGCGTTGTAACATATAAGAAGGCCGCCCTAGATCAGGTTTTGGATAAAATAAATTTGCAACATATCGTTTTAGAAACAGATGCACCCTACCTAACTCCTGTGCCATATAGGGGTAAACGAAATGAAAGTAGCTATATTCAATTGATTGCTGCGAAAGTGGCTGAGATCAAACATTGTAGTTTAGAGGAAGTGGCTATAGCAACTACAGCAAATGCGGAAAAAATATTCGGTTAGTAAGTTCAGGCCGCTATTTTTGCACACCTTTTTATACGGAGACTTGTCCGAGTGGTTGAAGGAGCACGCCTGGAAAGTGTGTATATGGGAAACTGTATCGAGGGTTCGAATCCCTCAGTCTCCGCTCTTTAAATCAAATCATTTAATAAATGATTTGTTGCACCTTAATCGTACTCCATTAATACTCCAGTATTAAATTCTTGATTGATTTCCTTTAGACTACATCACTGCTGTTATTATGGATAATCATATTTTAACCATGTAATTGTCCAAAAAAAATAATTTTTCATAAAAATATATAGAACCTAGATTTGGCTCCTTATAAAATCAAGAATGAATAAGTTTAGACTAATTTTCACTATTCACTTTATCTATCAATTTTTCTTTAACGCTATCAATGCTTTTGCACAGCCAAATCCATCCACAACATTATGGTATTCCAGCCCTGCCGAGCAATGGGAAGATGCACTACCCTTAGGAAATGGAAGGCTAGGCGCTATGTATTTTGGAAATATTAATGAAGACAGACTTCAGTTTAATGAAGATACCTACTGGACGGGAGGCCCCTACTCCACAGTGAAAAAAGGAGGCTATAAAGTACTTCCCCAATTACAGCAGCTACTATTTGAAGGAAAATTTGCAGAAGCGCACTTGCTTTTTGGAGAGCATCTCTTGGGCAGCCCTGTTGAGCAACAGAAATACCAAAGCATGGGAAATATCATTCTGGACTTTGGCTTAGATGAAAATATTACTGATTATAGAAGAGAATTAGATTTAAACACAGGTATTTCCAAACTCAGCTTTATACAAAATGGCATTAGATATACTCGTGAAGTTTTTTCTTCCTACCCGGACCAGGCAATCGTGATGCATATAACTGCAGATAAGCCTGGCAATATCAATTTTAATTGTCAACTTCAAGGAGTAAGAAATCAGGCACACTCAAACTATGCCACCGATTATTTCAAAATGGACACATGGGGCAATGATGGATTAAAACTTAATGGAAAAAGTGCAGATTATCTGGGGGTAGCTGGCCTGCTCAAATATGAAGCATTATTAAAAATTAATTGTAAAGGTGGTACTATATCCAATGGGTTAAAATCACTCAACATAAAAGATGCAGACGATGTGGTACTTATACTTGTAGCAGCTACAAACTTCAACAATTATAAAGATGTTAGTGGCAGCGAAAAGGATCGTGCCGCTGCATATATCAATAAACTTAAAGGACGTAGTTATGAATCATTAAAAGCTGAACATATTAAAGATCATCAGCAATTATTCAATAGAGTAAATATTACATTACCCATTACAAAAAACTCCTTGCTACCAACCGACATCCGCATGCAAAAAGTATTGGAAGCACCAGATCCATCTTTAGCCGCACTTGGCTACCAGTTTGGTCGTTATATTTTAATGACTTCATCCAGACCGGGTTCACAGCCAGCCAATTTACAAGGCATCTGGAATGATGACCAAAACCCAGCATGGGATTCCAAATACACCACTAATATCAACACAGAAATGAACTATTGGAATGCAGAAGCCGGCAACCTTGCAGAATGTGCATTACCATTATTTGATTTGATAAAAGAGGTATCAGACCAAGGCCAATCTGTTGCGAGGGAACATTATGGTGTACAAGAGGGATGGGTATTTCACCAAAATACCGATTTATGGCGGGTGGCAGCACCAATGGATGGTTCAAACTGGGGTGCATTTACAACCGGAGGCGCATGGCTTTGTACCCACATTTGGGAGCATTATCAATACACACAAGATAAAGAATTTCTTAAAAATAATTATCCTTTAATGAAGGGCTGCGCCCAATTTTTCTTACACTTCTTAATAAAAGATCCCATCAAAGGGTGGTTGGTCACCAACCCATCTACCTCACCCGAAAATGCTCCAGGTAGCCCAGACAACAAAAGATTTTTTGATGAAATGAATGGAGGCTATTATGATTTTTCACAAATATGCTATGGCTCTACTATTGATGCACAAATATTGAATGATTTATTTAATGCCATAGAGCAGGCATCTGAGGTATTAAAAATAGATGAATCTTTTAGACAAGACATAAAAAATGCACATGCCCAATTAGCACCTATGCAGGTGGGAAAAGATGGAAGTTTGCAAGAGTGGATTGAAGATTGGCCACAAACAGAAGAAAGTCATCGCCATTTTTCTCACCTATATGGATTGTATCCTGGTCATGTAATATCTGCCGTATCCACACCTCAATTGGTAATGCCGGTAAAACAGGTTTTGGAGCAAAGGGGTGATGGCGAATCTGGATGGTCCCGTGTATGGAAAATGTGTGAATGGGCAAGACTTTTTGATGGCAATAGAGCTAATAAAATTTTTAAAGGATATATAGATAAACAATGCACAAAATCATTATTTGGAAAATGCTACAAACCTATGCAGGTAGATGCTACACTTGGTCTTAGTGCAGCCGTAACAGAAATGCTGGTACAAAGCCAAGAAGGATATATTCATTTATTGCCGGCTTTGCCGGATGAATGGAGTAAAGCAGGCCATTTCAAAGGCGTAATAACCAGAGGTGCATTCGAACTTGATTACGGATGGCAAAATGGCCAAGTAGAACAATTATTACTAACCTCAAAAGCTGGTGGTGTTTGTAAAATAAAAAGTTCCAAAAAATTAGTAGTCACTAGCCAAGGAGAAAAAATTAGAACAAGTGTTAATGACAATAATATTTATAGTTTCAATACAGAAGCATCTGAAAACTACAAGATAGAATTTTTAAAATAATTTTAATAAAAATATCTTTACCTATCCGAAATTAAATACATTATTTCTTGTTCAGTTTACTATCAAAAAATACTCCACTACCTCTGAATCAGTAGCAGGGCAATTCATATTCAATATATATTATTTTATTGCCACATTATACTATCCCGATGGTTCTCAGGTTAAAAAAGATGCCATAAGGTTTAGCTCTGGGTTAATAACTGTTGGTATTATTTATTAAATGATACCGCCATTAGAGTAAGGTAATTTGTAAACTTTTATGGATGATATAGTAACTTCTTTAATTTTCAGGTTTCATAAGGCCAATCTAAATACCTTAAAATTCTTTTGGATACAGATATTTCCATTAAATAGAGGAATGGGAATCAGTTGTAAACTTTTAGTAAACCACCAATTATACTTCTAGCTTAATTTCTCAAAATAGACATTCACCAAAAACATAAATTCAAAAAAAAACCGCCGAGGCGGATTTTTTTGAAACAATTTAATCTTTTCCAACACGGGGGATTATGATGTTTCTTCGGTTTTTTCGGACAATTGGATTTTAATGTAACTTTATTAACAACACAGCAAAAATAAAGGTGTCATTATGTTATTCCAAAAAAAACAGCTACCAATATATCCAATTCAGACAAATAATTATTAAAATGTATCGCAATCGGTTGATTAATGCATGAGTAAGATGTTTACACTGCGTTGTAGGATATTAAAAGCAATTTCAGCCATTAGATTTTCTTTGTCTAGAGTAGGATTAACTTCGGTTAATTCAAAACAACATATTTTTCTGCTTTGCATAAACTTGCCTACTAGGTCTTCAGCTTCTCTTTCTTTCAATCCGTTACTCACGGGGGTACCCGTTCCTTTTGATATAGCAGAGTCTAAACAATCCACATCAAAACTGATATAAATATCTGTACAATCGCTTAGGTATCGAAGTACTGAACGTACAATATTTTCAGGCCCTTTGCGCCGCACTTCATTTGTAGTTACTACTTTAATACCGTATTTGTCAATCAAGTGCTTCTCTTCTTTTTCAAAATCACGCAGACTTATAAAAACAATATCCTCAGGTAAAATTTTTGGTGAAATCTTTCCTATCTGTTTTAAATAATTCCAAGATTTAGTGGTTTCAGTATCTAATTCATGCACAGCACAGTCCATATTATCCTCATTAATTGCTGTAGCCAATGGCATACCATGGATATTCCCCGAAGGGGTAGTATAAGGTGTATGTAAATCTGCGTGGGCATCTATCCATACCACACCCAGTTTACTTTTTGGTTTTGCTATTTTTATACCGGCTATAGTAGCCCCGGCATTACTATGATCTCCGCTAATGAGTATGGGAAAAAAATTATTTTTCATACTCTCAGATACAGATTTACTAATCTTATCATACATAGCCATTACACCTTTTATACGCTTGGCGTAGGGTGTTTCTATTGGTTCATACAATAGCTTATTTTCAGAAGGTATTTTTTCAGAGGGAAAATGCACAAAAAAGTTGCTCATAAAATCGAGTGCTGCAATTTTTATTGCATCCACACCCATACTTGCACCACGGGTGCCGGCACCAATTTCAGAAGGTACTTCAATCAGTTTTATATTCTTCATAATCTGTAATTAACCCACCATCATCTCAGCTTTGGAGAAAATTGTTTGGCAAACAAGTTGGCAGATAGCAGCAAAGCTAAAGGATTGAACTCAATGGATTGCATCCTTTGAGGGTGCCGCTAACAGAAACAATGGTAAATCTTACAAACATATCCTCACTATACCAGTTTTCAGATCTGGTTTTTTCTATTACTTCTCTATGCTCTTTTAGTCTGTATGCAAAATTCTGCATGGCTTCTTTATGCTGCCATACACTAAATGTAGCCTGCTTTATCCACGGCATTTCCCCAATACCAATTGAAAAAATAAATCCCTGAGCAGTATTCATTTTTTCTGAAACTGGTGCCACATGCCGCCAAAAATGTTTTAATTTATTGAGCCTTATTGTTGCTCTGGTAAGCACTGCAATAGGGATGCCTGCCTCTATACGATTTTCATTTAATTTTCCAAAAACAGTTTTACCATCCCAGGTGCCATGCCCTTCACGTGGTTCTAGTATAATCTGATAGACTTCACAGTGCCAAAACCGCATCCAGCCAGCTATAAACTTTCCATATATGCTTTCGAGATTTGAACCATGCTTAAATGATTCCATTTCAGCTTTATTCATGGTGGTCATTATGGCCCATTGTTTTAAATCTGGCCGTTTATCAAAGCTACCATTTAGGCCCGTACCCAAAAGTTTATAGAATTTTTTTTTGCTGCGCAATGAAAAAGAAATATGAAATATAGCCATGGATAAAAAACCCGCCCAGGCCAATGCTGTTTTATATCTCGATATTGTAAGAACTACATACATTATTGTGTAAATAAAAATATAAGTAAACAAAGCAAAATAGCAATACCAGTGGCAATATACGCAGTACTATTTTGCCATTTTTCTTGTTTTCTTTTTTTGTCAGTAAATGATTTTATGGTTTGTTGTGCTACATCCATTTTAAAGAATTGACTTATAGAGTCTGTTATTTCTTTACTCTGCTCATAAGTAAGCGGTTTGATGATGAAAAGAATATCATCAAGTATTTTTTCTGTAGTATCATCAAATACATCGCTAAGCAAATTATGATAATTGGGTTCCAATAAAATTTGTACACAAAAACAAAGGCCATCTCTATTGATGCGAAAGGGGTCAGTATAATTTACATATTTTTTGAGAAAGGAAATTCTATCCAACCACTCTTCTCTATTTTTATAGAAGGTAGGTGCTGATGTATAATAATTTTTCTTGTCATACGCTCTGCGATGTTCTACACTACTAAGTATGTTGTAGGCTTCATTTATATCCCTGAAGATGGAAATACTCAAAGCATCTCCCCCATCATTACTATCCGGATGAAATTTGAAAGCCAACATACGGTATGCTTTTTTTATTTGTAGCATACTCGCTTTTGGATGTACTTGTAAAATACTATAATAATCTTTTTGCACCGGTGATTCAACCATATTATTAGCCAACTAATAAATCTACTCTAAATCTTAGAAATGCATTTGCATGCACCATGTATTTGAATTGCCTGCAAATATATCTCATGATCATGTATTCCTAAATGCTCTACTCTGCAGGTTAAGTAATTTTTTCATTTTCTCTTTTTTTTTGATAGAGATTGCTTCGTCGTACCTCCTCGCAATTACTGGGATAAGCCTTACCACATCATAATAGTTATTAGTGCCTTGTCATTCCCCGTAGGGGTTAAGATAAAAATAATATGTTGAACAAATTTTTTATACTTTTCTGAAATTATGGTTTTTACCCATAATCCGGAAACCAACCATACAAGTAAAAACATTTTAAAGAATGATGAATAAGCTTAAAATTGCTGACAATTAAATCCTGCATGGCATCTTTCAAAAGTCAATTAATCTGGCAATTGTTGCACTGGACAAATTACAAAAAATGGTGGCCAGAACAACCCGTTGAGATTGAAGTTGGTCGAAGAAAAAATAGGATTGCTCCACCTTCCTCTTTCAAAAATCATTTTGAAATAAAATCTGAATCAATTCAAAATGGTTATTTATACCACCTTAGCAGTAAAAATTTTGAAAATTCAAATCATGTTATTTACATACATGGTGGTGCCTATATAAGAGGGCCACTCATTCAGCATTGGAAATTTATAGAACGTCTTATTAATGAGTGCAAAGTTTCAGTTTCCATTTTGATTTATCCCAAAACCCCGGAACATCATTTTAAACAAGTCTATGATTTCTTAATAAACGGTGTAAACATTATTTCCGAAAGATATAAACCTTCAAATACAATCTGGATGGGCGATTCAAGCGGCGCTTCTTTGGTTATGGGGCTTATGCAAATAAGCGCAGTTCGCCCAAAGCAATTGATGCTGTTATTCCCTTGGTTGGATATTGCGCTTGACAATCCTTCAATAGATATTTGGGTATCAAAAGATCCTATTTTAAGTAGGCCTGCTTTGAAACAAATTGGCGAGTGGTTTTCAAATGGAGAAAAATTAAATCATCCGTTATTATCACCCAAAAATGCTGCTATCGAAGGATGGCCGTCAATAAATATTATTTGTGGCACTTATGATATTTTGTATCCAGACATAAAAGAGTTTCACGCTCTACATGTGGCAAAAGGCAATGATGTAAGCTTATACAGTTTTGATAAAATGATACATGGGTTTACACATATATCTATGCCAGAGGCAAAAAAAGCAATGCATATTATAAAAAAAATAATTGGATAAATTGTTATTGCTATTTTAATTTTTCATTGTCCTTATGTCGTGTGGCATCCCTGATATTTTTCTTTTCAAAATTTTTCTGTAATGCCTCATTAAGATTTACACCTGTCTGGTTTGCGAGGCATAGCAAAACCCATAGTACATCTGCCATTTCATCTGAAAGATTATTTGATTCATCAGACTTTTTAAATGATTGCTCTCCATACTTTCTTACCATTATCCTGGCAAGTTCTCCGGTTTCTTCCATTAAAATACCCAGATTTGTAAGCTCATTAAAATAGCGAACACCTGTGGTTCTTATCCAGTCATCTACCTGCTGCTGCGCCTGATTTAGAGTTATATCCATGAAGCAATATTAAGATTATACCAAACTCCACGAAAAAAGCCGATTAATTTAATCGGCTTTTAGGTTTTCAATATTGTAATAGTTTACTTACTAATCACCAATTTTTGTATATCAGTATTTCCATTAGATATTACCTTAACGAGATAAATACCTTTTGCTAATTTTTCAATTGGCAATTGTATGGTAGTGCCTGCGGCAATAGATGGTTCTGATTTGCTAAATACTGTTCTTCCATTAGCATCTGAAACTACTACTCGTACATTACTAAGCGGCTTATTGAATAATACGGCAGCTTTTTCTGTTGCAGGGTTTGGTATTAATATCCAACTGATACCGTTGGCATCTATGGTTATTTGTGCTGTTTGGCTATAACTGTATTTACCATCTTTATCTACTTGTTTAATACGATAGTAAAATGTTCCCATTGGCAAACGCAGGTCATTGAAACTGTATTGCTGTACCTCATTTGGTTTTGCTCCGGCTGTTTGTTTGCCTACAGCTGTATAATTCTTATTGTCTGTGCTGCGCTCAATTTCAAAATAATTGTTATTGAATTCATTGGCAGTACTCCATTTGATTATAGCAGATTGGGTACCAGATTTCTCTACTGATACATTTAACCAACTTACAGGTACAGTACCATCTATGGATATATCCGCATTGTTGATATCAAAGAATATATTTCCTACAGCCTCAATTTTTACACGTGCATTGGTAATTAAACTGGTGAACAATGGAAGGGTAACAGATTCTGTACCATCGTTTGTTGTAGCATCAGCTAGTTTGATGGTAAAAGTATTGCCACCATCTACTGAAAGCCAAATATTTACTGCACTCACATTAATAGGTGCTTGGTCTGTATTAGCCACATCCCAATTGATGGTTACTATATCGCCTTCATTCCACGAAGTGGCCGTATTTGCTGTTGTTATTGAAAAAGGACCTGCGGTTGCATCCACAGTGATTAAAATATTATCACTTGCATTTTGACCGCCGCCAAAATGATTATCTCTAGCTGTGAATCTGAAGTTTAATTCCCTGGCTACAGATGGTAATACTTCAAATTTTGTTGCCAAAGACCCAGCAAGAATTGTACTCAATTCTGGAATCGTACGGACAGTGTTATCAGTGTAATTGTATGTACGCATCATTGGTCCTTTGGTATTCGTGGACTTTGGTATAGTTGAAAATCCAGTTGATTCTCTAACGTCTATTTGTTCCCAGATATAGCTCATTACATCAGTAGCATCTATATCTGAAGCTGTACCAGAAAGTTGGAATGGTGTAGAAATCGGAATCACATAATCATTTCCTGCATTAACAGTGGGCACATTATTTCCAGTTGCTATTTTAACTGCACAAGCCCCACCAAATGATGCGGATTTAAAATTTGTTGATATTTGAGCAATACTAGCCGTGCTAAATAAATCATCACTATGTGGCTGCACGTCTGTATTTCCAGTAATGCCTGCATAACCCATAATAGTACTGCCACTGCCTGGCTCTATTTGTGCTAATGTACCTTCTGATGAATAAGTAAATGTATGATTTGCCCCAACTTGGTGGCCCATTTCATGCGTCCAGTAATCAATAACAAAATAATCGACTAATGACAGGTTATTATATGATGTAAACCCACTACCTTTTTTCCCAGTTTTACATACACAACCTATACAACCAGCATTTCCATTATTAGCTGCTTTATCAATCACATGACCAAGATCATAGTTTTCATCACCGATACGTGCATCACATGTTTTTTGACAACTACTATTCAAACTTCCAAAAGGATCTGTAGCAGGATTTAGAAAGATCAAAGTATCATTGTTTTCAACATAAATCAATCGGATGCCAAGATCTCTCTCATATACCTCATTAGCACGTACTAAATAAGCAACAAGGTTTGCCATTACTGTATTAATGCTATCTTCAGTTGTAACCTCTGTTCCGGTCATAGATCCTTGGCTCCATTTGCCGGTAACACAAAGTGCAAGTCTATAAGTACGAAGGAATCCATCATCAACATTACCAACGTAAGCTGTTTTGTTTGCAGCAGCTTTATCAGCTATCTCATCAGCATTAACTCCTAAACTACATGTAAATTTTTCAGATGGTTTGTCTTTTTCATTTCTTGCATTTACAGCATAAATGCCTTTTTCTATGTTAACAGGATTTATATAGAATGTTGGCTCACCAATGGTGGACACAGTTCCATGAAAACCAATGGAAGACATATCACAGCGTATTGTGCGCTTTGGATTGTCAAGACCCTGGCCGCTGTAAGATTTTATGCCAGAATATTTTGCTTGTAGTTTTGGCATCATCACTGATGATTCCACTATACGAAAACGCTCTATGGCACCATTTGGTAGCGGGATATAAATTACAGTACCTTGTGAAATATTTTTAATTTTTGTTTCCGCAGGGCTGCTTTTAATGATTGATTTTAATGCATCTGTTTTTAACTCAAACAGTGTATATACTGTGGGTATAAATGAGGCATCAAAAATTGCCTTTCCGGCATTTAATTTTTGTGCATCTCTATTGGAAATTGATTTCCAATAATTTGATTGTGACTGTGCTTGCAGGCATAAAAATGCAAACACAACAATTGTACATTTTTTGAACATGGTGTTTTTGTTTGTGGCTACAAATATAACTACAAACTGCAAAAAAAATTAACAAGACATAAAAATGACAATATTGCGTTAGGAGTTAACCCTTTATTAAAACCAGATTATACAGTAGCATTTAATTATAAGGCCGAAACACTGCATATCAATTCATTTGACACCAATTGTTGCCTTTTAATCCTTTACCATTTCTTCAACCAAAAATTGACCTTAAACACTCCATTAACTTGATTTTTAACTTATTATAAAAAGTCAGCTGCATGTTTTGTGATAAGTTAGATGCTAACTAAAATACTTCAACCCCGCATCCTAATCTTTTTATACACCCAAATGCCACTCATTAACAATACAATAAAAGCTATTAACCCACCCACACTCCAGGCCCAACTGGTAGCTTCTTTTACAACTGCAAGAGAAACAATAGAAACTAAAAAAATGGTGGCTACTTCATTCCAAATCCTTAACTGCTGGGAGCTGTAGCGAAATATATTTTTTTCCTGTTGTCTAAAAATGATGTGTAAACTGAAATGATAGAGATATAAAAACAATACGAATATCAGTTTTATCAATAACCACTTACCCGCAGGCTCAAAAAGGGTTTTATACCAGCCTCCTTCATATAATACTGTGTTACCAAGCACCAATGTAAGCAAGGCAGAGGGCCAAGTAATTCCATACCAAAGCCGCTTCATCATCAGTTTAAATTGCCTTTGAATTGCTTCTTTCACAATTTCTTCTGCTTCATTTGCTTCAGTGTGATAGATAAATAAACGAGGCATGTAAAACATACCCGCAAACCAGGTTACCACAAAAATGACATGCAGTGCTTTCAAATACAAATACATCATGCAATAGTTATGGCTTCATCTTCTAGGATGCCGGTTAATGTAGCCACTGTTTTTATCCATTCAGGTTGTATATTCATACAAGGTATTACAGTAATCGATTTACCTCCTGCATGCAAAAAACTCTCTTTCCCCTCTTCTGCTATTTCTTCCAATGTTTCCAAACAATCACTTACAAATGCAGGACAAACTATTATTAAATCTTTTACTCCTTCCTTGGGAAGTTGTTCCAATCTGGCCGCAGTGTATGGAGTGAGCCAAGGATCCCTGCCCAATCTTGATTGAAAACTTTGCTCCATTTTTTCTTTTGGTATTTGTAGCTTTTCCGCCACCAGCTTTGTAGTTTCATAACACTGGTGTCTGTAGCAAAAATCATGAGCAGGAGAATCTATTTGACAACAGTTTTCATTTTGCAAACAATGACATCCTGTAATATCTCCTTTTTTGATATGTCGCTCAGGAATACCATGATAACTGAATAATATCTTATCGTAGGGTTGTTCCAAATAAGGTTTTATACTTTCTGATAATGCATATAGATAGTTTTCATTTTTATAAAATGGTGCTACCATTTTTAATGTAAACCTATACCCACCTTTGGCATGTTCTGTTACCATATACTCAGCCGCAGTTTCATAACTACTCATGGCATAATGCGGATAGAGTGGCATTACAATTACTTCTTCCAAATCAGGATTTTCATTTGCCAATTTTTTGTACACATCCACAGGAGTGGGATTTCCATAGCGCATAGCAATTTCAACAGGGATATTTGATATTTTTTGAACAGCCTGTTGTAGTTGTTTGCTGTTTACAATTAATGGGCTTCCTTCCTTCCTCCAAACTGACCTATATGCGGCCGCACTTTTTGGTGCTCTAAATGGGGCAATGATTCCTTTAACCAAAAATAATCTGAGCAAATAAGGAATATCAATTACCCGCTCATCCATCAAAAATTCATTTAGGTATTTTCTTACATCCTTAACAGATGTACTTTCTGGTGAACCCAAATTCACTAAAATCAAAGCCTGTTTGCTCATACTATAAAAAGATTGCAAATGTAACAGGTGTTATTTCTTTTTGTTGCCTTCGGCTAATGAATAAGTTGTACAAATTATTTTTCCATGTGCTTATAAAAAGAAATGACAGATTCATGACTTATTTGTTTCGGATGTCACACCATGTGCAGTTAATTTTGCAGCGGCTTAAATGAGTAGTAATCAGCTTCATATTGTGGGTATCAATTATAAAAAAACGGATCTCAATAGTAGAGGCCGCTTTTCTTTTTCCAAAGAACAATATGAAACTATTTGTAAGGGTGATTTACCGTCCTCATTTCAAGAGTTTTTTATCCTTAGCACCTGTAATAGAACTGAAATTTATGCCCTAACCACATCTCCAAATGATATATTGAATTGGCTGCATAGTAATTGTAAATATGTAGCAGATTTAAGTGAGCAGATGTACGTAAAATCAGGACAGGAAGCAGAAATACATTTAATGGAAGTTGCTTCAGGTTTAGATTCTCAAATGCTGGGCGATTACGAAATAACAGGCCAAATAAAGCAAGCCTTTAAAATAGCCAAAGAACACAAATGTACAGGGCCTTTCTTAGAGCGGCTTATCAATACAGCACTACAATGTGCCAAACAAGTACGAAACAAAACCATGCTGAGTAGTGGTACGGTTTCGGTTGCATTTGCAGCCATACAATATTTAAAGGACAAGGCAGGTTCATTGCGCAGCAAAAAAATATTAATAGCAGGTACCGGAAAAATAGGTAGAAATACTTGTAAAAACTTGTTAGACTATACCCAAGCAAAAGACATAACCCTTATCAATCGTACTGCTGACAATGCGCAGGAGTTATCTGCATTGTATCAATTAAAAAACTTACCTTGGTCATCATTGCCGGAGGCGGTAAAAGTATCAGATATCATTATCGTGGCCACACAATCAGATACTCCCATCATTACAATGAATATGATATCAAAAGGGGCATCAAAAATTTTAATTGATTTATCAGTACCAGAAAATATTGACCCCAGTTTACTCCACCAAGAAGGAATTTGTCTGATGAATGTGGACATGCTGAGCAAAGTCAATGACGAAACCCTTTCAACACGGCAGGCTGCAATACCTGCTGCAACAGATCTTATCTTAGAGCATCATTCAGAATTTAAAGACTGGTTAATGTATAGGCGCAATGTGCCAGTAATACAAGCAGCACGTTTAAGACTAGAGACCATACATGCATGCCCAATGTTTCAAAAAACGATTGTGGACATGAGGCAGCCCGAACCAAAAAAAATTCAGCAGGTGGTTAATAATCTGGCTGCAGAAATGCGTGTAAAAACAGCTCCAGGTTGCTGTTTTATAAAAGCAATTAACGAGTATATCACCCTTATAGCATAAAAATGATTCGCATAGGTACAAGAGATAGTCAGCTGGCACTCTGGCAGGCCAACACTGTAAAAAAATTATTGGATGCACAGTGCATAGCATCTACACTAGTTCCTATTAAAAGTGATGGCGATACTGATCTAGTAACTCCGCTATATGCTATGGGTGTGCAAGGTGTTTTTACTAAAGCGTTAGATGCTGCACTACTGTCAAACCAAATTGACATTGCTGTGCATAGCTTTAAGGATGTGCCTGTACAATTAGCAAAAGGATTACATCAGGCAGCGGTGTTGGAAAGAGCTAGTTGTAAGGATATATTGGTCTATAAAAATGGAGCGACTAATAAATTTCCAACTGATATAGAAGACACAACATTTTCAGAAAAAAATTTTACAGGAATAATAGCCACAAGTAGTATAAGACGCAGGGCTCAATGGTTGCATTATTTTCCAAATACGACTATAGAAAACCTTCGGGGAAATGTAAATACTCGCTTACAAAAGCTTGAAAACAGTGGTTGGCATGGAGCCATTTTTGCTGCCGCAGGTTTGGAGCGCATTCATCTAAGACCTTCACATTCCATTGATTTAAACTGGATGCTGCCTGCACCTGCACAGGGTGCCGTGGTAGTAGTTTGCCGATCGGATGATGAAAAAAACGTACAACTACTCAATTTTATAAATCATTCAGAAACGGCCATCTGCACAAAGGCAGAAAGAGATTTTTTAAATTCGCTACAAGGCGGATGCTCAGCACCCATCAGTGCTTTAGCCACAATGCATGCGGGTATCATCACTTTAAATGGAAATATTTTTTCGCCGAATGGCAAAGAAAAAAAAGAAATAAAACTACAATTGCCTATACAAGAAGCAGATATGATTGGAAAAATTGCAGGTGAATCTTTATTAAGAAATGGTGCTGATCAGTTAGTTCGAAAAATCAATACCCCTTTTTAGGTCCGTTATTATTAACAATAAAATATTATTTTTTTAGCCCAACGGGCAATGATTAATGCACAGTGAAAAAACCATATTGTCCACAAAAATTTTATCAGAAAACCTGATTCACAATGGTAATGAAAAAGTATATGTAAAATGCATTGCTTTTATTGAAACGATACCTTATAACAATCAGCAAATACAAGAGAAAATTCCTGAAAGAGATAACCAGATTCATCAAGCCATATTTACAAGTGCAAATGCGCTACATGCAGTAAAGGATTTACCATTTTTAAAATCAATTCAGCATATATATACCATATCGGGCAATGGTACAGAAAAAAGTATAAAGGAATTTGCACAGGGCAATGTAACAATTCATACGGCATCAAACGCATCTACATTGGCCGACTTAATCATTGACCAAAAATCCAACACACCATGCTATTTTTTTTGTGGCAATATCAGGTTGGATGTATTGCCCAAAAAGCTCATCAATGCTGGCATTCGCTTCTTTGAAATACCTGTGTATCATACCAAACTTACGCCACAGATTATCACAAAACAATATGATGCCATACTTTTTTTTAGTCCATCCGCAGTAGAAAGTTTTTTTTCAGTGAACAACCTATCACCACATACTGTTGTATATGCTATAGGAGATACAACAGCGGAATCCATAAAGAAATTTTGCGACAATCAACTAAGGATAAGTTCATCTGCAAATGCCAAAGTTTTGTTGAATGAAACTATACATTTTTTATGTAATTAATTAGCTAAACGAATTATAATTTTCAATTGATATGAATGTGTTAAAAAATGATATTTTACTGCGTGTTTTAGATGGCAAACCTACAGAAAGAACGCCGGTATGGATGATGCGCCAAGCAGGCCGCTACCTGCCGGACTACATGAAGCTAAAAGCAAAATATTCTTTCTTTGAAAGATGCCAAAATCCTGAATTGGCCACTGCTATTACGCTGCAGCCTGTTGATCAGGTAGGTGTAGATGCTGCTATTATCTTTTCTGATATTTTGGTAGTGCCACAGGCCATGGGCATGGAAGTACAAATGGTGGAAGGAAAAGGCCCTCTACTACCCCACCCTATTAAAAATGAACTTGACTTAAATCAATTACAAATACCTAAGGTTAATGAATCCTTAGGATATGTATTTGATGCACTCTCCTTAACAAAAAAAGAGTTGAATGGGCGTGTGCCACTCATTGGTTTTGCAGGTGCTCCCTGGACTTTACTTTGCTATATGGTACAGGGCAAAGGCAGTAAGACTTTTGATGAAGCAAAGGCATTTTGTTATACACAACCTGCATTGGCACATCGACTTTTGCAAATGATAACAGATACTACCATCAGTTACCTAAAAGCACAAGTAAAGGCCGGAGCGGATGTGGTACAGGTATTTGATAGCTGGGGCGGACTTTTATCGCCGGAAGATTTTGCTGTTATTTCATTGCCCTATCTACAACAAATAACAGCTGCATTAAAAGATGAAACTCGTGTTATTCTTTTTGCAAAAGGGGCCTGGCATTCTTTAGAGGCCATGTCTGCCACAGGTGCCGCAGCTGTTGGTATTGATTGGTGTATTGCTCCACAAATGGCCAGAAAGTTTGCCGGAGAAAATATGGTATTGCAAGGTAATTTTGATCCTGCAAAGCTGCTGTCGCCCATACCGGATATAAAGAAATCTGTTCAAAAAATGTTGGATGATTTTGGAGGATACAAACATATTGCAAATCTTGGCCATGGCATATTGCCAAATGTACCTGTAGATCATGCTAAAGCATTTGTGGACGCGGTGAAAACTCATTCTGCCAAGCAGTAAAAACCTGTTCTATTATAAAATCGTATTTTAGTGCACTAAAGTTTTATCAGATGAAAAATATCACCATCATCTTGTTGTGCGTACTTGCCGTAAGTGGATGTAAATGCAAGGAGAATGACCCGCCTAAGCTGGCACAGGATTTATCAAAGCCAAATGTAATTTTTATAGTAGCGGATGATTTTGGTTATGAGATACCTTCGGTAAATGGAGGAGAATCTTATAGCACTCCAAATATGGACATGCTGGCAAACGAAGGCATGCGTTTTACACAGTGTTTTTCATCTCCAATATGCTGCCCCACAAGGTCTATGCTGCTTACCGGTAAATATTGTTTTAGAAACTATGGTAACTGGGGAATTATGAATCCAGCATCAAAAACCATTGGCAATATGTTTAAAGAAAATGGATATAAAACCTGCTATGCAGGCAAATGGCAATTAGATGGCGGCGGTGCACGTATAAATAGTTTTGGTTTTGACAATTATGTAGTGTGGTTGCCTTATGAAATTAGCCCGGAGTCTGATGGTGGTTCAAGATTTAAAGACCCAGTGCTTTATACCAACAACGCATTTATACCCGAAGCACAAACAGCAGGAAAATATTCCGAAGATATTTTTTCTGATAGTATGATTTCATTTATGCAACGCAATAAGGATGAGTCTTTCTTTATGTATTATGCCACCAACTTAACTCACTCTCCTATATCTCCCACACCAGATCAAAAAGAGTTTGACAGTTGGGATAGTGATCCATTAAATTTTAGTTCTCGTTTTTTTCCTGATATGGTTGCTTACTTTGATAAAAAAATAAAACTGCTGATGGATGAAACAAAAAAACTCAATATAGATAAGCGTACCATATTTGTTTTTGCAGGAGATAATGGATCCCCGGAAGGAGTAGTGAGCCTCTTTAATGGCCAAACCATACAAGGTGGCAAAAAAGAAACTAATTCCTATGGCACGCATGTACCGCTCTTTGTTTATTGCCCGGGTATTATTACTAATGGTATCAATAATGACTTGGTTGATTTCACTGACTTCATTCCCACACTTGCAGATATTGCAGGTTTTCCAAAACCTAGTAGCTTAGGTATATTGGATGGAAGAAGTTTTGCGGAGCAATTAAAAGGGAAATCGGGTACTCCAAGAGACTATATTTTTTGTCATCATATCTTAGACACATCCTCCAATGGTGTGATACCTTCCAGATGGGTACAGAATAAAACTTATAAGTTGTATGAGGACAATGGAGGCTCTTATCACAATCCCGGTTTCTATAATATGATGATAGACCCGCTTGAGTTGAATGCCATACCCGATGCATCGCTTACAGCAGATGAATTGGCACTAAAAAACAGTTTTACGGATGTGCTAAACAGTATGAAATAAATAGAAAAAATACATCATAAATTCATTGATAAAAATAAAAAGTATTGGATATAAAAGAAGACTGGATCAATAAAATCAATGACTTGCAGGATTTTATTTGTGATGCTTTAGAAAAGGAAGATGGGGCTGCTACATTTATTGAAGATAAATGGGAACGACCCGGCGGTGGTGGTGGTAAAACTAGGGTAATAAGTGGTGGTGCATTTATAGAAAAAGGGGGCGTTAATACTTCTGTAGTGTATGGTAACTTAACTCCGCAAATGCGCAGCCAACTGCAACATATATCCGCAAATAATGGTGAGCAATGGTTTGCTTGTGGATTGAGTTTAGTAATACATCCATCTAATCCGTTTGTACCTACAGTACATTGTAACTATAGAATGTTTGAACTGTACGATTCTAGTGGCGTTTGTATAGATCGTTGGTTTGGTGGTGGCACAGACCTTACACCCTATTATTTATTTAAAGAGGATGCACAGCTTTTTCATGGAGTGTATCAAAGTTGTTGCAATGAATACAATGCTACCTTTTATAATCAGTTTAAAAAGGATTGCGATAACTATTTTGTAAACCATCACAGACAGGGAGAGCGGAGAGGTATTGGTGGCATATTTTATGATTATCAAAGACCCACTGCTATGATGGACACTACAAAGTGGATAGACTTTGGAATGCGTTGTGGACATGCCTTTAAAGATGCATACATACCCATTGTACAGAAAAGAAAAAATACAGAATATACTGCTGCGCAGAAATATTGGCAAGAAATAAGAAGAGGCAGATACACTGAGTTTAATTTAGTACATGATAGGGGTACAATTTTCGGATTAAAAACAAATGGCAGAACTGAAAGTATTTTGATGAGCCTACCTCCTACGGTACGTTTTGATTACAACTATTATCCCATAGTAGGTAGTGAAGAATATAAACTACAGCAGGTATGCTTGCATCCTGTAGATTGGGTAAATTAGAGGGATACTTATATGAAGGAGAACTTATTTTTTTATTGTTCTCGAATAGAATAGAAAGGTTTATTGAATTTAAAATAAGCATTAAAAAATTATATGTTATTACCACATCGCCCACGCATACTTCGAAAAAATGAAGTAATAAGAAATCTTTTAGCAGAAACAAAACTACAACCACAAGATTTTATAGTACCCCTTTTTATAGATGAAGGAGATGATGTAAAAATTGAAATTCCTTCAATGCCTGGATATTATAGATGCAGTTTAGATCATACACTTGCTACTGTAAAAGAGCTATGGAATATGGGACTACGTGCTGTATTACTTTTTGTAAAAGTGAAAGATAAGGAAAAAGATAATTCCGGACATGCCGCATCAAACCCTGATGGGCTAATGCAAAGAAGCATTAAAGAGATAAAAAATATTCTACCTGAAATGATTATTATGACGGATGTGGCATTAGATCCATATTCACTCTATGGGCATGATGGCATAGTGGAGGGTAATGAAATTATTAATGATGAAACTGTTTATGCTTTAGTACAGATGAGCCTGAGCCATGCAGCCTGCGGGGCAGATTTTTTAGCACCTAGTGATATGATGGATGGCCGTGTAGGCGCTATAAGAGAAGCATTGGAAGAAAATGGATATAGCCGCACCGGCATTATGAGTTATAGTGCAAAATATGCTTCCAGTTTTTATGGCCCATTTAGGGATGCTTTGGAAAGTGCACCTGGTTTTGGAGATAAAAAAACTTACCAGATGAATACTGCCAACAGATTGGAAGCACTGAGAGAAGTACAGTTGGATGTACAAGAAGGGGCAGATATTGTAATGATAAAACCTGCACTTGCGTATTTAGATATTATAAGAGAAGTAAAAAATACTGTGCATATACCAGTAAGTGCTTATCAGGTAAGTGGTGAATATGCCATGATAAAGGCAGCCGCTGCAAATGGTTGGATAGATGAACAACAAGCTATTCTAGAAACGCTTACATCCATAAAACGAGCAGGTGCAGATTTAATAGCTACATATTTTGCAAAAGAAGCCGTGAAGCTTTTGGGATAGTAGCTAAAGGATGTAAAAGAAGGTCTTGAAAGTAAACTATATTATTCCCGCTTGACCAAAACAGCCTGACTGCGGTCTGCTTTGAACACAAGATCATAAAATGCTGCTAATGATGTTATGTCTGAAGGTGGAAAAACGCCTTCTTCCCGCTTATAGAATCTTTGTACCTGTATTGTGCTATCCGAAACAGAAAAACTAATTCTATACTCTCCAAACTTATTTTTTTCAGATATGTTTTTTGGCATTGCCTCTGGCCTATATCCTGAGGGTATTTGTATAACAACAGTGTCTTCATGCTGAAATGAATATGGATATTCAATATCAAAAATACGTGCAGCACTTGTATCTATTTTTTGGTAACTTTTTTTGAGGAGATTTGGTTTTATAAAAATTCTTTTTCCTGAAATATTTGCATAATTGGCCACATCAATATCCATCTTACAATCAAAAGAAGGGATAATGTCCTTAACCTCTGTGATGCTGGCATTTGCAACTTTGTAGGTGGGCAAGTCATACATTGAATTCATTATTTTATCAAATTCTTCTTTTGTGGTATGGTGATAATAGCTAAACATCTCTTCTTGTTCCAGCCCCATGTATATTGTATGAATTGTAGCATTAATAGTACCGTCAGTATTTAACTTTGACATCACCTTGCTTCCAATTTTATTATTTTCTGCTGTATATCTTGGTGTTTTCACCAAATGGCCGCCATCTTCTTTTATGAGCAATGCGTACCTATTATCAGTAAATGATCCAATATATCCCATAGCCTTATCCTGACTTGTACATTCAAGCCAAGTTGTATCACTCTTTCCGGGCACACATACGATGATATGGTTAGTTTGATCAAAAACAAAATCTGGCATATAAAATTACTCATGCTCACCAGCATTTATTATTGAATAATAAGAGGTAATACCTGCTTCTTTGAGCAGCGCCACCATATAATTTGACAAAGCTTTGCAATCACCATATTTTTTTTCAGCTACAAATTTTGCATCAAAAGGTTGCAATCCACCAATACCTAACTGAATACTAATATATCTTGTATTGTGCTGAAGATATTCGTACAATGTTTTTATTTTACGCTTTTCATCGGTAATAGAATCGGTAAGCGTGTGTACGTTTTTTTTTATTGCCTCCGGCAATATATCTCTTCCTTTATTTAAGTCAATTTGAAATTTACCATAATTTAACCAGGAATCTAAACTACCAGTATAATCATCATACTTAAAACTTTCTGCTGACACATGCACTGCTGGTATAATGCTGCTAAAATCAGGAAGGAATGCTGCATTGTCAATGGCCTTTAGATTTGTTAACTTCCATTGATGTGAAGTAGTTGATACATTAGGAGGATTTACTATGTTTATTTCTTTAAATCTTAATTTGGCAGTTGTTTGTGCCATAACTGTAAAACTACTTTGTTGTACAGCAAATTGAAATCCTCCTACAGGCTCCCAACTAGCTAAGTTGATATAGTTTTTTGTTTCTACCTCATCGCTAAATTCAATGGTGTATGGATATTGCTTATAATAAAAATTATATTCTTTAATACGATAATCCTGCATCAGACTAATACCATCATCGCCTGGTACATCAATAATGTCTTTTCTTTTTACTTCCTTCAATTTTTTTCCATCTTTATCGTATAAAGCTCCTTCAATTTTTTTAGATCACGTAGCTTACTATAATAATTCTGATACCAACTGTATTTATCTGCAGCTTCATTAAAAATAGTAATTGCATACTTATGTGTGGTAGTAAGTGTACCGTTATCTGAAAGGGATACCACAATTTCTTCCATGCGTTTTACTGCATTGCTGTTTTTTAGTAAGGAATCTGGTATTGCGCTTACCGCATATTGCTGACTATAGGTTGCATTGAATAGCAGTAGAAGTGGAAAGAGAAATTTTATTTTAAAGTTCATATTTATTGTTTCTTAAATACAATTTGTTCACTCATTTTTTGCACTACAAAAGCATAAAATTCACGAAGTGAAGCATAATCATCGGGTTGAAAAGTTGCTCTATTTAATTTAAGACGACTACGTAGCATTAAACGCTGACCATCGGTCTGAATGAGGTATTCATAAAAGCCCTCATTATCGTTAAAAGTAACACGAGCAGATTTTGGCATTTCATCCACTTTATATCCGGCTGGTATTTCCATGTTTAGGATATATGTATCGTCTTTACAATAATCCATTTCAACGGGGTAAAGTCTTTCATCAGCTTCAAAAGGATTGGTTTCTATAGCATCTAATAACATAGGATTAAAATACTCAACATCAGCCTTAAATTGGATATTAAGGTCTAAGTGTAATTGCAAGGGCTCATCTAAATTCTTTAAGGAATCAAATCCAATTTCAGATACTGTAATTCCTTCAGAAAAACTTTGTTTTACTTGTGTTAAATAGTTTTCTGAGCCTGATCTAGCAAAGGAACCTCTATAATTCTGAGATTTAACCATCCCGTTTTTACTGGTGTAATGCCCAATTAAATTGCCATTTTCATCATTATTCATAAAAAGGCTGCTGATGGAATTTTCATGAATAGAGTCTGTGTATAGAGGTACAATAACCGGGGCATCTGCAATGAGTCTGGCACCACCACCATAGCATTCATTTGAGATCTGTCCAAAACCTAATGGTTGAGAAGCATCTAAACAAAAGCTACCATCAGCATGCTGCACATTTGATATTACATAATTAAAATCTCCAAGCCAAGGAAATATTACATTGGGTTTACCATTATCTCTAGTGCTCACTAATACAGGGTTTGCATTTAATCCAATATGCCGCAAGGAAAGGGTAAGTAGTAGATTGATATCAGCCACATTTCCTTTTAATGATTTCATCGTTTTTTGTGGCGCTTGAGACATATAGATTGCTTCGTCATTGATGCACTCATAATGATCTCGAATGTAGGTGTAGATTTTTTTTGTCTTTTCAATGTCTGCACCAGCATTTGCACCGGAAGCTATTATTAATTCATCTAACCAGTTATTTGCTTTATTAAGATCAGTACCAAATTCCTCATCTTCTCTCAATTCCTTTACTAGCTCATCCCAACTTTTACGAAAAAATTTTGGTGATTGTTGTGGATATTTTATCATGGATAATTGAAATCTTATGCTTTCTCTATAATCATCATAACTCGAGATATAGTCCTCATCTTTTAAAGCGGGTACATTTTTATAACCCCATATATGCCATATTGCAGAAGTGGTATAGGCATCTGTTGTAGAAGATCCAGCCCCATTTGAAAAACGAATCATATATGTTTTTGTCTGAGCATTTACAGAGTCCAGAAATGGCCTCAAATACCCTTTCTTCAATACAACATAATCATAATAATTTGGTATTTCTACGGTGTATTGTGTTAGCAGTTTTGGGTATGAAGATTGGAAATAGTGTCCTGGGATGTATAAATTATTTGGGTCTTCTTGCGTATAATCGTATTCAATAATGCAGCCTTCTTCCACAGCTGGGAAAGTGAATTTTACAGTGGTTTGATTTTTCACTTTTTCTTTAAAAATTTCGCTTTTGACAAGTTTAGTTGCCACCACTTTTCCATTGTCTAATTTGTAGGTGGCAGCGTCTAAATTTAGCATCACCTCCTCATAGTTTCCATCGGATTGTAAATCAAAACTTTGCTTTGCCAAGTCATCAAAGGCATTTTTATTGCGAAGCAAAATCCTCACATGACGCCTATATATTACAGACAAACCAGATTTAGTATTTCCCTAAAAAAAAGATGATACTTCATCTAACAAATAAACTGCATGCGCCTGCTCTGACTCTGGAAAATCTTTGACCACAAAATCTTCTGGCATTATGTCTCCAAACTTAAACTTGTTTTTGCCATTTTGTGCGGAGCATACTGATATTAGGAGAATGAATGATAGAAGGGTTAGAAAAAAATTTCTCATGAATATTATAGTTTAAAGTGTTGCAATAATAATAGATTTTTTATATATTTTTTGGTATTTAAAGGGTTAAATCAAAATCGATTTCAAAGAGACATCTTCCAGAAAGTTCAATTTCGAATAAGCATTTGAAAATCATTTTTTTTCCACTTGGAAAATGAAGACTTCTTGAAGAAAAAATTATATGGTGAGCGAATTTCTCTATATTGAAACTTTACTTATATATACTTTAAAATATTTTTGTTTTTGGTGAATGTTTGTAAAATATCTTTGCACTATAAATGAAGAACAAATTAATAATTTATCTTGTTTTTTTTACTGCTTTAATGGCCGTTTTCCTATATTTTGTATTTAGAGGAACAGACAATTGGAAATCAAAATCACCTGTACTTGGTTATGTAAAGGATTTCCAGTTTGTAAATTCAAATGGTGAAGCAGTTTCAAACGATATAATGAAAGGAAAAGTTTGTGTTGTAAATTTTTTCTTTACTGCCTGTCGTGGGGTATGCCCTCGGATGAACGGTGAGCTTATGAAAATTTATAATGACTATAAAGATAATCCGGATTTTTTAATCATTTCTCATACCTGCGATCCGGAAAGAGATTCTGTTGTTCAATTAAAACATTATGCTGACAGTCTTAAAATTGATACAAAGAAATGGATATTCTTAACTGGACGGAAAGACAGTCTTTACACTGCAGCCAAAGTTAGTTATATGTTAGATGATCCCAATAATAAACTAGAAAAAATTGAGGATGAATTTCTGCACACACAATTTATGGCTCTTGTTGATAAAAACGGGAAATTGCGTAGTCAAGTTTTCGATGCACTTAAAAAGAATGAAGTACAAATGCTGAGAGATAATATTGATAAACTTTTAAAAGAAAAACAACAAAACTCGGGACTTTCCGGAGGAATGTTTAGTAATAATCCTGATTAAAAAATGAAAGGAAATGCTTCAGATATTTTAAAACAAAGTAAACTCAGTATTACAGAGAATAGAACCCGTATTCTTGATTATTTTCTCCATTCATCAAATGCTTTGGCACATGCTGACATTGAGAAGATGAGTGCAGATGCCATTGACAGAGTAACCGTGTATCGTACATTACAAACTTTTACAGAAAAAGGGATCATCCATAGCATTCCAACGGCAGATAATGCCATTTTATATGCCTTATGTAAAGATGCCTGTAGTGAAGGACACCATCATGATGATCATATACATTTTATTTGTGATCAATGCCAGTCAACTTATTGCCTGGAAAAAGTACATATTCCTGTAATATTGCTACCAACAGGTTTTAATGCCACTAAAACAGATATGGTTATAAGCGGGGTTTGTAAAAATTGCTCAGCATAGTATCTATAATTTCAAAAATTTCTTGTTTTAAAATAACACAAATACAAAGGCCATCTTCCGATGGCCTTTGTAATATTTCTAAAATCATTTTATTAACTACAACCCATGCTATTTCCACAGTTGAGGCACTTGTAGCAAGTACCACTGCGTAGTGTTATATGGCCACAAACATTGCAAGCGGGTGCATCACTCTGCATATTTTTTGCAGCAGCATTTACTGCATCTAGACTGCCCTCCTGCTGTATGCTTGTTTTTTCTCTTACCATTTTTTGTGGTGTAGTTGCATTTACATGCACTTTACTCAATTCAGGTTTACCGATGAAAGTTACATCACCATTTATGTCTTCATCGTTCGATACTTCCGGTCTGTCTAATACATGTACTAAATCTGTGCGACCTAAGTATTCATAAGCCAAGGCCCTAAATACAAAGTCAACGAGTGAAGTTGTTGTCTTGATATTTGGATGGTCTACCATACCTGCAGGCTCAAATTTGGTAAACACAAATTTTTCAACAAATTCTTCTAAGGGAACCCCATATTGCATACCCACAGAAACAGCAATAGCAAAGCAATTCATAAGGCTACGGAGTGTACTTCCTTCTTTGGCCAAGTCTATAAATATTTCACCTAATGTACCATCACTATATTCTCCTGTACGGAGGAAAATAACCTGTCCGCCCACTTTTGCTTTTTGTGTAAAGCCACGTCTTTTAGCTGGTAGTGTTTTACGCTCTACTATGCGGCTAAGCTGGCGTTTCAAAGTAGTATCACTGCTTTGTTGCATACGCCTTGTAACTTCTTCTAAAAGATCTTCAACACTCAGTGTTTGCAGGTCCACCAAATTAGTTGCTACTTTTTCTTCAATCAATGCTTCTGTGTCTGCTGCTTCATTGGCAGTAGCATCTTTATCTGACTTTTTCTTTTTGTCAGATTTATTACTTAATGGTTGGCTCAATTTACTTCCATCTCTGTAAAGTGCATTTGCTTTCAAACCTAAAGTCCAACTCAGTTTATAACAATCTGCTATTTCTTCAACAGTAGCTTCATGTGGCAAATTGATAGTCTTTGAAATAGCACCACTTAAGAATGGTTGACAAGCAGCCATCATCCTTATATGGCCATGAGCATGTATATAACGCTCTCCATTTTTACCACATTTATTGGCACAATCAAATATTGATAGATGTGCATCTTGTAAGTAAGGGGCACCTTCAATGGTCATAGTGCCGCATATATAATTGTTGGCAGCATTTATTTCATCATCAGTATAACCGAGTGCTTCCAATAAATCAAAATTCCAGTCATTGTATTGTGCAGCAGAAAACCCTAAACGCTCCAAGCAAGCTTCACTTAATGTAAACTTATTAAAAAGAAAACTAATTTCAAATGCTGATTTTGCTGCATTATTGAGTTTCTTTATTTCATCAGCAGTAAACCCTTTATCGCTGAGTGATTGTGGATTGATGAATGGGGCTCCTTCAAAACTTGCAGCACCAACTGCATATTTTACAATGGCATCTATTTGTTCTGGTTTGTATCCTAAGTTTTTAAGTGCAGTTGGTACACTTTGGTTGATGATTTTAAAGTAACCACCACCAGATAATTTCTTAAATTTCACCAAGGCAAAATCGGGCTCTACACCGGTAGTATCACAATCCATTACAAGACCAATAGTACCTGTAGGAGCTATTACTGTTGTTTGTGCATTGCGATAGCCAAATTTTTCTCCCATTTGTACAGCATCATCCCATGCACGGGTAGCAGCTTTCAGTAAATCTTCAGGGCAATATTTGGAGTTGATACCTGTTGGCTTTATACCAAGGTCTTCATAAGCATCAATAGCATCATACGCAGCTGCACGGTGGTTTCTCATAACACGCAGCATGTCAATTTTATTTTCTTCATAACGTGGAAATGCACCCAATACTTCTGCTAGCTCTGCAGATGTTTTATAGGCAATACCAGTCATGATAGCTGTAATGGCTCCAGCTATTCCTCTTGCCTCTTCACTATCATAGGGAATACCACTAACCATGAGCATTGTACCTAGGTTAGCAAAGCCTAAACCTAAAGTGCGGTAGTCATAAGACAACTGTGCCACATCTTTACTTGGAAACTGTGCCATCAATACAGAAATTTCCAATACTACCGTCCATAAGCGGCAGCTGTATTCATATCCTGCAATATCAAATTGTTTTGTATCTACATCAAAAAACTTCATGAGGTTTGCACTAGCCAAGTTGCAGGCAGTATTGTCTAAAAACATGTACTCACTACATGGGTTACTAGCATTAATTCTACCACCCTGAGGGCAGGTATGCCACTCATTGATGGTACTATCATATTGTACACCTGGGTCTGCACATCGCCAAGCCGCATTTGCAATTTGATTCCAAACTTCACGGGCAGGTACTTTTTTCATAACACGGCCGTCAGTGCGTGCTTTCAACTCCCAGTCGCCATCCTGCTCCAAAGCTGTAAAGAATGAGTTTGGAATTCGAACAGAATTGTTTGAGTTTTGGCCTGATACAGTAAGATAGGCTTCGCCTTCATAACTATTATCATATCCTGCTGCTACCAAAGCCCCCACCTTTTTTTCTTCTCCCATCTTCCAATTGATGAAATTGAGAATTTCCGGATGATCTAAATCCAAGCATACCATTTTAGCCGCACGACGTGTAGTGCCTCCACTTTTTATAGCACCCGCTGCCCTATCTCCTATTTTTAAAAAACTCATCAATCCGCTGGAAGTACCACCACCACTCAGTTTTTCACCTTCTCCTCTTATTTGTGAAAAATTGGTACCTACACCGGAACCATATTTAAAAATGCGTGCTTCCCTTACCCATAAATCCATGATGCCTCCATCATTTACAAGGTCATCATTTACGCTCAATATAAAACAAGCATGTGGTTGAGGACGTTCATAAGCGCTGGTAGATTTTTTAAGCATGCCATCATTTGCATCTACAAAATAATGTCCTTGAGGTTTGCCATTTATGCCGTAGGATTCATGTAAACCCGAATTAAACCATTGCGGACTATTGGGTACACAAGCTTGGTTTAATATAGAAAAAACCAATTCTTCATAAAATACTTTTGCATCTTTATCGGTAGCAAAGTAATTGTATCTCTGGCCCCATGCCATCCAGCAATTGGCCATACGATGGGCCACTTGCTTGGCACTTGTTTCCCTGCCTGTACTTCCGTCAGGCTGTGGCACACCCGCTTTTCTAAAATATTTTTGTGCAATGATATCTGTTGCTATTTGGCTCCATTGCTTTGGCACTTCTACATTGGTCATTTCAAAAACAACTTCACCGGTAGGGTTTTTAATGACACTGGTGCGATAGTCATAATCGAACATATCAAAAGGGCTTACACCTTCACGTGTAAATCGACGATCAAAGTGCAGGCCTATTGGGGTTTCTTGCTTTGCCATTATTGAAGTTTTTTTGAAGTTTTAGTATAAACAACCGTTTTTGAAAAATGTGCTCATTTGAATTGGGCAGGCAACGAAAATAATTATCTGACTCATACATTGCAAGATGTAAATATTCACAGATTGTGGAAAATCCTGTTCAAAAAATCGGGAGTTCAGTGGTGGTAAGCATTTGCTAACTTTGCATAGGTGTGTACAAGTTTTGGTGTGATGCTCCACAAAGAATTTTAATTATGATTTTTTATCCAAAAAGCCTAACTTATCAAATAAGGCTATTAGGATTACAGGGTTTCTTCCTTACATAATCAGCCATAAATAAATAAAAATCCACACTTACTATGGTAAGAAATTAATGCAAACCTTCGTCAATATTAGGTTTCAGGCACTCCTTAAGTTGTATATGATATAATTTGTGAAATATAATTTGGTCTGCCCTACGGGCAATGATGATGCATTATATATACTGCATCGCATTCTTTATTACAAAATGTCATTCATTACCCGGAGGGGAAAACATAACAGTAAAAGGATTAATCGATAAAATTTTTCTACAATTTTAAGTTCACCTACTATCATAAATTTATCAATACCACTTCTTGTTTCATCTTCATTTTTTCACGCAAAAATCATTTGTAATATTGAAGGAGAAAATGATATCATTCTTTGATAGTAGCAAAAAAGAGCGGAAAGTATATAGAAGTCTTGCAAAAATTATATATACTCAAATACATTATTTTCGTCCAATATCTGATATGCAGAAACAGAAATTTGTTTTACTCTTTACCGTATTTTTAGACATGCTTTGTTTTAGCATGGTAATGCCTGTAATACCCTATCTGATTAAAGAATTACACTTACCAGATATTTTTGCTGGAATTATCATTGCTGTGTTTGCTTTTATGAATTTTTTGTGCTCTCCACTTTGGGGTGGAATGAGTGACAGAAAAGGGAGAAGACCAGTGATGCTACTTTCTATATGTGTTACCATGTTGGGGAATTTAATCCTATCGTTCGCTTCGAATTTGCCCATTCTTTTTATAGCAAGAATATTAGCAGGTATTGGCAGTGCAAACCTAAGCGTGGCACAGGCTTCCATGGCAGATATCTCTACCAAGGAGGATCGTACAAAAAATTTAGGACAGATAGGTGCTATGTTCTTTGCTGGTTTTATTATAGGACCTTATTTTGGTACTCAATTAAAAAGTTTTAGCTCAGACGGCTCAGCGGTTTATCTAGGTATTGCAACAGCTGTACTCAATGCAGCCAATCTTGTATTTGCGTGGTTTTTCCTTAAAGAGTCTAACCTAAGTTTGGTGCCCGATGAAAAGCGCTTGTACAATCCATTGAGTCATATATATCAATGGTTAAAAAAGCCAGTAATCAGTTCACTTATTTGGTATTTTTTTCTTTATATCATTGCCTTTAGTATGATGCAGGTTACCTGCACCCTCTTATGGAAAGATAAATATGATTTAGGTGTAAAAGCGGCTGGTAAACTATTTACATTGATAGGACTTGCATCTGCTATTTTTCAAGGTTTAATTGTGGGTCCATTATCAAAGAAATATAGCAATCGTACTCTTATCATTATCGGGTCCATTATTATGGCAGTATCTGTAGCGGCCCTACCCTTGCCCTCATCAGATTTATTTGTACCCTGGGGATATATTATTTGTGCAGTATTGGCATTAGGCAATAGTTTAATTATGCCTGTTATATCAAGTTGGCTTACTCACGAATCTCCTGAAAGTGAGATTGGGCGTGCCTTAAGTGCCAATCAAAGTTTTTCTGCGCTTTCTCGTGTTATTGGGCCTACAGTTGGCACTTTTTTATATACACATTTTCAAAATCTTCCATTTTACACGGGTGGATTACTAATGTTAGTACCGCTGGGTATTATATTAAAACTTAAAAAAACCAATTAACCATTTGGCATTAATAGATGAACCTCCTATTTTTGCAACCTCAAAAAAAATATCGCACTGATATTATGTTTTTGACAGGATGCCTGATAGTATAAGGGTAGTACACCAGATTTTGATTCTGTTTGTCTTGGTTCGAATCCAGGTCGGGCAACTCTACAAGAAAACTCGGTTTAATCCGGGTTTTTTTTTGCTAAGATCTTTCATATTGGAATTACATAAGTGTTACAATTGAATGATTTTAACGAATTAATAAAATTTGAAATTATTTATCTCAAGGGCTGTCTTAAAAAGGCAGCCTTTTTATTTATCCAAATTTTCGAATTTACCTAATTCCATTTTTGGATACTCCCCAAATGATGTATTCAACTTGTACATCTGGATGAAAAGTAGTATATAAAAAAGCAAATAATACTACAATTTAGAGTAGCGTTTTAGTAGCTATTCATTTATTTAAAACATCTACAATTACGCTTACCCATTACTTAAGAAAAAAAGGATAGTACCTGCTCAAGAAAACTCGCCGCCGGTTTAAAATCGCTAAAAACTAAAGCGGCAATAATTGTAAATGCAACACCATAAATACTACCCCAGATATGTGCGGAGTGATTGATATGGTCTCCTCCCCTTTTTGATAGATATGCAGATATAAAGAGATAGATAGGAGCAAAAATAAATCCCGGTATAATGGGTGGTATAATGAATAAACCAATCCTATTTAATGGATATAAAAATATACCTGCAAATACTACAGCAGATACAGCACCACTTGCGCCTAAACTACGATAATGATGATTATCCTTATTGTCAAAGTAGGTTGGAAGTAAGCATACCGCCAATGCTGTTATGTACATGATTATATAAAGCAATACACCCTTTTCAGCAAAAATTTGCTTAAAACTATCTTCCACTAATTCTCCAAACATGTAGAGAGATAGCATATTGAAAATTAAGTGACCAAAATCTGCATGCAAAAGTCCATTACTAAAAAAACGATACCACTGTTTATCCCTACTAATGGCAGGCGGATAAAATATCAACTTATCCATAATTTCTCCATTTGAAAATGCAGTATATGATATAAGGCCCGTTATAATGATGATGATAAGTGTAACTGACATAAGTTTAATTAAGATTTAAGTATCCATTCCGGCGGGAAAGATAGCTGTACTGTTTGATCTTTTGGAAACAGCCCATATACGGTGCTACCTGTGCCAGTCATAGACGCATATATTGCTCCTTGTTCATATAAAACTGTTTTGATGTTACCAATAACCGGGTAAGCAGTAGCTATACCATTTTCAAATATATTGCTAACATAGTTTTTCCATTTTTCTACAGGTAATGTAGGGAGTGTTTTCAAATCAAATACATCACTTGTTGGTTTTACCTGTGCAAATGCAAAAGCCGTACTGATATGTATGCCAGGATTGATAAGTGCAATTTTATAATTATTCAAATTTATTGGTAGAAGCTCCATCAATTCGCCACGGCCCTGAGCAAAGCAAGTCTTGTTTTGAATAAAAAAAGGGCAATCGCTACCAAGCTTCAAAGCATGACTCATCAGTTCTTCATCCGTCATATTTAATTGATACAAGTCATTCATCATGCGAAGCATAAAAGCACCATCTGCACTACCACCACCAAGTCCTGCACCCATTGGTATGGCTTTGTGCAGGTAGATGTCTACACCTTTTACCGCATCATAAGATTTGTGGAGTTGTTGCCAAGCTTTTATGCATAAATTATCTGCATCCATGCCCGGTACAGTAATACCAGATTGATGCAATAATATTTTTTTATCCCTTCGGGGAATGAGTTCTAATACGTCACACAGGTCGATAGGATGAAACACTGTGGCTATATCATGATAGCCATCCTCTCTTTTGGCTTTAACATACAGGCCAATATTTATTTTACAATTTGGAAATGTAATCACAATATTTTAAAATAGTTAAGCTTAGGCGTCTGGAGTTTTATTTCCTTCGATTGATTTCATCTCTTATAGCAATTGCTTTCAAATAATCTTCCTGCTCCAGTACGTCATTCAACATTTTTTGGAGTTCTTCCACATTCATCGAATCTAAATCAGTATATCCGGTAGAAGTTACCAGTTCTTCAACAGGTATTTCAGTTTTTTTCTTTTTATTATTATCATCCTCTATCATAATACCTGCACTTTCCAAAATATTTTCATAAGTATATATAGGGCATCCAAACCTTACGGCCAATGCTAAGGCATCGCTTGTTCTGCTATCTATTTCTACAGTGTCATGTTCATTAATGCATACCAATCGGCTATAAAATATTCCTTCCTGTAGATCGTTGATCACTATCTCCATTAGTTCTACATTATAGGCATGCATAAAATTTTTTATCAAGTCGTGGGTAAGTGGACGGCTAGGCTGCATTCTTTCCAACGCTACTGCAATTGCCTGGGCTTCAAATCCTCCTATTACTATGGGCAGTCTTCTCAGTCCGTTTACTTCACCCAGTACCACTGCATAAGAGTGCGTTTGGGTTATGCTGTGGGACAAAGCCACTATTTCAAGTTCTATCTTTTTATTACTCATTATATGGGGTAGTCAGGTGCAAAAGTAAAAAAATTAAACTTACTTTACCGCCATGCGAATAGTTATTTGTGCAGCCACCCAAATAGAAATAGAGCAAATACAGCAGAATCTTACCGTAGCACATGACATAATTCCTCAAAATTTAAGTGTAAATTATGCAGTACATGGTGTAGGCATGCTCCATAGTGCTGTTAAGCTTACAGAGATTTGCTTGGTACAAAAACCAGATTTAATTATACAGGTAGGCATAGCAGGCAGCTTCGTAAATGATAAGCCCATTGGCAGTACAGTTATTGTTGAACAGGAGCAACTGGGTGATATGGGTGTAGTAGAAAATAATAGTTGGAGAGATCTATTTGACCTAGGACTTATTAACAATGCCCATCATCTTTATCATGATAAAAAACTTATAAATAGGCATCTTCATAACTTTGATTATATGAATTTGCCAAAGGTACAAGCCATTACAGTAAATCAAATAACAACAGATTTAGCAAGAATTAATTTGCTGCGCAATGCATACAAAGTCATTACAGAATCTATGGAAGGTGCTGCATTGCATTACACTTGTTTGCAATACAAAATCCCTTTTCTGCAAATGAGGGGAATCAGCAATATGGTAGGCGAAAGAAATAAGAAAAACTGGAATATACCATTGGCACTTGCATCATTACACACTAATATATTAAAGCTGGTGCAGCAGCTGCCAACAGATATCAAATGAAACTTAGCATTGGCATATCACCCTGCCCAAACGATACATTTATTTTCGATGCCTTACTGCATAATAAAATCAGTATAGATAATATCTCATTCGAACCTTATCTGGAAGATGTGCAAACTCTAAATGAATGGGCACTGGCAGGCAAACTTGATATTTCAAAAATCAGTTATGGTGTGTGGCCATTGCTAGAATCAAATTATCAACTATTGCAAAGTGGTGGTGCATTAGGAAAAGGTGTTGGGCCACTATTGATTGCAAGGCCATCCATTTTTCAAAATAATTTGGATAGTATGGCAAGACCAACCATTGCCCTGCCGGGCAAAAATACAACTGCACATTTTCTTTTTAATTTTGCGCATAAGCGCAATGTAGAAAAGGTTTTCATGCCATTTCACTCTATAGAAAGTGCCGTATTGGATGGCCGTGTAGATGCAGGTGTAATCATACATGAAAACAGATTTACGTATAAAGACAGAGGTTTGGTGTTGATAAAAGACCTGGGGCAATACTGGGAATCAGCAACAGGCCTACCCATACCCTTAGGAGGCATAGTGGCAAAGCAATCACTACACAAAGATCTTATTCAAACTATAGATATCGCAATTGCAAATAGCATCAAGCATGCCTGGCAGTACCATTATCCCGAGCTAAGCAATTTTGTACAGCAATATGCTCAGGAGATGGATGCCGCAGTAATGAAACAGCATATAGATTTATATGTAAACGACTTCAGTATTCAATTGGGCGAAGCTGGTAATAAAGCAGTAGCCATGCTATTAGAGCAAACAAAACAGATGGTTTAATTAATCGCCAACTATTGCTATTACTTTTAATTCAATGGCTATAGGTGTTGGCAAACTTTTTATTTCAACAGTTGTTCTGCAAGCCTGTACCTCTGAAAAATATTCACCATAAATTTTATTGTAAATAGGAAAATCCTTTTTCATATTGGTGAGAAAAACGGTTACATCCACTATCTGCTGCCAACTACTTCCACTTGCTTCCAATACAGCTTTTACATTGGCAAATACCTGCTTACACTCTGCTCCAATATCATAGCTTATAATATTTCCGGCATCATCCAATTCAAGGCCGGGTATATTATTATCAATGGGGCTCCTACTGCCAATGCCAGAAAGAAATAAAAGATTTCCTACTCTACGTGCATGCGGATATGCACCAAGTGGTTTTGCGGCGGTTGTTGTATTGATGATGTTTGACATTCCTTTTTCGGCAAATGTATTCATGTATATAAATGGTGATTGTATTTTAATGGGATTATTTCATTTCAGTATTTTATGTAGATGACAACAATCGATTATAAAGCGATACCATTGAATCTGTTTGGCGTTCGTGGATGAGTAATCAGCCAATTCATATATACGGGGCTGTATGTATTCACTTCAACGCCTCACCCCGCCCCTCTCCGCACGGAGAGGGAGTGCACTCCGTAGCATGATTTCGATAGGGTTCATAACTCCAAACAAAAGATTCGATACCCATTACAAAACTTTCATTTCCAAATACGATCAACAGGTATTTTTAAGTTATCCATTTTTTTTATAAATATTTCCTGTGCAAGTTTGGATGGTTAGTGATAGACTCTATTATTTCACAAAATAAAATCCCTTTTTACTCCTTCATAAGATTATATTTTTTACCCTTCGGGCAATGAGTATGGAGCAAAAAATACAGGATAAAAAAAGTTAGTATAGCTGGCGGATCAGTGAAGTCAAATACCCTTTTGAGATGAATGAAATAAATTAATTACTCATAATTATTTTCATTAGAGTGGCAAGTGAAATAGTAGAAACCTTGCATTCAAAATACGGAATATAATTATCAAGAGATTGCGTTAAAAACGAAGCACTCCATAAATTTTTCTTGATCAAAATGGAAAAATCAGATTATTAAATGAATTAAAAACAAATTGCTAAATTTGAAATCTTGTATGACGATTTAGATATTATGGTATAAAAATTTACGATAACTATTTTTAAAGGTTATCCGTACCCTATTGAATAATTCAAAATAATGACACAAAAGTTGAAGATAAAAATTCTGATAATTTCCCTACTTGTTGGATTCTCTTGCAAAGCAAATATGTCATCACCCATTTCCGAAGGCACTAAAACAAGTTCTGCTTTTACAAGTAAAGACATTAATATTCTATCCGAAATTATTCAAATTAAAATTAGCAAGGATTATAAGACCGCCAAGTTTATAGTTGAATACACCATTCAATGTGATATAAGAGGCAGACAAATACCTTTATTATTTTATGCTCAAGATTATAAGGACAGCTTTTTTGTTTGGGTGAACAATCAAAGGGTTAATATTCAAAATATTCCGGAGAAATATATCAGTGTTTACAATTCACCATTTTCGATGTTCTCCAACTCTTTTGAAAAAAATAACCAATCTAATGGAAGTACTGAAGTGACCATTTATTGGCAAAAGAATTCAGGTTTTGTTTATAATCTCAATGATCTAAAGTTTTTTGAAACTGACATTGGTAGTGGAACACATAAAGTAAGGGTCGAATATACTGCAAATGTTTGGACAGATGTTTCAGGATGGGTAAAAGAATATAGTTTTCGCTATTCGTTAACACCTGCTAAATTTTGGAAATCGTTTGGAACATTAAATATTAACATTGAACAGGAGGGCACGGTAAGACAACTTGCTACAAATATAGGGCAGCCTATTGAGCCAGTGTATCAGGAAAAAAATCACTGGATATTTAATAAATTGCCTGATGAATACTTGGAATTTTCATACACACCCAAGGCGAATAATTTTGCAAAAACATTAATTGCTGTTGAACCCATTGGGTTTGCAATAATTGCAGCAACGATTATGCTTGCTTTGCATTTGCTGCTTTCTCGTTGGTATCGCAAAAAAAATGTAAATAAAAAATATTCCCTGGTTGTCATATTTGGCAGTTTGGCAATCCCTTTTTTAATATTGTTAAGCTATATGTATTCATACGATATAATTGATTTTGTAATAGGTGAAGATGCAGGTAGACATCATGGTTATGTATTTTTAGTGATGCTACTTTATCCAATTCTTTTGGCTATTTACTGGACCATTTTATGGGTACTTGACAGGCAGCACAAAAGAAATTTGATAAAAATATAAAGAGGCTTCCCATATCAATTAAGCGAATACTCAAAATCCCCTAACATAAATATCAATAAGTACTTTTAAAACAATTAACCAGAGTGCGAATGGCTATCCGTATAAATGTTAGTGGCTGTTTCTATTTCTGTCGTTATTATTCGAAGTCTATCCATTTTTTCTCAAAGTAAATTGTTGTCGAATTGTTTGTCTTATCAGTTGCAGTTGCTTTAATAAAGTTTCCAATTGTCGAGATATATTTCAAAGTCAATTCGCCCAATCCTCCTGTGTCGTAATAAGCACCAAGTCTACAACCGAATGGATTATTTTCAACATCATTTGTAAATACTGATAAAAGTAAAAGTCGTTCTGAGCTGATGTCGGGTTTTGCATAACCAAATATTCTATGGTCTTGCCTGATGTTTGCTGTCAAATTTATTGTGCTGTCACCATCTTTTAGAAAAACAAATGCTTTAGTAATGTTGTCCCCAGAAGCAACAACACTTTCATTGTTTGCTTTATCTATGCTGTCAAGTTTGGTAAGTTTCTCTGTCACTTGGTTTGTTTTGGTCGTATCTACTACTGTAATAGTTTGTTCACTATTCTCCTGATTGTCGGTCATAGGATTTGTCTGTCTGCAAGCACCAATGAGCAAAGTCAATGTGAAAATGTAAATGGTCTTTATCATATTTTTGTTGTCGGGTCTAAAGTTCTGACTAACGTCAATAAAAGTCATTGTAAATCAATTAGTTACAATACCTAAA
>CAXYYO010000023.1:0-50801 GCA_964293305.1 uncultured bacterium | reverse complement strand
TGTATTTGTACCAGCTAAAGCAGGATGTGTTTTGGCTAATCCGTTGTACCCATCAATACTATAATCTTTCATTTTAGTCATGATGGCAAAAATGCCGATGGTACTTAAACTATATGCTACTGTATAAAGCATCAAACCTTGACGAGCCAAATCATTCATGGCAAACAGTGCAAATAACATAAAGCCTGCCTGTGCTATGCTTGAATAGGACAACATTCTTTTTACGCTTTGTTGAAATTCTGCCGTAATATTTCCAAAAAATAATGTTGCCAGAATTATAAAAGAAATGATTAGTTTCCAGTCTACCGATGTAGCTGTTTGTGCCATACGTACTTCTACTAAACGAAAGAATGCATAAAAGCCAGCAGCTTTTACTATGGTAGCCATAAAGGAAGTAAACACTGAAGGAGCACCATCATATACATCCGGAGTCCAGAAATGAAAAGGCGCAGCTGATACTTTAAAGCACATACTAGCAAATAAAAACAAGAGACCTGTAATTTCTAAAAAACTAGTTCCGTTATAAAAACCCGGCACTGCAGAACCTGCCCTTTTTATATCAATGGCAAAACTCCCTGTACCTCCATATATTAATGCAATGCCCATAAGCATAATTCCCGTACTAAATGCTCCCATTAAAAAATATTTCAAACTGGCTTCATTACTTTTCAAATTACGTTTATCTGCACCGGTAAGAATATAAAGTGGGATAGACATTATTTCAATGCCCAGAAAAAGCATCAGCATATTATTATAAAACATGAGTATGCTAACACCACTCAAAACAAAAAATATCAGCGAAAAATATTCAGCAGGATAAGCACCTTGTTTGGTTATTTCATCGCCACTGATAAGAACATATACAAGAGTAGCAGCTATTAAGATGGCATTAAAAAAATAACTGATATGGGTATAAACAAACATACCATTTGAAGGTATTTGAAAGAACGCATTTCCGTTCATATCCATCCAGTTAGCAACCAAAGTAAATAGCAACCCTGCAGCAGCTATAAAGCGATACAAATTTTTATTGCCAATCCATATACTTCCAAACATCATCAGGATGCCACATGCTGCTGATACTATTATTGCATTCATATTCTCTTCTGCCTTTTATTGTTTAGCGGTTACTGTTGTAAATAGTTTTGTTACCGTATCTGCTGTAAGGTCCAGCATTGGTTGGGGATAGAAACCAAAAAATACAATAACCACTGCAAGTATTATTAAAGGTAATTTTATTTCTATACCTGCATCACCTACAAAAGCTGTAGCAGGTTTTTCTTCACCATAAAAAATCTTTTGTACCATCCATAATGTATAAACAGCTGCCAATATAATACTTACACCAGCTACTGCCGCCATCCATATATTATATCTGAATAAACCATTAAACATTAGGAATTCGCCTGCAAAGGCATTGGTAAGTGGTATACCAATATTAGCCAAAGCCATAATGACTAAAAGAATAGCAAGGGTAGGGGCTTTTTTTGCAAGTCCACCCAGTTCGCTCATTTTACGAGTGCCGGTACTTTGCTCTATGGCGTATGCCACAATCCATAATCCAATCACATTTACTCCATGATTAAAAAGTTGAATCATAACACCCTGCATACCGATGCTCTGATGGGTGAATATAGTTGCGCACATGAGACCAATATGTGCGATGGATGAATAAGCAATCAATCTTTTAAGATCATCCTGTTTTATGGCAATCAACGATGCATAAATCATACCCACAATACTCATAATGATGATGGCATTTGCAAAATATTTTGAAGCTTCAGGCATTAATGGTAATAACCATCTTATGAGAGCAAACAAACCCATTTTTACCATCACACCACTCAGTAACATGGTTACACCTGTAGGTGATTGTTCATACGTATCAGGCTGCCAGGTATGAAAAGGAAATATGGGCATCTTTATGGCAAATGCAATAAAGAACATCCAGAATACAAATGATTGTTCAGCATTTGTAAGTTTTACCTGCTTCATACTTTCCCAAGCAAACGAATGATCTCCTCCTTTAAAGTAAATGATCAAAATGCCTATGAGCAATAGGAGAGAACCTAAAAAGGTATAGACAAAAAATTTGAAAACAGTTTTTATTCTTTTTTCGCCTCCGGCTAATGAACACAAAAAATAAGCTGGAATAAGTGCCAATTCCCAAAAGAAATAAAATAACAAACAGTCCATGGAGAGAAACACACCCATAAGGCCGGCCTGAGTAAGCAGCATCAATCCATGATAATTTTTCTGATTTGATTCTGATTGATGCCAAGTGGCTGAAAATATAATTGGTAATGCTATGGCAGTAAGGAGACATAACATCTTATTCATGCCATCAAATGCGATACTAAAACGGCTACCTAAGTCCGGCATCCAAGTGCTATCAAAACTGAGCAATTGAGTATCAGTTGTATAAGTACCAACTAATGCAATGGCAAGAGTTGATATTGCTCCAAACATACCAACCCATTTGGCATTGTTTCCCTTGAATAATAAGGATAATATGCCCGTACAAACTGGAATAAGTATCAGTAATAATGCGATCATTAAAATATTTTATTAAAGAAGCTAACAATTATGGTTTGATTCCAGAACAACATAAACAGGATGCAGAGTGATACAACCATCATTAAAATATAACTACCCGTTTTACCACTTTGCAATAATCTCACTTTTCTGGAGGAATATTGCACCAAAGTTCCCACGCCATTTACCATACCATCAATTCCGGATTTTTCAATAATATTCTTAAAAAAGGAACCAATAGCAAGGATAGGTTTTGTAAATATTAAATCATACAATTCATCTATATACCATTTATTGGCAAGTACTTTTTTGAACCCGTCATACACGCCATTTATACCATCTTTGGTAAAGGCTCTTACAACCATAAACCAAACGATGGCAAGACCGGCGGCTGTAGCTATAAGTAGATAATATTCTTTTGTAGTAGCTTCTTCACTATCATGCTTAATAGCGGGAATGCCTGCACCACCCAGAAACTCATTTAGGTAGTCATGACCACCAAATGCATGTGGCAGTTGTATCAATCCTCCAACTAGGGATAACACTGCAAGAATAATTAAGGGCAATGTCATGGCCCAAGGTGATTCATGTACATGATGTTCCTGCTCCTGTGTGCCCCTGAATTTACCAAAGAATACCAAAACCAAGAGCCTAAACATATATATAACAGTGAGTACAGCAGTGGCAGAAGCTATCCAAAACATAAGTGGACTGTGCTCATACACTGCAAGCAAAATTTCATCTTTTGATATAAAGCCGGAAGTAAAAGGAAAACCGACTATGGCAAGTACACCCGCTAAAAACGTAAAATAGGTAATAGGTATTTTCTTCCTCAATCCACCCATATTTAGGATGTCTTGTTCACCACCCATAGCATGTATAACTGAGCCGGCACCAAGAAATAATAGGGCTTTAAAGAATGCATGTGTCATTACATGAAATACACCAGTAGTGTATGCGCCAACACCCAGTGCTAGAAACATAAATCCCAATTGGCTAACCGTGGAATAAGCCAATACTTTTTTAATATCATTTTGATAAAGTGCAATGGTGGCTGCTAGCACAGCTGTAGATAAACCAACTATTGCTATTATATTCATTGTAGTTTCACTCATGCTAAATAATGCATGACTGCGTGCTATCATATATACTCCTGCAGTAACCATGGTAGCGGCATGTATCAATGCTGAAACGGGAGTAGGACCGGCCATAGCATCAGGAAGCCAAGTATATAAAGGTATCTGTGCACTTTTTCCCATTGCACCTACAAAGAGTAGCAATGTGATTCCTGTAATATCAGTAGCTGATAAATTTTGTAGATTAGCAAATACAATATCATAATCAGCAGAGCCTATTTTCTGAAGCATCCAGAATATGGCGAGTAAAAATGCAAGATCACCAATCCTATTCATTACAAATGCTTTTCTTGCAGCGTAGTTATAATTATCATTTTTAAACCAATATCCAATCAATAAATAGGAGCAAAGACCTACACCTTCCCATCCCATAAACATCACCACAAAATTTCCTCCCATTACTAATAGAAGCATTGAGAAAACAAAGAGGTTGAGGTAAGCAAAGTATCGAGCAAAGTGAGGAGCAGCTTCCTCATGCATATAAGAAGTAGAATATAAGTGTATAAGGAAACCTATACCGGTTATGATCAATAGGAATAAAGCAGTAAGTTCATCAGTTTTAAAAGCGAATGCTATATCAAATGCGGTAGTGTGTAAAAACGTAAACAATGGCTCTACTGATGTGCTAGCATCTTTAATATTTACAAAAATGATAATGCTAAGTATAAAAGAAATTAAAACAGCACCACTGCCAATAATACCAGACAGTCCTTTGCTCAAATGATTGCGAAATAATCCGTTGAGCAGGAAGCCTAGCAAAGGAAACAATGGGACCAGGTATGCTATATTCATTTATTGATTCGTATTAAAAATTCGTTTGTAAATAGGATTGTACTTTATTGCTATTGCGGTACAAAAGATTCAGTTAATTTTTAAGTCTGTTTAAAAAGTTGATATCCACTGAATGTACACTTCTGTACATCATTACGATAATGGCAAGGCCAACACTTACTTCGGCGGCAGCCACCACCATAATAAAAAAAACAAACAATTGTGCATCTGTACCTACAGCCGTTTTTGCATCAGCTGTTAATGCCGCTGCATAATGCATTTTTGAAAATGCCACCATTAAAAGGTTAACGGCATTGAGCATAAGCTCAATACACATAAAAACAATTATGGCATTGCGCCGAATTAATACACCAACTACTCCTATACTAAAGAGTATTGCTGCTAAAAAAATATAATATTGTATGGGCATGGACGATTTGCGCTTTTAGTTTCTTTTGTTTTAATGAAAAGACAAAATGCTTTGAAGCAATTTTGCCAATCTATGATTATTACTCTTTTTTACCTATTACAACGGCTCCCACCATTGCACTCAGAAATAGAATACTACTTATTTCAAAAGGTATAGCATAGCTGGTAAACAATACCTTACCTAAATTTTCAATTAGACCAATATCTCCGGTATTCATCAAAACCTTTTTGTCGTTCAAGTCAACGGCACTTCTTACAGTAGATATAATAACAGTGAGTAATAATCCTCCGGAAACAACCCCTGCCAGTCTAATCCATAATGTACGACGTGGTTCTGTAATGGTGTTTAGATTCATGAGCATGATTACAAATAAGAACAACACCATAATGGCTCCTGCATATACAATCATATTTACAATGGCAAGAAATTGTGCATTGAGTAAAATATAGTGATTGGTAATACAGAAGAAAACCAAAATAAGCCACAGCACACTATATACTGGATTTTTGCTGAGCAAAACCATGAGTGCACTAAAGATGGCTATGCCACTAATAATCCAGAATAATATTTCGGTTGGTTCCATTCTTTTTATGCAATTAGTTTGAAGTATTTCCTCTTGCTTCTGCCAGCTTACTAGCTTCGGTTTTTGGATTTGGTATTAGTAATTCTTCTTTACTATATATAAATCCTTTGCGAGTATAATTGGATGGTGCAAAGGTTTCGCTGAGATAGATGGCATCTTTTGGGCATGCTTCTTCACAGAGGCCACAGAATATACATCTCAGCATATTAATTTCATATTTGGCTGCATATTTTTCTTCCCTATATAGCAGCTCTTCTCCTGCTTCCCGCTCAGCTGCCTCCATCGTAATGGCTTCTGCCGGACATGCTACAGCGCAGAGGCCACAGGCTGTGCATCGCTCCCTGCCTTCTTCGTCTCTATTTAGCACATGCAAACCCCTGAATACAGGGCTGAATGGGCGTGTTTGCTCCGGATAATTTATGGTTGCTTTCTTTTTAAAGATATGACTGAAAGTTATCATCATACCCTTTATAACATTCCACAAATAAAGCCGCTCAATGAATGTCATTGGCTTACGGTCTACTGAACTGGAACGGTTTGTTAATGCCTGCATAGTTTTATGATGCGTTTGCAAATGTATTTTTATACTTTATTGATACCAAGTTTTTACTTTCAATATTTATGCTATCCTTTCAATTGCCAGAGTATAACAGCACCCGTTACTAGCATATTTGCCAAAGCAAGTGGTATTAATTTCTTCCAACCTAAATCCATCAACTGGTCATAGCGAAAGCGTGGCAATGTCCATCGTATCCACATAAAAATAAAAATAAAAATAAAAATTTTTGTCATGAATGCGCCAAGTCCCAATATGGCCGCAAGATTGGGTGATAATGTATTTTCATCCAGAAATGGAATATCATAACCACCAAAAAATAGGGTTGCCATAATAGCGCTGCTTATAAACATATTGATATATTCCGCAAAGAGAAAAAAACCAAGCTTCATAGAGGAATATTCCTGATGATAGCCCATGTTTAATTCATTTTCTGCCTCCGGCAAATCAAAAGGAGCCCGATTACACTCGGCCAATGCACATATAAAAAATATTAAAAAACCAAGGGGTTGATAAGCGATATTCCAAAGACTACCATCAGCCATTTGTTGATCTACGATAGTTCGCAAACTCAAATTGCCTGTCATCATAAGCAAAGCAATTAAGCTAAGACCCATTGCCAATTCATAACTAATAACTTGACTGGCACCGCGTAGTGCCGCAAGCAAAGAAAATTTATTGTTGGAAGACCAACCTCCAATCATAATTCCATACACTCCCAAACTTACAATTGCAAATACATAAAGCATTCCTATATTGATATCAGCAATCTGTAAAGCAACTGCTGTTTCTCCAAACTCAAGTTTATTTCCCCAGGGTATTACTGCACAAGTCATCATGGCTGTAAGCATTGCCAATGAGGGTCCTAAAATGAATAAGAATTTACTGGAACTATTTGGTATGATTTCTTCCTTGAAGAATAATTTTAATCCATCAGCCAAAGGCTGAAGAATACCAAAAGGCCCGGCACGATTGGGGCCACGCCTATCTTGCATAATAGCCGCAATCTTTCTCTCCGCATAAGTGGCATACATAGCAATAACCAATGATACCGAAATGATAACTGCAATGAGAATGAGCTTCTGCAATAAAAACATCCAATCTATGGTGAGTAGTGTCATTTTATTTTTTACTTCTAATGTGGTAAGTTATGTTTTAATTATTACTATTTATAGTAGTTAATTATCTTATTATCAGTCAGCCTTTTTATTAAATACTTTACCTGTAGCTGGGCCATCTATTAAGCTCAACTCCACATCCTGTTGATTCACTTCACTTATATCGTGTATATTCATAAAAAGACGTGGTTGTACACCATTCATTACTTCCGTAATGGTTTCTTTTGGCTGCTCTAATTTTTGATAATGATTTGCTGATATCACAGAATGACGGGACACATTGGTAGGTCTTTCTATAATCCAGTCAGCTGCATGTTTCTTATCAAAACGACAATCATTACATATCCATCCTGTACTTCCTTTTGAGCTATCTTTTACTTCACCCCATTCATCTTTTCTTGCTGTTACACGATATACTTCATCCCCTCTCATCCAAAGTTGTACTTCCCCACAGCATTTAGAGCAATCTCTATGTGCATCCATGGGTTTTGTAAACCATACTCTGTTTTTAAAACGAAATGTTTTATCAGTAAGTGCGCCTACAGGGCATACATCAATTACATTCCCTATAAAATCATTTTTTAAATTTTTCTGAATCATGGTGGCTATCTGAGCGTGATCTCCCCGGTCCAGTACACCATGCTCTCTTGAATCTGTAAGTTGATCTGCGGTAAAAACACAACGGTAGCAAAGGATACAGCGTGTCATGTGCAGTTGTATATATTCTCCTAAATCTACTTTATGAAAACTGCGTCGCTGAAATTCATAACGGGTTCCTTCTTTGCCATGTTCGTAACCAAGGTCTTGTAAATGACATTCCCCAGCCTGATCGCAAATGGGACAATCTAATGGGTGATTGATCAATAAAAATTCAACCACACCTGCTCTAGCATCTATTACCCTAGGAGATGTAATATTTTTTACCTCCATTCCATCCATTACAGTTGTGCGGCAACTGGCCACTAATTTTGGCATAGGCCTTGGGTCTTTTTCACTGCCTTTACTTACTTCTACTAAGCAGGTTCTGCATTTACCACCACTATCTTTCAATTTGCTATAATAGCACATAGCCGGAGGAGTAACGTCCCCGCCAATTTTTCGGGCAGCATTAAGAATTGTTGTACCCGGTGCTACTTCTACCGTGATGTTATCGATTGTTACTTTAAAAAGTTGTTGTTCACTCATAATTAAAAGCCAAAATTAATGCAATAAAAGCTATGCCGGTATGTGAATTGGATCAGCATAATGTGCTAATCCATAGTTTCTTTTTGTACATTCATCCGAATGAAGAATATGCCATTCAAATTCATCTCTGAAATGCCTGATAGCAGCAGCCACCGGCCAAGCAGCCGCATCGCCCAAAGGGCAAATGGTATTACCTTCTATTTTCCTTTGTATATCCCAGAGTAAATCTATGTCGCTCATTTTCCCTTTACCCTGATCTATATTTAATAATATTCTTTCCATCCAACCTGTGCCTTCCCTGCATGGGCTGCATTGACCACAACTTTCATGGCGATAAAAGCGAGCCAATGTATAGGTGTTTTTTACCACACATTGGTCTTCATCCAACACTATAAAACCACCACTACCCATCATACTTCCTGTGGCAAAACCACCATCTGATAGGCTTTCATAATTCATAACTCTTGTATCACCCTTGGCTGTTTTTAATAATAAGTTTGCAGGTAAAATAGGAACAGATGAACCTCCGGGAATACATGCTTTTAATTTTTTCCCTCCGGGAATGCCTCCGCAGTATTCATCACTAAAAATAAATTCTTCTACGGAAATGGTCATATCTATTTCAAATACACCCGGCTTATTGATATTGCCGCAGGCGGATATTAGTTTTGTTCCCGTTGATTTTCCAACGCCAATTTTTGCATACTCATCACCACCTTCATTGATGATAGGTACAATTGCGGCAATGGTTTCTACATTATTTACAACAGTTGGTGAATCCCATAAACCTTTTACCGCTGGAAATGGAGGTTTGATGCGTGGGTTGCCTCTCTTGCCTTCAAGGCTTTCTAATAATGCAGTTTCTTCTCCGCAGATATAAGCTCCTGCACCACGCTGCACATATATTTCACAGTCAAAACCGGTACCCAAAATATTTGCTCCTAACCATCCATTTTGACGTGCTTCTTCAATTGCTTGCTCTAGTATAGCTACAATCCAAGCATACTCACCTCTAATATAGATATATGAAACTTTTGCACCCAAAGCAAAACAGGAAGTTATAATACCTTCTATAAGCAAATGGGGTAAAAACTCCATAAGATATCTGTCCTTAAAAGTTCCAGGCTCACTTTCATCTGCATTCACTACCAAATAGCGGGGTATGCCTTCGGGTTTTGCCAGAAAACTCCACTTCATACCAGTTGGAAATCCTGCACCACCACGTCCACGTAGTCCACTTTTCTTTACCTCTTCCACTACGGCATCAGGGCTCATAGTACGGAGTGCTTTTTCTACACTACGATAGCCGCCTTCCCTTCGATACACTTCGTAAGAACGAATGCCTTGTATGTGTACTTTGTCTAATAATATTTTTCTTCCCATATCTATACGGCTTTATACTTTTCCAAAGTGAATAGCCACTCTATTTAATTGCTCTATTGTTTTAATGCATAAAACAATGATTATAATTCATTTTTTTATTGCCTGACGGGCAAACAATAACCAATTTCCCGATTGCTTCATCCAAACCTCTAATACACGCAACTTAAAAACCATTCGATTGCCATTTAGTGATGCATCAACAGTGGCATTAAACCTGGCATAAAAAAATTTATTGCTATGTACAATTTGCATACTATCCTCCGTAAAGGAGTAATATGAAATTTTGTTTGTAGTATCCTGTATTAATTCAGCCTTAACCTGTATCCATCCGTTGCTATGACCATAGCTCAAACTGTCATGCAAATAGCTTCCAATATTCTTATCTTGAACCAGAGCAATATGAAAATCTTTCACTCTTTTTTCTAAAGAAGCTATTGTCTGACTACTTGCATTGAATATGCCATGGAAACAAACAATTAATATGATAAAGAACTTTTTCATTTCCGAAGGAAATACGATTTATCGTTTAATTATTCAAAGCTGATGTGTGTCTGCATTCTTCTATAATAGCATCTACTTTTTGTTTTGTAAGGTGCTCTCTGTAATGCATGCCCAGCTGCATCATAGGAGCATAGCCACATGCTCCGAGACACTCTACTGTTTTCAAAGTAAATAAACCATCGTTTGTAGTTTGACCTACTTCTATTTGCAAACGCTCTTTAATATAATTGATAATATCATCACTTCCATTTAACATACATGGGCCTGTTTGACAAACTTCAAATAAATACTTTCCAACAGGTTTTAGATTATACATACTATAAAAACTGGCTACCTCATATACTTCTATGGGGGCAATATCTAATAAGCTTGCTACATAATCCATAGTATCTGTACTCAGCCATCCTCCAAAACTTTCTTGAGCAAGGTGTAATACAGGTAGTAAAGCACTCTTTTTTCTTTCAGCAGGATACCTAGATACCAATCTATTAAATTCTGCTATTTGTGTATGATTAAAAGCTACGGACATGATTTTTTTATTGTGAACGATATATTATATGTTTTAATTGGAATACTTTTTATCCATCCATTTCACCTGCTATCAGGTTTAAACTGCTTAGCGTTACTACGGCATCACTCAGCATACTACCTTTTACAATTTCTTCGTAAGCCTGATAGTATATAAAGCATGGCCTTCTAAAATGTAATCTATAAGGAGATCTGCCTCCATCACTGATTAAATAGAATCCTAATTCTCCATTAGCACCTTCTACCGCATTATACACTTCTCCTTTTGGCATTTCTACTTCACCCATTATTATTTTGAAATGATAAATAAGAGCTTCCATTTTTGTATAAACATCTTTCTTTTCAGGTAGATAATAAGCAGGCACATCTGCATGATATACTTCTGCCTCTGCACCTTTAAAACTTTGGATTTTTTTGTAGGCCTGATCAATAATTTTTAATGATTCCCACATTTCTGCATTTCGTACTAACCACCTGTCGTAGTTGTCGCCGGTTGTACCTGTGGGCACTTTGAAATCAAAATCTTCATAGCTGCTATAAGGGGCATGTATCCTCACATCATAATCTACTCCGGAAGCACGAAGGTTTGGTCCTGTCATGCCATATTGCATTGCCCTATCTGGACTTATTGCACCACCGCCAATAGTTCTTTCCATAAAGATGCGGTTGCGCTGCAATAAGTTTTCAAACTCCTTTAAAACTTTGGGATATTCATCTAAAAATTTCTCTAATTTTGTAAAAGCTGTATTGGTAAAATTTCTTTCAAAACCTCCTATGCGTCCAATATTTGTGGTAAGTCGGCTGCCACAAACTTCTTCATATATTTCGTAGATAAGCTCCCTGTACTGCATTACATAAAGGAAAACAGTCATAGCACCTGTATCCACAGCTACAATACTATTGCAAATTAAATGATCTGCAATACGTGCCAACTCCATTATAACTACTCTGAGATAGTCAACACGTTTTGGTGTTTTTACATCAAGCAATTTTTCGCAAGTAAGATGCCATCCCATATTATTAATAGGCGCACTGCAATAATTAAGACGGTCAGTTAAGGGTGTAATTTGATAGAGTGGTCTTCGTTCTGCTATTTTTTCAAATGCCCGGTGAATATATCCAACGGTCTGTTTTGCAGACACCACTTTTTCACCGTCTAATTCCATAATGTTTTGAAACACGCCATGTGTGGCTGGGTGTGTAGGACCCAAGTTGATGGTTTGTGTTTGTTTTTCTATGGAGCCTTCCGGCAATTTTATATTTGGTACCAAAATATCGGACATATACTTATTCCCGTTTTATTCCTTTTTAAAATTATGCTTCTTTATCTTTTCAAAATTTTAGATGTTTTTTCAAATTGTTGTATAAACTCATTTTAAACATCTTGATTATTATCTGTAAGAGGCAAATAAATTACCCTCTTCCAAACATTTCATCATCTTTATCAACTCTGCTTTGATCTTCTAATGGATATTCTTTTCTCAAAGGAAAATAATCCATTTCATCTACATTTTGAATCCTTCTTAAGTCCGGATGGCCCAAAAAATTTACACCAAAAAAATCGTAAGCTTCTCTTTCTTGCCAATTTGCAGATGCAAAAATTTTAGTTGCTGTAAATACATCAGGTTTTTCAATATTTGTAAATACTTTATAGCGTATTCTAATATTCTCTTTGAAATTGTGCAGGTGATATACAACCGCTAATTCTCTGCCCTTATCGTCCGGATAATGCACGGCTGTAAGGTCTGTGAGGAATGTAAAAGATAACTCAGGTGCTTCAAATAAATATTGAAGTATTCTTAGGTTAAATTCTTTGGCAGATTCAAAAGTAAGCATACCATAAGGCTCACTATTATTTACTATGGCTTCGCCAAATTTTTCCTTTAATTTATTTAATACAATATCGTTGGTAAGTGCCATTTTTTATTGGGTAATTTTTAGCTATTGAATGAACTATTGAATGCCATAACTGTTTAAAAGGGCTTTATAGTGTTCACTGTTTCTGCGCCTCAGGCTTTCGTTGTGTACCAATTCTTGAATTCTCATAAAACCATCTAAGATGGCCTCAGGTCTTGGAGGACAACCCGGCACATATACATCAACAGGTATAACTTGATCAATGCCCTGTAACACACTATAGGTGTCAAATATGCCTCCAGAAGATGCGCATGCACCCACAGCAATGACCCATCTTGGCTCAGCCATCTGTATATAAACTTGTTTTAGTACCGGAGCCATTTTTTTTGCTATGGTACCCATTACCATCAGAAGGTCACATTGGCGTGGCGTAAATCCGAGTCTTTCGCTTCCGAAGCGACTTAAGTCGTAGTGCGAACCCATAGTTGCCATAAATTCTATACCACAGCAAGAAGTAGCAAAAGGTAAAGGCCATATAGAATTCTTGCGGGCAAGGCCAACAACTTTTTCAAGGTTTGTAGCAAAATAACCATCTCCTTGTAAGCCTTCTGGCATTTCAGATATCGCAATATTGTCGTGAATATTTGCGGGTATTGGACTTAAATTATATCGAACCGGTCTTGTGGTGGACATCAGACAGATTTATTTGTGTTTAGATATTTTTGATGTAGAACAATAGGTAGTGAACATTGTTTAAAAATCTTAATTTTTGTTAAGGCTTAATCTTCCCAGCGAATTGCATCTTTTTTGATGATATAAATAAATCCACACAAAAAGAAACCAACAAAAAGTAATACTTCAATAAATCCATTCCAACCCAAAGCTCTAAAGTTGACTGCATAAGGATAAAAGAAAATTACTTCTACATCAAACAGTACAAATAGGATGGCAACTAAAAAATATTTTATGGCCATTGGTTGCCGAGCATCTCCATGACTTTCAATTCCACTGGCAAAATTTTCCAGTTTGTCTGCCGTTTTGCGTGTAGGTCCAAACATGTGGCTTAAAATCATCATAGTGGCTACAAATCCAATAGCAAACAGCAGTTGTACACCTATGGGAGCATAATCTGCCGCCGTTGTAGTAGTAGCTATGTCTAGGAGAAATAGGTTTATGTTCATTCAAAAACTTTGTCGCAAAAATAGGCGGATGTGGCTAACAACAAAGTCTTCTTTCACCCATCAGATATTATACTAATATGCAGCGTATATAAATACTTAAATTTGGTGCAATGTTTTTTCAATAACTTAATGTTGATGCTATTGACAACTGCTTTGGTGTTTTGAATTTTTCGGTATTTGTTTACTTATTTAATTGTTCTTAATGATAAGTCTGAACAATTAAAAAATAAGTTATAAAAAATGATACGTTTGTGCTATACTCTTTTCTGTTTTAATTTATCTGATAATAAGGAATTATTTTGAATTATTTTCAACATATTCTTGTCGTAGATGATGATGTCATTACTATTTTTATAGTGGAAAAAATGGCGAAACTTGCTTTTTTTTCAAAGCACACATATGCTGTTTTTAATGGTTTACAGGCAAAAGAGTTTATAATAGATAGAGCATTATATTTTCCTCACGAAATGCCCGAAATAATTCTACTAGATTTACAGATGGGCATAATGACGGGATGGGAATTTTTAGATTGGTACAATGCCTGGCAAACTGATCTCAAAGAAAAACCCGTTGTTTACATATTTTCATCTTCTCTCAATTTTGAGGACGAAAAGCGTGCATTAGCATATCCTGTTGTAGTTGATTTTATCATTAAACCCCTCACCAAAGAAGTAATGCAAAGAATTGCTATGGAAAGAAAGAAAATTTGATTTTAAGCTGTATTGTTATTATTCATTACTTTGTCTTATTAAACTAAGTTGCTATGTCATCCCGCAGAAAATTCCTAAATAAATCTTTTTTAAGTTTTATTGGTCTTTCCAGTTATCACCCAAACAATAATATTTTTAAAAAAGGGGTAAAACCCATTGTTATCAGCACATGGGAGCCAAATGTGAAAGCTAACTTAGCGGCATGGGAAATACTTACCAAAGGTGGTACCGCTTTAGATGCTGTAGTGGTAGGCGTACAGGTGCCAGAGGCTGATCCTGATGATCAAAGTGTTGGTTATGGTGGTCTGCCGGATAGAGATGGTAGGGTTACTTTGGACAGTTGTGTAATGAATGAGAAAGGACAATGCGGCGCTGTAATGTCAATTGAACATATAATGCACCCAGTATTAGTAGCAAGGATGGTAATGGAAAAAACACCACATGTTCAAATTGTGGGAGAAGGAGCATTGGAATTAGCACTTGCCAATGGTTTAAAAAAAGAAAATTTATTGACAGCTAAAAGTAAAGCAGCTTGGAAAGAGTGGAAAAAACTTGGTTTATATGACCCTATGACTTCGGTAAATAACATAGCAGAAACAATAAAAGAAAAGAGGAAAAAATCTGGGCCCATGATTAATCATGATACTATTGGTATGATAGCAATAGATTCTTTTGGCAATGCCAGTGGTGCTTGTACAACAAGCGGCCTTGCTTATAAAATGAGGGGTAGGGTGGGTGATTCACCAATCATAGGAGCAGGTCTTTTTGTGGACAACGAAGTAGGCGCAGCTACTGCAACCGGAATGGGAGAGGAGGTGGTTAAAATATGTGGTTCACATACAATTATTGAAATGATGCGTCAAGGCAAAAGTCCTGAAGAGGCATGTAAGGAAGCCATAAGGCGAATAATTAAAAATGTGGGTGATGATGCCTTGGAAAAACAAGTTGGGTTTCTTGCTGTAAACAAGCAAGGGGAATTTGGTGGATATGCTGTAACACCCGGTTTTACATATGCCGTAAATTCTATAAACGAGCAAAAAGTATATAATGCAAAGAGTTGGTTATAAAAATTGTCTTAATCAAGGATTTTTTTTGAGAAAAATATCAACTACCCAAAAGAAAATTTATTTTTAAAAGCAGTAAGTTCATCTTCAAGAATTGAATCCACTATGGGGACATATTGATGTAGTAATTCACTTCTTTTTACTTCCAAATTATGTACAGCATAATGTTGGTTGATGAAAAATGATTCCAAATCTGGATATAGTTTTCTTACTGCTTCTACAATATCCAAAATACTGAGTGTTTTATCCACCGCATTGTAGATACCATTTGGTAAATCGGTAAATGGAATTTTTGATAACAAATCCGCCGCCTTATTAATAGGTATAAAACTTCTATGCTGCTGTCCCGTGCCATTTATAGTAATACGACCCACAAAATGTGCGTCAAACATAATTCTATTGATAACAGCATCAAAACGCATACTTCTGCTAAAGCCATACACATTTCCCATACGTAAAATATGTGTTTTCATTTTGCTTTGCAAACGCTGTACATGTTGCTCTGCTCTCAATTTGCTGATGGCATAAAAAGAGTCAGGGTGCGGATCGGTATTTTCATCAGCGGCAGTTTTTGTAGTGCCATAAACTCCGGTACTGCTAAGAAAAATAATTTGTTGTACATCACTTTCCTCCAAAGCATAAACTAATTCTGCAGTACCCCAATGATTCGTTTGTTCATAACTATGCCCATCAATATTTGAAAAAGGAGTAGTAACCTTTGCAGCAAAATGATACACCACATCTGCATCCTGCAATGCCTTCCTAAGTTTTCTGCTATCTAAAATTTCTCCATTAATAAATTTTATTTTGCCTGAAGGCAATGTATCACCGAGGAAGAAATTATAGTTACCACGGCTTAAATTGTCATAAACGGTTATAGCTTCCACTTGGTGTTGATTTGTAAGCGACTTTACCAATTCAGCACCAATATAACCAGCACCACCCGTAATGAGTATTTTCATTTTTTTTCTTGAAATGCAAAATTGCAGATTTTGAAATTTGTAACTTTAAAATATTTGCACACTAATACATCTTATCTATTGTGAAAGCCAATACCAGCAAATATTTTCTCCCTATATTTTTCTATACGTGCAGTACGTGTTCTGGATTGTTTTGGTTGAGCAAAAAAAATGAGATAACCCCTTTGCCTACCGGGTGTAAGTGATTGAAAGGCTTTTAGAAAATTCCGGTCTTTTAAAAACTGTATTTCTAATTCTTTTGGTATTTCCGGTAATGTAGATTCCACCTTCTTTATGCTACCTGATTTTTCGAGATCAATTGACTCGTAAATGTATGCTTTAATGGTGGATATATTTTCAGCCACCTGCTTTGCAGTTGTAAATTTGATCCACCTGCCAGTTTGAGTATTTACACCCGGCTTTACCAGTAAATTTTCTATATCGCTAAGCGATGAACCATTAAAAAAACTGAGTACACAAAATGATTTGAAAGCACTAATCAAAAATAAATTCTTGTGATTAAAACTATAAGTGGGTACACCCCATTTTGCTTGCTCTGTAAGCCCACATTCCAGTAAAATTTTTCTCAGCAATCGAAGTGGCTCTTCCCATTGAAGCACTTTGCATGCAGAAGTATTTCCAAGAGAACAACGCATACAACCAGTTATAAAATATGCTTCTGCAGATTTATTCATCGTAAAAAAGTAACAAGCAAAAATAACCATAAAATACCCATTAATATTGGCAACTTAGTAATGGTAACATCTCAAGAAAAGAATATAAGGATAATCATCTATGTATGCAATAGGCTAAAAACCTTATTATTCGATATTGTATGATATCTTTTGCTGATATTGCGCACCAATTAAAAATGGGATTTGTATGTTATATTCAATGACTGGGTATGGAAGAATTGAGTTTGCCCTACATGATAAAGTTTTTGTAACAGAATTGCGCAGTCTTAACGGAAAACAATATGACCTAAGGTTATCATTGCCAACTTTACTTCGGCCTCACGAAATGGAAATACGAAATCTAATAAATGAACAATTAGGTAGAGGTAGTGTGGAATGTAATATTTATCTCAAACAAAATGGTACTGAACGCCCAGTTACCATAAATACTGGTTTATTAAAAGCCTACTATAATCAACTTTCAGATTTTGCTAAAACTGAAAATATAACAACTGATAATATTCTTTCTACGCTCATAAAACTCCCTGAGGTAATTACTGCATCGTCTGATGTGTTGAAAGAAGATGAATGGGAACATTTCAAAGTAAAACTATTACAGACAATTGATTTATTAAATACACATAGGCTAAACGAGGGCACCGTACTAGAAAAGGATCTGCTTGAAAGAATTGATGCCATTGAACAATTTGAAGAAAAAGTAGCTGCCTTAGCGCCAAAACGTGTAACGAGAATAAAAGAAGATTTGGAGAAAATACTTAATGAAAAAGTAGGAGCAGAAAATTTTGATTCGAACAGGCTTGAGCAAGAACTTATTTATTATATCGAAAAAATTGATATTACCGAAGAGCAAGTAAGGCTAAAAGCTCATTGTAAATATTTTAAAGAAATTTTGCATGACAATGGAAATGGAAAAGGGAAGGGCAAAAAATTGTCATTTGTACTGCAGGAAATAGGGCGGGAAATAAATACAACAGGAAGTAAAGCTTATGACGCAGATATCCAAAAATGTGTGGTACTCATGAAGGATGAATTGGAAAAAGCAAAAGAACAAATACTGAACATTTTATAATGAAGCCTACAGTTTTAGTGAAGAAGATATTTTATTTTATTTGTTTTTTACTCATTTGTAACTTGCATGCTTGTGATAGTTTGGGAATATCTGAACAGCTTATTAGTTTTGAAAATCAGACATGGCCTGCTGCTCAGAAACCTTTGTTTCAAATTGAAGTTGCAGATTCTAATGCCAGCTATCTCATATACTTTGTAATTAGGCATTCTGAAAGTTACCCTTATAAAAATATTTGGGTATCTTATGGTCACCAATTTCCTGGTGAACAAAAGCAAAGTTTTCAAAACAAAAACTTAGCGCTATCAGATGATGCTACAGGATGGTATGGTGCAGCTATGGATGACGTTATAGAACAAAGAATATTACTGACACCAAATCCTATAAAAATAGAACCCGGTACTTGTAGTTTTCAAATTGAACATCTAATGCGAATGGAATTGTTGCCCCAGGTGCTCCAAGTTGGTATTAGATTAGAAAGGGTAGTGCAGTAGGCATAATAATATATACTCAATCCTAAAATTTTCTTTTAGTCAATCATTAATTAAATTGACATTTATTATCTTCTAAATAATGTTCCCAAACGGGCTAACAGCAATTCTTACTACCACAAGCCGAAGCCCTCATTACCCGTAGGGTAAAAAATCCTCTGATTCTAGTTAGATATTAATGAAAATGGATGTTTTGTTTGATATTAAAAATTTGTTGCATCAAAAATTGGCCTCTCAGGTTAATTCAATCAATGTAATTTCAGGTAAAATTCCCACTCTGCCAGGATACCCAATAAATCCATAACCCCTGTTTACATAAAGTTTCTGTTTGCCATTTTCATATAGGCCTGCCCATTGTTTATAGAACCATTGTACGGGGCTCCATTTGAAATAAGGGTTATCAATTCCAAACTGCATGCCATGTGTATGCCCTGCCAGCATTAAATCAATATCCCTGTAGGTAGTAAGTATTTCTGCATCCCAATGACTGGGGTCGTGACTCATCAATATTTTAAAAGCGTAATTTTCTGCACCCTTATAGGCATTTTGCATGGATCCATATTTTGGGAAACGCCCAAATGCACTCCAGTTTTCTATTCCAAGTAGAGCAATTTGTTCATTATTCCTGTCTAATACAACATGCTCATTCATGAGTAACCGCCAACCAAGACTTGCATGAATTTCTTTTAATTTTTCTAGGTTTTGTGTTTTGGATGCTGCATCTGGCCAAGAAATATAATCTCCATAATCATGATTGCCCAGAACGCTATACACGCCCATCGGGGCTTTTACGGTGGTAAACAGTTCGATATAAGGATGCATTTCTTCATGTCGGTCATTCACCAAATCTCCAGTAAATAAAATCAAATCTGGTTTTAATGCTAATAGTGTTTCAACACCTTTTGACACATGTTCAAAATTTGTAAAACTTCCGCTATGAATATCACTAATTTGCGCTATGCGCAATCCCTTAAAAGATTTTGGCAGATTAGCGTACTGTAAACTAACTTTTTTTACTTGGTAATTATATTTGTTTTTGAAACCATACAATAATGTGGCAAATAGGGTAGTACCTGTGGCCAAACCAAACCAACTTAAAAAGGCAGATCGAGATAGTGTACCGCTTTCATTGGTAAGGTCTGCTCCGGATTGTGGAAATAATTTTGCCATCATCCACAATACCAATCTTCTGGCATCATCCATCAAAAAAAACAATGAAGCAATCAGTTGAGCAAAAACCAATCCTACAATAATGGCAAATATGTAATTGCGCAGCACAGTATGAGTGGAAAAATAATTGATGTATGGAAAGCTGAAAACAAATAGGAGTGCAGCTATACAAACTGACCAATACGTATAAAATAATATGGATTTGGACCTGTCAGTATTTGCATTGATCAAAAATTTCAAAGCATAATATACATATAAATCAACCAAAAAAAGGATGATGATGATGAGCCATGCAGAAGAACCACTACGCATTTTTTTTATGCAAATAAATTAAAAGACTTTACAACAAGCAGGAATAATTAATTGTTTGAGCGAAATGAAGACTTCTATAAAGTTTTCCATCTAGTAAATGACCTACCTTTTTTGGTAGTTTTAACAAAAAAATCAGATTCTGCAGCATCCACAGATGGTGTCAATTTCATCGAAAAAATCCGCACTGAATCCCTTACATTTGCATGCCTTTTAAAAAAGGGTTTTAACTATTTTTAATGGATGAAAATTTAACGCCGGAACAAACGGCAGACAATGATCGGGTTATTCAGGTAAATATTGAGGAGCAGATGAAAACTGCCTATATAGACTATTCCATGTCTGTAATAGTGGGCAGAGCACTTCCCGATGCCAGAGATGGTTTTAAACCTGTACATCGCAGGGTGCTGTATGCTATGAATGAATTGAGCAATAACAGCAACAAGCCATATAAAAAATCTGCACGTATCGTAGGAGAAGTAATGGGTAAATATCACCCACATGGCGATAGTGCTATCTATGATACACTTGTTCGTATGGCTCAAGATTGGACCATGCGTGGAAAGCTCATAGAAGGTCAGGGTAATTTTGGAAACCAAGATGGTGATCCGCCTGCGGCAATGCGTTATACTGAGGTTCGATTGGAAAAAATGGCTGAAGCCATGCTGGAAGATATAGACAAAGAAACAGTTGATTTCCAATTAAACTTTGATGATAGCTTAGAAGAGCCAACCGTATTACCAACACGTATTCCACAACTGTTAGTAAATGGAAGTAGTGGTATAGCTGTAGGTATGGCTACCAATATGATGCCTCATAATCTGGGAGAAGTAGTTGATGGCTGTATTGCTTATATTGATAATAAAGATATTACGGCTGAGGAATTGATGCAATATGTAAAAGCGCCAGACTTTCCTACCGGTGGAACTATCTTTGGAATAGAAGGTATTAAACAAGGCATGCTTACAGGACGTGGTAGGGTAGTACTGAGGGGTAAATGCCATATTGATACAAAAGCTAGTGGAAGGGAGCAGGTTGTGATTACCGAAGTACCTTACCAAGTTAACAGAGATATGCTTACTGATAAAATTGGTCAGTTAGTTACAAATAAAGTGATCGAAGGCATAGCACATGTAAACAATGAAAGTAATAAAAGGGAGGGTACACGTATTGTAGTTGATTTGAAGCGAGACGCTGTAGCATCGGTAGTAATCAATCAGTTATATAAATTTACAGAGTTTCAAACTAGCTACGGTATAAACAATGTGGCACTGAGCAAAGGCAGACCAAAAACAATGAACCTGCGTGATCTCATTGCCGAATTTGTTGATTTTAGGATGGAGGTAGTAACCAAACGTACAAAATTTGAATTAAAAAAAGCAAGAGAAAGGGCTCATATTTTAAACGGCTATCTCATAGCCTTAGACCATTTAGATGAGGTTATCAGATTAATACGCAGTTCCCCTACGCCGGACGTAGCAAAAGACAATTTGATTAATGCTGGTTGGGGTTTGGATGAAATTCAAGCAAAAGCTATACTCGAATTAAGGCTTCAACGCCTCACGGGAATGGAGCGGGATAAGATTAAGGATGAATATGACAATCTTATGAAATTAATAGCCCATTTACAAGAATTGTTAGACACTGAATCACTAAGATTTGATCTCATCAAAAAAGAACTCTATGAGGTAAAAGAAAAATTTGGTACGCCACGTCTTTCAGATATTCAGTATATGGCTGATGAAATGCGGATTGAAGATTTAATTGAGAAAGAAGATGTTATCATAACCATTTCCCATTTAGGTTATATAAAACGTACAAGCGCTACCGAATATAGACAGCAGAAAAGAGGTGGGCGTGGTGCCATTGGAACTAAAACAAGACAGGAAGATTTTGTAGAGCATTTGTTTGTAGCTTCTACACACGATATCATGATGTTTTTTACCCAAAAAGGAAGGTGTTATTGGTTGAAAGTGTATGAGATTCCCGAAGGTGAAAAACAGGCAAAGGGCAGGGCTATACAAAACATGGTACAATTGCTTCCTGATGACAAAGTAAAAGCAATAATAAATGTTAGAAATTTAGAAGATAAAGATTTTGTAACTACTCATAATATTGTGCTTTGTACCAAAAAAGGAATTATCAAGAAAACACATTTAGAAGACTTTAGCAGACCACGGATTACAGGTGTAAATGCCGTAACTATATTAGAAGGTGATGAACTTTTAGATGCTAGATTAACTGATGGTAATTGCGAAATAATGTTGGCTGTAAAAAGTGGTCGAGCTATTCGCTTTCCAGAAGAGAAAGTTAGAACAACAGGTAGAGGCGCAATAGGAGTAACCGGAATTGTAGTGGATGAGAAAAACGATGAAGTGATTGGCATGATATGTGTCAATAGGGCTGAGGAAGGCAAAACTGTACTAGTGGTTAGCGAAAAAGGGTTTGGCAAAAGAACTTCAGTGGATGATTATAGGATTACCAATAGAGGTGGAAAAGGAGTTAAAACCATTAATGTAACAGAAAAAACTGGTAAGCTCATTGGCATTTTAGACGTGGTTGGTGCAGAGGACTTAATCATAACCTGTGAAAGCGGTATTACATTAAGAACATCTGTAAAAGATATAAAGGAAGCAGGTAGAAATACCCAGGGCGTAAAATTAATCAGGTTAAAAGAAGAAGATGATATTGCTGCTATTTCAAAATTAGATATAAGTGACGAAGAGAATGAAGCAGAAATGGAGGTTGAGGATAACAACGATTTATCTGTAGATGATGCTTCGAATGACTCTACAAATAAAGAAGAAAATAACAGCGATGACACACCTGACACAGAAATTGAATCATAAATAAACAATAAATCAAAATGCGTAAAACCGTTTTTACAATTGTAAGTGTTCTTATCGTAATCATGAGTTCCGCTCAGATGGATATGATACAGTTATATCATTCTACAAATAAGTTTGAAGAGGCAAAAAAAGAAGTGGATAAAGCATTGGCTAACCCAAAACTTAAGGATAAAGATAAATCCAGATTACAACTTTGGAAAATGCTTGTCAACAGTGAATTGTATGCAAGCCCAGAATTAGGTGCAAATTATCCAACTGCTAATGATGATGCCTTAGCAGCTTTAAAAGAATACACTGCTTTAGATCCTTCCATAAAAATACTTAAAGACGAAAACTTTACAAGAGGAGTAGGTCTTATATATAGTACTGGATTTGATAAGGGAAGAAATTACTTTCAGAAAGAAGATTGGGAAAATGCTTACAAATATTTTGCGCAAGCAGCCGAAATGAGTGATTATATTATTTCAAATAGTCTTAATCCTGGCGGAAATACATTTGATACTACAACTATTCTTTTTACAGGTTATGCTGCTCAAAATGCAAAAAAAACAGAGGAAGCAGTTAAGATGTATGTACGCTTAGCCGATTTAAAAGTTGTGGGTCCAGAATATTTAGATGTATTTCGTTATTTGGTAGATCATTATGAATTAGCAAAAGATGAAGCAAATTATACTAAATATTTAGCCTATGCAAAAGAGCTTTATCCAAATGAATCAGAACTTTGGGGCCAGGTAGAAATGCGACACATGACCTCAAATGGCGGTCTAAAAAATGTTATTGATATCTATAAAAATGAAAAAGAAGCTGGTACTTTAACAGAAAATAAACTCTTATCATTTGCTGAAGCATTTGCACAACCTGAGAAGGAACAACTCACTGATTTTGATAGTACCCAACAAGTTGATTTAAAAATGTTAGCGGCAGAAGCATTTGGTAAAGCATTTGAATTAAATGGTACAAACGGATTATATGCTTTTAATAGTGGTGTACTCTATTACAATGTTTTTAGTTTGCTTGATGAAAAATATTCTAACAACCGTGGTGAAGGTGCCGCACTCAAAGCAAAAAGAGAAGAAATAGCCAAGGAAGAAATGGTTTATGCCGATAAGAGCATTGTATGGTTAATAAAATCGTATAATATACTTAAAGCAAAAACGGATAGAAACAAATCAGAAACAAATAGTTTAAACCGTACAGTAGATTATTTAGCAAATATCTACCAATGGAAAAGAGATAGGTCGAGAGGTGTAAATCCAAAAGATTATGATGCCTTTGATGGTAAGCTCAAACAGTTTGAAGATGAGCACAATTCTTTTCATTAATTTATACCCAAAGGAGCTTAGGCTCCTTTTAATCCGTGATTCTATTTAACATAATATAAATTATGGGAAATTTATTCGAGCCCATTCCAAGCCAGGATTCATAACCCCAGATGAAGCAGATTGCAATCTATGAAAAGTTGAAAGGAGAGTATAAATTAGTTTTTGATGTTGAATTTTGGGTGAATAACTTTAAATAATAAAGGTCAAAAAAATTATTCCAGAATACATAGGAATCGTTTCAGCTTTGTAATAAAATTCAATAGCATGATCAAGTTTTAAATAAGTGTAAAATTTACAGCCTGCAAATCTGATGTTAATTGAAGAAATTCATGGTTTCGGCTTATTGGTATTCCAAATTCTATCAAACAAAATAATTGCATTTCATTTTTTAGTATAAGGCCATCCACTTTTTTGATAAAGTGAATAACTTCATTTATTTCATGATAACTGCATTCCGCACGATATTTTCTCAGTACAGGCTTTTGAATAATGGGCATCATTTGAAGGGATAAAGCTGCACTCATTTTATACGCATTAATAAGTCCGGGCACCCCCAATAAGCTGCCACCGAAATATCTTGTTACAACTACTGCGGCATCTGTTACTTGCTTGCTATCAAGCTGCCCAAGGATTGGCCGACCGGCAGATCCGGATGGCTCTCCATCATCATTCACTCTAAAAATATCTTTTGTAAAACCTATTCTATAAGCATAGCAATGATGTGTGGCTTTAGCATGTAATTTTTGTATGGCTTTAAGCCGAACTTTAAAATCATCAATGGAAATTATCGGAAATGCAATGGCAAGAAATTTACTTCCTCTGTCTTTAAATTCTGCTTCCCCATCTTTTTCAATGGTAAAATAATGTGTAATAATTTCCGTCAATTGTTTACTGATTTTTTAAAATTTTAATGGTGTCCTCACCTAATTGAAATGTTTTATCTATGCTAATATTTGGTGGCAATTTCGGACTTTCCAACCCATTTACCTCTGCCACTCTATTGTTGCTAATCCGCACAATTTCATCATATAACCCGGCATCAAAAAATGATTCAATTGTTTTGCTGCCACCCTCTATAAGTATGCTTTGAATACCATTTTTATAGCACCATTGCATAATAGATGGAAGCATATTATCAGAAGCTGAAAAACAAATATACTCTACGTATTCAGAATAAATTTTATTTTCTAAGTAATTGAATATATATGTTTTATAATTTGTGTTGAATATTTTATGAGAGGTAGGAATCCTCCTATTTTTATCTATGACCATGCGTATAGTTTTCCCATCATTTTGCAGATGACTATCTAAAATTGGATCATCCCACAGTGCTGTATTAGTGCCTACCAAAATAGCTGTCTCTTCCTTTCTCAACCTATGCACGAATCTTTTAGCAATAGGCGTTGATATCATCCATCTTTCAGATACATCAGACTGATGCCGTGGTGCTATATATCCATCTGAGGTTTCTGCCCACTTAATTAGTACAAATGGCCTTTGCTTTAAATGAAAACAAAAAAACCTTTTGTTCAATTCTTTTGCTTCTTTTTCCAGAACACCTTCTATGACTTCAACACCATTTAGCCGTAAAATTTCTATGCCTTTACCATTGACAGTCTCAAATGGATCTCTGCATCCAATGACTACTTTCTTAATACCGTGTGCAAGAATCAGATTTGTGCATGGTGGTGTTTTTCCATAATGTGCACATGGCTCTAGGCTGATAAATAATATGGATTTATCAATAAGAGTTTTGTGTTTTTCTGCAACTGAATCAATACAATTCACCTCGGCATGTGGCCCACCATACTGTGCATGATAGCCCTCTCCAATAATCATATTTTCATATACTAAAACGGCACCAACAATTGGATTTGGTGCAGCATTTCCAAGCCCTTTTTCCGCCAGTTCAAAACAGCGGTACATAAATTTTTGATGTGTATTTGCAGATTTCAGTTTTTCAATTTTATTTTACAGCCTGCTGCAAAGAAATGAAACCTAAACAATAAAATGACATTACATCAAGCTTATCTGCAATTGACACATCCACTGTTCACCATCTATGAGTTGAGAGAGGCAAAACAAATTGCTCATTTAGTTTTGGAATATATAACAGGCTACACAAAATCGGAGCGTTTGATACACCAGCAGGATTTGCTAACGGGTGAGCAGGAATATCTATATCATCAAATGACAACTGAATTGTTAAACCATAAACCTGTACAGTATGTATTGAAAGAAGCATGGTTTTGTGGACTCTGTTTGATGGTGAATGAATCCGTATTAATACCACGCCCAGAAACCGAAGAATTGGTGGAGATGGTTATTACCCATGTTTCTTCTTCTGCTATAGATAGTATTTCATTAATCGATATTGGCACGGGTTCAGGATGCATTGCGCTTGCGCTAAAAAACAAATTGCCGAAGGCAAAAATTACTGCAACAGACATTTCCGATACAGCCTTGAATACTGCAAAAGCAAATGCTATAAAAAACAAACTCACTATTAATTTTCTGAACCATGATATTCTTACTAATCAAAGTTTGATACAGGAGGAAGTAGATTATATTGTTAGCAATCCACCCTATATTTCATGGCCTGAAAAAAATGAAATGCAAGCACATGTTGTAGATTATGAACCACATATAGCTTTGTTTGTGCAAGACGAGGATTCCCTTCTTTTCTACAGGAAGATTTTTGATTTCTCAAAAGAAAATCTAAAGAAATACGGATTTATCTTTCTTGAAATAAATGAACATTTTGGCGATGAAATGTTGCAGCTTGCTGCGCAATATTCATTTACTGATGCTCAACTGAATCAAGATATATTTGGGAAAAGCCGGTTCTTAATAGTCAGGAAATAACCATTTATTTCACATTGGCCACCACCTTAGCTCCTGCCCTCTTTGCGCTTTGCATTATGCGAAATACTTCACCATAGTAAGCTATGGTATCTGCATTTATTACAACAGAAGGAGTATCTACCAGTAGCTTTAATTTCTGTACTTCTATTTGTAAACTACTATCTAAATAAGCTAGATCAATTTGTCGTTGACCTATAAATATATTTTGATCTTTATCAATTGAAACAACAATATTTTGCTTGGATTTGGTATCTTTTTCACCCTTTGGATTGTTAACCTTTATCACATTTGGATTGGCCAGCGTACTTACAATCAGAAAAAATAACAGCAGTATAAATAAGATATCATTGAGTGCACCAGTGTGCACTTCAGAATGACGTTTTAATTTTCGGCGAATGTCCATTTAAATTGTATTACCAGTTCGGTTAGCGGGTGGGTTCTTGAAGAATATCAATAAATTCATTACTGGCTGCTTCCATCTTATTGGCTGTTTTATCTACTTGAGTACTCAGATAATTATAAGCCACATAGGCTATAACACCAATAATTAGACCGGTAGCACTCGTTATCATTTTTACATAGATACCGCCAGCTATTACACTCAGTTCAAAGTTTCCGGTATTGTTTATATTGTAAAATAATTGAATCATACCTACTATGGTTCCAAGAAAACCAAACATCGGGGCAATACCTGATATGAGGCTTAGTACATTTAAGTTTCGCTCCATTTTATACATCTCCAAACGACCCACATTTTCCATACTTTTTTCGATAGCATCTATTGGCTTACCAATGCGTTGCAATCCTTTATCAATTATACGTGCCACAGGATTATCGGTATTTTTTGAAAGGCTGCGGGCTGCAGTAAGATTTCCAGTAATTATATTGTCTCTTACAATACGCATAAAATTTTCGTCCACTTTACTGGCTTTGCGGATGGCAATTAATCGCTCAAAAAAAACAAATATTGCTCCAGCCAACAATGCATAAAGTGGATACATGATCCAACCACCTTGATTGAGCAAGCTCCATAAATTAATAGACTTTGCCGCATCTGATGCGCCGTTGATGATTTGTGAACTGTCTATCTGTAATAAAACACCCATTCAATTATTCATTTTAGTTTGTGCAAATTAAAACTATCAGCAAACAAACGAGGATGCTGTGCATAAATTATGCATAATCAGTTAATTTATAAATAGTTTAACAACTGCATGACAAAAATATAATCAGACACAATAAAATCATACTTCAAAATAGCATAGGAGATTCCCATAATTTTGACCATCGCAATAAAAAATTATAAAATGCTGAATAGAAAACTTCGTATGGGAATGATTGGTGGTGGTCAAGATGCTTTTATAGGAGCTATTCATCGACTTGCTTTTAATATGGATGGCCTGGTAGAAATATGTTGTGGTGCTCTAAGTATAAATCCTGAAGTGGCCATAGCTTCTGGCAAATCATTGTTCTTACCAGAGGAGAGAATTTATACATCTTATGAAGAAATGATTACAAAAGAAAGTCTGCTGCCGCAAGATAAAAGAATAGATTTTGTAAGTATAGTTACTCCAAATTTTGCACACTTTGCTCCTGCTATGATGGCTTTGGATCATGGTTTTAATGTTGTAATAGAAAAGCCAATTACGTTTACACTTGATGAAGCCAAACAATTGCAGGCAAAGGTTGCATCTACAGGTTTACAACTATGCCTCACACATACCTATAGTGGGTACCCAATGGTGAAGCAGGTAAGAGCAATGGTAAAGGATGGCACACTCGGAAAAATTAGGAAAGTATGGGTGGAGTATCCCCAAGGCTGGCTAAGTAAGCTTTCTGAAAGGGAAGGCAATGCACAAGCTGCATGGCGTACAGACCCAAAACGAAGTGGAAAAGCAGGTAGTATGGGTGATATAGGTACTCATGCGGCGCATTTAGCAGAATATGCCAGTGGATTAAAAATTACTTCTCTCTGTGCTGATTTAAATATTATGGTAGAAGGAAGAATGTTGGATGATGATGGCAACGTATTACTCCGGTTTGAAAATGGTGCTGCAGGTGTGCTTATGGCAAGCCAAGTGGCCGCTGGAGAAGAAAATGCTTTACGGCTACGCATTTATGGAGAAAAGGGTGGAATAGAATGGAATCAGATGGAGCCAAATACAGTACTCCTGAAATGGTTGGATGCACCAACACAAATATTGAGGGCCGGCAGTAACTACACGCAAATATTATCTGATTTTGCTACAAAAAATTGCCGCACACCGGGTGGTCATCCCGAAGGTTATTTAGAAGCATTTGCTAATATTTATAAAAACTTTGCACAAACATTATCTGCTAAACTTTCTGGTGAAGAACCCACTCCTCAAATGCTTGATTTTCCAGGCGTGGAAGACGGCATTAGGGGTATGGCATTTATTGATAATGTGGTGGCCAGTAATCAGAGCACTGAGAAGTGGTGGCCGCATGTTGTAGAGTAATATTTCTATACAAAAGCAAAAGAAATTATTCGATAATTATGCTACAAACCTTTACACGTCCGGGTTTTACCAATTTTGCTATTTCAGGATCGGATGGAATAGCAATGGTATAAACTTCGTACATGCCCGGCTGTAATTTTTTGATTATTTCGGTAGATTTTATACAGAAAACTTTATTCTTTTTTGTAGATGGAATATCCATGACCCATGTATCATCTTTGTAAATAAAAAAGCTCCTGTTTTGTGATGCTCTATCAGTCTTTGAAAGATTGCTGATTTCAAAAATACTGGTTGATGAATAGATTTTTTTGTTCGAAAGTTTAAATTCAGCTGTTGCTTTATCCTCATTGTATAATGTAATGTCTTGCTGCACTCCATCACAAACAATGTGTAATACAGGACTATCCTCATCTTGCGCCAGCAAAAAATTAAATTGCATACTACATAATAAAAGAATTACTACGCCTATCTGTCTTTGATTCATATATTTTTTGAATTAAATATTAAATATTACCATTTTATGAGAGCACTAGCCCATGTAAAACCACTACCAAATGCTGCCAAGCAAACAAGATCTCCCTTATTAATTTTCCCTGTTTGTAACGCTTCGCATAATGCTATGGGAATGGAAGCAGCAGTAGTATTTCCATATTTTTGAATATTGTTATAAATCCTGTCATCATCCAATTGCAATTTTTGCTGCACATATTGACTAATTCTAAGATTGGCTTGGTGTGGTATGAGCATTTTCAAATCTTTTGAAGTATATCCATTTGTTTGCAGAGCTTCCATAATTACTTCAGGAAATTTGACAATTGCTTTCTTAAATACATGAGGTCCATCCATTATTGGAAATAATTGTGCTGCATCAACCATGCTATGAGACATGAGCAACTCTCCTAATTCTGCATCATCATAATTAGCAAGGCCCTCTTTCCAATGGTTGGCATGGGTGCCTGGGTTAGTCATAGCTAGAACTTCAGCATCATTTCCATCACTGTGTAAATGTGTAGATAAAATACCTTGTCCTTCATGAGTGGCTGGTTGTAGTACAACAGCCCCTGCCCCATCACCAAAAATAACCGTTACATTTCTTCCTCTTGTACTAAAGTCGAGACCAAAAGAATGTTTTTCACTACCTATCACCAATACATTTTTGTACATGCCAGTTTTTACAAACTGATCTCCCACACTCAGTGCGTATAAAAAACCACTACACTGGTTTCTAACATCTAAAGCCCCTATTTCTTTGATACCTAATGCACGCTGCACCAATACTCCACAGCCGGGAAAATAATAATCTGGTGAGAGTGTGGCAAAGATGATAAAATCAATATCATCTTTTGTTATACCTGCATTTTCAATAGCTTTTTTGGCAGCTTCTACACCCATTGTTGCGGTGGTTTCACCGAATCTATTGGCATACCTTCTTTCCTTAATACCAGTGCGCTCCTGAATCCATTCATCACTGGTATCCATATATTTTGTAAGGTCATGATTGGTATAAATATTATCGGGTACATACATTCCAATTCCGCTAATTTTTGCACGCAGCATAACTTTCCTTTTATGGTGCAAATTAATGGCTTTGGATGTAAATAATTTGAGCAATCGATATTTGAAAATTCATTTTATAAAATCAATCAATTTTTTGTGATGGTTTATATACATAGCATTTAAAATAATTTGCTCCGCAAAATGATTTATTTTTCGAATTATTTGAAATGAAGCATCCATCCCATTTCTTTGAATTAAATTTCTTTATATGATTTATAAGAGAATGCCCATAGAAGTTGAAAGTCCTGAGGAAATTGGATACAATAATATTCTCTACAACCTCTGTGAGAGTTCAGTAGCAGATATCAATTTTAATCAAATAAAATTGCCCGATACATTTCCATTGGCATATACCGATCATAGAGGTAAGCCTGCATTGCGCAAGATGATTGCAGCGCAAATGCATCATCAAAATATGGATCATATTTTATTAACGCCAGGAGCCGCTCCTGCTTTGTTTATCATCTATACTGTTTTACTACAACCATCAGATCATATTATAGTAATTCGTCCAAACTATGCCACAAATATTGCAGTGCCTCAGGCCATTGGCTGTGATATAAGTTTTATAGATCTTTTGCCTGATCAAAACTGGCTGCCAACTCTCGAAGACATTAATAATGCTATTCAACCCAATACGAAAATCATCAGTATTACTACACCACATAATCCAACGGGAATGGTATGGCCCATGCATTTAATAGAAGGATGCATTGAACTGGCCGCATCAAAAAATATTTATCTGCTATGTGATGAAACTTATCGGGATACCGGGTGTATAACTAATACGCCAATGCTGGCATCAATGTATTCCAATTGTATTAGCGTTTCTTCTGTATCCAAAGCTTATGGATTGCCAGGTATAAGAATGGGATGGCTGCTTACGCAGAATGAGCAACTCTATGAAAAATTCCTTGCAGCTAAGGAAATGATATTTATTACCAATAGTATTTTAGATGAAGAAGCATGCTTTGCATTTTTACTTGAAAAAGAAAAATGGCAGGGGCAAATTATTGATTTTGCGCAGCAAAATTTAAAACTTCTAAATGAATGGCTCTCCCTTGAAAAAAGAATTAGTTGTATACCACCACAGGCCGGAGTTGTTTGCTTTCCTTGGATCAATGAATCTGTAGCTGTTGATTATGATTTTTTCTATAACAGGCTACAACATCAGTATAAAACAATGGTTGGCCCTGGTCATTGGTTTGATATGCCCAGCAGATACATGCGTATTGGTTACGGCTGGACAGATGCGGCTACACTAAAACAAGGCCTTGAAAATATCAGTGCCTGTTTAAGCGATTCATTGGTTTCTATGATATCTATCTTTATTATATCAACTTTATACTATTTAATCTAATAATTTAGCAGCTTTAATACTGTACATGCAAAGTTTTATCCAACTATCAGAAGCATTTAAAAATAAATTTGATAAGAGACATTTTCCAATTTCACCCGCATCGTTATATGATGCAAATGAATATTTTTTACAGCTAGGTGGTAAGCGAGTAAGACCTGTATGCTGCCTGATGGGCAATGAATTATTTGATACCATAGATGCTGATGCATGGATTGTGGGCAATGCCATTGAACTCTTTCACAATTTCACTTTAATGCATGATGATATTATGGATGCTGCACCACTACGCAGAGGAAAGCAAACTGTGCACATAAAATATGGAATAAATACCGCATTACTTGGTGGAGATGTAATGATGGTGGCTGCTTATGATTACCTAAATACCATCAGCACAAAATATCAAAAAAGAATCATCAGTTTATTTAACACAACTGCAAGAGAGGTTTGTGAAGGGCAACAGTTAGACATGGATTTTGAAAGTAGAAATGATGTTTCATTAGATGAATACTTACACATGATTGAGCTTAAAACATCTGTTTTACTGGCTGCCAGCCTTCAAATGGGAGCTATCATTGGTGGAGCCAGTGAGGGCAACTGTATTCACTTGTATGAGTTTGGCAGAAACCTTGGTATAGCTTTTCAAATTCAGGATGATTATCTTGATGCATTTGGCAATCCGGAAAAATTTGGAAAGGATGCCGGTGGCGATATCAGACAAAACAAAAAAACATTTCTACTCATACATGCTTTGGAAACTGCCACCGGAGCCACGAAACAAAATTTGGAATCACTACTCTTGTCATCTAGTGCAGATAAAGTGGATCAAGTACTTGCCATTTATAAAGCTGTAGAGGTAGATGCTTGGGCACTTACCTTAAAACAATCTTACTATGATAAAGCCATACAACATCTGGAAGAGACTGCTGTAACTTCATCTCGAAAAAAGCACTTGTTAGAACTTGCACAATTCCTAATTGAAAGAGATCATTAAGATGCAAAAAAATGAATTGATTGAAACATTGGGAAATGCATACGATGATTTCACCCAAAAGCTCAGCACTTATAGTAATGATGAGCTTCATTTTTCGTTGCAGGGCAAATGGAGTGCCGTGCAGCAGGCACAGCACTTGTACAAGTCTGTAAGGCCCGTAAGGTTTGCATTTTTACTCTCTGTATTTTTTTTAAAAATATTATTTGGAAAGGCAAACAGGGTCTCAAAAACTTATGATGAAATTTTGGCAAAATATCATAAGCAGTTAAGCAATGGTGGTTCAGCATCTACCCCATTCATACCCACAAAGGATGAAAATATTAAAACCCAAAAGGTATTACAAGCTATTGAAACAAATATTGTATCGCTTAAAAGATCCATACAGAAAAAAACAGAAAATGATCTTGATTTTTATATATTGCCACATCCCCTATTGGGTAAAATTACACTACGGGAAATGCTTTATTTTACTATTATTCATGTTAAGCATCACCAAGAAAATATTATAATTCAGTTGTCCGAAATGAACGATTCAACAATATAAGTGTTTAACTTTTTAAAAATAAATATTATGCTAAAAAAATGTATGGTACCCATGCTAATTGTATTACTATTTTCTTGTAAAAAGGAAAATGATATTTCAGGGGTAACCAGCACAGAAAGTACTGATGCTGCGTCTATGATGCTTATTCCAATTGATGCCAGAACAGCCACTCCAAAACAAACCGATAGCAGGATTAATACTTCTACAGTGGGCAGTTCCCTTCAATATGCCTATGTGCCACGCCGCACCCAAGACAGGCAAAATAAATTGTTTGTGTTTATACCCGGCACTACAGCAGGGCCTGATGATTACAAATTGATACTACAAGTAGGTGCCAGAGCTGGTTATCATACTTTGGGTATTGCTTATAGTAACACTTTGCCAATTGAGTTTTATGCATTAGGTGCTACAACTGATAATGCCGTAGAAAATATTTTAGAAGAATACCTTACCGGGGCCAATACATCTAGTAGGGTAAGTATTGGTCAGCCAAATGGTTTTGAAAACAGAATTATTAAGATGCTCCAATATTTGAATATACAATATCCAACTGAAGGTTGGGGTCAATACATCAACGAAAACGGTGAGTTGAAGTGGGATAAAATAAGTGCATCCGGCCATTCGCAAGGCAGCGACCATAGTATGTATATGAGCCGCAAAAGAAATTTATTAAGAGCAGGATTATTTGCAGGATCAGGCAGTTTCTTATTGCCCAACGGAGATTATCCAAGTTTCATGCAAGGTGCAGGCATTACAGACCCTTCAAAGGTATTTGGTTTAGGCCACCTAAGAGATGAAGTAAGATTATGGAGTGGAGTAAGGCCCACATGGGCATCTTTAGCAATACCAGGCGTACCCACATCTGTTGATGGCACCGGATACAGAGGAGCCAATCAATTGACTACAAATATTAGTGGTACTTCTTCTGAGCATAGTTCTATGGTTTCAGATTCTGTTACACCCATTCAAGGTAATGGAGTACCTTTATTTGCAAACGTGTGGATCTATATGTGCTTCCCGAGATAAAATTTAAGACTATAAAATGAAATGCCCCTCAAATAGTGGGGCATTTTTTATTGAATTTCAAACAATTATACTAATGATTATGTGGAGTCAAATAAAAATCTCATTCAATTTGACCAAAGTGAATATGACAAGACTTTGAATAGCAATCATTCAAAAAATTATCAAGAAATACTTATACTTTGATAGAAAAAAAATACAATACAGTTTTCATTTGATCAGGGCGCTTCTGTCTAGAATAAACAATGCATTTCAATTCCCATAGAATAAGTTGGAATTATAAAATTGTAGTGCTTATATTGTGACGTTTTTTATAAGATACAAAGCCTAGAATGATTTCAAAAAAAGCAAAATATGCCATCAATGCGTTAGTTTATCTTGCAAAACAAGAGAGTGGGAACACACCAATTCAAATCAGTAAGATTGCTGAAAGCGAACATATACCCAGAAAGTTTTTAGAAGCTATATTATTAACACTGAAGAATGCCGGCTACCTAAGTAGTAAGAAAGGTAAAGAAGGGGGTTATTATATGCACAAAATACCAAGTGAAATAAGCCTTGCAGATGTAATGCGATTATTTGATGGCCCTATTGCATTTTTACCCTGTGCCACTCATTTGTACTATGAAAAATGCGAGGAGTGCAAAGATGAAATAACTTGTGGCATTCGTTCTGTATTTATAGAAGTAAGAAATGAAACAGTTGAACTATTGAAGAAAGCCACTCTAGAAGAAATAATGAATAGAACAAATAGATTATCCAGTTTGAAATAGCCGCTTTTGTATTTTATTTTGTGATGATGGCAGTACCGCAGACATCCGACAAGGGCACAAATGAAATTCCTTGTTCTTTTGTAAATCTTAGAACAGCCTCTCTAGTTCCTTTGTATTCATCATTATTAAAATCGTGAATAAAAATATAACCTCCTTTTGAAAGTCGTGGGTAGAAGTATTGTAAGCCTGCATATATAGGTTCAAATAAATCTGTATCAATACTTACGAAAGAAAATATATCTTCTAATCCATTTGCAGTTTCCGGGAAAAAACCTTTTCGTACGATGCAATTTTCTGGTGTTTTCATTTTACCCATGACCAATGCAACACTTGTGTCAGAAAAATCCTGCTCTCCAGTTGAATATTTTTGTGAAACATCTTTTGTAGTATCACGCTTATCAAATCCTTCAAAAGTGTCGAATAGGTATAACTTTTTATTTGGATGAAGAAAATTTATTCTTTTTGCAAAGTCGCCTTTATACACACCCAATTCAGCTAGGTTGCCTTCAATGTTTTGTTGCTTTATTTCAGACATACAAAGTTGTAAAACGGAATACCTAATATGATCAGTTGTATGATCCAATTGATTCCATTTCTTGTCTTTGTAGGCCAAGGACTTTGTAATGTAAAGATTCTTTGTGGCCAACCACTTTGATGTACTTAAAAAAAGGGTCTTCAGTATATTCATATCCTGTTTTCATTAAAAAATGACCAGACAAATGTAGTCTGGTCATTTACAAAATAAAAAAAATTACTGATTTGTAAGTGTATTATACATGGCCTATACTTGTGGAAAATTATTTTTTGTATTATAAATTCTTAATTTGTCCATGCTACCGTTGAATTAATAAGGATATAGCGGGTATTCATTTCTTCCTATAAATAAGTCACTTGAATTACCATTAAAACCAATTTATTTTGTATTCTCATCCACTAGTCTAATATTGACATATAGTCTTGATGTACTACCATCAAAAGTATAAATAAGCAAATACCAAATGTCATTCTCTATGTAGTTTTGTATGATGCACCAGCATCACTAATTTTACCTTATAACTAAATACCATTTAGTTTATCCCCATTTAGTTTCAAATTACAAACCCATTTATTTGATTCTATAAATTTGCCACATGCAGCAATATCATCAAGTTTTAGAACATATACTTGAAAATGGAACTAAAAAAGAAGACAGAACTGGCACTGGTACCATTAGTTGTTTTGGGTATCAATTGAGGTTTGATCTTTCCAAAGGATTTCCATTGGTTACTACAAAAAAAGTACATCTGAAAAGCATTATCCATGAATTACTCTGGTTTCTACAAGGAGATACAAATACAGCTTATCTCAAAGAAAACGGAGTGTCTATCTGGGATGAATGGGCAGATGAATCAGGTAATCTTGGGCCTGTATATGGTAAACAATGGCGAAGTTGGCAGGGTGTGGATGGACGGGTAACGGACCAGATAAAGGAAGCCGTTTATTTGCTCCGCAATAATCCTGATAGCAGAAGAATCATTGTCAATGCTTGGAATGTGGGTGAACTCAACCAAATGGCATTAATGCCTTGTCATACACTTTTCCAATTTTATGTAGCAGATGGCAAACTCAGTTGTCAGTTATATCAGCGCAGTGCGGATGTATTTCTTGGAGTGCCATTTAATATTGCCTCTTTCGCTTTACTTACCTTAATGATGGCACAGGTTTGTAATCTTGAACCGGGTGATTTTATACATAGTTTTGGAGATATACATATTTACAACAACCACTTAGATCAGGTTAATTTGCAACTTAGCCGTACTCCATATCCCCTGCCACAGATGAAACTGAATGAAGAAATTAAAGATATATTTGATTTTCAATACAGCGATTTTAGCTTAGAAAATTATCAAAGCCATCCGGCCATAAAAGCACCAGTAGCCATTTAAAAATAGAGTATGGAAATTTGTTTGATAGCAGCTGCATCTGAAAACAATGCATTGGGTTTTAAGGGAAACTTACTTTGGCAACTGCCCAATGATTTAAAGTTTTTTAAAAATACAACATGGGGTACCGCAGTAGCGATGGGGAGAAAAACCTATGATAGCATAAATCGAACTCCTTTGAAAGGAAGACATAATATTGTCATAACCAGACAGGATGGATTTCAAGCCCCAGGTTGCACAGTAGTGAGTAATGTAGCCGATGCCATTAGCGAAGCTTCGCATCAAGGATATGCACAATTGATGGTAGTGGGAGGTGGTGAAATATATACTGCAGCCATGCCTTTGGCAAATACCATTTACCTAACAAGAGTGCATGAAATTTTTACTCCAGCTGATGCTTTCTTCCCAGAAATTAATTCTGATGAGTGGGCACTAACGAATGAACAGGTTTTTGAAAAGGATGAAAAACATGCTTACCGATATTCCATACAGCAGTGGACAAGAAAATAAATACCTACCAAAATATACCTCCACCTACAACCATTCACATTTAAAAATTGTACACCAAATTTCAATTAGCACAGAAGTATTTTAAGTATTATTTGCAAGCTGCAAACAGTAAAGGTCATGGCATACATTCACCATTTGTTTATAAACTGATTACGGATGTGTTGAATGATGATAGAGAATACTATTGTTATGATTCTATTGAACAGCTTCGAAAACGACTTTTAACTAGTAATAAAAAAATTATCATAGATGATTTTGGTGCCGGCAGTAGAATTGAAAAAACAAAAGAAAGGAGTATAAAAGCAATTGCAAAGTCATCCTTAAAACCAAAAAAATTCAGTCAGTTATTGTTTCGCCTGGCTCATTATTTTGAACCCAAACATATACTTGAATTGGGCACTTCTCTTGGCATTACTACATCCTATTTATCCAGCGCATGCCCAAAGTCACGAGTAATAACCATGGAAGGTGCAGCTACTGTAGCAATAGAGGCCAAATCAAATTTTAACCATCTCCAATTACAAAATATATCCATTGTAGAGGGTAATTTTGATGATACTTTATCAAGTCTTTTGTCAAATGAAATGCAGTCCATTGATTTTGCATACATAGATGGCAACCATCGCTATACACCTACTTGCAAATATTTTGAGGAGATATTATTACATAGCAAGAACAATACTTGTATTATATTAGATGATATACACTGGAGTAAAGAAATGGATATGGCCTGGCAGTATGCACAACAACATAAGGCTGTAACTTTAACCATAGATTTATTTTTTATCGGTCTTGTATTCATTAGAACAGAACAAAAAGAAAAGGAACATTTTATTATTAGGTTTTAAACAAGGTGTAGCCATAGTTTCGGGGGCAAAATTTCCGTGGTGACTACAAAGATATTCTTAGCTTGCTTTACAATTAAGATTTGCCATTTGCCAAGTATTATAGATAAAAAAGGTTTATGCTTTGCACATAATATATGCACTAAATCATATACTCAACATATTCTAATAATGTCTTGCCTACCTACCCCCTTCTGCCTCATTATACTACACGTCTTTTTTGGCTATCAAAAAATCTTTATAATATTTTCTTATCACCTTTCTTTGGCAATGTATTTGTTAAAGTTAAAGAAATCTAATAATGCTTTTTGATACTTTGAATGAGTATTTCTACCAAGATTTCTACATTCATGCGTTGCAAATTGATGTATTGCCCCTCTTTAAACCTTAGTAAAAAAATCAGTTACCGTAACACTTAGGAAACATAACTATGGGTCTATTTGTGATATAAATATACCAAAACGTATATGCGGTATATGTTCTATCAATAGCAAGACCTGCCAATTCATTTATTCTAAAAATTAGTGTATGAAGAAAATCAACATCTTCTTAGCAGCCATGCTATGCCTGTGTTCAGTAAAAAGTCAGCTGTACTACAGTTATTCAAATGGCAGTACAGGTTTCAATGAGTTAAGCAGTCCCATTGTACCTGCACTTATAGCGGCCTTCTCCCCTACCAAAACATTATTAGACGAATCATTTGTAAATAATGTACCCATTGGTTTTATTTTTCAATACAATGGAAAAGATTATACACAAATTCACCTCAATAGTAATGGCTACGCAAGTTTGGGTGCTCCATTTATCAAATCGAAAACGGATGATCCTCAATATGAACTCAATGAACTAAGTGCCGGCAGTGGGTACAAAGGTGCCATAAGACCAGTGCTTGCACCATTCTGGGATAATCTGATACTTACAAACAATACAGGCATCAGTTATCAAACAACAGGTACTCAGCCAAATAGGGTTTTTACAGTACAATGGCTTAGTATGAAATGGCAAAGCGGTACCGCTGCTATATCTTTCCAAATGAAACTATACGAATCAGGAAATATGGTGGAGTTTGTCTATCGTAATGAAACGGGTACAGGAGGTGCAGATAAATCAGCATCTACGGGCATTACCGCTGAAAGCAGTAATAAAATATTATTTGCATTAGACAGTTTGCAGTTCTTATCCGTATCGCACACAGTTTCAAACCCCACTGCTAGCCGTTTTATAGAAAACAACAACACAACAAAACCTTCCACAGGTCAGTACTATCGCTTTACACCAATTGCATGTGTACCTCCCGGCAATATAAAATTGGTGAACTACAATGATACTCGTGCACTCATAGAATGGAACAGCATTAGAGGAGTATCCGAATATGAATTTGCACTCAGCAATGAAGATATACCACCAAGTGCCGCCACTACTACCACCCAGAAAAAAGCAAACTTTGAGGGCCTTATTCCAAACACAGTTTATTACTTCTATCTGCGCAGCAAATGCGGTGGTGAGTGGAGTCGTTTAAAATTTAGCACTACAGATACTAGAATACTTCCCTATAAAGAGGGGTTTGAAAATGCGGTTGATAATTTACTACCGCCTTCTATTACATCCACAAATAATAATGGTGTTTTTGCAGATATTTTCTGGCAGACAACTGACGCTATTGCAGCACCCGAAGGTGAACATGTAGCCGCCAATGCAGCACCGTATGTAAATGGAAACTCCTGGATGTTTACCCCTTCTTTCTTTTTGTTGAAGGATGTATCTTATACTTTAAAATTTAAAGTATCTACTAATGGTGGCAAAAATAAATTACTTGTAAAATATGGTCGTAGAGCAGGTGAAGATTCTATGATATATAGCATTATTAATGACACTGCATTAGCCAATACTTCCTATAAAGTGAAGCAGGCCAACATCACTCCTACTGTATCTGGCAATTATATTATTGGGTTTGGATATACTACAGATGTAAATGAGCATATGATTTATGTGGACGATATTTCGCTCAAGCAAGATATTGTTTCCAATGCCATACCATTTGCCGCTGTACTCAATGCATCTGGCGAAGCCAAATTAAGCTGGCAGTATAATGCCGAAGAAGATATTACTTTTATACTGGAGCGTAGTACAGATGGCATACAATTTAAAGAGTTTGGTCGTATGCAGCAGCGTAAGCAAAACGCCAATTCATTTGAGTTCTATGATCGTAAACCTTCAAGTGGTATTACCTACTACAGGGTGTCTGTAAAGCAGCCAAATGGTGACACTAAAAGCAGTAATAAAGATGCCATTCAAATACAACAAATCGTTTCCACTGCACTGTACCCCAATCCATCCCCAAGAGATGTGTTTGTAAAAATACAAAATACAGAAGGCATACAAATCAGGCTATTTGATTTAACCGGTCAGGAGGTGCAGGTGCGGGTACAAAATATATCGCAACAGGAATTGAAAATAATACCTGTGCAGCCACTACCTCCCGGTATGTATATGGTGCATATAATTGGCAGCACACAAACTGTTGTACTAAAATGGATGGTTTTATAAAACTAATGTTCATCACTTTTATAAGATATGATATGAAAAAGATTCTCTATTCATGGGTTAAAAAATATTCTTGTCTCCTCTGCTTAATGCCGGGTGTGGCAATTGCACAGTCCACTACCAATAATCCGGTAAATAATGTATCGGTGAGTGTACAACAGTCAAAGTTGTATGAAAATTTTCCATCTCCTGGCACCATTGTCATTAGGCGTAGTGGAGGTATTAATGCCATTACAGTTCCATTCAATATAAGTGGCACTGCACAAAAAAATACTGATTATAATACCACATTAGCTACTGCAGTAACCATGCCCATGGGCTGTAGGGAAGTGTGGCTACAGTTTGCCCCCATAAAGGATGCCATTGCCGAGGGAAATGAAAACATCACCATCAAATTAAAACCCTCCACAGGTTATAATTTAGTAGGTAAAGATTCTGCCACTATTATTATTATTGATGCTACAGATAAACCTGCAGATGATGAAGCCACTAGATTTTTAATACAGGCTGCATTTGGTGCCGACCCAGATGAACTGGCAGATGTAAAAAATTTAGGCTTTGAAGCATGGATAAATGAACAAGCACAAAGGCCAAAAGGATATATGCAACCACTAATAGAAGCCAAGGCTACACTGGGGCTCTCCATTTATGAGCAAGAAACAAAAATTGCTCTTTGGACACAGGTCATGCGCCGCAGATACCCACCTACAGGCGGTGTGGTTGAAACCGACATTTTGCGCCAGCGTATTGCTTATTCATTACTACAGATATTTGTTATTTCGCAAAAGGTAGAAGAACTATCTCTAAACTCAGAGGGGGTGGCAAATTATTATGATATGCTCATGAATCACGCTTTTGGAAATTTTAGAAATCTACTCTTAGATGTAGCATTGCATCCTTGTATGGGTGTGTATCTAAGCCATCGTGGCAATCAAAAAGCAGATGCGGCCAATAATATTTTTCCAGATCAGAATTTTGCACGGGAAATCATGCAACTATTTAGCATCGGCCTTTGGGAGTTGAATATGGATGGCACAAAAAAACTGCGCAATGGAAAGCCCATTCCTACCTACAACAATAAGGATATAGCAGAATTTTCTAAAGTATTTACGGGCCTCAATTATGGCGGCCCTTGGTATGACAGCACCAATTTCTATTGGGCACAGCAGGATTATACCCATCCAATGAAAGCTTATGAAGGTTTTCATGATAGAACCCCTAAGCAACTACTCCGAAGCACCACATTGCCCGCAGGGCGAAATACATTGGAAGATGTGGAAGGTGCAGTTGATAATTTGTTTAATCATCCAAATACTGGGCCTTTTATGGCTAAGTTACTGATACAAAGATTGGTAACCTCAAACCCAAGCCCAGAATATATTTTAAGGGTAGCCAGAAAGTTTAATAATAATGGCTCCAATGTGCGTGGGGATATGCTGGCAGTTATAAAAGCTATTTTATTGGATGAAGAAGCAAGGAATCATGCCTTTACCCAGCAGCCCGTTTTTGGTAAGCTGCGTGAGCCGTATATGAATATGATGTATATGTCAAAAACTTTTAATGCACAGCCAGTAAGTGGCAATTATGATGAGTGCCCACGCTGGCAGTATGATTATTATTTACAAGAGCCTTTTATGTCGCCCAGTGTATTTAATTTTTATACGCCAGATTATATCCCTCCGGGAGATATGACCGCAATTGGCAAAACTGCACCAGAGTTTAAAATCCTTAATGCCATAACAGGTATCAATGCACAAAATCAAATGAAGTGGATGTTTGAATGGCAGGTAATGTGGACAGAAAATCCGGACAATGCCATGATCCTTGATTTTTCAGAAGAACTTGAGCTGGCTCTGGATCCAGATGCATTGATTCGCAAATTGGTAACCCGTATGATGGGTATGCCACTTAGCCCCAAATCTTTTCAAATCATAAGAGAAGCAGTGCTTGGGGTGGATCCATATGGCGACTACTGGCAGAAGGATCGTGTAAGCCTGGCTGCATACCTTATTGGTGCTAGTGCCGATTACAATATTTTAAAATAATAAAAATAATATTTATGTCTGAAAAAAATCATATACATCGTCGTCAATTTGTGGGGCAGGCCAGTTGTGCAGCCATTGGTGCCACATCTTTTTTAAGCACCATCACCAATTTGTTATTTACCAATTCCGCTGTGGCACAGCAGGCTGGCAGTTTTGATGATTATAAAGCACTTATTTGTTTATTTCTTCCCGGTGGGAATGATTCCTTCAACATGCTCATACCTACTGGTAATGCTTATGAAGAATACAGCACTGTACGTACGGATCTTGCTATACCAAAAGGTCAACTCTTGCCTATTAGTCCTGTAAACAATGCAGGCAGGCCACTTGCACTCCATCCTGCTATGGGCGGTATGAAGCAATTGTTTGATGCCGGACATTTATCATTCATAGCCAATGTGGGTAGTTTGGTAAGGCCTACCACGCTTGATGATTATTACAATGATTCCAATCTGCCTTATGGTTTGTTTTCGCATAGCGATCAATCGGAACAGTGGCAAACAAGTATTCCAGCAGAGCGCTCCGGATTAGGCTGGGGCGGCCGTGTGGCCGATGCATTAGTACAGGAAAATAAAGCAAGTAATGTATCAATGAATATTTCGGTGGCAGGCAATAACCTGTTTCAGTTGGGCAATAAAGTATTTCCTTATACTGTAAACACTTATGGTGCTGTTAGCTTAGATGGATATGCTGATACATGGGGCTATGGCCCATTTCGTAAAGCAGCCATAGATAACCAACTGGCTCAGGAATATAAAAATATATTGGAGCGTAGTTATATGCGTATGAAGAAAGGCTCAATGGATGCCTATCAAGAATTTACAACTGCCACAGACAATACACTCCCCGCAGATAATATGGGCAATGAATACCTGGCAGAGCAACTGAGGCAGGTGGCAAAAGTTATAAATGGCCGTAGTAGCCTGGGTGCTAAGCGACAAATATTTTTTCTTCAATGGGGCAGTTGGGATTTTCATGATGATGTACTGGGCAATATGGATTATGCCATGCCACTACTCAGCGATACACTCAAAGCATTTTACGATTTGTTAGAAGACATGGGTGTACAAAAAAATGTGATCCTTTTTTCAGCATCTGAGTTTGGCCGAAGCCTCACTAGCAATGCAGCCGGTAGCGATCATGCCTGGGGCGGGAATCAATTTGTAATGGGTGGTGCCATAAAAGGTAAAACAATATTTGGAGAATATCCAGATCTGTATTTAGGCAATCCTTTAGATACAGGACGTGGTGCTTTAATACCCACCACCTCTGTGGATCAAATGAGTGCAGAGCTTGCACTTTGGCTGGGTGTAAGCCGTGCAGATATACCCACCATATTCCCTAATCTAAAAAACTTCTACAACCTGCAAAGCAGAGAAAACCCCGTGGGGTTTATCAATATGTAACAGCACTATCCTCAATATATATTTTCTTGTCATGTTTTGTTTACAACGCTTCCTACAGGAGGCGTTTTTTTTAAAAACTGTGGCAGTTTGTGTTAGAGATTGATTTTGGGCGTGTCCCTATGGGCCGGGCTTTCGCTTCAAGTCCTCGCCATTCGTACCTCATGGCTCCGGGCTTTACACTCTATCCCTCACGCAGTAGCATCAATATTGATAATTAAATCTGGGATAAAATTACAACTACCGATGGAAGAACATTTTGCAATTATTTCTCTTAACCCCAGATATTGCAGTTGACTTTGTTATGAAAAGTTGAAAGGCAATATAGATAAGTGTTTGATTTGATTTTTGCGGGAATAAATAGTGAACTATTTTAAAATCATACAATGTTCACAAATGCTTATGTATGCAGCTTTTCGGCTTTGCAATAAACTTCAACTGCAAAATCTGGGTTAAATTTTACAGAAGCAATACATGATTCAATAACGATAGTAGCAGCCATAGAACATATAAAAGAGCTGACTGCAATAACTCCTAAAGAATTTTTTGCAGATAAAGGATATGTATGTAAAACAACACACGAACAAACAAAGATTTATACCCCAGAATCAAATCCCAATATTAGCAAAACACAACAAAAAAAGCATTGTAAAAGAGGGCCATCGAACCCGTTATTGGACATATAAAAAAGGAATAGTTGGAAATGTAATTAATTTGTTACTCTCAGCTGCAGCTTTTAATTTTAAACGAGTCATGAACCTCTGGAAAAAAGAGGCAAATAAAGTTGGCAACTTATCTACAATTTTGTTGTATATATTTATTGGCAATTTTATGCCCAAAAATTAAAAAGGACTTTTTAAGGGACGACTAATTATTTTTGTAAAAAGCTTATAATTAGCTTTTTTTGTTTCGTGTGTCACAAACCAAGTCAGAGTAGTTTTTTATTATTACTTTATAAACTTATAAGCCATGAATTGGAGTGCCAAAATTATCAGCCATAACGGAGAAAAACGTATTGCTATTTATTTTGAAAAAAACTACGACCTTATTACTCGCATCAAGAAAGTTGAAGGTGCAAGATGGAGTCAATCAAAAAGTGTTTGGCACATTCCCTGTTCTCTAGAAAATCAAATTCGATTTAACTTAGTTGTAAATTTACCTTCAAAAGAAGGACTTGAACAAATTGAAAAGTTCAAAAAATGGTTAATTTCTAAACGCTACAGTCCAAATACAATCAAAACCTATAATGAAGCACTACGTTCATTCTTGACATTTTTTAATCAAAAAACCAGCAATGAAATTTCCAATGAAGATTTGATTCTCTATAATAATGAGTATATATATAAGAACAAACTATCATCATCTTACCAAAATCAAATAGTAAATGCAATCAAGCTTTATTTTCAAACAGTTCAAGAAAAAAAGATTGAAATAGAAAAAATTCATCGTCCCAAGCGAGAAAATGTTTTGCCAAATGTATTGAGCAAAGAAGAAATAAAACAAATTCTCAATGCGCATAGCAACATAAAACACAAGACAATGTTATCATTAATATATAGTTGTGGATTAAGGCGAAGTGAATTATTGAACCTCAAAATAGAAGATATTGATTCAAAACGTAATATTATATTTATACGACAAGCCAAAGGAAAGAAGGACAGAATTGCGCCATTATCTGTAAAAATTTTGCAATTGCTTAGAGAATATTATGTAGTTCACAAACCCAAGAAATGGTTATTTGAAGGTGTAAATGGAGACCTACCTTATGACGAAAGAAGTTTGTCAAATGTTTTGAAACAAGCACTCGCAAAGGTTGGCATTACCAAACCCGTAAGTTTACATTGGTTACGACACAGTTACGCTACTCATCTATTAGAAAGCGGCACAGACTTGCGTTATATTCAAGAATTACTAGGGCATAGAAGCAGCAAAACGACTGAAATTTACACACACGTAAGTGCCAAGAGTATAGAACAAATAAAAAGTCCGTTTGATAATTTATAAAAAAATGTTTTCATATAAAACTAGTACAAAAATTTTCCTATATTTAAAACTTGAAGTCAAATTTATGGCACAAAGCCAACTACCAGTTACTTGATAAGTGTGATTTATGGCTGATATATACAAGTTATGCCTCATTGTAGGACGACCGACAGGCTTCGACAAAAAAACGAAACAGCCGACCGCACATTTTAGCACATTTGGTTGCCCAACACACAGGCGACCGCTTCCCAACCAAAAGAGCTAAAATTTCCCCACCCACAACAATGTGAATAAAATCTTGTGGACTACTTTTGACCAAAAGAAATTATTCCCTATTTTTGGACACAAATTGACCAAATTACAGTCGTGAAAAAATTTACAACTTTCGGAGAACATCTAAGGACACTCAGAGAAATTAATAGCTTGACCTTGCGAGAAGTTGCAGCCAGTTTAGCTCTTGACACATCTCTTCTTGCAAAAATTGAACGCAACGAAAGACAACCTACACGACAACTAATAAAGCAGTTCGCTGACTTTTTTAAAGTTGAAGAAAAAGAATTGCTTGATGAATTTCTTAGCGACCAAATAGTTTATAAAATTTTAAACGAGGAAACAGATTTGAATATTTTAAAAGTTGCCGAAGGCAAAATTAAATACATAAAAACTCACAATGGCTAAATACAATAGAAATATAACGGAACTTAAAACAAAGGCTGCAATGTGGTGGCCAGAAGAATTAAAAACGAAAAACGCTTTAGCTAATGTTCTTCCATTGCTTCTCAAAACCCAAGATGACTTTTTACATCTTATTGTTTTAAGTAAAAATGACCCATTTCAACTTTTTGATTTAATAAAAGTTGCTAAATACCCATCAAATCTATTTCTTAAACATTTAGCAGTTTTATCAGACTATGGAGGCGAACCAATTCAACGCTTAGGTCGGTCTTTCAAAGATATTTTTCCAAAAGGAAAGGGGGCAAATGGAAAATACTATTTTGATTTTATTTGGAAAGAAAAAAAATTCAGATACGAATTTAAGGCTTTGCCTGTTAATGGACTAAACAGCAAAAAACTATTCATTGACGGAGCAGGATTAATAAAAGAAAAAGAATTAGACGATTTAACGTGCGATATGATTGCACTTTTATTGTTTGCTTCAACTTCTGATTATGCTGAACACGCTGGCTTAACTGCTTGTGAAATTGGTACTATGCTTGGCGATGAGGATGTGTTAACAAAATTTGTAAAACAGAGATATATAGTCGTTAGTAAACAAACAAGCGGTGCAACTGCAAATAGTTTGGGTCAATTAGCCCAAACAGAAATTGTAAGTTTCCTTACTAAAGAGCTTGGTGACAAATACAAAATCATTCGTAATGGATATATTACCATTGACGGCTATGATAAAAAAGGTGGAATGCCTTTCGACTTAGTTGTTGAAAAAGGAAAGAAAAAAGTTGGAATAGAAGTTAGCTTCCAAGTTACCACAAATAGCACCATAGAAAGAAAAGCAGGACAAGCAGCCGACCGTCAGGCATTAGTTCACAAAAGCGGTTACCACATTGCTTATGTTCTTGACGGTGCAGGAAATTTCCAACGGTCATCTGCAATTTCTACAATTTGTAATCACAGTGATTGCACAGTAGCCTACACTCTTGCAGAATTTAAAGTATTGTCTAACTGGATAAAAAGTGTGCTATGATAAAATTCATTGATTTATTCGCAGGAACTGGTGGTATTCGTTTAGGTTTTGAACAAGCTTGTAAAAAGTTTAATTTAAAAACTGAATGTGTGTTTTCATCAGAAATTGATAAGAATGCCTGTGCATCTTATGAATTAAACTTTGGACACAACCCATATTCAGATGTTACACAAGTCGAGGAATTACCACCTTTCGATTTTATGCTAGCAGGTTTTCCTTGTCAATCGTTTTCCTATGCAGGAAAACGCAGAGGATTTGGTGAAACAAGAGGAACACTATTTTTTGAAGTAGAAAGGCTACTTGCTAAATACAAACCCAAAGGCTTTTTGTTGGAAAATGTTAGAGGGCTTACAACACACGATGAAGGACGGACTTTTGAAACAATTATCCATAGTTTAAAAAATCTTGGCTACAGTGTTAATTATCTTTTATTAAACAGTAGCAACTTTGGCGTTCCTCAAAACAGAGTGAGAATTTACATTCTTGGATCGTTGGAGGAACCAATAAGAATGAAACTTCACTCTGATGTTGGTGCTTCCGACTCTCATAAATTTAAAGAACAAAATGGACAAACCTCACTTTTTTCAGAACCGAAAACAATACGAGTAGTAAAAGATATTCTTGAAAATGAATTTCCGGAAAAATACGAGTGTACAAAAGACTTTGTAAATAAGTTAAAAAATGTAGTTGGTGAAGATTTATCCAAACTTCACGGTTATAGACTTATTGATTACAGAGGTGGACAAGCAATTCACTCATGGGAATTAGGTATAAAAGGAAAGTGTACAAAAGCAGAAATTGAATTTTTGAATCTTCTAATCGGAAACCGAAGAAAGAAAACTTTCGGCACTCATCAAGACGGAAAGTCATTGACAATTGAGCAAATTAAAACATTTTACAAGAAGAACGACCTTGAAACCATTTTGAATTCATTGGTAAACAAAGGTTACTTGAGTGCTTATGAAGACAAGTATAATCCAGTAGCAGGAAATATGTCTTTTGAAGTATTCAAATTCCTTGACCCTGAAAGCATTTCTATTACTCTAACCGCTTCCGACACAAACAGACTTGGAATTGTTCAAAATGGTAGGGCAAGAAAAATGACACCGAGAGAATGTGCAAGACTTCAAGGTTTCCCAGACACATACAAACTATTAGACAACGACAACGCAGTTTATAAACAAATGGGCAATGCTGTTTCAGTTCCAGTAATTGAGGCGGTAATTACTGACCTAATTGAAAACAACAACATATTTAGCAAGACAAAAGCCAACGCTTCAAAGTCACACACATTGGCAAGTCGCACAATCCCAACGCTTGACCAAAACTTACCAAAGAGTGTACCTTCCCTATCGCACTGACAGACGAATGAAAAAACAACGAAGGCATAACATCACCTATACGCAAGCAGGGGTTTCATGCTTCGTAGGACAGTTAAGTGGTAAATTTAAAGTTCAGTTCTTCGTAGGAAATTCAGTGGTTAAAATCCCTGCCTGCGTATAGCTGAATCCCGTTAGCGGTCAGGCTAAGACGGGTCACTAAGCAAAACATCAACCCAATCTTTAGCTTCTTTGACTTTATCAAACTGGGAATTAAATGACTTTTGAAATGCGTCCATTACAGCCTTATCGACTTCTTTTGGTACTTGATTTTCTGTAAGTGCTTTTTGGATAGCCCTGTAAACTTCGTAGCTATCAACCGCCCCTAATGTTTTACTTATGTGTTGTAAACTTTTTTTCTGAATACTCATCATTTTCTTGTTTTTTAAAATTTGATACCCTTGTTAACCAAGCCCGAACCGCTAACATTTAGACGGATAGCCAAAAGCCCCTGCATACAAGCAAGTCAGTAACCT
>CAXYYO010000022.1:0-55942 GCA_964293305.1 uncultured bacterium | reverse complement strand
GCTGAGTCCGTTATAGGACTGCATGGCTGTGAGGCGGTTGTGCTGGTCATACCGATAGCTGTATAATAGCGGCGTTATACTGCCGGGCTACCTGGTATTTTAATATTCATACTGATAGCAGCAATATTACCGTTAAATAGTGGATTAAAATTACTAGCCAATGCTGTGGCGGCATCTGCAAATGGTTTTTTGGTATCATTGAGTGGCTGATAGTCTGCATTACTGTAATAATGCAATGCAAAACCAAATACATCCCTAGCCACAACATTGTTACTATTGATACCATCCCGGCCCATATCGGTGGCCTGGTGTACATTGGTACTGTTGATGCCTTTTAGCCAGCCCTGTAGGGTATAAGCATAATCAATACCCTGTACTTTTTGACCCAGTTCTACACGTTGCATCGGCCCATGCCGATAATAGTAATATGCAGCATCGTGCACCGAAAGAAAGAGGCAATGCATAGTTATAGACTTATCAACAATTTTATTGTAACTATTTATTGGCAGCTTTATGTCAAAAAAATAAAAACACTTTTAAGATACAACTCACTACTCATGAGATCTAACTTTTATGCCATTATTTACATAATTTCTGAATAAGAGTTTACATACTACCTAAAACTATTTGGCAAATCCCTTAGCAAATTTTTTACTTGCTCATGATATCTTGTACTCAACGGTACTACTGGCAATCTCACTTCATTTTCAATGATTTTCATTTCACTCATAAATGCTTTAACACCGGCAGGATTATTTTCAGCAAACATTAAATGATAAGCTGGAATAAGTATATCGTTTATCTGCTTAGCCGCAGAAAAATTACCAGACAAGCATAGCCTTACCATATTGGAAAATGAAGCAGGGAAAGCATTTGCGGCTACACTTATTACTCCAGTCATACCGCAAGCAATTTGAGGAAGTGCTAAATTATCATCACCACTTACAATCATAAAATCATTTGGGCACTGTCTAAGTAATTCCATACACTGGGCCATATCACCACTGGCTTCCTTTATGCCTACAATGTTTGCAACTTCATTCGCCAGTTGAATGGTGGTGGTAGCTTCCATATTTCTTCCGGTTCTACCGGGTACATTGTACAGAATAATTGGTAATGGGGCATTTTCTGCAATGGCCTTATAATGTTGAATCAAACCTTCTTGAGAAGGTTTATTGTAATAAGGAGCTGCACTCAAAATTGCTGTTGCATGCTGCAATGGAAGCTGTTTTATATCATCTAAAACAGCTGCGGTATGATTTCCACCAACTCCGGCTACAACAGGTATTCTATTGTTGACTTTTTCATATACAAAATACAGAATAGCCTTTTTCTCTTCTTTACTCAACACTGGTGTTTCACCTGTGGTTCCTAAAACAACAAGATATTCAACTCCGCCTTTTATTTGGTATTCAATTAAAGTTTCAAGTGCAGGAAAATCAACTTCATGAGCATGATTAAAGGGTGTAATAATGGCAACACCGGTTCCCCTTAATGTTGTAGATAAAGTGGACATGTAATTTTTAAATTTTTATTCAACAGCATTTTCTTCAGGCATTTCATCCCAAAAACCCATTTTAGAATACTTGTCAATACGTATTTGTTTTCTTTCACTTGGAGAAAACCCACTAACACTCTTTATAGCTTTTTTAATATACTGTTTCAGAATTTGAGCAGCCTCATCATAATCCCAGTGAGCACCTCCGGGTGGTTCTGGCACTATTTCATCAACTAATCCAAATCCTTTCATATCAGTGGCTGTAAGTTTTAGTTGCTCGGCAGCTACTTCTTTTTTATCCCAACTGCGCCAAAGAATTGAACTACAACTTTCTGGCGATATAACTGTGTACCAGGTATTCTCCATCATTAAAACTTTATCACCTACACCAATACCTAAAGCACCACCGCTTGCTCCCTCTCCAATAATGCATACTATGATGGGTACTTTTAATTGCATCATTTCGTATATATTCCTAGCAATTGCTTCGCCTTGTCCTCTTTCTTCTGCTTCCATTCCGGGATATGCTCCTGGAGTATCAATAAGGGTAACAACCGGTTTATTAAATTTCTCCGCCAGTTTCATGAGTCTGTAGGCTTTTCTATAACCTTCTGGGTTTGCCATACCAAAATTTCTCAACTGTCTTGTTTTGGTATTATTGCCTTTTTGCTGACCTATAAACATTACGGTTTCACCGTCCAGTTTAGCAAAACCGCCCACCATGGCTTTGTCGTCTTTAAAATTCCTATCGCCATGAAGTTCCAAGAATTCAGTTGTCATCTTATCTATATACTTTAAGGTATATGGTCTATCGGGATGACGACTCAATTGCACTCTTTGCCAAGCAGAAAGGTCTTCAGTAATTTCTTTACGCTTAAAAATTATTTCTTCTTCCAACTGACGAATATTGGAGGAATAATCAATCTTAGCATTTTTATCGGCAAGTTTTTTTGTCTGCTCTATTTGTTCGTATAATTCTTTAATAGGCTGTTCAAACTCCAGAAATTGTCTGTTTGGATATTGAGGCATATTTTTTTTTTGGGGTTGTAAAAGTAGGCAGTTTTTTTTGAGAGAAAGATTTGTTTATGAAAAATCAATCCCCTTATCTTTGCCACCCGTCAGAAATTTTGAAATTATCAAACTAATTCACAAAAACTGATTTTAGTTCTTATCAAGTTTGGATCGGTAGTTCAGTTGGTTAGAATGCCGCCCTGTCACGGCGGAGGTCGCGGGTTCGAGTCCCGTCCGGTCCGCAAAGGCTCCAGAACATGGAGCCTTTTGCTTTTATACTTTTCCGGACCATTATCAAAAAAAGAATGGAGATTTAAGTTTATGCTATCCGGTAATTTTTTGTTATCACTTAGTTGTAATCGGTGCTGGATTTAAATTTTCACTTGTCAATATGCTTCCCAAAAAGTTGTTCAACCTGTACATTTGCGCAAATCTGAGAATTAATGCCAAAAAATCAATCCATCCATTCAGTACTCATCATTGGTAGTGGCCCCATTATTATAGGTCAGGCTTGTGAATTTGATTATAGTGGCAGCCAGGCTGCAAGAAGCCTTAGAGAGGAAGGGATAAAAGTAATTTTAATAAATAATAATCCTGCTACCATTATGACTGACCCAATGATGGCCGATAAGGTTTATTTGCTCCCACTTACGGTAGAAAGTATTGAACAAATATTGGATGAAAATGATATAGATGCGGTGCTGCCTACTATGGGAGGCCAAACAGCACTCAATTTAGCTATAGAAGCTGATGAACTTGGTGTTTGGGAGAAATATAATGTAGCTTTAATTGGAGTAGATATAGCTGCTATAAATACAACGGAAGACCGTGAGAAGTTTAGGCAGTTAATGATTGAAATTGGTATAAAAGTGGCTCCAAGCCGGGTAGCAAACAGTTTTTTAGAAGGTAAAGAATATGCTCAGGAAATTGGTTTCCCTTTGGTGATTCGTCCTTCATTTACCTTGGGCGGCACAGGTGGTGGTTTTGTACACGCAAAAGAGGACTTAGATGAAGCATTACAAAGAGGGCTTCAGGCAAGTCCTATTCACGAAGTGCTGGTAGAAAAAGCGGTAATGGGTTGGAAGGAGTATGAGCTGGAGCTCCTTAGGGATGTAAATGATAATGTTGTTATAATATGCACTGTTGAAAACTTAGACCCAATGGGTGTGCATACTGGCGATAGCATTACAGTAGCACCAGCTATGACATTGAGTGATACTGCTTACCAGAATATGCGTAATCAAGCTATACGTATGATGCGTAGTTTGGGAAATTTTGTTGGAGGTTGTAATGTGCAGTTTGCATTAGAGCCACAAACTGAAGAAATTATTGCAGTAGAAATAAACCCAAGAGTAAGTCGTTCTTCAGCATTGGCCAGTAAGGCTACAGGTTATCCTATAGCAAAAATTGCAGCAAAACTGGCTATTGGATATGCGCTGGATGAGCTAAAAAATCAGATTACCAAAAATACATCAGCCTATTTTGAACCCACATTAGATTATGTGATTGTAAAAATGCCAAGATGGAATTTTGACAAATTCAAAGGGGCTAATGATACACTGGGTTTGCAAATGAAAAGTGTGGGTGAAGTAATGGCTATAGGAAGAAGTTTCAATGAAGCCCTTCAGAAAGCCTGTCAAAGTTTAGAAAATGAAGCTGTTGGTTTAGGATACTATGGCAAAAGTTTGATGAAATCTGATGATTTAATTGAATATATTAAAATACCAAAATGGGATCGCATATTTAGAATTAAAGATGCATTAATGCAAGGTGTTACTGCAAAAACTATTGTGCAAGCCACCGGTATTGATAGATGGTTTATATACCAGATACAAATAATTTGTGATCTTGAAAAAGCAATAACTAATTGCAATACCTTAGAGCATATCTCCAATCAACTATTGCGTGAAGCAAAACAAAATGGTTTTAGTGATGAGCAAATTTCACGCATATTGAGAAATACTTGTACTGCCGAGGAAGTATACGAAAGAAGAAAAGCAGCAGGTATAACTAGAGTATATAAAATGGTAGATAGTTGCGCAGCAGAATTTGAAGCAGAAACGCCTTATTTCTATAGCACTTTTGAAGGGTAAATACACTGAATTTCTTTGACAATGCAAATAAATTCACGAAGTGAAAAAAAATAATTATCAAAAAAATTTACTTATGATTTCAGGAAAACAGATAGGTTATCTCCTTATTTTTTTATGTTTTTCTTTTTCGGTAGAGGCTCAATCATTAAAAAAATACCCCATTAGTAATTCAGGATGTAGCATGTATTGTTATTCAGTGCCGGAGATTGGAGAAACAGAATACAGTGAAGATTCATCCATCATATACAAAGCATATAACATTATAGATGACTATGAATACGGGGTTATCTGTATAAAACTTATGAGTGCGATGGAGGATTTAGAAACAGCAGAAGCACTTGGTAAAAATTATTGCGATTTTTTAAAATCAGTTTTTGACATTGTTGAATATACCGGATATGGCTCAGGCCATAAAATGAATAACTATGAAAATGCTATTGGTTTTATTGACTATTGGAAGGATAAAGAAGGTGATGAATGGAAAATAAAATGCTGGACTAATGGAGCAGTTATTGCCCTTATGTATGTAACGCATACAGGAAGTTTGCCCTCTGAAGATTTAAATAAACAGGAAGCTTTTTTAAATGGGTTTCGCTTTGCTGATGAATAGCAACAAATTCAACACGGACGACGTAGTTCAATTTTTTTCGAAGAGTTGAAAGTCAATATAGATAAGTATTTGAGGTTTTTTTGGCTGAAGAAATAGTAAATATTAAAATTCAACAATTCTGCTCAAATGCATAGGTATGAAGTTTTCAGCTTTATAATAAAATTCAATTAAGCATCTGGCTTCCATTTTACACGCTATGTCTAACTGGAAAAATGTTTATGAATAACAAAAAAAATCCGGATTGAGTTAATCCGGATTTTATCAACAAATATATTTCTATTAAGCTACAGCCTGCTTTACAAGATCTGCCGCTTCGCTCAGTAAGATTGCGCTTTGTACTTTTAGTCCACTTTCATCTATTAGCTTTTTTGCTTCCTCGGCATTTGTACCCTGTAATCTTACGATAATAGGAATATCAATATTGCCAAGCTTATTATATGCTTCTATTACCCCTGCTGCTACACGATCACAGCGTACTATACCTCCAAAAATATTGATGAGAATCGCTTTTACATTTTTGTCTTTCAGTATAATTTTAAATCCGGCCTCCACTGTTTGTGCGTTGGCCGTACCGCCTACATCCAAAAAATTTGCAGGTTGTCCACCGCTTAATTGTATCATATCCATTGTGGCCATGGCAAGTCCTGCACCATTAACCATACAACCAACATTACCGTCTAATTTTATAAAATTCAGATTGAATTGTCCTGCTTCTACCTCTGTTTCGTCTTCTTCAGTAATGTCCCTCAAAGTAGCCAAATCTGTGTGACGCATCAATGAGTTGTCGTCCAAACTCATTTTACAATCTACAGCTATTATTTTATCATCACTTGTTTTGAATAATGGATTGATTTCAAGCATTGCACAATCAAGCCCGATGTAAGCATTGTATAAATTTGTTACAAACTTTACACAGTTTTTAAATGATTCCCCACTTAAGCCAAGATTAAATGCAATTTTTCTTGCCTGAAAACCCGGCAAACCACCACCTGGATGTACCCACTCTTTGTATATTTTTTCTGGGGTATTGTGTGCTACATCTTCTATATTCATACCGCCCTCAGTACTGTAAATAATAACATTCTGACCTTTAGTACGATCCAATAAGATACTCAGATAAAATTCTTTTACAGGGTTAGGACCAGGATAATAAACATCCTGTGCAACAAGTATTTTATTTACTTTTTTACCAGCTGCACCCGTTTGTAGCGTTACCAAGGTACCTCCTAAAATATTTTTAGCAATTTGTGATACATCTTCTAAACTCTTACCAACAGCAACACCTCGTTGTTCTGATCCAGCAATCTTTCCTTTGCCTCTACCACCAGCATGTATTTGTGCTTTTACAACTGCAAAATTGTTAGAGGTTTGGTTTTTGATCTGACGATAAGCTTCTTCCGCTTCATGTACTGTGCTGCAAGCCATTCCTTCCTGCACTGGCACATAATATTTTTTTAGCAATTCTTTTGCTTGGTATTCATGCAAATTCATAAAGCAATTATTTTATCTAATTTTAAGTGGCGAAGATAGGGATATTGAATTTTGAGGAAGAACATAATCATACCTACCACTAAAATTTAAAGAGATTATTGATTATTATTTTTTCGTTCATCCATCAATTGTTTATAATATTTCCAACTGGTCATATTTGGGCTTGTGTAGGTATCTGGGGCATGCTTGTATTCTGGATGCTCTTTCATAACAATTTCTTTCACTTGCTTTGGAAGCCCTTCCCAACCTGATTTCAACTTCCAGCCTCTACTGGAGAAAACTAAGTAGCCGGGTTTATCTGCCATTTTCATCCAAGGTAAAAAATCGCTGATACGTGTCCATGAAATATCACATATAGCATTTTTAATTTTTTTATTAGTTATGTCTTTCTCATCCACAAAAAACTGAAACATTTCCATGGCTTGATACATGTTACTTCTGCTGTTTACAGGCCATTCATTCTTTTGTAAAACACTGGGGTAAAACAGAGGCAGGTCAATATTAAAACAAAGTCTGCCATCATCCATTCGGGTATAATCCAAACTAAAGCGGCCCTTTTTTAATAACACATTTACTGGGTCATTCCATACATGAAATACTTCTACACTGTCTTTAATAAATGGATTGTACCAATTGTGAAGTATTGCTCCGGTTTTGGCATCTTCATACACCAACATTTCACGGGTAAGTTGGGTTACACCGGAATCATTAGGAATAAAACGTGCTATATTATACATTTGAAATTTAAAGAGCAATTTAATGGGCTGTTCAGGTTGAAGTGCGTATATAAACCCTTCATCATAAAACACTACTTCGTCTGCACTATCAAGACTGCCACGTGCTTTGAGGTATGCGGTCATATTATCATTTGCATCATCTAAGTTGAGGGTATTTTTTTGAGCAAATCCTGAAATATGAAAAACCAAAATTAAAAGAGTAGGGTACATTTTCTTCATAAAATCAATCATATTTTGATTTCAAATATTACTTTTTTTTCAATTGATGCATAAAGTATTTGATGAGTGAATTTGTAATCTATGTTTTTGATTATTATAAGCTGCAACAGCAATAAAAAGGCCGCTTCATATAGAGGCGGCCAATAGGTTTCGAATGTAATGTGTTCGATTTTAATTACTCTGCAATTACATCAAAATCAACTTCTGTGCTATTGCCATTGCCAAAATCAATAGTAGCTTTATAAGAACCAATTTCTTTTACTTCATCAGCTATTGTAATTTTTCTACGGTCTATTTCATAACCCTTTTGGGCCTGAATTGCTCTAGACAACTGAAGAGAAGTGACGCTACCAAAAATTTTACCTGAAGTGCCAGTTTTAGCTCCAATTCTAAGTGGCGACTCATTCAGTTTTGCTATGACACTCTTAATTTGAGCTAACATTGCAGCTTCTTTCTTGGCTTGCACTTTCATTCGTTCTTCCAATTGCTTCATGTTTGAAGAACTTGCTTCAATGGCATATTTTTGTGGTATAAGGAAATTTCTGGCATAGCCATTTTTTACCTTTACTACTTCATTTTTTGCTCCCAGGTTATCTATATCCTGGATTAAAATAATTTGCATATTTTTTTTTTAGTTCCCGGAGCCCAATCTATTAGGATTCAGACTGTCATCCCCCTGCGGGGAATTAGGGAAGGTTACTAAATAATTCTACTTCATTAAGTCTGTAACAAATGGAAGTAATGCCATTTGACGTGCTTTCTTAATAGCTTGTCCAACTTTACGCTGGTATTTTAAAGAGTTTCCTGTAAGTCTTCTTGGTAATACTTTACCTTGTTCGTTTAAAAACTTCTTTAAAAATTCAATGTCTTTATAATCAATATAGCGCATGCCATATTTCTTAAAACGACAAAACTTCTTGCGTGGCTTTTCGGTTTTAATGGCCGTTAAGTACTTGATTTCATTTTTTGCCATAATTAAGCCTCCGTATTTTCAGTTTCAACAGATGCTACGCCACTTCTCTTTCTAGCATTGTACTCCACGGCGTAATTATCGAGTACAGTAATCATGTGACGCATCACATTATCGTCACGCAGAAGCTGAATTTTCAACTTCTCATTGAGGTCGGATGGCGCAGTATATTCCAGAACCCAGTAAATACCTGTAGTTTTTTTCTGGATAGGATACGCCAGTGATTTTAGTCCCCAGGGTTTGCTGTGCACAATAGTACCGGTGTGATCTGTAATAAAATCAGCGTACTTTTTCTGAGTGGAGCGAGACTCTTCTTCAGAAAGCACAGGGGTAAAAATCACCATCAATTCGTAATGTTTCATTTCCCTGATTTTTTAATAAATAAATAAAAGTTATAAAATTCCGAAATATCAAATTATTTCGGGGGCGCAAATGTACGTGGAATAAGGGAATTTTTAGGCAAGTGAAGTTCTATTTAAAAAAAAATTCCGCAATTATGCGGAACCTTTACAAAATTTGTAACTATATTTATATGTTCTATGCTCGTTTCTTAGATAATTTGCTCTTCAGATTCGCAGCTTTATTTTTATGTATTATTCCATTTTTGGCTAATTTATCAATCATTGCCACTATAGATGGTAACTTTTCACCATAAGCATTGACATCTTCCAAACCTTTGAGATCACGAATCGCGTTACGAGTCGTTTTTCCATGATAACGGTTTCTGTCTCGGCGTTTAGCTGCCTGACGAGCATCTTTTTTTGTAGCTTTATGATTGGCCATAACTTTCTAAATGGGCGGCAAAGATATAATTTCATTTGAATAAAACAAGATTTTAATAAAATTTTTAAGCAACTTGTAGAATTCTATTATTCAATATTTGTTCGAGGTTTATGCTGAAACATGATAATTTTTAAACCTTGATACACTTAATTATTACGTTTTAGTACCTTTTTGATGTTCTAAATTACATTTCCAATTTCTACGGGCTATACTAAATCGAGATTTTGTATTGAAATTTATTACACAGCCAACTGCAATATTGGGATTAAATTATAGAACTTGGTTAAATAGTGGCAGTGTGGTAGTTTCTATTCGAAATTATTGAGCAATCCTAAATCAGGTTGTGCATACTTATATACCTTAAAATAGATGGTAGTTTTGGTTTGATGTATTCCATCGATGCCGGATATTCGATTTACAAAAGCTAGTAAATGATTATTGTCTTTGCACATTACATCTACTTCTAGATCATAATCGCCACTGGTGAGGGCAAGAAAACTCACTTCTGGCATCTTTGAAATTTCATTAGCTACCATATCCTTTAGAGTAGCCGGTCTTACAAAAACTGCAATATGTGCATAGCTATTAAAACCAACCTTCTCCGGTTCTATCCTTCCAATAATACTTACAGTACCATCTTCAACTAATTTATTAACTCTTGTGCGTATGGTACCCACTGATACTTCAAGTTTTTCTGCCATATCAGTAAAACTCATTCTCCCATCTTCCTGCAGGCAGTTTAACACCTGAAAATCTAATCTATCAAGCATAGAATATATCAATTAGCATACAATCAAAATTTTTGAAACCACTTTCCATTTCGTACTTCCGTTTTCTTCAATTTATATATTGCTTTAGATCTATAATATCAATTCACTAGTACAATTTTACGAAAATAAAATAATCTGGTTGCTTAAATCATATTTTAAATTTTATAAGGTTTTATCACTTATCTAAATTATCAATGGAATATCCCTACCGAGAAGGAATTTCTGAAAAATATTGAAATATTTTAATTATTTCTATAATTATTTTATTTTGCTGCCAAAATATTACAATATTTATACAATAAATCATGAAGTATAGTTCAGTTCAAAATTATATTTGTGGTAAATTTATACCCGATTCAAGTCATAAAACATTAGATGTAATTTCTCCTTTAGATGGAATGCTACTTTCAAAGGTTCCGCTTAGTAATGCAGACGATCTAAACGCCGCCGTACAAGCAGCAAAAGCCGCTTTCCCTAGCTGGAGCAAAATGCCCATAAAAGAGCGGGTGCAGGTTTTTTTTCGGTATAAATATTTACTAGAAAAAAATATTGACGAATTAGCAGCACTCTGTAGTGAAGAGAATGGAAAAACACATGGCGAATCTGTAGCAGAAATAGAGAAATGTATTGAGTTAACTGAGTTTGCCACTTCTTTACCACAATTAATAACTGGTGAGGTTTTAGAAGTAAGCAGGGGTGTAGAATGTAGAACAGAGCATGTACCACTGGGCGTAGTAGCTTCCATAGTTCCGTTTAACTTTCCTGCTATGGTTCCAAACTGGACCATTCCAAATGCCATTGCTTTGGGAAATTGTATGATTTTAAAACCGTCAGAAAAAGTACCTCTATGTAGTGGGAGAATTGCAGAATTATTGAAAGAAGCGGGCTTGCCCGATGGCGTATTTAATATTGTACATGGTGATAGTGAAATGGTAAATGCAATTTGTGATCATCCTGGAATTGAAGCTGTAAGTTTTGTGGGTTCTACAAAAGTGGCCAAACTTGTATACCAGAGAGCTACTTCTAATTTGAAAAGAGCTTTAGCATTGGGTGGGGCAAAAAATCATTTAATAGTTTTGCCGGATGCAAAGGAGGACATGACAGCTCAAAATGTAGCAGCAAGTATGAGTGGCTGCGCAGGTCAGCGTTGTATGGCTGCTAGTGCTATGATAGGTGTAGGAAATATTGAACATATTATTGACAAAATTTGTGTGGAAGCAAAAAAAATTATTCCGGGAAAAAATCTGGGAGCTGTTATAAATAAAGCGTCAAAAGAAAGAATTGAAAGATATATCAGCGAAGCTGAAAAAGATGGTGCAAAAATTTTAGTAGATGGAAGGAATACAACCGTTGAAGGAAAAGAAAATGGCTACTATGTGGGGCCCACAGTTATTGATTATGTAAGACCAGAAATGAGTGTGGCAAAAGAAGAAATTTTTGGTCCAGTCATCGCCATTATACGCACAAATACCGTAGATGAAGCATTGGCCATTGAAAATGCAAACCCTTATGGCAATGCGGCCAGTGTATTTACTCAAAATGGCGGTTTGGCCCGGTATATTATTGACCATGCCAGTGCCGGCATGATTGGTGTAAATGTGGGAGTGCCGGTACCACGTGAGCCTTTTTCATTTGGTGGCTGGAATGAAAGCAAATTTGGCGTGGGAGACATCACCGGTAAAAGCTCCATTGAATTCTGGACAAAACTTAAAAAAAGTACAACAAAATGGAATCCTGAAGCAGGTGTAAATTGGATGAGTTAATGAGATTTTCTATTTAGAAAACGAAGAAATATACCTCAAATAAAAACCATAGAACAATTTATTTTCTGTCATTAAAAATTATTTAAAATTGAATACAACATTATCCCAAACAGAAGAAATTTTGCAAGACAATCTTGATTATACTTTATTTTCTTGGAGTAAACAAAAAGGTATTCATCCCATTGCTGTGGAGTATGGTGAAGGTGTATATCTGTATGATTATGATGGAAAAAAGTATATAGATTTTTCATCTGGATTAATGAATGTAAACATTGGACATGGCAATCAGCGGGTTACTGATGCAGTGGTAAAACAAATGCAACAAATTAGTTTTGTAACACCATCCTGTGCCACAAAAGTACGTGGTGAATTAGGTAAAAAATTAGCAGCAATTACACCCGGCTCTCTTAATAAAACCTTATTCACCGTATGCGGTGCCACAAGTATTGACAATGCAATAAAACTTGCCAGATTATATACAGGCAGGCATAAAATTATTGCAAAATATCGTGCATATCATGGTGCATCCTATGCTGCCATGAGTGCAGGAGGAGACCCTCGAAAGCTACAAAGTGATAGTCAGCAATTGCCTAATATGATACATGTGGAAGATCCGTATTGTTATCGTTGCCCCTTCGGGCAAAAATTAGAAAGTTGTCAGTACGAATGTGCCAGTCATGTAGAAAGAATAATAGAATTTGAAGGACCCCAAAATGTGGCAGCCATTTTAATGGAAGGAGAAAGCGGTAGTAGTGGCTGTATAAAGTATCCACCAGATTATTTTAAAAAAATACGTGCACTATGTGATAAGCATGGTATATTATTAATTATAGATGAAGTAATGAGTGGCTTTGGTCGTACGGGCAAATGGTTTGGCATAGAAAATCATGGAGTAGTGCCAGATATTATTGCTACAGCTAAAGGTATAACCAGCGGTTATTTACCTTTTGGTGCAGTAATAGTAAGTGATAAGATTGCAGCACATTATGATGATAAGGTTCTTATGCTTGGTCTCACCTATTCTGCCCACCCTGTAGCCTGTGCAGCGGCGCTTGAAAATTTAAAAATTTATGAAGAGGAAAATCTGATTGAAAATGCTGCCGCAATGGGTAAGTACCTAGAACAACGCGTAGAGGAAATGAAGGCTGTACATCCATCCATTGGTGATTATAGAAATACGGGATTGCTGGGTTGTATTGAACTGGTAAAAAACCGGGAATCGAAAGAGCCGATGGCACCGTTTAATGCTTCTCCAATTGAAATGACCATAATGAATAAGGTGGCAGCAAAAATCAATGAGTTGGGTATGTACACATTTGTTAGATGGAATTATATTTTTATAGCACCGCCCCTATGCATTACAAAAGATCAGATAGATGAAGGGCTTGCCATTATCAGCCAAGCATTGGATATTGCAGATGCAGAAGTGTACTAAGTATTGAGGCTAATTTTCGCTGAATAGGCATACAGCTTACATTTGCATTCCTTAATTATGATAAATATTCAATTTCCGGATGGTGCATTACGGCAGTATGAAGCTGGCAGTTCTGCATTAGATATAGCCAAGTCTATCAGCGAAGGCCTTGCCAGAAAAGTATTGGCTGCAAATGTAAATGGCGAAGTATGGGATGCCACCAGGCAACTATACACTGATGCTTCATTAAAACTAATAACATGGGATGATGCCTCCGGCAAAAGTACATTTTGGCATAGCAGTGCACACCTCATGGCAGAAGCTATAGAAGAACGATTTCCGGGTACTAAATTTTGGGTTGGGCCACCTGTAGAAAATGGTTTCTATTATGATATCGATTTAGGCGATAAGAAAATTACTGATGAAGATTTACAAAGTCTGGAAAAAAGAATGGGCGAACTGGCCAAACAAAACAATACATTCATCAGAAAAGAAACGCCAAAAGCTGAGGCAATAAACTATTTTACAGAAAAAGGAGATGAATACAAATTAGATTTACTCCAAAATCTAAATGATGGAAATATAACTTTTTATACCCAGGGTGGTTTTACTGATTTATGCCGTGGGCCTCATATACCCCATACTGGTTTTATAAAGGCAATAAAGCTATTAAGCATTGCTGGAGCTTATTGGAAAGGTGACGAAAAAAACAAGCAGCTTACACGTATTTATGGCATTACATTTCCCCAACAAAAAGAGCTCGATGAATATCTCCACATGCTGGAAGAAGCAAAAAAAAGAGATCATAGAAAATTAGGAAAAGAGCTTGGTATTTATACCATCAATGATGATGTAGGTAGTGGCCTCATACTTTGGATGCCAAATGGAGCTACCATTATTGAAGAGCTTGAAAAATTAGCCAAAGAAACAGAAGATGAAGCAGGCTATAAAAGAGTAGTAACACCGCATATTGCTAAAGAAAGTCTTTATCTAACCAGTGGCCATTTGCCCTATTATGCAGATAGTATGTTTCCACCTATGGAGATGGATGGAGAAAAATATTATCTGAAAGCAATGAACTGCCCGCATCATCACAAAATATATGATGCAGAACCTAAAAGTTATAGGGATTTACCTTACCGCCTTGCAGAGTATGGCACCTGCTACAGGTATGAGCAAAGTGGCGAACTATTTGGATTGATGCGTGTGCGTTGTCTGCACATGAATGATGCACATATATATTGCTCCAAAGAGCAATTTGCACAGGAATTTAAAGCGGTTAATGATATGTATATCAAATATTTTAAAATATTTGGTATTGAAAAATATGTAATGCGCCTCAGCCTACACGATCCTGAAAAGCTTGGTCAGAAATATGTAAATGAGCCGGAATTGTGGCAAGAAACTGAAGAACTGGTGAGGAATGTTTTAATTGAAACAGGAGTGCCATTTGTAGAAGTAAAAGGAGAGGGTGCTTTCTACGGACCAAAGATTGATGTACAGATATGGAGTGCTATTGGTAGAGAATTTACATTGGCTACTAATCAGGTAGATTTTGCGCAGCCACGTAGTTTTAAACTCACTTACACCAATCAAAACAATGAGCCGGAAGTGCCGTTGGCTATACATAGAGCACCACTTGGCACACATGAGAGATTTATTGGATTTCTCCTAGAGCATTATGCAGGTAAGTTTCCAACTTGGCTTGCACCACTTCAGGTGAAATTGTTGCCAATAAGCGATAAATTTTTATCATATACTGAGTCTGTTTATAAACAAATGCGCAAAGCAGGTATAAGGGTTGAAATAGATGGCAGAAGTGAAAAAATTGGGAAGAAAATTAGGGAAGCCGAAATAAGCAAAGTGCCTTACATGATTATTGTAGGTGAAAAAGAGATGAATGAAAACAAAATTTCTATTCGTAGGCAGGGTAAAGGGGATATAGGCATGCAAGAGGTATCTGCTTTTATAACTGAAATAAAAAATGAAATTTCGGAACGAATTGGATAGTTGCTTACTTTTGAAAAAAAATCTCAACAAATAAAATTGAATGGCATTACAAAAAGGAAGATTTAATCCCAGGTTTAACAGACAACCAGAACCAGAACATCGTATTAACGAAAGAATAAAAGTACCCGAAGTAAGATTGGTTGGTGAAAATGTAACACCGGGAGTATATCCTCTTCAGGAAGCATTGCGCATAGCAACAGCATTGGAACTTGATTTAGTAGAAATTTCTCCTAATGCAGCACCTCCAGTTTGCAAGGCCATTGATTATAAAAAATTTCTATACGAAAAAAAGCGTAAGGAAAAAGAGATGAAAGCCAACTCTAAGCAGAGTGAGGTTAAGGAAATACGATTTACTCCGAGTACAGATGATCATGATTTTGATTTTAAAGCTAAGCATGCAGAAAAATTTTTGCAGGATGGTAATAAAGTAAAAGCTTATGTACAGTTTAAAGGAAGGGCAATCATGTTTCAAGACAGAGGCCAATTATTGCTATTAAAATTTGCTGAAAGGCTTGCTGAAGCTGGTGCATTAGAAAGTCTTCCAAAATTAGAAGGCAAAAGAATGTTTGCCATATTTGCGCCGAAGGCACAAAAGAAAAAATAAAATTTTTTCTATAATTTATTGAAGAATGCTTGAAGGCATTCTTTTGTTTTTATCAAAAGATTTGTCATGAACATCATTCAATCTAAGTATGTTATCTCCAGTCCAAAAGTAGAGGATTGTCCTTCTCCAAAATTGCCTGAGTATGCTTTTATTGGAAGAAGTAATGTGGGTAAATCTTCCCTGATAAACATGATTTGCAATAGCAGTAAGCTAGCAAAAACTTCTGCCGCCCCCGGCAAAACACAATATATCAATCACTTTCTTATAGATGCACTTTCAGGCAAAAAAAATAAACAAATAAAGCAGCAGTGGTATCTTGTTGATTTACCGGGATATGGATATGCAAAAACAGCCCAGACAAATAGGAAAAGCTGGCAAAAAATGATTAGCCATTATCTTACTGAAAGAAAAACCTTGGTCAACACGTTTATTCTATTAGATAGCAGACATTCCCCACAAAAAATTGATATAGAATTTGTGCATCAATTGGGCACTTGGGGTTTGCCTTTTACATTGGTATTTACAAAAGCAGATAAAGAAAAACCCGGAGCGGTTACTAGAAATGTGAAAGCATTTACAGATGAATTATTAAAAACATGGCAGTTTCTTCCACAGCAATTCATAACAAGTGCTACCAACAAAACCGGCAGGGATGAGATTTTAGATTTTATAGAAAGCTGCAATGCCAATGCTCAGGGCAGCTAAATTTCAAAAATACTAGCCCAATAATCTAAAGACTTAACACGATTGGCAAGTATAGCATTTTGCCTTACTTTCACGCCCTCAAAAGCAGATAAAAAATAATAAATGGCTGAAGTAATATTAATGCCCAGGCTTAGTGATACCATGACAGAAGGTGTAATAGCTGCTTGGCATAAAAAGGTTGGTGATACGGTAGAAAAAGGAGACTTACTTGCAGAAGTGGAAACGGATAAAGCCACTATGGAATTAGAAAGTTATAAAGCTGGTGTACTACTACATATAGGCATAGAGCAAGGGGGTAAATTGCAGGTAAATGACTTGCTGGCCATTATTGGTAATGCTGGTGAGGATATTAGTAATCATCTTTCAGGAAATAATATCGCAGCGATAGCTGTGGCAAGTACTCCAAATGAAATAATTGAAATATCTGCACCCACAGCCGCTCCTACCAATGCAATAAATTTATCCGAAATGCAGGAAGTTGTTTTAATGCCCAGGCTTAGCGATACCATGACAGAAGGAGTAATAGCAGGTTGGCAAAAAAATATAGGTGATAAAGTGATGAAGGGTGATGTGCTGGCTGATATTGAAACGGATAAAGCCACTATGGAATTGGAAAGTTATAAAGAAGGAATTTTATTATACCAAGGAGCAAAAGCAGGTGAAAAAATTCAGGTGAATGATTTACTCTGCATCATAGCAGATGAAGGATTTGATATACAATCAATAGTTGCAGCAGCATCTGTACAATCAGCTGTTGTAAGCACGGTAGCATCTGTACCAAAGGAAGAAAACACAACAACGGCACAACAAACTATGGCTGTGGCAGAAATGGCCCTGGAAGATACTCCACAAGTGGTGAATGAAGGGAGAATCTTGGCTTCACCATTAGCAAAAAAACTGGCTGCAGATAAAGGGGTTGACCTTAAATATGTGAAAGGCAGTGGAGACAATGGAAGAATTATTAAGCAAGATATTGATGGATATATACCAAAAGCTGTAGCGGCAATAGAGCAAGAAAAACCTGCTGCTGCAATTATTCCAACAAATCAGAAAGCTGATATAGCGCCGGTGGCAATAGTTAATTACCCATCATCAGGTTTTACAGATATGCCGGTATCCCAGATGCGTAAAACAATAGCAAGAAGGTTAAGTGAAAGTTTATTTACTGCACCACATTTTTACTTAACAATGTGTATTGATATGGATGCATGTGTATCTGCTAGAGAAAAGCTAAATGAAATAAGTCCTGTAAAAATCAGCTTCAACGATTTGGTACTAAAAGCTGCTGCTATTGCATTGAAAAAACATCCTGCTGTAAACAGCAGTTGGATGGGAGATTTTATTCGTATAAATTATGATGTAAATATTGGTGTGGCAGTTGCGGTAGAAGATGGCTTATTGGTACCTGTGGTTAGAAATGCTGATATGAAGTCATTGTCTGTAATAGCAGGTGAAGTAAAAAGCTATGCGCAAAAAGCAAAAGATAAAAAACTACAACCTTCAGATTGGGAGGGCAATACTTTTACTATTAGTAATCTTGGGATGTTTGGTATTGATGAATTTACCGCTATCATCAATCCACCTGATGCCTGCATAATGGCAGTAGGTGGAATAGCGCAAGTACCCGTTGTGAAAAATGGAAATGTGGTTCCCGGAAATATAATGAAGGTAACGCTAAGTTGCGATCATCGTGTGGTAGATGGTGCCACAGGTTCAGCATTTTTGCAAACATTTAAAGGATTATTAGAGCAGCCACTACGCATGATGATATAGGAAGATGATTTGTCTTGATTTGTATCAAAGCGCTGATTTGATTCTTCTGATTCCATTATAAAATTTTCATGTTCATATTGAAGTGAGGGAATACATCATTCGGTTTTTTTAAGCCAAGATGATTAAATTGACTTTGTTATGAAAAGCTGAAAGGCAATATTGATAATTATTTTAGGTTAATTTTAGGCTGATGAAATAGTAAACCATTTTGAAGTCAACAACGGTTTACAAATGCATAGGTATGCAGCGCATCGGCTTTGAAATAAATTTCAACAGCATCAATTATTTTAAACAAGAAGGGGGAATAATTAAAGAGGTATTATAAAAAAAGGGTTATCATTACATGCGACAAAAATGATAACCCTTTGCAACGGGATTGTTTTCTGAAATAAATTAAATTGGTGCTTTTCGGGGTTATCAACGGTACTAAACTTTCTTTAGCAGGATTATTCCATACCGGTTAGATAGGGATTTCATAAGTTAAAACTAATGTTGGTTGAATTAGTGCATATATTCATGGTGCAATGAATATTTTAATTTATCTCAAAGAACTTTCTCGTGCTACTGCAATATAGTTTCCACCATAATTGTAGAGAAAAGATATTTCATAACTGTATGTAGATTTCCAATAAGTGTAGCATTTGTCAAAAATCTTCTTCCTAAAATCTGGCTTTTATAAACTCTAAAAAATCAGGCACCCGTCTAACAGATACTTGTATTGTAGTATTGTCTGTGAGTATAACTGAAGTAGCTTTTCCTTTTTTTATATTACTGATTTTATCTCTATTAACTATTACGGAATGATGTATTCTGAAAAAGGTATGCTGAGGGAGTATGCTTTCATAATCTTTTAGGTGCCTGCTACTGAATATCGGACTCTTATTTTCAATATATATTTTGGTATAGCTTCCATTGGCTTCCAAATAAATCAAGTCTTTGATTGATATGGTTTGTAAAGCATCTTTTGAATTGACGATTAAACGCTGATCATCAGGCGAAGCCTCTAAATTTCTTTTTAGTTCTTTTAATTTTATTTGCAAAGTTTTTTGCTCAATGTTTTGTTTTGCTTTTTCTATTGCGGAGAGTAATTCTGGTGTAGCAACTGGTTTCAATAAATAATCAAGGGCACTGTATTTTATTGCTTTTAAAGCATAATGTTCAAAGGCAGTAATAAAGATGACAGCAAAATTGCAGGTGTCAAAAGCATCAAGAATTGCGAATGCATTACCACCAGGTATTTCAATGTCCATAAAAACAAGAGCAGGTTTTTTTTGGCTTATCAATTTTATTGCATTATCTAAATTTTCAGCTACCCCAATTATCTGTAAGCCTACATTGTTTCTTTCAATTTGCCTCATTAATACATTTGCACTATGTATTTCATCTTCCACGATTATTGTTGGTATCATACTTGTTGGTTATATAAGCGATTGTTTAAAAATGAAAATTGATTTTGTGCCGCATATCATATCTTCTATCAAAATATCCTCCATATAAAAGTTTATGGCATCATTGAAAATAGTATTATGGCTGCGTATGCGTTCTTGGATTAATTCCACACCTTTTGATTCATGGGTAGTATAATTTTGTTTGTTGATGGTGGATGAAGCCTTTCTTCCAATACCATTATCTTCAATGGTGCAAATGAGGTTATCTCCCTCCATATTAAATGCTATGTGTAGTTCTCCTTTCCTTGTAGTTAAATGCCTCAAACCATGCCGAATACTATTTTCAATAATTGGTTGTAATAGAAGTGGGGGCAAAAATATTTCTTCATCTTCATTTATATTGGCATGTAAGAGTGAGGTGGTATATTGTTTATTAAATCTGATTTCTTCTAGATGAAGATAGTTTTTTAAATAGCTTAATTCTTGGTGAAGAGTGATGCGCTTTTGTGAGGATAAATAGAGTGTGTCTCTAATAAGTTTTGAAAATCTTGATATAAAATCCTCTGCTTTTTCAATATCGTTTAAATAAATAAAATCCTTTATTGCATTAAGACAGTTAAAGATAAAATGAGGATTCATTTGGCTCCTAAGGGCTTTTTGTTCTAAGGATGCAATCATCAATTTGCGATCTGCTTCAGCTTTTGCTTTTTGATTGCTTCGCTTTATTCTATAGAAAAGTAATGACCCAACAATAAGTAGAGATAAACCAACAATAAGTAGTATAATTCCTGTTTGCTGATACCAACGTTTTTCAATAGCCATGTTTAAGACAATTACATTGCTTTTAATACCTGTATTGCTCACAGCATAAATAGAAAGTTCATACTTACCGGGAAAAATATTTGGAAACGCAAGGGACTCATCAGATGTTATAACCCATGTGTCTGAAGTTTTATCAGTTTTATAATAATAGGTAATATCCGAACCGGTAAAACTGATTGCAGTAAAAGAAACATTCAGATTTTTTTCCCCGGGTTTTAGCGTTATGGTTTTTGTATCAATAGGCCAAGAGGAATTCAAACTCTCAATTCTCGTAAACATTAATCGGCATGAATACTTACTAGAATAATTTTTATTTTCATACAACTGAATACCTTGCGATGTGGCAGAAAATATTTTATCACCAATCACTTCTATATCATAAACCGATACCGGGTTTAATCCAAACGGTAAACCTTGCTTTTCAATAATAAATCTGTCATCTTTAAATAACACAAGGCTTACCCCTTTATCAGTACCTACCCATATAGAATCTCCATAAGTTTTAATTCTATTGCAATTATTTCCGGGTAATCCATCCACTTCAGTAAAATGTGCTAAAAGTTGATCATTTTTTATACAAACTATTCCAATACCTGCTGTGCCTACCCAAATGGTGTGATCTGGGCCTTCCGCTATCTGTGTTATTTTTGTTTGTAAGAGTGGAATCGTATTTCCTAAAAATGTTTCATTTAAATTTTTATCAAGCATATATAATCCTGAAAGATCTCCTATATAATATTTATCGCCGCTCTGTATGGCACAGTTGCCTCTTTTTTCCCATATTGCTTTGAGTTGTTTTTTTTCATTCAAATTCCAGGTGGATACACTACTACTTGTAGCAATGAGTGCATTGGTATTAGTTCCGGAAATACTTTTAATAGATGAAAAATCAAGGATGTTTTCACGCTTGTTATTGGATATTATATTTAATTGTCTTCCATTTTGATAAAAGATATTTTGCTGTAGCTTAGTTATGAATTTCATAGAGCGACTATTACTGTCAATAGCCGGTATATTTTGAATAATACTTTTTGATTGTACATCAATGCCTTTTATCTGGTTGGCAAAATTCAAAAAATATAAAACATTGTTCTGGTATGCAAACCGATAAATGCCGCCATTGATATTCCGAGTATCGGCAATTTCTTTTACTGATCTGTTACTTAAAAAAAATAAACCATCTGCAGGAGTTGCAAACCAAAAACTACCATCTTTATCAATCATACAACGATTGATGTATATATGATTCAAAAAACTATCTATATATCTTTTTTGGTGGTAGTCATATAAATAAGTGCCATGGGATGTATTGAATGATACCACCGACTGATTAAGGTGTGATGCAGTAACTAAGTTTGAAATCTTTTTTATTTTCCATGTATCATGTGTGGCTCTATTATTAATTTCAATTTCATCTTCATTTTGATTTTCAAAAAGATTTAGAGTTGAATCATATACTGAAACATTTGAGTTATGATTTGTATAGGGTTGACGCTCCTTTTTAATGAATCCCAATTTATTTTGATACCTGAATTCATCTATGTAATCAAATGATGCATTACTGCGTACATTAAAAACGATTTGATTGGCTTCATTATTCCCAATTCCTAAAAAGCTTTGATTATCCTTATTAAAAGTTGTAAGTAATTGTATCGATTTGGATATAATAATTACTTGCTTATCTGTGTTTATAGCAAGGTTACCATCTGCATCGGTTGCCATACTCAAGGGCATGGCATCTATCCTTATTTTTTTTAATATACTATCATTTTTTTGGTTATAAATTTTCCCATTATTATAGTAACAAATTGTATTTGCAAATGGAAGCATCCAAATCCTATTTTCCCTATCGATAAATAATTGATTAATATCATTGTCAGGCAATCCATCTTCCACAAAATAATTTACAAAATTTCTACCGTCATACCGGCTCACGCCATTGCTGGTGGCTATCCATATAAAACCATCATTATCTTGCTTTACATCTAATATTGTATGGCTTGGTAAACCATCCGTTTGTGTGTATTGTGTATATACATAATTGTTCTGTGCTGATAAATCAATACATAAAATGAGAAAAAATAATATACCAAAAACACGGTGCATCATCAATACATTTTCATTTGTAGCTTGCCACAATATTAGGTCATACTAAGTCTATATTCAATTTCTTGAAACAAATCCCCTGTAGTATATGCTAGCTTATATTAATTAATTAGAACAATTGTTAGATTTTATAAAATGTATTCGGCCTAATCAGTAATGGAAACCCAGCGTGCTCAATTAAATAAGGGTACATTTTTTAAACTCAAATTTTGATTTGGGGAAGACGTTTTTTCAAAAATATGTGACGTTTTTTTGAAGAGGAGTTAATAAATTTTCAAAACTGCTCATTCTCTTTCACATCGTTTTGCCTTAAAATTCATTGGTTGTAATAATGCTATTCAAAGATTTATTGATGCATACTTTTGCAACTATGACAGAATTTAAGTTGTACAAGATATCCTACATCAATGATTAAATCCCAGTTTATCTTCTACCGCTTTTGGTAGTACTGGCAATTTTTTTCTTTCTATTAAAAATGAGGTGAGAGAAGCAATATCCTTGAAAATATAATGACTATGCAAGGCTTTTTGTAAATAATCTCCCCCTGTGCTGCCACCTGTGCCAATTCTACTACCTATGATGCGTTGTACCATATTCAGATGCCTGTATCTCCAAGTGCTTAACTGTTCATCAATTTCAAGTAATGTATTTAGTAGCTGAAAAGGCAAATGCAGTATAGGATAACCCCGGTACATCATAATAAAAAGTGCTGCCCTACTTGCTTTAGCAGACAATTTTCTCTTAGGGTTATCGTTCAAAAAAACTGCATCAAAATTTTCAAAATTTATTTGTTCCGCTGCAGCCAAACTTTCGGCGTAGCATTTTCTATAATTCATCCAATAAGGATGCACATTGGTGTCAGTATCTGAATTCTTAATATCCCATTCCTCAGAATTATCAAAATATGGCATTCGCTCCAGCCAGCCATTTACTAAGCTCAATAAGGATTGCTCCTGCTCCGCTTTTTTTATGATATCAATTTCTTTTTGACGAAGCTGACTGATATAATAATCTTGTCCATATCTGTCTTCATAACGCAGACCTAGCAAAGCTTCCAATTCTTTGAACTGCCAGCTTTGAAAACCCGAAGCGGGACGTAGCATATCCCTGAAATCTAGAAAATCCATTGGCGTCATGGTTTCCATAATATCTATTTGCTGCACCAATACCCTCAGAATGGTTACACCACGCTGCAAGCGGTGCACCACAGTTTGTAATTGAGGAGTGTTATCATTTATTTCTGGCTGCTTAAAGATTGCAATAGCAGAATAGGTTTCATGAAGTATTTGTTTAAACCATAATTCATAAGCCTGATGAATTACAATAAAAAGCATTTCATCATGAGCATAGGTTTCAGGTGTTTTAAAACTTACAGGCTCTTGAGCTTCTAATATTTTATTTAACTGGAGATAATCTCCATAATAAACAGACTGGTCACTCATGGTAGATACATTTTTGTGCAAATAAAATCTTTACAGGTAAATAAACCCATATATCACAGTTGAAATTCTGTAATTATTAATTACTTATTTCAATTTAAAATTTGTAGTTGATATAATATGCAAAGATTAAAATACTAAACTGCTTGATAGTTGGTATCCATGCACTATGCAGAGTGATATTGTAATACCCAAGAATGCGCTATTTAGGAAAATTCATAGCCAATATCATTTCTGTAATACATGCCTTCAAATGAAATATTTTCTAGAACTCCATTGCTCAAGGCAGTAGCTTCTTTTATTGAATCTCCAAATGAAGTAACTGCAAGTACACGGCCTCCGTTAGTTTGCAATTCATTCATCATCATTTTAGTGCCGGCATGAAAAACAATGGAATTTTGGTATGACTCAGGCAATGATATTTCCAAACCCTTTTTATATTCACCGGGATAGCCCTTGCTAACTGCAACAACAGTAGCTGCGGATTTTTGTATATATTTTATTTCCCGTTCTTTCAAAGTTCCATCAAACAAACTATAAAATAAATCCACAAGATCATTTTCAAGACGTGGCAGTACTACTTCTGTTTCAGGATCGCCCAAGCGGCAATTGTATTCAATAACATAAGGATCATCTTCAACTTTTATCAAGCCAAAGAATATAAATCCTGTATAAGGAATGCCTTCAATTCGTAAGCCAGAAATGGTAGGTTCAATAATCTGTGTTTGTACCTTATTCATAAAAGTTTCATCTGCAAAAGGTACAGGGCTTATGCAGCCCATGCCACCCGTGTTTGGGCCGGTATCCCCTACACCTATCCTTTTATAATCTTTAGCATGTCCAATTATCTTATACTCGCTTCCATCTGTTACTACAAATACACTAATTTCAATACCCGTCAAAAACTCTTCTACAACAACTTTTGAAGAAGCATCCCCAAACTGTTTTTTTACAATCATGTCAATAAAAACAGTTTTCGCATCCTCCCTTGTATTGCAAATAACTACACCTTTTCCTGCCGCAAGACCATCTGCCTTCAATACAATGGGTAGAGTATGATTACTGATGTATTCCAAACCATTATTTATTGTGTCCAATGTAAAAGCCTCATAAGCTGCAGTAGGAATATTGTGCCGCAGCATAAATTGTTTACTAAAATCTTTGCTCCCCTCCAGGCGGGCCCCAGACGCCCCAGGTCCCACTACTTTTAATTCAGGTAGGTGATGATGAAAATAGTCTGTAATACCACTCACCAAAGGATCTTCCGGGCCTACAATTAGGAGCCCAATATGGTTAGATTCAATAAATTGCTGAAGCAAAAGAAAATCGGAAACTGAAATGGGAACATTTTCACCATGTTGCATAGTTCCAGCATTACCAGGAGCTATAAATAATTTTTTGCAAAATTGGCTTTGAGTCAATTTCCAAGCCAAGGCATGCTCCCTGCCACCAGCACCTATGAGTAAAATGTTTACAGGATGAATCACTATATTTTTTTTCGATTAATGTGTGCGAAAGTATTTAAAATGAATAGATTTTTTGAATTGAAATCATATCTTTCTTCTAAATCGTTTCTTATTACCTTTGTCTTACAAAAAAATATTTTATGGCATTTACACTACCGGCGTTACCTTATTCACACGACGCATTGGAACCACATTTTGACACGCTCACCATGCAAATCCATCATGGCAAGCATCATCAAGCCTATGTTGATAATTTGAACAAAGCCATTGCAGGCACGGAGCATGAAAATAAAACTTTAGAAGAATTAGTAGCCCATGCGGGCAATATTTCCGCTGCCGTTCGTAATAATGGGGGTGGACATTGGAATCATAGTTTTTTCTGGGAAAGTATTGCACCCCAAGCTGGTGGTGAACCAGCTGGAGATATTGCAGATGCTATCAATACAGCATTTGGCTCATTTGAAAAATGTAAAGAAGCCTTTGCACAGGCAGGCATGACTCGCTTTGGCAGTGGCTGGGCCTGGCTTTGTGTAAATGAGGGTACTTTAAAAATATGTAGCACTCCAAATCAAGACAACCCCTTGATGGATATTGCAGAAACGAAATGTAGTCCCATACTTGGGGTTGATGTATGGGAGCATGCATATTATTTAAAGTATCAAAACAGAAGAGCAGATTATCTATCAGCTTTCTGGAGTTTAGTAAACTGGAATAAAGTGGCAGAAAGATTTACCACAGCAAAATAAAATTGACTCCATATCGCAGGTGCCATTTTAGGCACCTGTATTTTTTTATGAAAACCGTAATACTCATTCGACACGCAAAAAGTGATTGGACTGATGGTAGTATATCAGACCACGACAGGCCCCTGAACAATAGAGGCAAGCATGATGCCCCGGAAATGGCAAAGCGGCTCATAAAAAACAATATATCAATTGATGCATTTTATACAAGTACTGCACTACGTGCAATGAGTACAGCGAATCTAATTGCAGGCATCATGAATGAAAAACAAATGCCCATCTTTCCAAAACCCGAACTCTATCTTGCCGGAGTAAATATTTTCCAAAATCTTCTTTCAGAAATTGACAATGCCTTTAATAGTATTGCAATAGTGGCACACAATCCAGGCATTACTCAATTTGCAAACTCACTTACAGATGCTAGAGTAGATGATTTGCCAACGGGTAGTTTTTTTGCTGTAAAGAGTGATATTGTAGATTGGCAATATTTCAATAATTCGATCAAAAAATTCTTTTGTTTTAGTTACCCAAAAAATGAAAAAATTATATGGAGTTAACTGGTATAAAAGATGTTAAGAAAAAAGAATTCGACAATCTCATAAGACTATCCTAAAATTCCTGTAGAGCAAGACCAAAATAAGATGTTTTTGTTTTTGATTCTATTGTCATCAGCAAAAATTCATTCAAAAGAATATCCTAAAAAGGCAGAATGTAGATTTTATTCGCATGTGGCAGTTACTCATTAAAACTATACTCTTACATTTACAATAAGGATATAATATTTTATCAGATATTCTATTTTGATTTACAAATTTTCTTTTTTTAAATATGGCTGCAAGCAATTTTGAATAAAAATTTTTTATCAGTTTCAAAAAATGAAAAAAAAATAAAAATATGAATTTTACCCCCCCCCCGCAAATTTGTAAATGGGCAAATAAAAACCAATTTTCTTAACGTTTCTTTCAGGATATTCATAGCCATTTTCCTTATGATAATCAGTTGTAAAAAGATTGACCTATCACCATCAAATGAAACAAGTGCACCATCCGAAGAAAATTTTTTTGAGCGGTCTCAAGCTACAAGCCCACAGGTGGTAAGGGTTATGGCAGAATTTAGCAAGCGCAATAAGGGTTCAAAACTTGTACCTAGATTTTTTAAGCAATATGGCCAACCTTTGTGGGATATAGGTTTTGCACTTGCTGCATCAAATACACTATCTGGCAAAGGGGAAAGTGAGGGCGCAGACACGGTAGTTATCATCCCCGTTATTCAACAAAACATCAACGAAGTACAGACTTATATAGAAGCACATCTGAGTGATAGTGTTCAGCTCATTATGCATACTGGTGCCGAGTACAAAACCCTTAGGTTTAGTAACTCAGATACTTTGACCAATGAAGCAGAAACATTAGCCATAAGATTTATGCTTTTGAACAAAGATGTTTTCAACCACGAGTCCTTTACCATTACAGATAAGCGGTTGTTTCACCATTCTTCCAATTATGCAGACACCGCAAACCTGATCAGAAAAACGGTACTAAAAACAAGTAATACCGAAGCCAGATTTTCAACTATCTGTGTTGAAATAAATACAAAAACTTATCACTGTCCCTATGCCTACTGCAATGGTGAAAATGGAACTTGCGATGGCTGTAGCTTATGTACCACTACAACCACTACCCTAGAATGTGAAACCTGGTGGGATGATGATGGTGGTGGTGGCAGCACTGGTGGCGGAGGAAGCTCAGGTGGTGGCGGTGGTGGTGGCGGAGACACTGGTGGAGATGATACTGACCCCTGCACTGGCAGCGGAGCAATAAATAAAACTGACTTACCTTGTGATGAGGGTGGTGGCGATGGATGGAACCCGGAAAGTCATGATAATGACCCCCCAGAAGACCCTTGTCCCGCAGCACAGAATGCTGCAAAGAAATTGGACACAATTTTTAATCTAAGCAAGGCGGATTCTGTATTAGCCTCCATACCAAATTTGGCTACCGAACCTTTAGAAAAAGGTTTTGGCATCATCAAAAAACTAACCATTAATCCTTATGATGTTAAAGATACCACCATAGGTTATCGCAGCAGCGCAATAAGCACGGGCACTGATTCTTCAATAGAAATATTATTTCAAATGGCACCCAGATTGGAATATGCAGTAGCCACATTGCATACACACCCTCCCACTAAATACCCGGCCCATTCGGCAGGAGATATTTATCAGCTTCTAACCATTATGCTCGATAAAGAAGAAGATTATCAAGGCACATTTGTAGCAGCAGCAAATGGAAGCCAATATGCGCTTTCTATAACTGATGCTGCACGTGCTTCCGCTTTTTTGATAACGCAGGACCAAAATTTATCTGGCACGGAATGGAATAAATATTCTGATATTGGAAAGGAATTTAAAGAAGCAAAAAATTATTTCCTAGGTGGAGATACTACCCAGAGCAAGAAATATTTTGCTTATGAAATGGCAATGGCAGCTGTACTCAACCAATTTGGCACAGGGTTAGTACTAAATAAAAAAGATGCTGCCGGAAATTTTAAACCAATAATTGTTGCTAAAAAGCCTGACCCCAAAAAACCAAAACGGAATATTTATATACAAGATTGTCAATAATTTATTAATTTTAAACAGAGAAAAAAATGAAAAAGATAATTTTTATACTATTCATCGTAATTACAACAAAAAATGTAAGTGCACAAAAGTATGGCGTACCCGATACATTGGCATATTTACACGAAGTAGTAGCTAATAAAGCAAAATATATTGGTCAACCATTTTCTAAACTACAGGCCGATTTAAAACTGAAGATAAAACAATTTCGGCCTGATGCACATTTTTCTTATCGTATAAATACAGAAACTTCTACTGATTTTTGTTTCTATTTCCCGCTGAATCAAGAAGAGATTTATTTGACTTATCCATGTTTAGAGGTTTTTTGGTATCCTTATTTGGATATACATAAATCGGACGAAGTTATTGGGATTAATAGGGGCAAATGGAGTGCGGCGGCATCAACATTGTACTCTACAGCTATTATTTACGATATGAGAGTGTTTGATTAAATATAAATAAGATTTTCTTTCAAAGGCCAGAGCAAGTATGAAAAAAATTATCCTACTCATAATGATTCTCTCTATTAAGCAGGTAACCCATGCACAAAAATATGGTGTGCCAGATACCTTAGCATATTTACACGAAGTAGTAGCTAATAAAGCAAAATATATTGGCCAGCCATTTTCTAAACTACAGGCCGATTTAAAACTGAAGATTAAATGGTTTTCACCTTTTGCACATTTTTCTTATCGCAGATATACAGAAACTTCTACTTCCTTTGCATTTTACTTCCCGTTAAATCAAGAAGAAATTTATCTGACTTATCCATGTTTAAAAGTTTTTTGGTATCCTTATTTGGATACTCATAAATCGGACGAAGTTATTGGGAATAATAGGGGCAAATGGAGTGCGGCGGCATCAACATTGTACTCTACAGCTATTATTTACGATATATGGTTACAAGATATGCAATAAATTCATTTTAAAAATGAAAAAGATAATTTTATACTATTCATCGTAATTACAACAAAAAATATGGTGTGCCAGATACAAACGATATATTGGTCAGCCAAACAAAACCAGCCTTAAAAATCAGCTATCAGTTGGAGGTTTATAAAAATTTGCGAGGTACACACCAGAAAATATAAGTAAAGCGGCAACAAATTTTAATACACTATAAGATTCACCAGCAAAAAATATAGCTAGTGTAGTAGCAAATATAGGTTGAGTATAAATATAGGCCCCAGTAGCTGAGGGGCCTATATTTTTTACTCCATAAATATTGAATAAATAAGCCAGAAATGTACCACATATCACTACGATTGATATGGCTCCCCATTGAATGGCACTTATAGCTTGCCACTCTGTGGAATTAAATGAACTCCATCCATAAGGAATCATCATACATGCACCTATGGTAAATACCCAACGGGTTACATGTATAGCACTATATTCCTGCATAAGGGGCCTTACTAATACTAAATATAAAGCATAAGAAATTGCATTGAGTATAATGAGTATATCTCCTGTAATTACATCTGAAGCCTGCTTACTATTTTCTTTGAGTAATATAAGTATTGTAGCCCCAGCTATACCCATGCTTAATCCAATCATTTTTAATACAGTAATTTTCTCGTTTAGTACTAAAGCAGCAATGAAAATAATTGCTATAGGTGTACCAAGTATTAATAGTGATGCATGTGTAGTAGAAGTAAGTGAAAGCCCTTTTATAAATAATATTTGATTGATGGCCACACCCGTAATGGCACAGGTTATAAAACGTGGTATATGCTTGCGCTGAATGCTCGCTTTATTTGGTTTTATAGCATAGAGCAACCAAAACAAGAATAGCGCTCCAGATACCCTTAAAATATTTAATGTGATGGGTGCCAGAGGTGAAGGTACCACATACTTTACAGTAAGAAAATTAATACCGAAAAAAACGTTGGCAGCAAGTACTGCTGCATGGGCTTTAAAAACCTTTGATGGCATGGCTGCGAATGTATTGCATCTTAACTTAAGCAAACCTGAAGAAAACGCATCGTACAACTACAAGATTAGCGGAGAATATGAAGCAGCTGCCAATCGCTTATCTTCACAGCGTGCAGCATACCATTTTTAAAATAGTACATTTAATAGACCGACTTGAGCCCGGTGGCGCAGAAAGAATCCTACTTACGCAATCTGCTCTTTTTGCTGCAAAAGGGCACACGGTGCATATTATGACAACAGTATCAAAGGGGAAGCTTGCATTGCAAATACATCCTGAGGTTAAGCTGCTTGTATTGCATAGAAAATGGAAATACAATCCAATAAAAATTTGGCAGCTCAATCGGCTACTCAGGCAGTATAATATTATACATATACATGGCTATCATAATATGCGGTATATATGGCTGGCACTGCAAATAGGCGGCATAAAAGCGAAAATATTTTATCAGGAACATCATGGCGCTTACGATGAAACATTTGCCGTAGGCAAAGAACAAAAAAAAATACTCCGAACTATAAATTTTATTGCCGTATCGCAGTCGATAGTAGCATGGGCAATTAAACAGGTAGAACTACCAACGCAGCAGGTTTTTTTACTCCAAAATATTATTTTAAAACATGAGAGTAAAGTGCAGACTGTGCAGGCTACTGATACACTTCAACTATTGATTACTGCAAATTTTACTGAAAATAAAAATATACTGTTTGCAATAGAATTACTTCATTATGCTATGCAGCAAAGCCAAAAAAATATGCACCTCACCATTATTGGTCATGTAAATGATGAGGCCTATTACCACAGTGTGTTAAGGTATATTGATACGCATCAATTGACAAAAGCTATAACTATAAAAACCGGTATCACAAATGTGCAAGAGCAATTATATCAATACGATATGGCATTACATTGTTCTATATTTGAATCGGGCCCATTGGTACTCATAGAATATCTTGCTCATGGCCTCCCTTTTATAGCTTCCAAAACCGGCGAAGTAGTGCAGCAAATACAAAATGATTTCCCGGAATTTGTTGCTGAGGATATGAGTGTAGAAAAATGGTGTGATAAAATACGCAACCTTGCTACGCAAAATCAAAACCATTTAGAAGAAAAAATGCATGCCTGTTTTGACAAGCATTATTCAACCGAAGTTTATTATCAAAAATGTCTGCATATATACCAAGATGGTGTATAATACTTTTCTTCAAACCATTAGGCTTGCAAATAAGTAAGACATTCATCTACCATATTTGTACTTCCTATAAATAATGGTGTACGCTGATGCAGATTGGTAGGTTGTATATCAAGAATACGTTGTATACCACTTGTAGCTTTACCACCTGCCACTTCTATAATAAAGGCGAAGGGATTACATTCATACATTAATCTGAGTTTACCTTCCGGCTTGCCAGTTGTGCCGGGATAATAAAAAACGCCTCCTTTAATTAAGGTACGATGTAAATCTGCCACCATACTGCCCACATATCGATTGGTATATGGACCTCCGGTATCCTTTGTTTTCTTTTGACAACATTCAATATAATCCTGTACTTGCTTATCATATTGGTAATAGTTGCCATGATTCACGCTGTATATCTTACCATCTACAGGCACTTTTATATCTGGATGGCTGAGGCAATATTCCCCAATAGAAGGGTCTAATGTAAATCCATTCACGCCCCTGCGTGTTGCATATACATACATAGTAGATGAACCATACACTATATAACCCGCAGCTACTTGGCGCACACCAGGTTGCAGAAAATCTTCCATAGTGCAGGGTTTACCTATTTCACTCACCCTCCTATACACTCCGAATATGGTACCGATAGATACATTTACATCAATATTGCTACTGCCATCCAATGGATCAAACATGACCACATACTTGCTGTTATTACTTACCTCATCATCAAACACAACAACATCATCCATTTCCTCACTGCCTATACCAGCACAACTTATACCATGACGTAGTACTCCAATCAATTGATTATTGGCATATACATCTAACTTTTTTACCTCTTCCCCTTGTACATTTACATTACCGGCATCCCCCAGTATATCCACAAGACCAGCCTTGTTTACTTCTGTATTTATACGCTTACCTGCAAGGCCAATATCTCTTAATAAGGTACTTAACTCTCCAGTGGCATTTGGAATGGTACGAAATTGCTGAATGGTAAATTCATCTAAAGTGAGTATGCGCCGATTTACAGTCATAATGGCAAATAATTATTGAAATGCAAATGTAGTGGCTATCAGCAAATTTGCTTTACCGCCAGAACCTATCTTTGTACAATTTTGAAAAATTGATTAAAATATTTTTAATAAACAGATGAAAGTTTTCAAATTTGGTGGCGCCAGTGTAAACAGTTTTGAAAGAATTCAAAATGTAAAGACAATTGTACAATCTTTTTCAGGGGAGCAGTTGGTCATCATAATATCTGCCATGGGCAAGACCACCAATGCTTTAGAAAAAGTAGTAGAAAATTTTTATGAGGGCAATAAAGAAGAAGCATTGCTGCTTTTTAATACTATCAAACAGCAGCACCTTACTACGGCCAAATATTTATTAGTAACGCACTACAACCATTGCGAAGCGCACCTCAAAGAAATTTTTACAGAAGTAGAATGGCTGATTCAGGATAAACCTGTGAGATCATACGATTATTATTATGATCAGATTGTATGCGCAGGTGAGTTAATGAGTACCATCATTATCAGTTATTACTTGAATGAAATGGGTGTAGAAAATAATTGGCTGGATGTAAGAGATGTACTTCGCACAGACGATAACTTTAGGGATGCAGGCATCAACTGGGAGCTAAGTCAGAAGCAAATAATAGAGCGTGCTTCAGCACTTTTTGAAAAAGCAAATATCATCATCACACAGGGTTTTATTGGCTGTACAGATGAAAATGAAAGTACTACACTGGGCAGAGAGGGCAGTGATTACTCCGCTGCCATTTTTGCAAACATACTGGATGCAGAAAGTCAAACCATTTGGAAGGATGTAACCGGTGTATTGAATGCAGACCCTAAACAATTTCCTGAAGCGCAACTCATACCCGAACTGAGCTTTGATGAAGTAATTGAAATGGCCTATTATGGAGCTCAAGTTATACATCCCAAAACTATTAAACCACTTCAAAACAAAGGCATTCCACTCTTGGTAAAATGCTTTTTTGACCCCACCCTGCCCGGCACCACAATTCATAAAAAACAAGTAAAAGATTTACCACCAATTATCATCATAAAAAAAGATCAGGCTTTACTCCACTTGAGCAGTCCGGATTTTTCATTTGTTGGCGAAAAACCTATGAGTGATTTATATGAAATTTTTGCAAAACATCATATTAAACCAAACCTCATACAAACTGGAGCCATCAGCATACAAGTGTGTATTGATGACCGTTCAGAAAAAACAGCACAGCTGGCCGCAGCAGCAGGCTTTCATTTTGATGTACAGGTAGAGAAAAGCTTAGAGCTACTCACCATAAGGCATTACAACAAAACACTGTTGGATAGTATGAAAGCAGGAAAAAATATTGTACTCATTCAGCAAAAACCAAACACCGTGCAAGTGCTGTATAGCGTGGTTTAGCAGACTATTTTTTAAGGTTATTGGAATTTTAAAAGGGTCAGTTGAGTTGTTAAAAGTATAGGGTAGAAGTTGTTGGAAAATTTGTATTTAAGCAAAAATTAATTTGATTGACTTGAAGAAGATACAAAATTATATTTATGTCCACACCGAAACATAAATTATATTACCACAGTTTGCTGACTAAATATTTGCGATTCTGTTTGTCTAGCTGATTTTTTTTGAGTTAATGATGAATATTTTTTCTTTGCCTTATGTTTGAACGGATGGCAAAATCATTTATTAGTAGTTTATCAGTTTGGAGTGTCGCATTAATACTCATTTTATCAGCATGCAATAAAGAGAGTATCACCACCAATAAAGATGCGTTGCTTTTTACTTCTGCAGATACACTAAGTTTTGGAAAATTATTTACAGGAAGTGGATCTATTACTCAATCTCTTAAAATATTTAACGGGAATGATCAAAATCTTTTACTTACCTCTTTAAATCTTTCCGGCGGCAGTGCTTCCGTGTTTCAAATGAATGTTAATGGAGTACCTGGTGTAAGTTTTTCAAATATTGAAATTGCCGCAGGCGATAGTATTTATGTATTTGTATCTACACTTATTCCAACCTCAGGTTTGGCACTTCCGTTTTTAGTAAGAGATAGCATTCGCATAGCATGGAATAGCAATGAACAATTTGTTCAACTCAATGCTGAAGGTAGAAATGCCAGATGGCTAGTGGGCGGTCTTATTTCAAAAGACACCAGTTTTTCCAATGATTTACCGATAGTTATACAAAACCCATTAACCATTGCCGAAGGCGCCACATTAACCATTGCCGAAGGCACATCAATTTATTTTGATGCAAACGCTGCTTTATTAATCAATGGAAGCCTGCATGCCGAAGGTAATTTTTTTGATAGTACACGCATCCGCCTTTCTGGAAGTAGGTTAGATGAACCTTACAGTACATTTCCTGGGAGTTGGCCCGGTATAATTTTTAGCAATAGTTCCTACAACAATCAATTAAATTATGTAAGTATTCAAAATGGTGTATCAGGAATTCAAATTTTTGGAAATGGGCAAGCTCAATTAACTCTAAATGGATGTGTGATAGATAACCAGTTGGCCTATGGTATTGCTGCCATAAATAGCAACATAAATGCAGTAAACTGCCAGATCAGCAATTGCCAATTGAATAATATTTTCTTTGCAGGGGGGAATTACAATTTTAACCATTGTACTGTGGTTACTTATAGCAATTTTTTAATAGCACATGATGGTCCTGTAGCTTTCTTAACCGACCAGGATAATGCATTGAACCAATATCCACTTAATGGCAATTTTACGAATTGTATCTTTTATGGCTCTGGTGGTCTTGTTGAGAATGAAATAAATAGTACAGTATTTGGCGCCGGAGTTAGTACCAATTTTCGGAATGTATTTTATAGTAATACTTTCGATCAATCTGGTGTTGAATTTGAAAATAGTATCAATAGCAACGATCCAAACTTTAATCTGATTGATTATGAAAATAATATTTTTGATTTTTCATTGAGCCCCATTTCTCCATGTAATAATGCGGGAATTGGAACCTCAGTAATCGTTGATATTCTTGGGCAAAAAAGGAGTGATCAAACACCGGATATTGGTTGTTTCGAAATGGAGTAAACTTATTAGATTATAAATTGTTATAAAAAAAATTACAAATGAAAAATATAGCTTTTTTGCTTTCCATGTTATTATTAAGTGCTTTTTGTATGAATAAAACTCCTGAAACAAATGTGACCCCGGTGGCAACAGTTGCTCATTCTATTTATGATTTTACAATAGAATCCTTAGATGGTGAAACAATCAATTTTGCTGATTTTAAAGGGAAAATGATTATGGTTGTAAACACAGCTTCTATGTGCGGCTATACACCCCAATACAAAGCCCTACAACAAGTTTATGAAACATACAAAGACAAATTAGTAATTGTAGGTTTCCCTTCAGATAACTTTGGTGGACAGGAATACCAAGACAATAATGAAATAAAGGCTTTTTGTGAGAAAAACTTTGGTGTGAGTTTCCCCCTCACTACCCGTGTTGATGTAAAGGGAGCTAACACAACACCTATTTATAAATACTTGTGTAATAAATCAGAGAACGGTGTATTAGATGCGGAAATTTCATGGAATTTCAACAAGTTTTTAATCGATGCTAATGGTAATTTATTAAAACATTTTAGCAGTAATGTAAAGCCGGATAGCGATGAGATTTTGAAGTTTTTGAAATGAGTTTTCGGAATAATTATTTAAAATCTATAATGCCAAGTTTTTTGTATTTTTTCTTTGCTTCCCCAAAGCCATCATCAACCATATAAATCCTAAAAGAAAAAAGATAATCAAACTCAATAGGCTGTATTTCATACTGCCTGTTAACTCTTCAATATAGCCAAATGAAAGCATTCCTAATACTATGGCAATTTTTTCAGTAAAATCATAGTAGGTAAAGAAAGATGCTGTATCCTTTGTGGGAGGCATCATCTTTGAAAAAGTGCTACGGCTTAAGCTTTGAATGCCCCCCATTACAAGACCAACGGCTACCGATAAACCATAAAAATAGTATTCCGGATCACCCCCGTTTTCTTTAAACTCCGCTGCCTGATATCCTGCTATACATATCGCTATCCATAAAACAACAACACCGAGTAATACAATAATATTTCCAAAGCGATGGGCAAGCCTACTCATAAGTATAGCTCCCGGTATAGCTACCAATTGAATGATAACAACAGTAATAATTAATTTAGTATCATCTAATAATAACACTTTAGCCGCAAATAGTGTGGCTGCAAGCATTACCGTTTGTACGCCCATACTATAAAAAAAGAATGCCCTCAGAAAATTTTTCAAAACAGGCATCTCTTTTACCTTTATATATACGGATTTCATTTCTTTAAATCCCTCCCTAATCATATTTCCTTTCGAAACAGAGGAGATGTTAATTTCAGGCACATTTTTAAATGTAATTTGAGCAAAAGCTAACCACCAAATGCCTACCAATAAAAATGTAATACGAGGAGCTGTAAATGGATCTGAGGCAATTGTTATAACAAGTATAAAACCAATAATTTGCATTAATACACTACCCACATATCCAAAGCTATAGCCCCTTGCACTTACCCGATCTCTGTCTTCAGGAGCTGCTATTTCAGGAAGAAAAGCATTATAAAAAACCAAACTTCCCACATAGCCCCCAGCTGCAAGCATAAAGCTGATGATTCCAAACCCGATATTATCACCGGTAAACCAATATAGAGCACTACATCCAATTGCTCCCATATAACAGAAAAAACGCATAAACATTTTTTTGTTTCCCCTGCTATCAGCTATAGATGCTAGTACAGGATAACAAAGGGCAATGATTAAATATGTGGCCGCAAGGGTATAATTATACAATGAGCTACTAAGATAGGTACGACCTAAAAATGGGACCTCATCACTGCCAAAAAAATTTTTTGTAACCGCAGTAAAATAGATAGGGAAAAATGTAGTTGTAATTACTAAATTATAGGTACTGTTTGCCCAATCATACATGCACCAAGCATTAATGATTTTCTTAGAAGCTGTTTGCATATTGCCTCGTATTTTAAAGATTTGTGTTGAATTTTTTTACGCTCTAGTCAACCTACACTAAACAATTTATACCAATGGCCATTACAGTTATGATTGGTGCATCATTTTCTGCAATCTTTTTGTTAGTAGAAATAATATTAATGCAGCTATTCCACTCATTCCTACAAATAATAAAAAGAAATCGTAGAGGTTATTCATTTCGTATCCTGCAAAACTGGTGGTTTTCCCATCGGGATATAATGCACTTAGCACACCTGCTAGCTTGTTAGCAGCTGCATTGGCCAAAAACCAAACAGCCATAAGTAGTGATGCAAATTTTAAAGGAGCCAACTTATTCACCAATGCCAAACCTATGGGGGACAAACATAATTCACCGCAGGTGTGTAAGAAATACATACCAGTAAGCCAAATCATACTAACCTTAATACCTGGTTGCACATCTTTTACGCCAAATGAAATCCATAAATAGCCGATACAAAGCAGCAATAAACCAAAAGCCATTTTAGTAGGAGAGGCAGGTTCTTTTTTGCCAAGTTTTATCCAGAGCCATGCAAATAATGGAGCAAGCGTAACTACAAAAATTGAATTAAGTGATTGGAAAAAACTGGAGGGTACTGTAAAACTCCCTAATTGTCTGTTGGTTTGTTCTTCAGCAAAAAATGTAAGGGAAGCACCTGCCTGCTCAAAAGCGCTCCAGAAAAAAACAACAAAAAATGCAACAATAAATATTACTGCTATCCTTTGCTTTTCAATACCGCTCAATGTTTTGTCACCAAAAATTAAATAGGCAATAAGTAGCACAGCCGCAATGAGTAAATACGTTAGATAACTTACCACTTTTGCATCAATATAAAGCAAACCTATAAGCACAGCTGTAAATCCTAATAAACTACCAAATACAACGATAGGTTTTGTAGCGATGGCAGGCGAGTCTTTTGGTATAAGGCCCAGCGTGTGACCATCTGGTCCCTTAACATATTTATGATGAAATAAAAATTGAATGATTACACTCAATATCATACCAATTCCACCTGCAAGAAAAGCCCATTTAAAATCTGCAGGATCTCCAGTATCTCCCACAAATCCACAAATAAATGGCCCAAAAGCTCCACCCACATTGATACCCATATAAAAAATGGTATATGCCGGATCTATTCTTTTGTCATTGGCAGGATATAGTTGACCAACCATAGAAGAAATATTTGGCTTAAAGAAGCCATTTCCAGCAATCATAAACCCTAAACCAGTAAAAAACAAAATGGAGGAAAGTGATTCATTGGTACTATAGGTGGAAGCACAGAAGAAAAGAATAAACTCCCCGAGAGCCATTAATATACCTCCGGAAATGATTGAACGTTGGTTGCCCCAGTAACGATCGGCAATAAATCCACCTACTAAAGGGGTGAGGTATACAAGACTTGTATAACTGCCATATAAATTACTGGCAAATACTTTGTCAAAAAGTAATGCCTTAGTCATGAATAGAATCAAAATGGCACGCATACCATAATAGTTAAAACGTTCCCACATTTCGGTGGCAAACAATACTGATAAACCTTTTGGATGGCCCTTGGAACTGCTTAGTTCAGACATATAAGTTTTATTTCGTTAGTGATTTAGCGGGCAAAATAAGGATATTCGATTAATGGGCTGTTTTTAGTTGTTGAAGTGTCATTTCATCGTATTGTGCTTACATAATGCAATAATTTGCATATGTATGAGTAAAAATAGTTCGGATTTTATATACAATACAGAATGTACTACCTCATTTTTATAATACCCCCTTTCCCTATTTTTGGCCACCAAAAAAATTGAGTATGAAACTATTAGAAAATAAAATTGCAATTGTAACCGGAGCTGCCCGTGGTATTGGTGAAGCTGTAGCCCTAAAACTAGCTGAGCATGGTGCGCATGTAGCTATAAGTTATGTGAGTGACAGCAGTGCAGATAAAGCGGCGGCAGTTGTCAATAAAATTGAAAGCTTGGGCGTAAGGGCTAAGGCTTGGAAGAGCAATGCAGGAGATTTTCAGGCCTGTGAGCAGTTTGTAGGTGATGTAATGAAAGAATTTGGCACTGTAGACATTTGTGTAAATAATGCAGGCATAAGCAAGGACAATCTTTTGCTACGCATGAGTGCTGAACAGTGGGATGAAGTGATGCAAGTCAATCTCAAAAGTGTTTTCAATATGACCAAACAGATTATACGCCCCATGATGAAAGCAAAAGCGGGAAGTATTATCAATATGAGTTCAATTGTTGGTTTGGGAGGTAATGCAGGTCAAAGCAGCTATGCAGCAAGTAAAGCTGGTATCATAGGTTTTACAAAATCAGTTGCAAAAGAATTAGCGAGTAGAAATGTACGTTGTAATGCAATAGCCCCGGGATTTATTGAAACCGATATGACACACTATCTAAAAGAGGGAAACGGTGCAGATGAATTTATGAAAAATATACCATTGGGCCGTTTTGGTAAAGGTGCGGATATTGGTAATGCAGTTGTATTTTTGGCGGGAGACATGAGTGCTTATATAACCGGACAAGTGCTAAGTGTGTGTGGTGGGTTGGCAATTTAATGGTTCATGCAATTAAATTTTACTTGTTTTTGATTATTCTTTTCGATTTATACTTTAAAAATAAAATCAGAACATAGTTTAATTCTTGAATGTGCATGCAGTTGAGAGGTTTAATGTAAAAATCGGAAACAAAACCCATGGTATAATTTCCCTTAAATTTTATGTTTAGTTTTTCATTTTACGGAAAAATAAGCCGAAGTATTTACAGCTATTGGTTCAATCCCTTACTTTTGCGGCGCATTTATAGCTTTTCTGAAACCAAATTTCAGAATATCACAAATTATAAACGATTAAATCTTCATTTAAATTATGGCCATCAAAGGAAAAGTAAAACAGATAATTGGCGCCGTAGTAGATGTGCAATTTGAAGGTGCCCTACCTGAAATACTCAATGCATTAGAAATTATTCGCCCCAATGGGGATAAGCTTGTGTTGGAAGTTCAACAACATCTTGGTGAGGATAGTGTACGTACAATTGCAATGGATGGTACAGAAGGATTAGTACGTGGAACTACAGTAACCGATACCGGCAAAGCCATTGCAATGCCAATAGGAGAAAACATTAATGGTCGTTTGTTTAATGTTACCGGCGACCCTATCGATGGATTACCACCAGTAAGTAAAGAGGGTGGTCGTCCTATTCACGCTTTACCACCAACATTTGAAAATTTAAGTACAGCAACAGAAGTTTTATTTACTGGAATAAAGGTGATTGACCTAATAGAACCCTATGCCAAAGGAGGTAAAATTGGATTGTTTGGCGGTGCTGGAGTAGGTAAAACAGTTTTGATTCAGGAGTTAATTAATAATATAGCAAAAGGATACGGTGGTTTATCCGTATTTGCAGGTGTGGGAGAACGTACCCGTGAAGGAAATGATCTACTTAGAGAAATGATTGAAGCAGGCATCATGAAATATGGTGATGAATTCAAACATAGCATGGAAGAAGGTGGTTGGGATCTAAGCAAAGTGGATATGAATGGCTTAAAAGACAGCAAAGCTACCTTCGTTTTTGGACAAATGAATGAACCACCAGGTGCACGTGCAAGAGTGGCGCTGAGTGGATTAACCATTGCAGAATATTTTAGGGATGGAGATGGTACAGGTAAAGGAAAAGACATTTTATTTTTTGTTGATAATATATTCCGTTTTACACAGGCAGGTTCAGAGGTATCCGCCCTTTTAGGTCGTATGCCATCTGCGGTGGGTTATCAGCCTACATTAGCAACTGAAATGGGATTGATGCAGGAGCGTATTACTTCAACAAAGAATGGCTCAATTACATCCGTACAAGCAGTTTATGTACCTGCGGATGACCTTACTGACCCAGCACCTGCCACTACTTTTGCCCACTTAGATGCTACAACAGTACTAAGTCGTAAAATAGCTGACTTAGGAATTTATCCAGCGGTGGATCCATTAGATTCTACATCACGTATTCTTTCTCCTTCAATTGTAGGTGATGAGCATTACGATTGTGCAAACAAAGTAAAGTTGATTTTACAACGCTATAAAGAGCTACAGGATATCATTGCAATACTTGGTATGGATGAACTGAGCGATGAAGATAAAATGACAGTGGCACGTGCCAGAAAAGTACAACGTTTCCTTAGCCAACCTTTCCATGTGGCAGAACAGTTTACTGGATTGAAAGGTGTATTTGTACCAATTGATGATACTATCAAAGCCTTCAATGCGATAATGGATGGTGAAGTAGATGATTATCCAGAGGCAGCATTTAACCTTGTTGGTACCCTAGATGATGCTATAGAGAAAGGCAAAAAACTGCTTGAAGCAGCAAAAGGATAATTATTATTCAAATGATTTATACATCAAAAGTGAAGGATTAAATTAATTCTTCACTTTTTTCATAAATATGAAATTAAATAAATTATGATACTTGAAATTCTCACTCCTGAAAAAAAATTATATAGTGGTGATGTACTTGGTGTACAATTACCAGGCATATCTGGCTCTTTTGAAGTATTAGATAAACATGCGCCAATGGTAAGTGCCTTAGCTAATGGACAGGTTAAAGTTTTAAAAGATAAAACAAATAACTCTCGTTTTTCTATAAAAAGTGGATTTGTAGAAGTGCTAAATAATAAAGTAACTGTACTTGTAGAAGGTGCAGAGGCTTTGGATGCTATCTAATCCGTAATTGCTTTTTTAAAGGCAACCTATTACTAGTTATATCGTTTTTATAATATTGAAAATATTTGAAAATTGATTTTTGGGCCTTTATTTTTTGAAATCCAATTTATTTTACCAAAATTTATGAGAAATTTATACGCTATTAAATATGTAATTATAGCAAATTTATGCCTCACATCTGTTTTGCTTATTTCGAGTAACAGACTTGTTAATTGGATAGCGATAGCCGTTACTCTTTGTATTGATTTGTCTTGCTTTTACTCTTATCGTAAAAGAGTGCAGGAAAAATTCCAAAATAATGAGGAACAAGTAACTCAAGGCAAACGCAGTCTAATAATTTTATTGCAAGCAATTGGTACAATAATATTTGCCTTAATCTGTGTGATTCTAAAAATAGATGCCAAAATTTTCTTACTTGTTAACTTAATATGGTCTTTGCAGCTATTCGGCATTTATGAGGTTAGTAGATTTACATCTGATTTAGTATACGCTACATTCAAAAAAAGTAAATCAATTGCTGTTTTAGGTAGTAATGATGAAATATATAAAATATTACCTTTACTGAACCAAAGAAAACAATTTGATGTAAAAGGATATTTTGATATTGAAGGAAATGAACAGCCCCATGTTTTGGATTTTGAAGGAAATGAACATTTAGGATCCTATTCCAAAGCTGTACAGTTTTCAGTAAAAAACCAAATAACCGAATTGTTTGTTTCACCAAAAAGCCTGGCTGAAAAGCAGTTTAATAATCTGGTAATTGAAGCAGAAAATAATTGTATAAAAATAAGAGTAATAGACCCAAGGCCCATCTTGCTTGAATCATATAAATTCAAGCGAAAAATGAATGGTTTGGTTATCAATTCAAAATATAATGAACCTTTATCTCTACTTCAAAACAGAATAATTAAGAGAGGTTTTGACATTCTTGTAAGTGGTTTAGTTATTGTATTTATCTTGAGTTGGTTAATTCCGATCGTTGCGATACTTGTAAAGTCTGAAAGCCGAGGTCCTGTTTTTTTTCGACAAAAACGTTCCGGGCGGAATAACAAACCATTTTGGTGTTTAAAATTCCGCAGCATGACTCCAAATAAAGAAGCTAATGCAAAGCAGGCTTCGAGGGGGGATGTTAGAATAACAAAAGTAGGCGCATTTTTGCGTAAAACCAGTTTAGATGAAATGCCTCAATTTCTAAATGTAATAACAGGAGATATGAGCATTTGCGGACCAAGACCTCACATGCTGAGCCACACCGATGAATTTAGTGCACAAATAAATAACTACATGGTGCGTTTATATGTAAAACCCGGCATAACAGGATGGGCACAGGTAAATGGTTATAGAGGGGAAACTTCGGAATTGATTCAGATGGAGAAAAGAGTAGAGTATGACATAGAGTATTTACAAAACTGGACCATTACCAATGATTTTGTAATTATGATAAACACTGTGAAATTCTTATTCAAGCCAAGCCAAGATACATTTTAATACATTACTACCGGATTTGCTGTTACTTATTTCATTTCAAACAAACGGCATTGATAAGGTGCTAATTTCAAATACTCATAATCCTTTCCAACAACTACTAGCTCTTCAGTGCAGTGATCATATAAATTTATCGGGTTTATACCATGCTCTCTAAATGAATACCAGGTAAGCCATGCTTCCTGATTACTGAAATTAAATAGCCCCCAAAAAGCTTTTTCATTTTTTGATCTCAAGTACATAGCTACATGAATATTATGTGGGCTTGCCCATTTGATATTGCTATAGTCTGCAATAACTTGTAATGATTTTCGAATAAACAATAATTTTTTTGTTGCCTGATATATTCGATTTACTACGCTGCCCGATTTGGCTAATTCTTTTGTAATATGATTCCAATCCACGATGGGCCTATGCATCCATCGGCTATCATAACTTTTTGTATTGTCATTTTGATAAGAATAATCATTTGTACACGCTAGTTCATCACCATAAAAAAGCATGGGAATGCCACCAAGGAAAAAACTGTGAGCTTGCAACAATTCTATTTTTTTTATGGCAGTTGATATTTCTTCATCATTGCCTCCGGCAATAGCAGTTTCTAATCCACATAGTGAGGCTAAGCTACCACAGATGCGTGCATCCTGGGTTGTAGGATTTACTGCAAACAATGCACCAGTAGCCGGGCTTCCAGGAAAAATACCTGCATAATATTCCTTTATGTATTTTCGGTGTTCATACGCATTATATCCAGCCGCTTCAATCATCCAATCTGCGTAGCCAAGACCTATGTCATCATGGCAGCGGGTATAATTAAGCCATGTGCTACCCATTGGTTTGCCAAGTAAAATAGACTGTGCCGCAAGCATAACCCTTGTATCGCCAGTGGCAAGCATATCCCATTGCAATGCCATCTGGGTAGCATTATAAGCTACATCACATTCTTTTCCGGCATACAGATCCGTGCCAAAATATTTCATGATATTTTCAGGTGCTACAATTGCCTCCCCAAGTATGGCCATACCGGGTGTTGCAATATTGACCGCCTGTTTTATTAACCTTAGAAGTGTATGAGCCTGTGGCAAATTTTGAGAGGTAGTACCAACCTCCTTCCATATAAAAGCGGGTGCATCAATTCTTAAAATATCAACCCCAATATTTGCAAAAAAGAAAATGTTCTCAATCATTTCTTCCAGCACTTTTGGATTGGTAAAGTTTAAATCCCACTGATAAGCATGAAAAACGGTCATCACCCATTTATTTAATTCATCAATAAATGTAAAATTGCCCGGTGCCGATTCAGGAAAAACTTCTGGCATAGACTGATCATATAAATCAGGAAGGGTACGATCCTCAAAAAAGTAAAAATAATCCTGATATGATTGGTCTCCATTCCTCGCTTTCACTGCCCATTCATGATGTTGTGAGGTATGGTTTAAAACAATATCAAGCATCAGGTACATGTTTTTACCCATCATCTGCTGCTGAAGTTTTTTGAGGTCTGAGATTGTACCAAATCGGCTATCAACTTTTCGAAAGTTACTAACTGCATATCCGCCATCACTTTCCCCATCAGGACTTTCAAACAAAGGCATGAGATGTAAGAGATTGATGCCTAAGTCTTCAAAGTAAGGCAGCTTTTTTTGTAGTTGCTTTAAGTTGCCACAAAATCGATCTACATAAAGACTCATACCAGCTATTTCATTACCCAAAATCCAATGCCCACGTCTTTCCTTCTCCTCATCTCTTTTTATAAATGCTTTTGGTCTTTCTTGGTATGATCTGATAATTTTATCTACTAATCTTTGGAAATATATATTTCTATCTGGGTGGTTGCCATATATATCATTGTACAAAGCCTCTAGGTGTGGTGCATTTGCAATAAAGCGCATGTAAAACTCATTGTCTGCACCAGCAATATCAATTTTTTTTTGTTGTAGCCTTGTATTTATTAAATGGTGTAATTGGAAATTGTACATAAACTTGTTTATTCAAAAATTGAATTACTCAGATACCTGAATGCTTCCATAGCGCCCATGTACTCACAGGTACGGGCACCTGCTTTGTTGGCATTTGTAATAATAGGCAACCATTCATTCAAACCAAAGTTGTCATTTGAAAGCGGTTTTGTTTGTACACTTAGCTGATACAATACAGCGCCTACAAATGCATCACCTGCTCCAGTAGTATCTGTTGGTTTTATAGGAATACTTGGTACTGTTACAATATTTCCTTCAGTAGAAAGAAGCGTGCCTTCACTGCCCAATGTGATAGCAAATGTTGCTGTAAGCTTTTCATTGAATATTTTAACCGCATCCTCCAATTTTGTAGTGTTTGTAAGTAACAAAGCTTCTTCGTCACTTACTTTAAAAAAGTTGCATTTTTCTAAATAAACCCAACTTTGGGCAATAAAAGTTTCCTGCTGATGACCAAAAAGTAGCTGTCTATAATTTGGATCGAAGGATATATACATTTTATTTTCAAATGCCTTGTCCAACAAGGTGGTATAAGCCATCTTTAGTGGACCATCCAAAAATGCAGTTGCAGAGCCAAAGTGTATAATGCTGTAATCTGATAATTCAATAGCTTTTATTTCAGATTCATTTAAAAGCGCATCTGCACCACGATTAAAATAAAAGTCACGCTCCCCATTTTCCATCAGCGATACAAATGCAAAAGTGGTAAATGCTTCCTTGGTTTGGAGAAAATGTGAGGTTTCTATCCCAAATGAATGTATGAGCTCCATTAAATGCTGACCAAAAGGATCAATGCCCACTTTAGCGCAAAGACTAACCTGGCCACCCAAAGCAGCTATGGCAGCAGCTACATTTGCCGGTGCTCCTCCAGCTTTTTTTAGGAAATTGTTTCCATCTGACAAAGGCATTCCTTTGTCTGTACAAATCATATCTATTAATGCCTCACCAATACATAAAATTTTTCCCATAAAATTTAATGTCCTCCTATTTGAACTGTTGTTTTTCCATCAACTGGTTTTGAATGAATCCGTAGTGTAAGTAATGCTGCAATTAATAAGAAAGCAGCAGCAAAATAAATTGCATTTGTTGGCTCTTTACCTAATAAGCCATTGAAAATATTTCCAAAACTTAATGAATAGATCAACATAGGAATTACAATCATCATGTTTATTATACCCATATAAACACCATAGCGCTCTTTGGGTATATCATTTACAATTAATAAATAAGGCACTCCCATCATACTTGCCCATGCTATACCCATACCAATAAGTGGAATAAAAACAACATATTTATTGCTGATATGTGGGAAAATAAAAAGTGCCAATGCTGCCAATACCAAACATACCGCATGTACCCATTTAGCTCCTTTTTTTCTAGCAAACCATACTAATGCAAATGCCGATAAGAATGTAATGATATTGGTCCAACCACTTATCAGTCCACCCCAGCCTACAGCTTCTTGATACACAGCATTAGCTGCAGAACTATCAGTGGTTTGGAAAATACTTTCTGCAATGGTTAGGTCTTTATAATCCCAGTAGCATTTCATGGCAAACCATTGAAACAGGTAAACCAAAAAGAGCTTCCACATATTCGTTGGCATATCTCTAATGGCATGAAATATTTCTTGAAAGGGGGTAGCAATATTTAATGGCTTTGCTCTTAGTGCTGCAAGCTCCTGATCCGAGGGTGGTATTTCAGGAGTGGTTTTATTACTCCAGAGTACACTTCCAATACTACAAACAGCTCCAAAGAAAAACGAAGCATATACCCAGTAGGGAATATTATTTTCTGTACTCAATTTTAGAAATGGAACCAATTGAAAAACAAATAATGAAATAGTAGCAAGTGTTTGTCCAAAACCTGTAAAAAAACTCTGTGCTAAAAATCCAGTCGGTTGCTGCTCTGTAGAAAGTTTATCTGCTACAAAAGCCCGGTATGGCTCCATGGCAGTATTATTTGCAGCATCTAATATCCATAATAATCCTACTGCCATCCACAATGATGAGCTAAATGGAAACATAAACAAACAAAGGCTACAAAGTACTGCACCAATCAGAAAATAGGGTTTTCTACGACCAAGACCATTAACCCAAGTTCTGTCACTCATGGCCCCAATAATGGGTTGTATGAGTAAACCAGTAATGGGACCTGCTATTTGTAGTATGGGCAAGTCTCCATTGTCAGCACCAAGAAATTTATAGATTGGATTTACAGCATTTTGTTGCAAAGCAAAACTGTATTGAATACCAAAGAAACCTATATTCATATTGATAATCTGCCGAAAACTGAGTTTTGGTTTTGCTATTGACATGCTTAATCGTTGTATTGAAAAAGTCTAATATATTGCAAACCATTCACTTGCTATTTGTTTTTAAACCATGGGTTATTTTAAACCGTTTGATGTGTATATTTTAATACTAAAAACATTGGCCCTTATCTTCGGGCCCCAAATAAAAATCATGCTAAGATTATTTTGTAAACAACGTTTTTTCATTCTTGCCCTTTTTAATTTTCTTTTTATTACAGTTTGGGCACAGGTGCCACAGTATAATAATAGTGCAGTAATTTATCAGCAGATGAAAAAACTCAATGTGCTGGGTAGTGTACTATATGTGGCGGCACATCCTGACGATGAAAACACTCGATTATTGGCATATCTTGCAAATGAGAAATTATATCGCACTGCATACCTTAGTTTAACACGTGGAGATGGTGGACAAAATTTGATAGGAGATGAGCAAGGCATAGAGCTAGGGCTTATTCGTACACAGGAGCTTCTAGCTGCAAGGCGTATAGATGGTGCTGAACAATTCTTTTCGAGTGCTTATGATTTTGGGTTTTGTAAAACATCCGATGAAGCCATCAAAACATGGAACCATGATAAAGTTTTATCTGATATTGTATGGCTGATTAGAAAGTATCAACCAGACATCATCATTACCCGTTTTCCTGGTGACGAAAGAGCTGGACATGGGCACCACCAGGCATCAAATATTCTTGCCGTAGAAGCATTTTCTGCTGCAGCAGATCAAACAAAATTTCCGGAACAATTTCAGTATGGTGTCTCTACCTGGCAGGCAAAACGCATCCTCTGGAACACTTTCAATTTTGGCACCACCAATACCACCAATCAACAACAATTTAAAATAGATGTTGGCTTATTTAACCCCTTACTTGGAAAGGGTTATGGAGAAATAGCCAGTGAAAGTAGAAGTCAACATAAAAGTCAGGGGTTTGGTGTACCACGTCAAAGAGGAAGTCAGTTAGAATATTTCACCCATTTAGCAGGAGATAGCCTTACAAATGATTTGATGAATGGTATTAGTACCAGCTGGAGTAGGATGAATGCCGCTCCAATTGAATTTGCCATAAATAACCTAATTGCTCATTATGATTTTCAACATCCTGAAAATAGCCTGAATGAGTTAACTGAAATTTATCAGCAAATAGAAAAACAACCTTTATCTTATTGGCAGCAAAAAAAATTAGATGAAGTAAAAGATCTCATTATGCAGTGTAGTGGTTTACTTGCTGAAGCTACAACTACCAATGAATATGCAGTACCGGGCACAAATTTTGAAACAAAGTTTTTGATTACGCTACGCAATAAAGCGAATGTTGTTTTGCATCATATTCAAATGCGCAGCTTTGATAGCACATTTAATTTAACGCTATCTCAAAATACAAATGTCAATATTTCCCGTTCCTTCATTGTGCCATTTGATGAAAGGATTTCTCAACCTTATTGGTTAGAAGAGCCGCTAGAGAAAGGACACTTCAACATAAAAAATCAGCTACAAATTGGTTTACCACAAAATAAAGCAGCCTATTCAGTTAACTTTCAGTTTGAAATAAATGGCATCAATCTTAGTATTGAAAAGCCGGTTTACTATAAATATACTGATGATGTAAAAGGAGAATTGTATCAACCTTTACGAGTAGCGGCACCAATAGCTGCCACACTAGACAATGATGTATTTGTGTTTAATGGCACCCAGGAAAAGTTGGTTCATTTTAATCTAAAAGCAAAGAAAAAATATCCATCATTTACTGTATCTACCCAAACAAATACAGGTTGGAAAATAATCGGCAATACAAGCATTGATAGTATGAATGCTATAAAGCCTCTTGAAAAACAGTTTGTAGTATCTGCACCTTCGGTGAATGATAAATCAACATTGCAATTGAATATTAATGAAAAGCCATTACAAACAGAGCGGAGTATAAAATATGATCACATACCAAATATCCTTTATTACAAACCCGCCAAAGCAACTATTGAAAAATTTGATTTAAAAACCACCGGTAAGCATATTGGTTACATAACCGGTGCCGGAGATAAAGTACCACAGGCTTTACAGCAAATGGGTTTTACAGTAACATTATTATCTGAAAAAGATATAACAGTGGAGCAGCTTAAACAATTCGATGCTGTACTTGCAGGCATAAGAGCATATAATATACATGACTGGATAGATGGTAAGTATGATATATTGATGGATTATATAAAACAAGGAGGCACCTATATTGTGCAATACAATACCAGTAATTTCATTAGCTCTGTTACCAATAAAATTGGGCCATATCCATTTACCATTAGCCGTACAAGAGTTACAGATGAGCAGGCAGCTGTGGAAATAATACTGCCTAATCATCCCGCTTTTCAATGGCCCAACAAAATTTCAACGTCGGATTTTGAAGGGTGGGTACAGGAGCGTAGCGTATATCAGGCAGAAAAAATAGATAGTAATTATGCAGCACCAATTAGCATGCATGATGCAAATGAATCTGCATCTAATGGAAGCCTAATAATAGCTCCTTATGGAAAGGGTAATTTTGTATATACAGGTTTAGTATTCTTTAGGGAACTACCAGCTGGCGTAACCGGAGCATATCGTTTAATGGCAAACTTAATTGCGCTATCCACCAATAAAAAATAATGGCAGTAGAAAAAGGAAAAAGCAGACGACGTGTAAGCATTGGCTTTCTCATCATTATTGGTATTTTACTTGGCTTTCTGATAAAGAATGTAAAAGCAGGATTACTGATGGGTTTGGTATTAGGTCTACTAATTAGCGGGCTTTCGGGTTTGAAGCGGTGATGTCAAAATCATTTGGATTTTTTATTTTGGCTTCGCCAAATGGTGTTCATAGCAAGTCAAATACTTTTTTGATTCAGCAGGGCTGCCACTCATAAATTAATCTCATTTTTAATGAATTCTTTTTGTTGCTTTACAGAAACATATTACAAAATGCGAAGACTATTTTCAATATTTATTTGCTGTACTTTCCTTGTAGCAGCACATGCACAATCAGAAAATCATGAAATAGATGCAATAAAAGTTGTTTGTAATTACTATATTGACGGAGGTACAAATGGAGATAGCATACTTTTTTCAAAAGCATTTTATCCAGAAGGTCAAATGCTCTTTATGCGAAATGATACTGTACAAATAGTTTCTTTAAAAGACTTTACTGCCAGAATGAAAAATTCAGGCAAAAAGCAGGAAAGAAAAACTTCTATAGAATCCGTAGAGGTTTATGGAAAAGCAGCAGTAGCTAAAATCACAATTGAGTATCCTGGTTTTTTTCTACATGATATTATGAGCCTGCTCAAAACGGACAAAGGATGGAAAATTGTTGGTAAAATATTCTCAAGGGAAGAAAAGAAATTGTAATTGCTCCGTACAATTATTGCTCAAAAAACTTCCTCTTTGTTTCCGTAATAATTTAACCCATTCTTTTTGAAGCCCTCTATCTTGATATAATTCAAATAAAAGAACAAAAGGCATTCAAGGCAGGCAATTTGTATTTGCCTTGAACAAATTAACCCAGATTTGAACCTAGGGAGAAACCTAGTAGCTGTTACCAGCACTTAATATCATGTCATCCGAATGTAATTTTTTATGTTCTCTTTCCGGTATTCAGGTTTCAAAGAAAACATATTCATCCCTCTATTTGGCCGTTCATCACATTATAAGTTTTCTTTAAAATTATATTTTATTACTAATCAATTGATTATCAATACATTATTGTATAACTTATTAATGAGTTATAATAGCTACTAAAATAAAGTTGGTACTATGTGATGCACAATACCATTTTACACCCTTATCTTTGCAATGTCAGGTTAATGATAAAACATAAGAGTAATAAGAAAGAGCGATAAGATGGAGAAGAGTATGATGATACAAGTAAATAAGATGAATAAAGAAACACAGCAATAGTTATCGCTCTTTTAAAAAGAAACAATTTTAGTAAACAGGGCCAAAAGCTCAAAAAAAATCAAAAATGGACATTCAGAACACACAAAGCCAGATGCGGAAAGGAGTGCTAGAGTTTTGCATTTTGTCTATTATTCGCCAGGGTGAGGTTTACCCGAGTGATATTGTAGAACAAATGAAAAAAGCTAACCTCAATATTCTTGAGGGTACGCTTTATCCATTGCTTACAAGGTTAAAAAATGCCAGCTACTTAACTTATAGATGGGTAGAAAGTAACAGTGGGCCTCCTCGCAAATATTTCTCTATGACTGAAAAAGGGCTTGCCTTTTACCACGAATTGGAGTTGACCTGGAATGAACTGGCCGATGCAGTAATAGCACTTACGGCACATAAATCAAACGAAGCCACAGAAACAATCCAGCATCAAGAAGCAACAACTATTTCCAACACAGACCAAATAAATTTATAAAGATGAAAAAGGTAATAAACATAAACTTTCAAGGCAGGGTTACACCCATAGAAGAGGATGCCTATATGTCATTACAACAATATATCGACAGCCTTCGCCGCTTTTTCTCAAATGAAGAAGGGAAGGATGAAATCATCAATGATATAGAAAGCCGTATTGCCGAATTATTTAGTGAGGTATTAAAAAAAGGCACTACTTGTATTACTAATGATAATGTAAATGCTGTAATAGCAAGTATTGGCAGACCAGAAGATTTTGAAGACGATGAAGCAAAAGTCCAAAACAAATTATCTGATCAGTCAGAAGGTGAAACTGGCAGTAAGCAAGGTGCTACATCAGCACAGCACAATACAAGTGGCACACGTAAATTATTTAGAGATGAAAATAATAAAATAATTGGTGGTGTGTGTGGCGGATTAGCAAACTATTTCAACATCGATCCAACTATAATGCGCATTATATTTTTAGCAGCATTTTTTGGAGCGGGTATAGGATTCCTTGCATACGTAATCATTTGGTTGGCTGTACCTAGTACCGCTACACAACAAATAGGTTCACCTCGTAAAAGATTACTACGGGATACAGAAAGTAAATACATAGGTGGAGTATGTAGTGGATTGGCCTACTATTTTGGAGTAAATGTGTGGATACCCAGAGTATTGTTTCTGATACCATTTTTATCATTTGCATTTAGTTGGAATGATTTTGGGCCATGGTCTTTTCCACATCTGGCATCTTTAACTTTCAGTCCAGGTTCTACATTTATCTATATCATTTTATGGCTTGTATTGCCGGAGGCAGTAAGCACTTCTGATAAATTAGAAATGAAGGGCGAAAAAGTTGACTTAAACAATATACGCAATACCATCTCCGAAGAAATGAAAGGAGTGGGTCAGCGTGTAGGCAAAGTAAGTGCTGAAATGGGACAAACAATTACAGAAAAAGGAAAACAAATTAGCGGAGATGTATCTGGTGCAGCTAGGCGCAGTGGAAGTACTATCGGAGATATCATTGCCATGTTCTTCAAAATAGTTTCTTACTTTATTTTGGCTGTAGTTCTTATATCTGTACTGAGTGCATTATTTGGATTGGGTGTAGCCGGTACAAGTCTTATCCCCTTTAAAGAATTCTTACTAAACGAAGGATGGCAAAGCATATTTGCCTGGGGTACACTTATATTTTTTGTATGGGTACCGGTTGTAGGAATAATTGTATGGGTAATTAGGAGACTTACTAAAGCAAAATCAAACAGCAGCGTTATTACTTTCACTTTTATTGCACTATGGATAGCAGGTTGGTTTAGTCTAATTGGACTTATTACTTCAATGGTAAATGAATTTAAAGGTCATAATAATGCCAAGGAGCAATCAATAGCAATAGCAAAACCCGGAGTGAATAAACTTGAAATAAAGACAAATGGTACTTATGAATATTATAGCAACAATAATTGGTTTCATATTGAGCCTTTCGAGACCATAGATGGGGATACCGTTTATGTTCCAAATATCAGGATGCGTATTGTAAAATCTTTAACCGATAGTTTCCAAGTTAAAATGGTAAAACTCTGTAATGGTCCAAGCACTGCAGCAGCAAACAGTATAGCAGATAAATTTAAATTCAATATTGTGCAAGATGATACTGCTCTTCTGCTGGATAAGGGTATTGCCATCAACAAACAGAATAAATTCAGAAACCAGTCAGTTATTGTAACAATAGCAGTACCGGTTGGTAAAAGAATTTATATTGATGATGATGCTTTTGTAAACTCAAACTTCGAATTTGTTGGTGATAACAATGACTGGTTTTGGAGAGAAGATAGAGATGCTTATGATTATGAAAGAGGCATAGAATATATTATGACTACTGAAGGATTAAAGCCTGCTGATGAAAAAGAAGCCTTCAAATTGAGATGGGAAAATGATAATGATGATATAGATGTTGATATTAACATTACCATAGATGAAGCAAAAGCTGAATTAGAAAGGATTAATAGAAATATTGAAGAAGAATTGGAGCAAAATGAATCAGAAAAAAAAGAGAAACTTCAAGATCTAAAAGACGAGCAAAAGAAGCTGGAAGAAATACTGCGTAGGTATGAAAATAAAAATTCAACCGATAGTGGATACCAGTATAAGCCCACTTCTATAAAACTAAAAGATATCAAAAAAGATCTGGTACCTACTCGTATCAATATCAAAAAAGAAACTAACATACAAATCTCAGAAATAGCAAGAAGATTTAGTATTTAAAGTTGGTTAGGTTGGAAATAGAACCCTGTTCTGGCAACAGGATGGGGTTCTTATAAAAAGCAAAACAATTATACAAACATAAAAGTAGAACAATGAAAGGTAAATTTATAACCACGTCAATCAGGATTGCCGCTTTATCTATAAAGCAACAGCAAAACTTGAGCCTACAAGCTGCTTAAAAATAAGCACAAACGTGTAAAAAATGAATTAGAAGAATTTTAGTAACAAAGAAAAAATTAAGTAATGAAAGGAAAATTTGTAAGCACATTAGTAAGACTTGCTGTCTTATCTGTGAAGCAGAACAATACTATTTTGGTGCATGCTGCATAAAAATTTCTCAGGTGCAAGTTGGTTTTGTGAAGTCTCGTTTTTAAACGGGACTTTTTTTATACAATCTAAATTTTGAAACGGTCGAAGCATATAAAAAAACTTCATTGCGACGATGTAGGAGGAAGCAATCCCTTGTAGTGAGTTGTATCTGCCTGATTGTTGATAGAGTTTGCTTCGTCCTGCCTCCTCGCAATGACGGGTAGGTAAAAGGCAATTGTCTGAACAATGATTTTTATGATTAAGGGATTCCTACGTTTAATTATTGTGGGTTGTTTGCATCAGTTAAGTTATCTCAAAT
>CAXYYO010000021.1:0-57971 GCA_964293305.1 uncultured bacterium | reverse complement strand
ATTGGTATGTATTCTACACTTGGTAACCTTTTGCTAACTAAATACCTAAGCCTATTTATTAATTCTAGCACATCAAAATCAATATAAATCGTTTTTGATGCATCTATAACCAACTTCGAATTTTCAGGTATATGATCTAATGTTTCCCTGATAGATGCTTTATTTAAAAAGCTAACTTCTTCAGATAATGCTATGGAAATGCTATCGCCTTGATGATATTTTTCTTTATGAAAGTAGTAAGCGTTTTTCAAATTACCATGAAGTATAGCGACAGCTGCCGCAATTATACCTGCAAGTACTCCCAAAATTAATCCTTTACCCATCAGTACATGAGGAAAACCAAAGAGATCGATGGATATGATACAAACAACCGTTACAATAAATGGAATAAATTGGTATTTACCATTTATAAACATTTTTTTAAAAACTGATGGTTTTGCTAGCTTATATCCAGTGAGAATAAGTATTGCAGCTAATGCACTCAGTGGAATTTTATTTAAGAATACAGGTATAAATATTGCACAAAGCAAGAGTAACAAACCATGTATAATAGCAGATAGTTTTGATTTAGCACCTGCATTCACATTGGCACTACTACGTACTATCACACTTGTAATGGGGAGTCCGCCAATAAGCCCAGAAATAGTATTACCAATGCCCTGAGCAATCAATTCTTTATTAGTATTGGTTACTCGCCTTTCCGGGTCAATGCCATCAACCGCTTCTATGCTTAATAAGGTTTCCAATGAAGCGATAATTGCAATGAAGATACCATACATAATTACTTCACTATTGAAAAAGCCATTAAAATCCGGAATGGTAAAAAAGCTAAAGAATGCAGCCGCATCTTCGGCAACTGGTATTTGAACCAAATGATCTCCACCCACTGCTAGTGCACTTTCTGTAGCATGCCAAATTTGGTTTATCAATAAAGATACTATAACAGCTATTAATGCACCTGGTATGAATGGAACCCTCTTTTTTATAAATGGTTTCTCCCAGAGTACCATGATGATAATTGATATTAGGCAAATGATAGCAGTTCCAATTTCTATATGCTGCAATGGCTGTAGCAGTTCATGCAAATCTTCATTCCCAAAGGGAAACAATTCTGTAAGGTTTCCTTTTGAATCTCTATCATATCCAAAGGCTTTAGGTATTTGTTTTGCAATAATTAAAATACCAATACTAGTCAGCATTCCTTTTATAACACTACTTGGAATATAGTTGGCAATACCTCCCAATTTTACTAAACCCATAAGCATTTGAAGCAGACCAGCTATAGATACTGCACATAAAAAAAGAGGAAAATTCCCAATAGCTGTTATAGCACCCAACACCAAGGATGCAAGCCCAGCTGCTGGGCCACTTACACTTAATGAAGAGTTACTAAAGAATGATACAACAACTCCACCAAGTATGCCTGATATAAGACCACTAAAAAATGGAGCGCCACTTGCAGATGCTACACCTAAGCATAAGGGTAAAGCAACCAAAAAAACAACCAAACCAGAAGCAAAATCAAAACGGCCATTTGCAAAAACATTTTTGCTCATATAATTTTAAATTTTGTGAATAATGAATTAAGGGAGTAGAGCCAGATTATAAATTAAATCTAGAGTTTGTAGTTGAACTGATCAACACTGAACAAATACTGTTTTGGTACTCAATCGAATATAAATATCGATCTTAAGATTATGCTAATGCATTTCAAGTTAAAAGTTAGATACTACATTTTTAACTATTTGAATTTTCGAATTTTAAGTACATATTCGAATATCAAATCTAGATTAAAATGATTGCGGAGGTCTAAGCGCAAGACCAAGGTAGGGCTTTGAAAGGCTGTGATGGGACAATGATGAATAAACTTGGTGGTTTGTAAAGCAAATATCAAAATCATGAGCAGAAAGCAAAGATGCTTCCTTAATATAACCATATTTTTCTTCACATTCATTTTCAGGTTGCTCTTCATTGCTATCCGCTAGGCTTATATCACTGACATGTGGAAAACCAATGCTACTAAGAGACTCCAAACAAAAGCTGAAGCTGAATACAAAAAAAATGATATGTAAAACCCAGTTTTTCAATGATGCAATATTACATGTCCGGTGGTAAATAAAAAAGAAAATATGGTTAATTCTGAAGCGGAAATTTTATAAGAATATAACTCATCTAATCTCAATCAATGGTAAAATTTTATTGATATTGATCACCAAAAAATCATTTATGAATCTAAGAAATCATCCTCATCATTTTGATGTGGTGCGGCATATTTTGAAAAAACTTTTTCTATAGCCCCGCCAAACATGGGGAACTTGCTCTTGGCATAGTCTTTTACTATTCTTATAGCAGCTAAAGCCTGTTTTTTATTGAGGCCAGCTTCATTTTTTAATTGCTCTATTAGTTCGTCCATTTTTTTATTAAGATGCAACTTTGAGGATGTTCAATTTGCTATTTTTTAATTTTTGTTCTGCATAATCCACAGTCACCACCAATTCTTTTTTATTAGTACCAGGCATTTCAAACATGGCATCTGTGAGAATGCTTTCAATAATGCTTCTAAGGCCACGGGCACCAAGCTTATATTCTAAAGCTTTTTGTACCATATAATCTAAAACAGCATCTTCTATTTTAAGTTTAATATTCTCCATTTCAAAGAGCCTTGTAAATTGTTTTACTAAGCTGTTCTTAGGTTCTGTAAGAATGGAGCGGAGTACTTCTGCATCTAATGGATTAAGGTGTGCAATTACCGGAAGCCTACCCAACAATTCTGGTATCAATCCAAAACTACGAATGTCCTGTGCATTTATAAATTGTAAAAGATTTGCTTTTTGATGCTCCTGTTCTACCTTATTTACATTAAAGCCAATAGCATTTGTATTAATACGACGGGCTATCATTTTATCAATGCCATCAAAAGCTCCGCCACAAATGAACAGAATATTTGAAGTATTTACTTTGATCATTTTCTGCTCAGGATGTTTTCTTCCACCTTGTGGAGGTACTAGTACTTCTGTACCTTCCAGCATTTTGAGCAAACCTTGCTGCACGCCTTCACCACTTACATCTCGTGTAATACTTGGGTTATCGCTCTTACGAGCAATTTTATCAATTTCATCAATAAAAACTATTCCTTTTTCAGCGGCAGCTACGTCATAGTTGCAGGACTGTAAAAGTCTTGTAAGCATACTTTCTACATCTTCACCTACATAGCCTGCTTCTGTAAATACAGTGGCATCTACAATGGCAAAAGGCACATGTAGCATACGGGCAATTGTTTTTGCAAGCAATGTTTTACCAGTGCCTGTTTCTCCCACCATAATGATATTGCTTTTTTCTATTTCAACATCATCAGTTTGCATCTTACGGGTAATGCGTTTGTAGTGATTATAGACTGCTACAGACAATATTTTTTTAGCATCATCCTGTGCTATAATATATTGGTCTAAAAATTTTTTTATTTCTATCGGTTTACGAATATTAAACTTGAATTGGGTACTTTGTTTTTCATCTTTTTGATGAAGCTCTTCTCCAATAATTTCCTGTGCATGCTCCACACAGTTTTCACAGATATGACCATCCTGCCCTGCTATTAATATGCGTACTTCATCTCTTGCTCTTCCGCAAAATGAACACCTTATATTAGTTTGTTTTGCCATTATTAAAATATTAACCCTGAAATCATCAGCGTACAAAGGTAAAAAGAAACACTCAAATGCTTAAAATCGATTTTTAAATTTATGAGTATAATATTACATAAACACTTGGGATGTAAGTATTTAAGAAGATTTGTTTTAAAAAATAGTGCACTAAGTGCTCAGTAAAAAATGAACTCCCCACATTTACTTATATCGTATGGTAACTTATGATAACTACAACTACAAAATTCTGGTTCCCTTTTTTTAATCCGAGTTATAGCATCTAAATGGTAGAAAGTTGATAGCTGGAACCGTCCTAAGTAAACAAAAACAACTGCCGCAAAGCAGTTGTTTCATACAATTATAATGATTTATAGCTCTGTGTAAATACCATCTACAATGCCATAAGCTACGGCTTCAGTGGCATCCATCCAATAATCTCTGTCAAAATCTTTGAGTATTTGCTCCATAGTTTTTCCACAGTTATCTGCTAGAATTCTGGCACCCAATTCTTTTGTTTTTTTAATTTGTGCTGCATGTATTTCAATATCAGAAGATTTGGCTTGATAGTATCCACTGAGGCTGGGCTGGTGTATCATTACTTCTCCATGAGGAAAAATAAATCGTCTTCCTTTAGCACCTGCACTCAGCAGTATAGAGCCCATACTTGCTGCCAAGCCCATACATATTGTACTTACTGGGCTTTTGAGCATTCTGATGGTATCATACATCACCATACCACTGGTAACAACACCACCCGGACTATTGATATAAAATTTTATTTCCTCGCCAGGTTTATCTGCTTCCAGCAGCATTAGTTTGCTTACCACTTCACGTGCTGATTTATCATCAACAACACCCCATAGATAAACCGTACGCTTTTCTAGGAATAGTTGTTCCATTTTTTTGGCAAGCAGGGGACTCTGTTGCTCTGGCTTGTTATCCTCTTTTTCATCCTCTTCATCATCGCTGGCAAGAGGTTTATTTTTATAATAAGTTGAGTACATCATTTTATTTTTTCTCTTTTCTTGGATTTATATGTAATACTTCATCAATAAGACCGTATGCTTTACTCTCATCTGCGGTCATCCAGAAATCACGCTCACAGTCTGCCGCTACTTTTTCTATATCGCTATCTGAGTGATAGGATATGATCTGATAAAGCTCCTGTTTTACTTTTTTAATTTCTCTGGCTGTAATTTCTATATCACTTGCTTGGCCGCCAATAGCGCCACTTGGCTGGTGCAGCATGATACGGCTATGTTTGAGTGAGCTTCTTTTACCTTTTACACCAGCACACATTAAAATAGCTCCCATACTTGCTGCCATGCCGGTACAAATGGTAGAAATATCCGGACTTACAAATTGCATAGTGTCATAAATACCTAATCCTGCATAAACACTGCCACCCGGGCTGTTAATATACATTTGAATATCTCGGCTTCGGTCCGTACTATCTAGAAAAAGTAATTGTGCTGTTACAATATTTGCTACATAGTCATCTATTGGCTCTCCTAAAAAAATAATACGGTCCATCATTAATCTACTAAACACATCCATACTGGCTACATTGAGAGGTCTTTCCTCAATGATGTATGGTGTAAGGTTTGTGATGTTATGCTTGGTATAATCGTGCAGTGCGAGTGAATTAATCCGTTTATGTTTGACTGCATATTTTTCAAATTCAGTTTGATTCATTTTCAAATTTTTTGCGGCGAAAATAATTGCTAGACAAATACCATGCTTGTAAAAAAATAAGACAAAAGGTCAGTGAGCACTGATTGATAAAGCAAGACTTTTTGCTTATTGCATTCTTTTACTAGATACAATAAAAAAGCCGCTTCTTTTGAAAGCGGCTTTTATGATATATAATGCTAGGATATTATTCGCTAGCTTTAAATTCTACACGGCGATTTTGTGCACGGCCTTGTACTGTAGCATTATCTGCAATTGGGTTTTCAATGCCATAACCTGTAGCAGTGAGCTTGTCAGCACTTATGCCTTTTCCTACTAAGTAAGTTTTAACAGCATCAGCTCTTTTTTGAGATAACACTTTATTCATCTCTACTTTACCAGTATTGTCTGTATAACCATCAATGGCTATCTTTAACTCAGGATGCTCATTCAAAATAGTAACTAATTTATCCAATTCTGCTTTTGCAGCAGTAGTAAGTGTGGCAGAACCTGAGGCAAATTGTACATTCTTATAGTTGAAATTATATTGCTCTAATGTAGGGCAACCACCATTATCTGGTTGACCAGCTACACGTGGGCATCGATCATTTTCATCATTTACACCATCTCCATCAGTATCTGGAATAGGGCAACCAGCATAACGGGCTAAACCAGCTTGGTTTTGACATTTATCTTCTTCATCATTAATGCCATCTTTATCGGAGTCTGGTATTGGGCAACCATTGTATTTAGCTATACCTCTATTATCTGGACATTTATCATCTTTATCAGCTATACCATCGCCATCTTTATCTGGACAGCCATTTAATGATGCTGGTCCAGCAACTGTAGGACATGCATCTTTATCGTCTATTATACCATCACTATCACTATCTTTTGGAGCTTCTACTACCGGTACTGTAACAACTGGCAATGTAGGTTCTGCTACTTTAGCATGAGTAAGTGGTTGTAAAAAACTAATGCTGTACTGTAAATGATTGGTTGCATTGTCCGTAATGCCGAGTCTGTACTGAGCCGTAGGTATGATATATGCTTGATCATTTAAATTGAATTTGATACCAACTCCTAATGGTACCAATGCACCAAAATCTTTGCGGCTGTAAAATGCGCCAATACCTGCGGTAAGGAATGGATTGATTCCTTTTGATGCATCTAATAAATGTAGGTTTGCTGCAATGTCTAACTGACTGAATAAGGAATTGTTATTCGTACTGCGTACTTCCATATCTTCAAATGGATACTCAACAAATGCTCCTGTATAACGTGCATTTAAGTCAATTTTATTGGTAATCTCTCTCCAATAATCCAGGTTTAACCCAAAAGTTTTGTTGTCAAAGTTTATCCACTTATTGTCATTTAATGCATCGGTAAGTGAACTGTTTTTAATTCTTGCAGCTGTTTCAAAGTCAATGGCTGTAATACCAAAACCGAATGCACTGCGTTTTTGTGCATGTACAGATACTATGGATATTAGTAGTACTGTGAATAATAATGTAGATTTTCTACTCATATTAAATTTTTTTTCGTGTGTATGTAAAAATCGGGCCAAAGATAGCTTAGGGTATTAAATATTATTATATATGTTTAAATTATTATAGAATTTTACGAATTAGTCGAATTTATTAGGATCTTGATTAAGGCTGATCTATCGTATAACTTTTATATTTCATAAGCCAGTTAGAAGATGTAGATACATTTCCCGAAGGGTAAAAATTATTTACCAACTTTTAAATAATTAGAATGGCTGTGTAAAAATGTAATCTACAATACTTTTCTTTGACCAATGGATATATCCTATATACTGAATGAGATGGGTGAAGAAAGGGACAATTATTTTAGGGCAGTGTCTCCACCCATTAGCCAAACCAGCAATTTTGCTTTTGAATCTGTAGATGCACTTCGTAAAAGTTTTGAAGACGAATACAGTACCTGGCTATATAGCCGTGGGAGAAATCCAACAGTAGATATACTTTGTAAAAAAATAGCCGCCTTAGATGGGGCTGAGGATGCATTGGCTTTTAACAGTGGTGCGGCGGCCATATTTGCCGCGGTACTGAGTCAAATAAAAACAGGCGATCATATCGTAAGTGTAAAGGGTGTGTACACCTGGGCACAGCGTATGTTTAACGAAATTCTTCCCCGTTTCAATGTATCAACAACCTATATAGACGGAACGGATATTTTAAATTTTGAAAAAGCAACAAAGTCTAATACTGTTTTATATTATTTGGAATCGCCCAATAGTTGGACTTATGAATTGCAAGATTTAAAAGCAGTAGCTATACTAGCAAAATCAAAAAATATTATTACCATTTGTGACAACTCCTATTGCACACCCATTTTTCAACAACCAATACAGCTTGGTATTGATCTTTCGCTACAAAGTGCTACAAAATATATTAGTGGACATAGTGATGTGATAGCAGGAGTGCTTAGTGGAAGCAGTAAAATGATTCAAAAAATATTCAACAGTGAGTACATGAATATTGGGAGTGGTATTCAACCCTTTAATGCATGGCTACTGATTAGAGGCTTACGGACTTTGCCTGTAAGGCTGCATCATATAGCACAAACAACCACTCAAGTTGTAGCATTTTTAAAAAATCATCCCTCCGTTGATAAAGTGATTTATCCATTTGATAAAGATTTTGCGCAGCATCAATTAGCAGTTACCCAAATGAGCAATGCATGTGGGCTACTAACTTTTGTGTTAAAAGCATCAACAGTAGATCAGATAGAAAAATGCTGTAATAATTTAAAGCATATACTGATGGCTGTAAGCTGGGGTGGGTATGAAAGTCTGGTAATTCCTAAATGTGCAGGTATAAAGCGTGCAGATTTTAATCATGAAAATGATGAACATAGAATGATAAGACTTTATGTAGGCATGGAGAGTGCTGAATATATAATCAATGATTTACAACAGGCTTTGGATGGGATGGATTAAATTGGTTTTAGATATGAAGAAAATATTTTGATTAAAAAAATTTATACCCAACTATTCCATTTATCATAACCAAGAAAACAAAATACATTTTCAAGAGTTTCAGGTTTGTATATAAATTTAACCGAGATGATGCAATTGAATTTATGATGAAAAATGGAAAGGCAATATTTATAAGTGCTTGAAGTTAATTTTGTCTGAACCAATAATAAACCATTTAAAAGTGAAGAATTGTGCTCACATGTATAGCCATGCAGCATTTCAGCATTGTAAAAAAATTAATTGAATCGTCTGAATTTAAATTGCCTTAGTCATCATATTTATTTCTCAAGCCGGGTATCATGGTAAGGCTTCGATGAAGCGATTGCTTTAGTTGGGTACGAAGCACTTGCCCCATACTGGTACATCGGGAAAAAAGAGGATATTGATGATATGATTCTAACTCAGATTTTAATTGGTTAATTTTATTTGGCACTGACACTTCGTCTGTATATAATATATCAAGTAATTCTTTTATACGGTGCCTGCTTCCAGCTAAGCGCAGTGCCATCATAGTACGTTCTTCAGCTTGATATTGTGCAATACTATCCTGATCTAAATATTTTATTACAGTGTTTACATAGGCATTATTGTCTTTAAAATATTGTGGAAGGTATAAGTTTTTTCTGCCTTCATAGCATTGTTGATCAAAATCAATAGCACGGATTCGATATTGAAAATCTTCTATGTCTGGTGTAATACTTATGACAAAATTATAACTGCGCATATCACCCAATAATCTTACAAAACAGCGCTCATTAAATTTTACAAACTCTTTTGCTAATCTTATGATATTGGTATCGGGTTTATCTAAATATTGGTGAATAAAATCATCACCAGGTATGCCGGGAATATGCTCTTCAACTAGGGTATTTTGCCAGGTTACATAAATCATCCGATTTGGTGAAAGAAGGTGTTCTAGTTCAAGGCCATATACACGATTTGTGTCTGCAGGTTTTATATAGTAATGATCATAATTATCATTTATTCTATTTACTATCCTTATTCGAAAAGGCTGACTATTGCCAAAGGCGCAAAAATCTATTCTTGCCACATCTAAATGATTGGCAAACCGCATATCTCCTTCTGTCTTCAATATGGCATAAATGTTTACTAAACTTTCCCTCAAGTACTCCCATTCTCTCATATCATAAGTAACCGTTTCCCAAGCAGTGTCTTCACCCTTTTTATTTTTAAGTGGAATAGAATAGGTAAATCTTAAAAGGTCATTATAAGATGCAGGTAATTTTAATTCTCTTCCATATTTAATGAGGTATCTTCTTAATGCATCTTTAACTTGAAAAATAGGCTTCTTTTTGGAAGGCTGTATTGGAGTTATATCAACACTTGCATCAAACATGGGCGTAAGGTAATTGGTTTACCTAAATAGTGTATCGAATAAAAATTTGGCAATCAAATCTGGCTGTATCTGATTTGAATAGCAGCCATTAAAATGAAAATTATTATGATAAAATTTTAATCCACTACCACCAATACAGGCCATGATGCATGTCTGCTATCCTGTCTTAACAAATCACTAATGGTATCAAATAAATCTGGATAATGTTGTAACAAATCTTTTGGTTTTTCAAAAAATAATTCAATACTAACGGCCCATATTTCATGTAGATTTTTATAGGCATCCTCAGTAAAAAGGCCATCTGGTTGCTTACCCGCATAATATATTTCTAGACCATCTGCTACAATAGCATCAAAACATTGTACAAATCTTTTCTTTTTAACTTTATCCGCATGTATAAATTGGTAATATAATGCATGTGCCATTTCATGTAATCCAACATTACTTCCATCATTACTATTTGTATATCCTTCCATCAAGTATTTCCATGCTATTGTTATACTATTTCCTTCTACATTTCCTGCTAACAATCTGAAGCTATCTTTTGCAAAATAAGCATCCGGGTGTATTTGTATGTACTGAAACCAAGGTAGAGAGAAATATTTAAGCCCCATTGTTATTTGTACTGCCGAAGCACTTACTAATATGGGCATTTCTTTAAACCCTTTTGTATCATGAATGATGAAGACTTTTTGTTGGAGAAAGTATTGTAAACGCAAAATAAAAATCAACTTTAATTTTGGGTCAAGATGAAAATAATAGGGATGATGCTTCAGTAGTACATCATTGATGAAATCATCAGAAAATTGTAATGCATGGCCAGGATATACTAGATATTCAGAAGTACTTTCTAATATTGGTAGCGATTTTTCTTCTACTACTTGTTCTTTTGAATCAATGTATTCCCTTCTTACAGATGCAAAAATAAATAGAATAATTACTACAAGAAAAAGCAATGAAATAAAATCCATCTATGGGGTTAATTTATTCTTCGACATAATTGTAGTCTCCTTCATCCGTTAAACTCAAATTCAATGTATCAGCTCCTGATATTCCTTCGATACTCCCTTTGATATGTGCGGCATTGAGCAGCACTTTCTCCAATTGTTTTTCTCTGGCCTTCCAAAGTTTTTCCATTGCATCCCGCTCTCTTTGAATGCTTTGTTTCATCTGCGAAAAACCTTCCCTTATGGCATTCCATTGTTCTTTGAATTCTAATCCTATGAGGTAATCATACAACATCACCATTTTATCGCCTTTATTTTCCTGACTTTTTTTAAGCTCTGCAAATTTTAGTATTGCATTTCGAAGCAACAGTGCAACACTTCTTACCTCTGTAAAGGAACATATATAAACTCCGTTTTTCTCTCCAAATCGATCCATGTCTTTGGGCATAACTTGAGATACAATCACTGCCGCATCTGCTCCTTGACTACGCATATCCGACTTTAGTTTTTCTATCCATTCATGTGTAAATTCTTTTGTACGCTTACTTTCATAGATAATGCTGCCTGCATCCTGCCCTGTATTGTTGCGCACTGTTTGAATACAATCTGCCCCTTTTACCCCTTTGCCCACTTCCTGTACTGTATCAAAAGGGAATGTTTGACGAAGCATTTCCTCCAAGATTAATTCCTGCACCTCCCCTTGCAACTGCATACTACCTTGCTCAGATTTGCGCTTCAATTCATCTACTAATTTTTTTTGGTCTTCCAGTTGTTTTTCTAATTCTTTTTTTCGTAGCGTATATTGTTGTTCTCTCAAATCATTTTTCCCCTGCTCTTCTTGTAGCAATTGCATTTTCATTTTTTCTCGTCCAGCTATCAATTGCTTTTCAATTAATATTTCGATCTCTGCTTCTTTTGATTTTAATGCTTGTTCTTTTTTTAGATATTCTAATTCATTTTGTCTTGCTATTTTTAATTTCTCCTCATTATCTGATGCATTTTGTTGTAGCAGTTTTAATTGGTTTTCATAAGTGCCAAGTAGTTGTTTTCGAATGGTATCTTCTTTTTCTTTTTCCAGTTTTTTATAGGCTGCTTCCATTGTTTGTCTAAGGCCCTCTTCTTGCTTCACAAGAGCTTGTTCTAGTGCGGTTTCTTTTGCCTTGAATTCATTTTCTTTACTCACCATAAATTCTTTCATCTTTTGGCGCATTTCATTGAGCTCTTTGTTATAATTCTCTTTCTGCTCTGCACTTAGTGCTTCATCCAAAGGAAATTCATAGCTACAATTGGGACATTTTATGATGAGGGACATATTTTTCTTTTGATGTAAGAATATTTTCTGTAATACAAATATTTTTTAATTAGCCATTTAATCATTTCCCGTAGGGGATAAATTATTTCCTAAAACTTATATTGGATTATGGATGCAGTGATTTTACCTGATCTCCTGTTTTTCCGTATCGTCTTTCTCTTTGTTGAAAATCTATGATGGCTTCATATAGATGTTTTTTTCTAAAATCTGGCCAACGTGTATTTGTAAAATATAATTCAGCATAAGCCAACTGATACAATAAAAAATTGCTGATTCGATACTCTCCACTAGTGCGTATCATAAGCTCCGGGTCAGGAAATTGGCTTGTAGATAAATAAGCTTGTACAGTATCTTGAGATATTTCAGCAGGGTCAATAATGCCTTCTTTTACATCTCTTGCTATATCTTTTACAGCTTGCACTAATTCCCATCGGCTGCTATAGCTCAAGGCCATTATTAGGTTAAATTTTGTATTGTTCGCAGTTTCTGCCAGTGCTTCTTCCATCTCTTTGCGTGCCATCTCAGGAAGCATTTCCATATCACCAATAACATGGAGTTTAATACTGTTTTTATTGAGTGTTATTACTTCTCTGCGAATGGTTTCAACCAATAATTCCATCAAACCATCTACCTCGTTCTTTGGGCGATCCCAATTTTCTGTACTAAAAGCATACAAGGTTAAATATTCGATGCCCATTTCAGCACAGCCTTCTAAAATATTGCGCACACTTTCTACACCATGAAAATGGCCATACAACCTATCTTGCCCTTTTTCCTTTGCCCATCTCCCATTTCCATCCATTATGATTGCAATATGTCTTGGTAAACGACTGTGGTCAATTTGCTGTAATAGCGTATCCATTGTAAATGATTTAAGCAAAAATATGTTTTAAGTAGCATCTGTTAATATTAACCTGCTTTCATATCATTTACTTTAATTTGCCAACTTTCAAAAAAATCATTCTTAATAATGAAAAAAATTTGTGGTTTTCTAATAGCCGTTATAGCAATTGTACAAGTGCAAGCACAGCAGTTGGATTCTGCCGTGTCAGTAGCAACTATTACAAAAAAAGATTGGAGTAAAATTGACCTAAGCAATAGAGCAAGCGACCATTTTATGATTCAATACGGTGCTGATGTCTGGCTCAATGTTCCAGATAGTATTAACACATCTGGCTTTAGCAGGCACTTTAATATGTATGCGCTTTTTGACAAGCCCTTTAAAAATAATCCACGTATGAGTGTAGCTTTTGGTGCAGGCATTGGTAGTAGCAATATATTTTTTTCCAATACTAATGTAGATATTAAAGCAAATAGTGCAGCATTGCCTTTTACCAATGTATCGCTCACAAATAAGTTTGATAAATTTAAATTAACGAGTATCTATTTGGAAGTACCGGTAGAATTGCGCTGGGCGCAGGATCCTGAGAATACTGGAAAGGGCTTAAAATTAGCGCTGGGCTTAAAAGCAGGAACGCTACTCAAATCTTTTACAAAGGGTAAAAATCTATTAGATGTAAATGGAAATCCAGTATATGATAGTAAGTATATTATAAAGGAATCATCAAAACGATTTATAAACGGGAATAGAATTAGTGCTACTGCACGTGTAGGTTATGGTAATATTTCCTTGCACGGCAGCTATGCATTAACGAATGTTTTAGAAACCAATGCCGGCCCTGCATTAAATAATCTTAGTATTGGACTTACCCTTAGTGGTCTTTAATTTTTGATGAGCAAGATTTTATCATTAGTATCATTCCTTGCTGTATTTGTTTTATTAAATGCATGCAAAACAAAATTACCGCCTGCATCTTCGGTGGAGCAATCGTCTGCTACAAAAGCTTATTTGGTTTCTTATTATCACCAACAAAAAGTTTTAAAGGGCATAATATCCAGAGCAGATATAGAGTTTGATACTTCCTTTGAATGGTTCAAAAAAAATATGCAATTTGGTAGCGCAGACCCATCTGCTGTAAAAACATTTCGTGAAAAAGCAGACAGTTTTGAAGTAGTAATATTTGTAGGTACATGGTGCGAAGATTCTCAAAATTTATTACCTCAGTTTTATCGATTGGTTGATAAATCCGGCTTTCCAGATGCTTCAATAACTTTAATAGGTGTAGATGAAAATAAGGAAACACTTTATAATCTACACGAAGTGTTTAACGTAAAAAATGTACCTACATTCATTATTATGAAAAATGGAAAAGAGTTGGGTAGAATGATAGAATATGGAAAGTATGGTACAGCGGATAAAGAGTTGGCAGAAATTGTAAACAACACCCATTAATTATCCCTATTCGGTGGCTGTACAAACCCAACAACAACAAAGTCCATCAAAAATAGCAGCACTCATTTGTAAATATTCAGAATGTTCTTTTTGAAATACAAATGATGATACTAAGAAATTGTCTGCCAGATTTTTCTCAAAAGCAGACAGCATTCTTATATGTGCTTTAAAATCTACCTGTCCTAATCCATACCATTTGAATACAGCTTCTTTTGCACTCCATATCATTGTTTCATAAAATACATGATGGTTGATGTTTGATAAAAATGCTGATTCTGAAGGATGAATAAATTTTTGACTGATTCTGCTGACTTTTTCAGTTGGAATTTCAATATCAATGCCTACACGCTCTTCACTACTAGCAATGGCTGCCGCATAATTTCCACAATGACTTATAGAAAAATGATATTGCTCACCGGGCAAAAATGGTTTTCTAGTATCTGCTATTTGTAATTCTTCATAAGGAAAATCAGGAAAAAGGTACTGCAATAAATATCTGCCGGCTAAATGTTGAAGTCGCTTATGAGGATGAGAAATGGATGCCTGTAATGGTACCCTTGATAAAAAAAATGACTCTTCCTCTGTAATTTGCCAAATGGCCAGTTTTGAAGATTCATTTATTTGATGCTGAAAAAATAATGGCATAAGCAGCAAATAAAGTTAATAGATTATTAACCGACTATCCAGATATAAAAAAATAAATTGATGACCGATGAAAAATAATTTTTTATTTGCCCTCAATAAATTAATTCAGTGATACTTACAGATAGCCGCATATTAGAAGAAATAAATAAAGGCACCATCAAAATAGAGCCTTATGATAGGGAATGCCTTGGCAGCAATAGTTATGATATTCACTTAGGTAAATGGCTGGCCACTTATAAAGAACATATTATTGATGCAAAAAAGCACAATGAAATTGATTATTTTGAAATCCCCGAAGAAGGCTTTGTGCTCTACCCACATATTTTCTATTTGGGTGTAACATTGGAATATACCGAAACGCATGCCCACGTACCATTCTTAGAAGGCAAGTCTTCAACAGGTAGGCTGGGCATTGATATACATGCCACTGCGGGTAAAGGTGATGTAGGTTTTTGTGGAAACTGGACTTTGGAAATATCTGTGAAGCAGCCGGTGAAAGTTTATAGAGGAATGCCAATAGGCCAGCTTATTTATTTTCCTGTAGATGGTGTAGTGGAAGTAAAATATAATGAAAAGAAAAATGCAAAATACAGCGGCCAAATCAATAAACCCGTAGAAAGTATGATGTGGAAGAATAAATTTTAACCAATATTAGGCAGCATTTGTACGGTATTTTCCTTTGCGTGGAAATATCATTTCAGTTATAAAGATTAATAGAAGACTAAGCGCTGTTGTAGCAGATACCTTTCCAATAAAAAATAGAAAATCACCAAAGCGCATCCATTCTATAAATACTAAAAGACTATTGTGTAGGAATGCGAGTATTAGAATATAAATGCCATACGGCGCCCATCCCAAACTCTTGATAGAAGGCTCAGCATAACTAAGCTCTGTTGACTCCTGTGGCAGTAGAATGCTGATTAAAAAAGGTCGTATATAAGCAATAAGCACACAGCATGCCGCATGCAGACCCGGCGTACCAACTAAGTAATCATAACATAATCCATATATAAATGCCAGAATGAGTAAACCCGGTCTTGGCAGATTAAATGGCAACCATAAAATAAAAAGAAAATATAAATAGGGTTTTATAAACTGATGTAGTGCGGGTACTTTATTAAATACAAATGCCTGTAAAAGTATGAATACAGCAAAGCGAATAATATTTTTTACCAGGCTGCTCATTAGTTTTTTGGAGTTTGAGATTCTAATGCCTGTTGCTCTGCCAGTAAGCGATTTTCAACCAAATAAGCATATTGTACATTCAAAAAGTTTGTACCCGTTTTTACTTTTAGTTTAAAATAACTACTAGCTGCGTCTGCATCAATTTTTTCAATGGTACCAACCATACTGCCAGCAGGAAAATCGCCAGAATAATTGCTGGTAAGCACCGTATCCCCTTTAAGCACTTTTACACTTTTTGGTATTCCTTCTAAAGTTATATATCTGGGGTCTTTACCATCCCAACTTATTGTACCTGTTAGAAGTCCTTTTTTTAGCATACCGCTTGGTTTATAGCTGCGGCTCAAAATGCTCATTACCCTACAATAATTTTCACTCACCACAACCACTTTACCTACTATTCCCGAAGGGCTTACTACACCCATATCTTTTCTTACGCCCTGCTTGCTGCCACGGTATAAGGTAATAAAATTATTTTCCTGAGTTACAGAATTATTAACCACTTTAGCAGGAAGGTATTGAAATCGCCTGATCATGCGAAGGGTATCTGCTTGAAGTGTATCCCTGTGTAGTAAAAAAGTGGTATCTGGATTATCGAAACTGGTCAGAAGCTTATTGCGCAGCGATGCATTTTCTGCTACTAATTTTTCGTTGGTGGCTTTTAATTCAAAGTAATATTCTACATTGTTGTATTGCTTCCCTAAGCTCCCAGTTAATTCATTTGCCTTAGTATAAAAAACAGCTTGATATGTTTTATTATGGTTGGATAAAATGACAAGGCAACTTATCATTAAAATTAAAAATAAAAACAAGTTGAAAAACTGACGTATAAACAGAATAATATTTTTCATGCCTTACCTTAGTTTCCTTCCTATTTAATTAACGCATTATAAAAGGATAACGCTGATAGTTTTGTAAAGCAAGACCTGTGCCACGTACTACACTTTTCAGTGGATCATCCGCTATATGTACAGGGAGTTTTATTTTCTGGCTTATCCTTTTGTCCAAGCCCCTGAGCAATGCACCACCACCGGTAAGGTACAAACCGCGGCGATAAATATCTGCTGCTAATTCCGGAGGTGTAGTTTCCAAAGCCTTTAATACTGCTTCTTCAATTTTGAAAACAGATTTATCCAAAGCTTCTGCCACTTCCGTATAACTTACCATAATTTGTTTGGGAATGCCTGTTACTAAGTCGCGGCCATTTACAGGTATATCATCCGGCGGGTTGTCTAAGTCTTTCATAGCGGCACCTACCTGAATTTTGATTTGCTCGGCAGTACGCTCCCCTATCAATAAACTATGATAGCGGCGCAGTGATTCCATAATATCGGCTGTAAATTCATCACCAGCTATACGAATACTCTGGTCGCATACAATGCCTGCAAGTGCTATTACTGTGATGCCAGTGGTGCCACCACCAATATCTATTATCATATTGCCCACAGGTTCTTCTACATCTATACCAATACCCAAGGCTGCTGCCATTGGCTCATGTAGTAAATAAACTTCTGTGGCACCTGCTTGTTCAGCACTGTCTCTTACAGCTCTTTTTTCTACTTCTGTTATAGATGATGGTATGCAAATCATCATTCTCCAGCGTGGAGGAAAAAGAGGCTTTTTGGGATAGATCATTTTAATCATTTCCCTTATCATCAATTCAGCAGCATTGAAATCTGCTATCACTCCATCTTTCAATGGTCTTACGGTTCGTATGCTCTCATGCGTTTTTTCGTGCATCATCAATGCACGTTTGCCTACGGCTAAAACTTCTTTTGGATTATTCCTATTTAATGCCACAATAGATGGTTCGTTTACAACTACTTCATCATTATGTATAATTAGTGTATTGGCTGTGCCCAGATCAATTGCTATTTCCTGGGTAAAAAAATTAAAAAGTCCCATTATATGAAAGATTCCCTTTTTTTATGAATTGTTCGCAAAAGTGTATGAATTAATCCGATAAACAAAGCGGAATTCAATTCATTTTACAACAATGTGTACAATATTTAACTTTTTGTTCATTTCTTATAAAAGATGTGCACAACAAAATTGCCTCAACCAGTAGAAAATCAGTGTTTCATTACCTGCTGGGCACCAGCTTCAAAAACCGCATTAAACTCTGGAGCATGAAATACAAGTATCGGTTTTGCATCTGACAAACCCAGTCTTTCCAATGTTTTACACAGTTTATGATTGCTATTGCCTAATGTTAATTGTAGCTTCGGCCTAATATAAATTTTGCATTTATTATTCACATGTACGGGGGTAATCCATGGATTGCCATTTTTGTAAGTCAATGTAAGCATATCAGGGCATTTTAATGTAATGCCTAACCTCATTTTACCTTTGAAACTACAGATCAAACTATTTGCTTCATCCGCAAGCTCAAAAGCATAATCATCCGCATTCGTTTTCGCTTTTATGTGCAGTATTTCTTTTGGAAACCCCCATATTTCCCTACCCCCTGCCATGCTCAGTGTAGAGGTAACGTATATCTGGGGCACATACTGCCATACTTTTCTATGCTTTAAACTACTCAGCAGGTTGAACCAAAGCATTGGGGATTGTTTTTCCCCTTGAGGAATGCAGGGTACAGAAAGAATCATTTCATTATATGCACCCAAATCACTGTCTGTATATTCAATAAATCCTAGAGCAATGAATTGCTTCTCTCCCACTTTGAGGGCAGGAAAACATGTGGTGTTTTTCAATAATTCGTTTAGTCCTAAACTATTTGATTCAAACAAAGCCGCTACATAATTTACTTTTCTGAAAGCACAGGGTATTGGAACAGGGCCAGCAGATGTTTGAAATATTTGATGAGTTAATGGCATCATCGTAAAGCATGTAATTTTATCGAGATGTACAAATTTTATCAGTATTTATTAAAGTATTTTTAAGCAAAGGATGTAAATCAATGCACAGTACAAACTTAATATATTTTTTTAATCCTACGGGAAAAGGGGAATAACAAGTATAAATCAAGTGTGGTTCCTTTTTAAGTTTCTTTTAGTAAACTTAATAGGAGAATAATTTTTTTACAAAGTTTTAAGTACAAGAAATTAATGATGCACAAGAAGTTTTGTATATGAAATACTACCATCTGAGAATAATACTTGAATCATATAGAAACCAGTTGGAAGCTCTGCTACTGAGAATTTAATCTGACTACTATTAAAATGCATAGATTTTTTAAAAGCAAATACGGCATCATAAATTTGAATTTCTTTAATCAATTTTGTTGTTGGAGCTTTTATAGAACAAATATTTTCAGCAGGGTTTGGCACTATAGTCAAAGGAATACTTTCGATTATAGGCTGTAATCCAATTGATCTGTTTGCTATAAATTTTTTCTCAAATTCCACTAAGGCAAACATCACATTTTGTGTACCCGCATTTTGTATAAAAAAATCAGATTGATAAGGCCCGCCATTATCAAAAACAGCATCGCAGGGTATGAGAAAGCTTTTTGTAATCCAGTTGAAGGTATTGTTGCATTTTACTGACCCAAGTCTTTTTATATATTTTAATCCTTGTTCATTTATTGCCTCATATTTTACTACAAATTTTCCAGTATTCACATCACTATATGTTATGTGTATCATACCACTATAGCCGCTATCACTATTACCATTTTTTATGCATTTTGGCTGAGTAGAAATAAAGGCATCATCAAGATTAAAAAGTAAAGCATTTTTATTATTCTGCACGTCAAACCCTCTTGCGAATCTTCCAAATAATTGATTATTAAAATTTGTATCATCCACATTAGGATCTGTATAATATTGGTTCCAATACCCTTGAGAACTTGTATTTAAAGAATCTGTTCCAAGTTTATTTTTTATAGGAATTTGATAGAGAAAGCGTTCATAGTTTCCAGGCATTATATACCAGCCTATATCATTTACATCTAGAGCAGCATTACGTTGTCTTATGGGTTTGCCCTGTGCAGCAGGAGCATCATTCTGCAAAGCGCCAAAGCTGGACATTGAAGCTTGTAAGGCCAAAGCTCTTTTACTCCCACAGTTTAAATTCAAACTATCATTATTTGGAATATTTCTATTTATTTTTTTATAGGCCGCAGAAGGTAAGCATGTATCAGTATTATTAAATTCACTTTGAGTAAATCGTACAAAATTTCCAGCATCCAATCCATCTCTTAGAGCAGAAAATGCGAAAGTTGCATCTGGAGCATATCGTGTGCTATGTCTATTTACAAACTCTGTCACTTTCATCACAGCTGGATCTATGTAATTATCTACAATACTGGAATCTAAAGGATCTAGAGTACTATCATTTTCATATAGCACATCATAACCCATCATCCACAAATCCAAACCAGAAGCCAATGTGTATGCCCCTAATGCAAAAATATTATTTGAGTTGGTGCCGTTTTTAATATTGATATTATGTATATCGCATTCGTCTCTTGTCAATATGGGGATACCGCCAGGAGCAAATGCACTATCATTGCTAATACGCTTAAAAGCATCATTATATAGTAACTCATAGTTTAGTTGATAGTAATGGCCTTTACCATTAGATTTTCGCCAGGCATTAGTAAGACTATCATTTGAAAATGAGAATAGTCTGTCCTTTTCAACAAATTCATTTAAAGAATTAAAGACCACCCCACTATCCAAATCTGCTGAAGTAAAGCTATTGGCATCAGCATTATTAACAAGTAAATGAATATTGGGTAAACTGGTTTTATTATTTTGAATGATGGTATCAGTAAACTTCCACGCAGGCCGCACCACATCTTTAAACCAGTCTTCTTCTTGTATATAACAAAACCCTTCTTGATCATCAAATGGTTTACCATTTTGAGGTTCTAGATCACCGGTACTACCCTGACAACTTTGGTAAAAAGCAATTAAAGGTCTGTAGTCTATATCTAAACCATCATCACCATCACTATCTGGCCCTGCATTGATATGAATTATTACGCTATCAGTCATTGCCCGCCAAAACTTTTGGTAAATAGGATTATAATAATCTGGATAAGTTTTTGTAATTTTTTCTTGACAGGCATTTTCACCCGTTGTTTTACAGGTGCCAATATTATAGGGAGAAGCATACAACCAGTCTGGTGCATCCATACCAGTCCAAACTAAAATTCCAATCCATAAATTCCGTTTTGCCGCTTCTTGCAAAATACTGTCCAACCAATTCCAATTAAAGCCACCCGAAGCATAATATAAGCTTGTACTATCAGTTGGGGAGGCAGGTTGAATTTTCTTCCATGCGAAATCAAACATGATACCCTTGATTCCTGGATAGTCCAACAGCCGATTGTCAGGCATTTTTCTACAGGATGTATCTTTTCGACCCAGTTCGGTTACTTGATAAACCCAAACCCCATTATACTTACTTGCATTTTGGGCAGAAGCAGATTGAAAGAAACCAAATAGAAATAAAGAAAAAATTGCCTTCCAGATTAAGTTCATGCATCCATAATTAATTACAAATGTAACATAACTATTTAACTCCGAAAATGAGAATTATTTTTTACTTACAAATATTTAAAATGCTTTTGTATAGTGTATTCAATGGCGGCAGAGAAGAACGTAGTCCACAACAATGGGGCTCTTTTAATCTGTATAAAAAGATTCAAAAATATTACGGCACTTTTACTGCTCGAATTATTTCATCTATTACATTTTCTGTATTGACACTTTCCGCTTCGGCTTCATAGGTAAGCCCAATACGATGCCTTAGTACATCTTTTGCTATAAGTTTGATATCATCAGGTATTACAAAGCCTCGCTTTTCTAAAAATGCCAATGCCTTTGCAGCCATGGCTAAATTAATACTTGCCCGTGGCGAAGCTCCATATCGTATAAGTGGTTTTAATCTGTTGAGGCCGTACTCTTCCGGAAAGCGTGTAGCAAATACTATATCTGTAATATAACGCTCTATTTTTTCATCGGCATAAATCTGTAATGTGAGTTTACGTGCTTCTGAAATTTCCATTAAACTAGCCACCTGCGGTATGGCAGATGGAGTAATAGCATTGGTTTGTCTGTGAATAATTTCCTGCTCCTCATCTCTTTTTGGATAACCTACTATGACCTTTAACATAAAACGATCCAACTGTGCCTCAGGAAGTTGATAAGTGCCTTCTTGTTCTAATGGATTTTGTGTGGCTAATACTAAAAAAGGGTTGTCTAAAGCATATGTATTTTCTCCAATCGTTACCTGTCTTTCCTGCATAGCTTCAAGTAATGCGCTTTGCACTTTTGCTGGGGCTCTATTAATTTCATCTGCAAGTATGAAGTTTGCAAATATGGGCCCCTTACGTACTATAAATTCATTCTTCTGTTGATTATAAATTAGTGTACCAGTAACGTCTGCGGGCAATAAATCTGGTGTAAACTGAATTCTACTAAAACTTGCATGTATTGCTTGTGCCAAAGTTTTAATACTTAAAGTTTTTGCCAACCCCGGTACCCCTTCTAATAAAATATGTCCATTAGCTAATAAACTAATCAGTAACTTATCACACAATTCATGCTGCCCCACAATAACAGTAGCTGTGGCAAGCCGAATCTTTTCAATAAATGTAGATGCGTATTCAATTTTTTTATTCAATTGGCGTATCTCTTCCCCGGTGTACATAAGATTTTTATATTGCTGCGCAAAAATAATGCTTAATTGAAAAATGCCTGATGCTCAATTATTTTTTAACCAAGATATTAAAGCTCTTTTTGTTATAAATTTTGAAAAGCACTACAAACATTTATAGGGAATCTATATTAAAATGCGCTTTATTATCACATTCAAAGTTGTAGCAAATTTGATATTTATGTCATGATATTAAAAAAGCGAGGTTTCCTTGAAGTAGTACTGATCATTTCAATGAATGCAAAAACAAATGGCAATTAAATTTAAAAAACTGTTTTAGTTCAATCAGTTCCCCTACCAGTATCTTACCTTCGCCCTCATGCAGGTAGAAGTATTAAAATCGAAAGTACATAGAGTTACTATTACAGAAGCCCAACTGAACTATGTGGGCAGTTTAACTTTGGATGAAGACCTCATGGATGCTGCCAACATGATTGAAAATGAAAAAGTACAGGTGGTAAATGTAAACACTGGAAGTAGGATAGAAACTTATCTGATAAAAGGAAAAAGAAACAGTGGCACAGTTTGCCTCAATGGACCAGCTGCCAGAAGCGGCGCAGTAGGTGATATTATCATCATCATTTCATACGCAACGATGGATTTCGAAGTGGCAAAATCTTTTAAACCCTCAATTGTGTTTCCGGATAACCATAATAAACTATAAAAAATCAGCGCACTCATGAATCAGGTACATATAGCTTCAGAAAAAATAATGGATTTAAAACATTTAAGTGCCTGGGTAGCCGCTCAAAGGGTAAAAGGAAAAAAGATTGCCTTTACAAATGGATGTTTTGATATTATACATATAGGCCATATTGCAAGCCTTCAAGCTGCTGCTAAAGAAGCAGATTTTTTGATTGTAGCCATCAATAGTGACAGTAGCGTAAAACGCTTGAAAGGTCCGCAGAGACCTGTTAATTTCGAAATGAATCGTGCTTTAGTCATTTCATCTTTTATCTATACGGATGCAGTAATAATTTTTGAAGAAGATACACCGCTTCGCGTAATAAAATCAATACTTCCAGACGTGCTTGTAAAAGGAGGCGACTATACAATCGATAAAATAGTCGGTGCTTCAGATGTAATTGCAAATGGAGGCAGGGTGGTCATTAACCCAATAGTTGATGGTTATAGCACCACTGGCACCTTACAAAAAGTACAAGATATAAAATAAGACCGGATAAAATTCGATATACAAATCATTTAAGAGCTAAGGTCTGAAATAAATTCTATGCCAATTGAAAAAAAACTTCCCGCTTTCTCATTTCCCGAAGGGTAAAAATTTAACTTCGCCGCATCATGAATTTTGACCGTAAGCATCTTACTGACGAAAATTTAGTTCAGTTTTATAAAACCATCCTATTACCACGCCTCATTGAAGAAAAAATGCTGGTACTGCTAAGGCAAGGCCGCATAAGTAAATGGTTTAGTGGAATTGGACAGGAGGCAATAGCCTGTGGCGTAGCACTTGCATTAGAGCAGAACGAATGGATTATGCCACTCCACCGCAATTTGGGCGTGTTTACCGCCAGAAATATGCCCCTAAGTAAATTATTTATGCAGTGGCAGGGCAGTAAAGATGGCTATAGTAAAGGACGGGAAAGGAGTTTCCATTTTGGCAGCCCCGAGCATCATATCTGTGGTATGATAAGTCATTTAGGTCCACAGTTGGCACTTGCAGATGGGGTAGCTTTAGCTTATAAATTAAAAAAAGAAAATAAAGTTTCTCTAGCTTTTAGTGGAGATGGTGGCACCAGCGAAGGAGATTTTCATGAAGCCCTCAATACTGCAGCCGTATGGGATTTACCTGTAATATTTGTAATTGAAAATAATGGCTATGGTCTTAGCACTCCGGTAAATGAACAGTATCGTTGTGCCAGCCTAGTAGAGAGAGCAAAAGGTTATGGTATGGAAGGTGTATGTATTGATGGTAATAATTTACTGTCTGTTTATGACACTATAAAAGGAGTAAGAGCATATTGCATCAAAGAGCAAAAACCATTTTTGATAGAATGCATGACTTTTAGAATGAGAGGGCATGAGGAAGCTAGTGGAACAAAATATGTACCCCCGCATCTTTTTGAAACTTGGCAGGAAAAAGACCCTATTTCAAACTTTGAAAATTATTTATTAGAAACGGGAGTACTTACAAATGCCGCCGCTGAAATTATTAAAGAACAAATAAAAGCCTATATCGAATCTGAGCTTGCCATCGGCTTTGCTGCACCTGCTTTGGAAGTGCATACAGAAGAAGAAGTGAAGGATGTATATGCACCCTTAAAAGTAACTGGCACTACTGTATTAGACAATAGCATACCTCAACCAATATTCTCAACTCCAAATACAGAAAAGAAGTTTATTCAGGCATTGCAAGATGGGCTTCGCCAAAGCATGGAAATGCATCCAAACCTTATATTGATGGGGCAGGATATAGCAGAATATGGCGGCGCTTTTAAAGTAACAGAAGGCTTTGTAGAGTTATTTGGAAAAGAAAGAGTACGCAATACGCCACTGTGCGAAAGTGCAATTGTGGGTACAGCACTTGGGCTTAATTTAGAAGGTTATAAAGCCATGATGGAAATGCAATTTGCAGATTTTGCTACCGTTGGGTTTAATCAAATCATAAATAACTTAGCAAAAATTCATTATCGCTGGGGGCAGGCCGCCGATGTGGTAATACGTATGCCAACAGGTGGCGGCGTGGGAGCCGGCCCATTTCATAGCCAAAGCAATGAAGCATGGTTTACACATACACCCGGATTAAAAGTATTATATCCATCTACTCCTCAAGATGCAAAGGGGCTTTTGATAGCAGCTTTTAATGACCCGAATCCAATTATTTTCTTTGAACATAAGGGATTGTATAGAAGCATAAGTGGCCCTGTACCGGATGCTCCTTATGAAATAGAAATTGGCAAAGCAAGGCTTGTACAACAGGGCAATGATATTAGTATCATTACTTATGGTATGGGTGTACAATGGGCTTTACAATATTCAAAAGCACATCCTGAATATAGTATAGCAATTTTGGATTTACGTAGTTTATTGCCATTGGATTATGAGGCCATAACAACCATTGTAAAAGGTACAGGCAAAGTGCTACTCCTACATGAAGATACGCTTACAGGAGGTATTGGTGGAGACATCAGCGCATGGATTGCAGAGCATTGTTTTGAATTTTTAGACGCACCTGTGGTGCGATGTGCCTCTTTGGATACACCTATCCCTTTTAATCTAGAATTAGAAAAAAATTTTATGGCCAATAGCAGATTACACAATGCAGTAAAGAGATTGATGGAATATTAATCTCGGCTTATACAAAACCAGTATTGTGGATAAATGAAATATAATTTTACGACAAGCTGTTTATTTTTGAATAGTAAAAGGAGCAAATGAAACCTACACAGACACTATTAGATAAACTGGAAGCAATATTGGAACAAAGCGGCTTTAGTGTGCGCTATGAGCGTGGTACTTTTCAAAGTGGCTGGTGTCTGTTGGAGCAAAAAAAGATTGTGGTGCTCAATAAATTTCTAGATGTAGAAGGCCGCATTAATGCACTCACAGATTTAATACCACAGGTTAATATTTCTTATGATGCGCTTACACTAGAAAGTCAGAAACTCTATGAAGCAATTGTCGCAAAATCAAATATGCCGGAGGCTAAATAAACTTCACTTATATTTAAGATGTAAACAAATACATTCACTTAGTTTTGGCAGGTGGACCATTTACCTCTTACCATAGAATTTTTAGGTTCCGGCACCAGCACCGGCATACCCATGATAGCTTGTACCTGTGCAGTGTGTACCAGTACAAATCCTAAGGACAACAGGCTTAGGAGTAGCATTCTAGTATCATCGGATACCACAACTATTGTAGTAGATACCACTCCGGATTTCAGACAGCAAATGCTTCGTATTGGCAACAACAGACTGAATGCCGTTTTATTTACCCATCCACATAAAGATCATGTGGCAGGGTTGGATGATATTCGTGCTTATAACTATTTTCAACAACAGGCTATGGATGTTTATGCAAACAGTCTTACAGCAGAAGCTTTAAAAAGAGAATTTGCATACGTTTTTGCAGATAAAAAATATCCCGGTATTCCTCAAATAAATTTATATGAAATAGACGAAACACCATTTACTATTGGTGATATTGATATAGTCCCTTTTACAGTATGGCACCATAAAATGCCTGTATATGGTTATCGATTTGGCAAGTTTTCATATATAACAGATGCAAACAAGATTGACCCTTCTGCTTACGCTAAAATAGCAGGCACAGAAGTATTGGTATTAAATGCTTTAAGGAAAGAAAAACATATTTCCCATTTCACATTACAAGAAGCTATTGACCTTTCCCTTCAACTAGAAGTAAAATCAGCATATTTTACACATATCAGTCATCAACTGGGCAAGCACGATGATATCAATGAAGAATTACCACCACATATCAGATTAGCTTATGATGGGTTGAAGATTGTGGTGTAAACATAGCCAGACGGAACCGATACGACGATAGTGCATAAAAATTATAACTATCTCAACAAACCGGCGGCCCATTCGGTAGCGTATCTTGCTTTGAGCCATTTTACTTTTAGTTCTACTAATTTTTGAGTGGTTTCTAAGACTTTATTTTCTCTTGCATTGATTAAGAAAAGACTGCTTTCTCCATTTTGATACCTTATTTCTTCAGCTCTTAACAGTGAAGAAAAATTTTTCAAGGCGGCTTCAGCTAATATAACTTGCCGCTGCAGGGCCTGTGTTTCATTATAATATGTCTTGATTTTATTTTCAATTTCCCATCTCTTATTGCTTTGCTGAAAATTTGTTTCTTGAATTTTTAGCTTAGTCAGGCGATAATCTCCACGTCCTTCCGAAAGACGTAGTGGGATTTTAAAATCAAACCCAAGTTTATAATTATTTTCAATAAAAGCAGCACCCACACCTTTTGTAACATTATAGCCACTATTTAATAAATTAGCTTTCAAATTAAAATAAGGAAGTAGCCCTTGAAATTTTAATTTTCGCTCCACTACAAGTGCATCTAATTTTATATTATACACAAGTAATGCGGGGTTTTCATTCTTACTTCTAAGTAACAAACTTTCAAGTATCAATTCGTCCTCAGGGCGAAAAACGCTGATGCTATCGGGGAAATATGATACAGGCACTATGTAAGCACTATCTTGCTCAGTCCATAAAAAATTTGAAATATCTATTGCTGCATTTTGCAATCTGACATATCCTTCTGCCTGCATCATTTGAAAACTCTGCAACTGTGCCAATGCTTCTGTGGTATCAATGGCAGGTCTATCTCCCTGCTGCCAAGCTATGCGAACTAATCTTAATCTATCATTGCTTACAGTAACAAATTTTGTAAGTAAATTATACAGCAAATTTGTACCAGCCCAATTTAAATAGGTAAGTTTAGCATCAAACATTAAATTATTGAGTGCCATTAATCTATCCTGCTCACTCATACTAACCATGAGTTTTGCCTGCTGTAGCTGCGCCCTTCTTTTGTCCATTATAAGATTGCGAGCCAGAGGGATTTCAAGACCTAAATAGCTTGTTTTTCCTGTACTATATTCACTATTGATAAACTGACCTCCGTTATTTTCAACACCTGCTTTTACATCTATACCAGACCAAGTTGGAATTTTTAATTCAGGATTTGTGTAGTAAAAATAATTTTTACCATCAAAAGTTTTGTTTTCATTATGAATGGCAAGTATAGGATCAAAACCACCTCTACTGGCTAATAATTCTGCTTTGGCTTTTTCAATACCAATCAAAGCCTGTTTGGCCACGGGATGATTTTTTCGCACTTCCATCATAAAGTCATCCATGCTGAAATTTTGTGCATACAATGACCAACAAGAAAGTGAGAAAGCAAGAAATGCAAATCGTATCTTTAAGAGACTCATTTTATATCTTTTCTTATTTTTTGGCATCTGTAGCATTTTGAGAAGCTGGAAGATAATAATCAGGTGGGAAGCCATTTATTTGACGCCATAATTCATACCATATTTTTACATCTTTTAGTAATGCTATTCCTTTTGCCCCACCACCCATTCTGAGTTGTAGCGGCCATACTCTTTCCTCAGGGTCTTCTTTAATCAATACCCGAAATAAGCCTTTGTCAGTAACAGATGTTTCCACAGCTACTACTATTCCCCCAAATGTACCATAGGATGCCGCAGGCCATCCGCTGAAAACAATAGCGGGAAAGCCATCAAATACAAATCTAACTTTCTGGCCAATATTTACCAAAGGAAGATCTAATGGTTCTATAAACATTTCTACGGCGTAAGTAATATCTGTAGGTACTATTTCTACTATCATTTCGCCATCCTTCACTATTTCTCCAATACCAGCTTTGCGAGCTTGTATTATCTGACCGTCTTGTGGAGCTTTTATAAAATATAATTGACTTCTGATATTATAATTACTGTATTGATTTTTCAGCTTCGAAACGTCAGCTTGTCCGCTGGCCAATTGAGAAAGCGATGCAAACTGATCACCTTGGGCTTTACTAATTTTATCTGTATAATCTTGTATTGTGCCATTTAGTTCTAAATGTAATATTACAAGTTCTTGTTTGCTATTTGTGTACTTGATTTCGGCACTTGCTTTTTTGGCTATTGCATTTTGATAGGATTGATTTCTTTGTTCCAACTGGGTAAGTGAAACCAGACCGCTGTCAAACATTACTTTTTGGCGGTTGTACTGTAAAGTTGCTATTTTAAAATCATTTTGCGCAGCAAGCATTTCCATACTATCACTTTGTGCTTTTAATCTTTGCTGTCTAATTTTATTATCTACCTGACTAACCTTTAGTTCACGACCTTGGCTGAGGGCTTCTATCTGTGAGCCTGCAGCAGCAGCTTTACTTTGATAACCCTGCACAGCAGTTTCTTTTGAACCAATTTGTTCTTCTGTACGAAGTAATAAATCCGGATCTAAGTAGTCATCTTTTATTTCAGTAAGCTGTATAATTGTATCCCCAGCTTTTACAAAGTCTCCCTCTTTTACATACCATTTTACTACCCTACCTGGTATGATGGTATTGAGTTGTTGAGGCCTTTGTTCTTGTCGAAGAGTAGTTACATTACCTTTTGCTCTAATGTTTTGTGTCCAGGGTAGAAAAAGAATAATAATTAGAGCAAAGAGTATGCCCCATAACCATTTTTTTGCAGTGCTTTTTTTATTGATAAGATAGATGGCATCAAAAGCATTATAATGTGATACTTTACTGAGGTTTTCTAGGTTTCCGGTTATAAATTTATTTTTTTCCATTTGGTATCAGGTTAGTCTTGCGGCTTTACTGGTTGCAAAATGATTGATCTGTTACATGATGCTATTTCTACCGGGTCATTTGTAGCAATGAGTACTGTTATATTATCAAGTTTTCGAATAAAATCTAGTATTTGGGTTTTATAATTCAGCTCCAGATTGCGTGTGGGTTCTTCCAGCAAAATCATTTTCTCTTGGCCGAGTAATGCCCTGGCTAAAAGTATTTTTTGTATGGTAACTTTTGGCAATTTCTTTCCCGCCGGATCTAAAACCATATTGTATCCTTCGGGTTGGGATTGTATAAAATTCAGCAGGCCGCAGCGGTCCACCATAACAGTAATTTCTTCCATGGTGAGTGTTGCATTTCCCATTGTAATGTTTTCAATTAAGCTGCCTTTGAAAATATCTTGATGGCTGAGCAAAATACCTGTATTTGATCGCAAGCTTTCAATGCTATAATTCTGAAGAGGAATTTTGTTAAGGCTGATATTTCCTACATAAGTCGGAAATGCACCTGTAAGTAGTCTTAGCAAAGTACTCTTGCCAGAACCTGACACACCACTCACTGCTATATGTTCCCCTTTTTTAATGTGTAAGTTGAGGTGTTGTATAACGGTCTTTTCATTCGGGTAAGAAAAACTAAAATTTGTAAATTCAATTTCAATACCACTGTCTGAATCTGAAAAATTGATATTACCTGTTTTCTCAATTTCTGCAGAAGTTACCTTACCAAGTTTTTCTGCCGCAGTAAGCACATCATACACTTTATCTAAGTTAACAATAAATTTTTCTACAGCACTTATAACTGTGAGAATAACTATTTCAGCAGCAATAAATTGACCAATATTGAGCTGTTGATTTACCAACAAAATTGACCCCACAATAAGCATGGCACCCGTTATCAATACTTTGAATGTTATTAGGCTCCAATATTGCTGCAACAAAATTCTAAAATGTGCTGTTCTACTCGATAGATAACCTGTGGTAAGTTCATCCGTTTTAGTAATATGAATGGATGTGCCCCTGCTGTATTTAAAAGTTTTAATTGCCCTTGCAATTTCTTCTAACCATGCAGCTACCGCATATTTGTAATCACTTTCACGAATACTTGTTTCCATACCCCTTACTGCTGTAAACCGAAGTATAAAAAACAAGATAATGACCAGTAGTAATCCAAAAGCAATGAATATGGGATGATAAAATGATAATAGCAATAAACCAAGCAACATCTGTATAAGTGCGGCTGGTATATCTAACAATAATTTTGCTATTCCTTTTTGTAAAGTGGGTGTATCAAAGAAACGGTTAACTAATTCCGGTAGGTAGTAATTATCTAATTTCTGTATATTGAGTTTGGGGAGTCTATCTGCAAATTCAAAAGAATAGCGAACAAATAATTTTTGTTCGATTTTTTCGATTAATTGCATCTGCCTTACTTGCAAAAGTCCATTTATAAAAACGCCTAAAACCACTAAAACGATAAGTAAAATGATGGATGTAGAATATGTTGAGGCCAGTACAAATCCAATAATTGCTTGTATGCCTATGGGTACAGATAGCTGTACTAATCCACTAATTAAAGCGAGTACATAAATGTTCCAAATGTCCTTTGAATCAAGTTTTAAAAACTGATAGACTTTTTGGATGGCACTATTTAGAGTGTTTTTACCAGTTGCTTCTGCCATTGTATATCACTGATGTTATGCGCAAAGAAACAAGAAATATGTAGAAATGTTTTATATAAAAATTTATTTATCAAAATTTAAACAGTTAGATAAAACTACAACATCAAATTATTAAAGTCAATTGTTTTTAAAGCATTTTTTAACCTCGGCATTTTATCCTTTTACCTATTTCAAGATACTGCATTGAAAAATAGAATAGGGTTATATATTTCCACCGCATATGAGCCAAAAAATAGGTCTGAGTAATAAAGCAATTGCTCTTGGAATAATAGTATCTGCATTGGGGTTTTTTGTAGATCTGTATGATATTATGGCACTGGCTGCTATTGGAGAAAAAAGTTTATTAGATGTAGGTGTAGCACCAGATGCTATTAAATCAGTATTGAATTATTTACAGAGCATGCAAATGTTTGGGATGTTAATTGGAGGGTTTTTATGGGGAATAATTGGCGATAAATATGGAAGACTAAAAGTACTATTTGGAAGCATCATGCTGTATTCTGGATTTACCCTGCTCAATGCTTTTGTAGCAAACAGTAATCAATATGCTACTTGTCGTTTTTTGGCAGGTTTGGGCTTGGCTGGAGAGCTAGGAGCCGGCATTACATTGGTAAGCGAACAGATGAGTAAAGAACGGCGTGGGATGGGGCCAGCAATCATAGCGGGTTTTGGAGTACTTGGTGCTATTGCGGCAGTATTTGTTGGAAAAATATTCGATTGGAAAACGGTATATATCATCGGCGGTTCGCTTGGTTTTTTTCTCTTGATTTTAAGGATTGGTGTGGTAGAAAGTGGTCTGTTTGAAATAACAAAACATAGTGTATTGTCTCGTGGAAATTTTATGATAATACTCCGCAATAAAAATTATATCAAAAAATTCATCTATATATTATTAGCAGGCATTCCTGCTTGGTTTGTAAATGGGGTGATGATGCAATTTTCTAATTACATTGCTGAAAGCATGGGCATGGATCCACTGCCGGAAAAAGCTATTGTAATTACTTGTTTTTTTATTGCGCTTTGTATCGGAGATATTATGGGGGGTGTAATAAGCCAATGGCTGAAAAGCCGAAAAAAGTCGATTTATATTTTCCTTAGCATGCACTGTTTGATGTTGATCCTGTTTTTTACTGTTGGAAAGCTATCTGTTGAAATTTATTATGCCTGCTTTGCCGGTCTTGGATTTACTGTAGGGTTTATCATTCAATTGTTTACACTGGCAGCAGAAAACTTTGGTACAAATATTCGCAATTTGGTAACTAGTAGTGGATTAAATTTGGTACGTGCATGGGTTATTCCTTTTGGTGCTTTATTTACCTGGCTCACAGGAAGTTTTAATGTTATTGACTGGCAAGCTGCAGCGGGCATTGCATTCTCAGTTTGTATAGTAGCAATACTTGCTGTTAGTAGGCTTGAAGAAACATTTCACAACGATCTCTCTTTTGATAGTGAATAATGTTATGGGTGGGTACCATGCGAAGAAACATTCCACGCAGTGGCAAAAACTAAAAAAAGCCCCAATGAAGGGGCTTGTATAAAAATAGATTGACTTTATTTGTATTGAGCCATTAGGCCTTTTGCCATTTCAGTCATTTTAGCAATACTTTCATCTTTTAGAATTCCGTTCTTAAACTCGGTGAGTATTTCTGGCATCCGATTGCGCATTTCAGTAATGAAATGATCTTCAAATGCTCTTACATTTTTTACAGCAACTTCACGAAGTAAACCTTGGGTTCCTAAGTAAATGATAGCTACTTGATCTTCTACACGTGCCGGACTAAACTGTGGTTGTTTTAATATTTCCACATTGCGGGCACCTTTATCTAATACTAACTTTGTAGCGGCATCTAAATCACCACCAAATTTTGAGAAAGCTTCCATTTCACGATAAAGTGCTTGGTCTAATTTAAGTGTACCAGCCACTTTTTTCATGGATTTTATTTGTGCATTACCACCCACACGGCTCACGGATATACCCACGTTGATGGCTGGACGAATACCAGCATTAAATAAGTTACCTTCTAAGAATATCTGACCATCTGTAATGGAGATTACATTTGTTGGAATATATGCAGAAACGTCACCCGCCTGTGTTTCAATAATTGGCAATGCAGTTAAAGAACCACCACCTTTTACAAGGTGCTTGATGCTTGCAGGACAATCATTCATATTTTTGGCAACATCATCATTGGCAATAACTTTTGCTGCACGCTCTAGTAAGCGACTATGTAAGTAGAATACATCACCAGGATATGCTTCACGACCCGGTGGACGACGAAGCAATAATGATACCTCACGATAGGCAACAGCTTGCTTACTCAAATCATCATAAATGATCAATGCGGCACGTCCGGTATCACGGAAAAATTCTCCAATAGCTGCTCCTGCAAAAGGTGCGTAGAACTGCTGTGGCGCAGGGTCACTGGCACTGGCAGATACAATAATGGTATATGGCATAGCACCATTGTCAGCAAGTGTTTTCATTACACCTGCTACTGTTGAAGCCTTCTGACCAATAGCCACATATATACAATAAACAGGCTTACCTGCTTCGTAAAATTCTTTTTGATTGATAATAGTGTCAATACAGATGGCTGTCTTACCGGTTTGACGGTCACCAATTACCAATTCACGCTGGCCACGGCCCACTGGAATCATGGCATCAATTGCTTTAATACCAGTTTGCAATGGCTCTTTTACAGGCTCTCTAAAAATTACACCCGGTGCTTTACGCTCCAAAGGCATTTCATATAAATCTCCAGTAAGCGGACCTTTACCATCAATAGGTAAGCCCAGTGTATTAATAACACGGCCCAGCATACTTTCGCCTACTTTGATAGAGGCTATCTGACCTGTGCGGCGTACTTTACCACCTTCTTTTATACCTGTGCTTTCTCCCATTAATACCACACCTACATTGTCTTCTTCTAAGTTTAGCGCTATGGCTCTTACTCCACTTTCAAACTCTACCAGCTCACCACTTTGTACATTATTTAATCCATATACACGGGCAATGCCATCACCCACCTGAAGTACTGTACCTACTTCTTCCAATTCGGCAGAGGAATTGAAGTTGCCCAACTGCTGACGCAGAATGGCTGAAATTTCATCTGGCTTTATTGCTACCATATTTCTGTTTTTATTCCCCTCACCCCCGTGAAGGTATTTCATTTGAAAATGTTTTAGACATCAGGCCACATCGGGGGATGTACCAGTTATTTTTAGCGAATACTCTGTATATAGAGATTGGCGCTAAATTGTTTTTTGATAACGTTTAAATCGTGGAGGACGCTTGCATCTACCAAATTATTATTGAATTCCAATTTAAATCCTCCAATAATAGTTTCATCTACCACAGATTCTAAGTGTACTGTTTGTAATCCGGCATCTTTTTGCAAACGCTCTTTGATGATATTTTTCAATGCTTCATCAGCAGGCACTGCGGTTGTCAAAGTTACTTTTGTAATGCCGTTCATTTTATTGTATTGCTCAATAAAGGCATCGGCAATTTCTGGTAAATCTCTTTCCCTTCCTTTATTGATCAACAGCTTTATAAATGCTTGAGATAAATCACTGATTTTACCAGCAATAACAGCCTTAATAATGTTTTCTTTTTTATCTCCTTTTATAATGGGGCTGCGCAATATTCCGGTAAATTCCCGGCTACCTTTTGTAACTGCCTGCAAGTACAACATATCAGCGTGTACAGCACTAAGTTGACTTCTTTCTACTGATAAGTCTATAATACTTTTGGCATACCTGGCTGCTAAACGTGGATTTGGCATTTATTCTGATTTGAAATGATGAGTAAGAATATTAAAGTATTAATTCAGCTTTACAGCACCTGTCAAATCCTGAATATATTTTTCCTGCTCTGACTTATTGCTTAATTCCCTACGCAATACTTTTTCACTTACTTCTATTACTAAAGCACCCACTTGATTCTTAACATCTGTAAGTGCGGCATTTTTTTGTTGTGTAATGGCCATTTGCGCTTCAGCCACAATACGATCGTATTCTGATTTGGCTTTTTCACGGGCATCTGCTATCATTTTATCAGCAGACTCTTTAGCTTCTTTAATCGTAGCAGATCTTTCTTCTCTAGCCTTTTGCATAAGTGCCTCACTTTCATTGCTCATTTGAGCCATTTCAGCTTTTACTTTTTCTGCAGTAGCTATTGCATCTGCTATTCCTTGTTCTCTTTCCTTTAACGCATTAAGAATGGAAGGCCAAGCATACTTTCCAAGAATGAAAAATACAACTAGAAATGCAAGGAGTGTCCATACTATTAAACCCGGATCTGGAGTAAGAAGTTTCATTTATTTTTATTTGATATTTTATTGATATGTTGAAAATCAATTAAATTAAGTTTTAAAACTGCACCCTCCGCCCTGTGCCTTGGATGCAGTAATTTTTTCAGCTTGGTGATTAAAGCACCATAGCGAGGAAGCCTACAATGATTCCGAAAAGTGCAGCACCTTCTACAAGGGCAGCAGCAAGAATCATGTTTGCACGAATGTCATTAGTAGCTTCTGGTTGGCGAGCAATACCTTCAACGGCACCCTTACCAATTTGACCGATACCAATACCAGCACCGATAGCAGCTAAACCTGCACCGATAGCACCACCCATGTTTGCATTTGCAACTTCGCTCAACAATACTGTAGCTAAATCCATGTTTATATATTTAAATTAAAAAAAGACTTTTTAATGCTTGCCGCTATCCGCTTTAAGCAATGTTTTTGTCAAAATATTTTGACTTGAAATAATTAATGTGCTGCTTCTTCATGATGATGTTCACCTTCAAAAGCTGCACCGATAAATACTGCGGTAAGATTTGTGAAGATAAATGCCTGTAAAAAAGCAACCAAAACTTCAATGAAATAAATGAAAATGGTAAAGCCAATAGCCACAGGAGATGCCCCCCAACCAGCTCCAGCATTCATACCACCAAATATAAATATCAGAGAAATTAAACAGATAATAATGATGTGACCAGCCACCATATTTGCAAACAAACGAATGATTAATGCAAATGGCTTTATAAACACACCCAAAAATTCTACCAATACCAATATTGGTTTTACAAAACCCGGCACCCCAGGAGGATTAAAAATATGACCCCAGAAATGACTATTTGTACTAAAAAGAATAACCACAAAGGATATTACTCCAAGTACTACCGTGAAGGCTATATTACCTGTTACATTGGCTGTGCCAGGTATTAATCCAAAAATATTATTGATTAAAATGAAGAAAAATACAGTAAGCAAATAAGGCAAATATTTTTCGTATTTATGACGGAGGTTTGGTTTTGCCACTTCATCTCTTACAAAAATAATTACCGGCTCTAACAAACTCTGTTTTCCTTTTGGTGCCGTTTTTACACCCTGACCTTTTCTATAAGTAGCTGCTATACTTAGCATAAGCCACACCAAAATGGTAAGGGCAAAAAGCATTTGAACTACATTTCTAGTAAGGGATAAGTCGATTAAAGAGACTGTTTCATCTGCACTGCCGTCCTCATTTACAGCAATTATTTTTCCGTCCTCTAACTTATAACCATCATAAGCCGTATGGCCATGCTCAAATTTTGATGACATAAAAGCCGTAAATCCACGTTGTTGGCTATATATCATTATGGGTAAAGGAATTGAGATATGATGCTCTACTCCATTTTCGTCTTCATAACCTGAAATATGGTAGTCATGATTATCTAAAATATGACCGAAAATAACTTCAGCGGCATCAAAGCCTTCTTTTTCTTCTGCGGGTGCGGCATCGTGCTGTTCTGCACCTTCTGCATTATCATGGCCTTCATGCTGGGAAAAAGACGGCTTGGTACATAGTATAAACATCATTCCGAAAGCCGCTATCAGCAAGAGTTTCAAACGTTGAGGAAGCATAGTAGTCTATAAAATTTGCCGCAAAGATAGGGGTCTGCCCCGCTAAAATGAAACAGATTTCAATGTTTTTGGGGATAAAAAAATCAACATTTGTGTTTACACTGTATCATTTCTACAGAAAATGTTGAATAAATAGGTCCGGATAAAAATTCAGCGATGCAATAACATCATTTGGACACAAAGCATTTATCCATCACAAGTGAAAGGGATGAAATAGATTTTACATTTCTAGCAGGGTATATAATTTAATCATCAAATTAAACTACTTACCAAAGTATGCTTTGGAAGTAAATGGAATACTTTAATTGCTTCTTTAAACGACTATCTTTTACCTTCAAAAAAACCATAATGCTTGAGCATGTCGTATAATAATTCCTTGCTTGATTCGGAGAGATTTGTTGCTGTACTGGCATCAGTATGTAGTACAAAAAAATAGGGATGCTTATTTTCTTCTATCCAACCGGCTATCCAGTTATAGTATCTATTGTTTACGATTATGCTATTGCTATTAATATAACTAATATTAAAATTACTATTTGCTTCCTGGCTGAGTTGTTCTTTAACAATGGTTTGGCTACGCTGCTGCATAGGAAGCTGTTTGAAATAGAGTTTTTTCATTAATCCCAATTGCTCATCTGCAGTTACTTGTAGGCTATTGTCCATCCAAAATTTTTGAAGATCTACAATTTTATATTTCTTTATCAAACTACCATAACCCAATGTATCTAACCAATGCTGAAGTGTATCTTTTCCAATTGCGTTATTTAGTGTGTGAAAATATTCAGTAGTATGCCCCTTAAATGCCTGCACCATATTGCACTCCTCTTTTCCTGACAGTGATGTATCTGAAGAAGAAAAACTATTTAAAGCCAGCATTATTTTTTCATCTCTTATTTTTCCAGTTTCAATTCCTACTAAACTACTAATGATGGAAAAAGTAAAACCCGGCTGGTATGCACTATCTTTAAATCTTCCCAGATTATGTACAAAAAACTTTCCGGCGCCATTATCAAACATTCCAAAACTGCCATTTACATTATACTTTTCAAAATAAGTGTGGAGACTACTATCGTCTGTTACATTATTTGGGCTGCAAGCAGCAATGCCCAAAATAAAAATAGCTACCACTAATACATTTCTATACATATCATTCATCGATTAAATACTTTCTAGAAGGCCATCATTACGCGAAGCGTTACTGAATTACTTCTAATTCCTTTCCTACTTTTGTAAATGCCGTAATGGCTTTGTCTAAATGTTCTCTTTCGTGAGCAGCACTGAGTTGTACCCTTATGCGGGCCTGTCCCTTAGCCACTACTGGAAAGAAAAATCCTATAACATAAATACCCTCTTCTAAGAGTTTAGCAGCAAACTGCTGACTGAGTACAGCATCGTAGAGCATGATGGGTACGATGGGATGATCTCCAGGTTTTATATCGAAACCTGCGGCTGTCATTTCTGTGCGGAAATAGCTTGTATTGTCTTCTAATTTATCTCTGAGGTAAGTAGTTTCTGTAAGCATATCTAACACGGCAATAGATGCCCCTACAATGGAAGGTGCTACGGTATTTGAAAACAAATAAGGCCGGCTGCGCTGGCGAAGCATTTCGATTATCTCCTTTTTACCACTTGTAAATCCTCCACTTGCACCACCTAGGGCTTTACCAAGTGTGCCTGTTATAATATCTATTCTACCCATTACATTGCGATACTCATGTGTGCCTCTTCCACTCTTACCGAGAAAGCCTGAAGAGTGACATTCATCAATCATCACGATGGCATCATACTGATCTGCCAGATCGCAAATTTTATCTAGCTGGGCAATGGTGCCATCCATACTAAATGAACCATCTGTAACAATGATTCTGCTACGGCAAGCTGCTGACTCTTGTAATTTTACTTCTAGGTCTGCCATATTATTATGCTCATATCTGTATCGTTGTGCTTTACACAACCTAACCCCATCAATGATGGAAGCATGATTGAGTGCATCTGATATGATGGCATCTTGTTCATTAAACAAGGGTTCAAAAACTCCTCCATTTGCATCGAATGCGGCTGCATAAAGAATGGTATCTTCTGTGCCGAGAAAGGAGGCTATTTTTTGTTCTAAAATTTTATGAATATCCTGTGTGCCACAAATAAAACGTACACTGCTCATACCATAACCATGTGTTTCAATGGCTTTGTGGGAGGCTTCAATTACTTTGGGATGAGAGGATAGACCGAGGTAGTTATTTGCACAAAAGTTTAATACTGTTTTGCCATTTACGATTATTTCTGGACCTTGCGGACTAGAAATTATTCGCTCATTTTTAAACAATCCAGCGCCTTCAATTTCTTGTAATTCAGTGGCAATGCGGCTTACAAAACTTTCATTCATACTTCTGCAATTTTTTCTGCGGACAAATGTAATGAAATGAATGATGATGCCTACTCACAAAAACGGATAACGAGTAAAGAACGTCATGGCTACGACAAAGGAGGAAGCAATCCATTTATTATTTTGCAACTAGTTGAGAGAAATCACTATTCCGTCATCCTTCCGGTTTTTTTTAGCACTCGTACAAGTATATAAATTATGGTCAATACACTGAGGCTGATAATGATATTTTGGTTGCGCAAATCATTATCATGATTACTTAGCTCAGGATATTTTAAGTAGAGGATAAGAAAGATACCAGCCAGCCAAATGTATTGTGTAGTGTGTTCTTTCAGTATCCATCTTTTCCATTTAAACTCCATGCTATTAAGGGTTGAACCCAATCCTGACAATTTTGGCCACCACCTGTTTACATCTTTGCAATAAGCATCAAATCCGTTCCCAAATTTTCCCCTTAAAAAATTTTCTTCTGCCAGCACTATAGCCTGATAAATAAATAAAAACATAGGAATCATAATACCTACATAGAAAAGTGAATTGGCCAAGATGCCTACACCTAGCAGCATTAGAATATTGCCCACATAAAGTGGATTTCTACAATGGGTAAATATGCCCGTGGTCACAAGTCCATCTGCATAAGGTTTGCCTTCTTTACCACCTCGTATGATATAGGCTAACCCGATGGTGAGCCCACGAATGAGCTGTCCGATAACAGTTATGATTAAGCCTGCGGCAATGGGAAACCACAGATAACCTTCTCCAAAAACATCCTTTGAAAATAATGCCGGAGAGGGGATAAATAAAGCAGCATAAAAGAGGATAAAAATCCAATTGCGATATTTAAAAAAGAAATTTCCTATAGCTACCATGATTTATTTTTTTACTGCTATTAATCCTGCAAAATTGTACCATTTAAAAAATGTTTCTATAGTACCGAAACCAGTTTCTTTCAACAATAAAATATTTTCACTCAGCTTATAAGGTATTAATATATTTTCAAGTGCTTCCCTTTTTTGAGAAATCTCCATTTCGCTGTAGCTGTGGCGTCTTTTCATATCATAATAATAACGAATAAAATCTCGATTGAAATTGGTTTCTTCAGCTATTACTTTTTCTAGTAGGATCAAAACACCACCTTCATTTAAACCAGCAGAAACTGTTTTGAGTAATCGCTCCCTATATATGGGTCGTACAAATTGTAAGGTTAAGCATAGTACCACCACAGATGCATTGTTGATAGAAACCCCCTGGTTAAGGTCTGATACCACTAAGTCGTAAGGTCGTTTAAAATCTGCATCATCAAGTTTTGTCTTGCATTTAGCAAGCATTTCTTCACTATCATCTACTCCAATAAAACGTATATCATCTGGCACTAAGGTATTCATGCCAATCATTGTAGTGCCGGTACTACATCCGAGGTCGTATACATTTGTACCACTACGTGCATGGTTGGCAGCAAGCTCTGCAGTCATACGCTGCATCTCTCCATAATAAGGTACTGAGCGATTTACCATATCATCAAATACATTAGCAACAGTAGCACCAAACTTAAAATCTGCGGCATTTGAAATTTCCTGATCAAAAACTTTATCTTCCGGCATGTGTAAACATTTAAACTATTAATTGTGCGTGTAATACTGACCCTTTGGTATTTTGAAAAGCACATTTTGCTGAAAGGTTTTAAAATCCCTGTCTTCAGCAGTATGCTCCAGTTTCCAGCTTTGATAATCTGAATCATCAGCAGCATGAAAAAGCCATTGGTTGTAAGCATCAAACATACCATCTTGCAATAATTGTGTATGGTGTTCAAATAAACGGAAGGGCATATTGATGCCTTCATTATTCCATAAATAGATAAATCTACTTCGGAATGCGCTCAATGCCTCCACCGACATTTGTGCATCAGCTATCAATGCCGCACCTGACAAACATTTTACCACCGTTTTTTCAAATACAGCACCCTCTTTTTTTAATGCTGTTATTGCATTTTTATTCTCCAGTAATTTTTGGTAACCACCTGCCACTTGCGCTTTAATCTCTGCCGTTCTTTTTGTAAGGCTTTCAATGTTTACAAATATTTCACCATATAGCAAGCCCCAAATAATATTACCAGTTTGTGCATATTGCTTACTGAGGTAATAATAATTTCCCGAATATCCGGGATCCATTTCTACACCTCTCTCCCATTGTTTTACAGCATTGGCAATGTCTTTATTGTTCATGAGCATATCTCCATACTCACTGTATAGTACACCGCTTAATGGAAATTTTTTTATGCCGGCCCTATACAACTTATCGCCTTCTTTTATATCGGCTATGGCTTTATAACACATACCCAAAATCTGAAAGGCCTGAGCATCTGATTCCGGTTTTGTGATGAGGTCTTTCCCAATATCAATTGACTTTGCATAATCCCTATTTAAGAATGCGTAAAACATCTGATCTTTCAGCACATCTGCATTTCCCGGAGCCACTAATAATGCTGATGACAATATTTGTAATGCTTCATCAAATTTGTTTTCCTGCATTTTGCTTTGTGCCGCTTTGCGCATAGCATCTACTTCGCCCTGAGCTACAACAGAAAAAGACAATAAACAATAGCAAAAAATATTGATCAATGCTTTCATATTTCTTAAATAAGATGTGTTAATAATCCATCACGCAGTTTGGGTTCAAACCAAGTGCTTTTTGGAGGCATAACTGTGCCGGAATCTGCTATGGCAAATAATTGATCCATAGTAACTGGATATAAGCTAATGGCCATTGCCATTTCACCACTGTCCACCCTGCGTTCTAATTCTGCAAGTCCTCTTATGCCGCCTACAAAATCTATATTTTTATCAGTACGTTGGTCATGAATATTCAAATGCTTTGAAAGCATTTTTTCCTGCATGATGGAAATATCCAATACGCCGGTAGCATCCTCCGTCCAAGTGCCCGGCTTTGCCACTAAGCGATACCATTTTTTGTTGATATACATTCCAAACTCATGTATAGATGCAGGTTTAAAGGCTGCCGTTCCATTATCAACTATATCAAAATCTTCTTTTAATACCTCTAAGAAGGATGCTGCATCCAGCCCATTTAAAGATTTAATAACCCTGTTATAATCCCAGATTGATAATTGACTGGCTGGAAATAATGTTGTTAGAAAATATGCTGAGTCTGCACTGGCATCAGTACCAAGCGCAGTCCTCACTTTTGCTGCGGATGCTGCCCTATGGTGTCCATCTGCAATATAAGTGCAGGGTACATCAGTTTTAAAAATATTGGTAATTGTTTCTATTGATGTGCTGTCATTAATAATCCAGATGCTGTGTTGAATGCCATCATCAGCCACAAAATCATATACCGCTGATCTTTGAAGCATCCACTTTTCAAATAACTGATCTAAAGCTTCCACATTTCTGTATGCTAGAAACACATTGCCCGTTTGGGCACCTGTTGTTTTTATATGCGTAATGCGATCCAGTTCCTTATCCGGTCTTGTAAACTCATGTTTTTTGATGAGGTTATTTTCATAATCAGCAATACTACTTACAGCTACAAGTCCTGTTTGACTATGTCCATTCATGATAAGGCGATAGAGATAGTAACATTCCTTATCCTCCTGAAATAAAATATCTCTTTTTATGAATGCATTTAAGTTTTCTTTTGCATTTTCATATACAATGGTGTCATAATGATCGGTCTGCTCCGGAAGGTCAATTTCACTTTTTGTAATGTGCAAAAAAGAACTTGGATTACCTTGTGCTTCAATTTTTGCCTCCACACTATTGAGCACATCGTAAGGACGGCTGGCTACTGCTTTTGCAAACTGCGCCTGCGGACGTAATGCTTTAAATGGTTTTATATTCGACATGTAATTATATTCTAATTTTATTTTTTAATTGGCATACCGCCTGTTGAAATCTGTCATCAAAAGGCATAATGCCTCTACGCTATTCATGGGCATGGCATTGTATAAACTAACACGCAATCCGCCAATTGTGCGGTAACCTTGTACACCTACCATTCCATTTACTTTACATTCTTCCAGAAATAAATTTTCTATTTCCTTGTCTTTTATTTCAAACGTAATATTCATCATACTACGATCTTCCTTATTGACACGTGGTGTAAAGATTGGCAACTGATCTACCGTATCATAAAATAATTTCGATCTTTGCTTTGCTCTAAGTTCCATTTCTTTCAAACCACCCTCGGCCACAATCCAACGCATGGTGAGTAAACTTACGTATACAGCAAATACAGGTGGTGTATTTAATAGAGAGCCGGCATCAATATGCTTTTGATAATCCATGATGGCGGGAATTTTTTTATTGACCTTACCAAGTATATCTTTTTTTATTACAATCATGTTTACACCGGCAGCACCCGCATTTTTTTGTGCACCTGCATATATTACAGAGAACTTTGAAAAATCCATTTCTCGGCTAAATATATCACTACTCATATCCGCTACAAGTGGCATTGATGTATTTGGGATGCTATGCCATTGTGTACCTTCTACTGTGTTGTTAGTTGTATAATGTAAGTATGCTGCCACAGCCGGAAAAAGCAATTGCTTTTCTATACATGTATGATTACAATAATCAGTATTTGAAACAATGGATGTATGTCCAAAATGACGAGCTTCTTTTTCTGCTTTTTTTCCCCATATTCCATTAATACAGTAAGCCCCGGTTTTTTGTTCGTCCAAAAGATTCATAGGTACCTGCATAAATTGGGTAGTGGCTCCACCATGCAAAAACAAAATTTCATAATCATCATTCAACTGCATCAGCTGTTTTACAAGCTGCTTGGCTTCTTCCATAACCGCTACAAAAGCAGGTGTACGGTGTCCTATTTCAAGGATCGACAAACCACTGTTATTAAAATCATGTATGGCTATAGCCGCCTGATCCAATACAGGTTTTGGAAGTATAGAAGGCCCAGAATTAAAATTATGCATCATCATTTACCAATATCCCCCACCCCGTGAAAAGATGCAAATTAAATGCTTTTGGGGCAAAGGATTGGTTGGGGGTTTTGTTAAAGCAGGAATTTGGCTAATCTTAATTTTTTATACCGACCGAAGTATTGAATTAAAAAACTTTGTGAAAAAACGTACTATTAGGCAAGGACAATGACCAAACGATTCCATTACTCTGAATTGGCATTTTTTTATTGGATTCATTACTTTCTACAATGAATTTCTAACAAAATAAAAGTAGGTACATCATTATAATCTGTGTATGCGTGAGGGATTGCAAATGTATTTTTTATTTTATTTTGGTATTCGTGAATTTCGCTTTGCTTCATTTGGAACGAAAAACCCGGAGCGCAGCGAGGACTTGTAGTGTAAAGCTCGGCCCGCAGGGACACCCCCAAAAAATTGAAATTTCATCTGTCTATAAATTCCATATTTAAATGCTAATTATCCCCCCTTTTAAGGCTTCATACTATTTTCAATGCTTTGCCATCAATTCAAAAATATGCCCCAAAAACCACATTAATAAACCCTTCATCAAAAATCATAATAATAAAACCAGTTCCTTTTAACATTAAATTTTACGAAAACCTGTTATTTTGCCGCCCTTTGCAAATAAAAGCTAAGGTAAACCGGCATGCGGCTAAAGAAAAAAATCTACATACTCACGGCAATTTGTTCTCTGATTGTTTGTACTTCAATGGCACAAACAGATACCATACCTACTGGTGGATTGGACCCTGAATTATTAAATATTTTCAACAATAAAACCACAAAACGATACAAAGTAGAGGCGATACAAGTCAGTGGAAATACTTATTTTGATCAGGCCCTGCTTATTTCTGTAGCTGGCATTTCTGTGGGAGATGAAGTGACAATACCCGGCGGAGACCAGTTTAGTAAGATTATTCAAAAGCTATGGGAGCAAAATTATTTTAGTGATGTGGCGGTATATATTACCAAGCTGAAAGGTGATAATATTACACTTGAAATAGCCGTTACTGAAAGACCCCGCTTGTCTGGATTCAAATTTTTGGGCATCAAAAAAACAGAAACTGATGACCTTACACCCAAAACCGATCTCACTATCGGAAAAGTAATTACTGAAAATTTAAAACGGACTACGAAAGACGCTATTATAAAATATTATGCCGATAAAGGTTATCGCAATGTACAGGTATCTGTGGCACAAGTGTCTGATACTTCATTTCAAAACTCGGCACTTTTGAATTTCTCCATCGAAAAAGGCAAAAAAGTAAAGATTGCAGAAATTAATTTCTTAAATAATACTGTCAATACTAAGAAACTTGAAAAACAGATGAAGGGGACAAAAGAAATGAGTCGTCTTACACTGTTTCCAGCAAAAAATGAAACTGTTGAAAGTGACAGTATGCGGTATAGTTTTGGAGAATATGTCAATGATTTGGGCTTCCTTTCATATACAAAAACACGCCGTTTGATGGAGCCTTACATCAGACTAAAGCTTTTTACCTCAGCAAAATTTGATGAGAAAAAGTATGAAGAAGACAAGGAAAAATTACTGAGTTATTATAACACATTGGGTTATAGAGATGCCATCGTTACGGATTCTTCGTATATACACCAAGGAAATTTAGTATTGGATTTAAAAGTAGATGAAGGTCAGAAATATTATTTTGGAGATGTAACATGGAGAGGCAATACCAAATACACGGATTCTGTTTTAAATATTCTATTGGGCATACGCAAAGGAGATACCTATAATTATGATATACTCAGTAAAAAATTGGGTTTATCCATTTCTCCGGAAGGTGGAGATATAAGTGGATTATATATGGATGATGGATACCTTTTCTTTCAGGTAAACCCTATTGAAACCGCCGTTTATAATGACACTATCGACTATGAAATAAGGATAGCAGAAGGCCCACAGGCTACACTAAAAAATATTAAGATAGAAGGCAATGACCGTACTAAAGAATACGTGATTAGGAGAGAGTTGAGAACCCTGCCGGGTGAAAAGTTTAGCCGTAGTGATATTATACGTAGCCAAAGAGAAATTGCTAACCTCGGATACTTTAACCAGGAAACGATTAATCCTAAAATAATTCCAAACTCAGACGATGGCACTGTAGATATTACTTGGCAAGTAGAAGAGCGTAGTAGTGATCAGCTTGAACTGAGTGCAGGTTTTGGTGGAGGTATTGGTCTTACCGGTACACTGGGAATTAGTTTTAATAATTTCTCTACCAGAAATATTTTTAATAAAAAAGCATGGGATCCATTGCCTGTAGGTGATGGTCAAAAATTGAGTTTGCGGGTACAGAGTAATGGACGTGCATTTAGGTCTTACAATGCTTCATTCACAGAACCATGGTTGGGCGGTAAAAGAAGAAATGCTTTTACGGTAAGTTTTTATGATACAAAATTTGCCAATGCTTTTGACCCCACCACAGGTCAATTTACAAAGCGGGCAGCAGACACATCATTCTTTAAAACAACAGGTGTTTCTCTTGGCCTGTCGAAACAAATAAAATGGCCGGATGATTTCTTTGCACTTGGTGCTGCCATTAACTATGCAAGATATCAGCTAAGGAATTATTTCATTGATCAGCGTAATCTACCAGGTTTCAATAATGGTTTTTCAAACAACCTGAGTTTAAGACTTACATTAAGCAGATTTTCTGCCGATAATCCTACGTTTCCTAGAACGGGTTCAAATTTTTCTCTTGCTGTTTCTCTTACACCTCCCTATAGTTTATTTGATAAAAGTATTCAAACTTCTGCAGAACCCTTTAAGTGGATTGAGTATCACAAATGGCGTTTTAGTGGGGAATGGTTTGTGCCAATTGGTAAACCAAAGGGTGAGGAAAGAAATAAACAAATGGTATTGCGCATGGCGGCAAAATTTGGATATCTGGGCCGATACAATCGGAACTTGAGTATATCTCCATTTGAGCGATTCCAAGTAGGTAATGCCGGCTTAAATAATAACTTTGCCTTGCTCGGTTATGATATCATTGCACAACGTGGATACCCGGTATATGAAACTTCAGATCCTCGAATCAATCCGGACCAACAGGGTGCCTCACAGTATTTTACCATGTTTAATAAATATGTGTTAGAGTTACGTTATCCAATAGCACTCAACCCAAGCAGCACTATTTATGCTTTATCTTTCTTTGAAGCCGCAAATGGTTGGTATTCATTCAAGGATTATAATCCATTTAAATTGCGTCGCTCTGTGGGAGTGGGTTTGCGCTTCTTCCTACCTATGTTTGGTTTACTTGGATTTGATTACGGTATTGGTTTAGATCGTTATGGACCAAATACAGGTATTAAAGATGCGGCTAGCTTTACATTTATGCTGGGTTTTGAGCCAGAATAAAATAATGTTTAACAGTAAAAATTAATTCTGGCATTATTATCATATATCATTTAAAAAAGTAAAAATGAAAAAGTTGTTTTATGTATTTGTACTTGTATGCATTACAGCTGCGGCGCAGGCTCAGAAGTATGCTGTTATTGATACAAAATTCATATTAAGCAAAATACCAGAATATGTAGATGCGGATAAAAAACTGGCAGCAGTGAGTGAGCAATGGCAAAAGGAAATTGATGAAATGCAAAGCAGTTTAGACCAGATGTATAAAAACTATGATGCAGAGCAGTATATGCTGAGTGATGAGTTGAAAAAGAAAAGAGAAGACGAATTGTTTAATAAAGAAAAGGAAGTAAGAGATATGCAGAAAAAGCGCTTTGGTTATCAAGGCGATTTATTTAAGGAAAGGGAAAAATTAGTGAAACCCATACAGGATAGGGTTTACAACGCAATTCAAAAAATGGCAATAGCACGTGGATACGACTTTATTTTAGATAAAAGTGAGGGAATTACTGTTATATTTGCCGACCCAAAATTGGACAAGAGTAATGATGTTCTTACCACAATGGGTATTAAATTTTAAACTGTTAAAATAAAAATTAAACGACGCACTGAGTAAAACTGATACGGTTTTTGCAAATGGTGCATATAAATTGTAAACATTAAAAAATGAAAAAAATCTTATCTTTTGTTTTTGTATCTGGATTATTAATGATGGCCACGAATAGTCAAGCGCAGGCTACTAATCCTGCCATAAAAATTGGTGTATTTGATTTGGAACTAATGGTACAAGCCATGCCAGGGTATAGCTCTGTTGATAGTCTTGTACGCTCCTATGAGCAAGATACACTTATGGCAGAGCGTCAAATATTCGAAAGTGAATACCAACGTTTAGACAGTACTTATAAAGTTGATTCTGCTGCGGGCAAATCAGCTACCATGCTCAATTATACTAAACAGCAATTACAGCAAATGGCATTTAATTTAGTGTATTGGCAGCAAATAGCTCAAAATAAATCGGATGGCAAAAGAGCTTCATTATCTCAACCACTATATGAAAGAGCTGCAGCTGCATATAAAAAAGTGCTGGATGCAAAAAAATATGCTTTGGTATTAAAGCCGAATACTTATGAATTGGGAACTACCATTGACAATATATTTCCTCTGGTATGTAAAGAAATGGGTATTCCTTGCCCTCCAGAATTGGGTGGCGAAGCGGCACAGCAAGGCGGTGCTGTAAAACCAAAAACTCCATAGTTTAAAAAGAAAAATTATAATAAAAAAAGGGCATTAAAACTGCCCTTTTTTTATTTGTATTATTAGGCTTTAACCTAAATGACGCTATAGGAATTTATTACAAAAAAACATACGTCAATAAATCTTCCGTACTCAAAAATATATCCATACAATAGCTTAGGCAATAGTTTCGGTATATTTTTTCCGTGCCTCAATTTCTTTTAGCCTGTTTTTCTTTCATCACAATTCCTATCTCGTAATCTGGATTTAATGCTTATAACTCTGTTTATAACTGATTGGAAAATTACCCGCTTGAAGGAATAGGAAAATATTTTATTTCTCAACTTTATTGCCTGGAATAACTTTTATAAGCTTACTTTTTTAGGGTTCTAGCACAAAAAAATCCAAGTCACTTTTTTCTGTTTGATTGGAGTTATATCTTGTAAATCCAACCTGTTGTAACAGTTTAGTTGATTTTTGATTTTTGAAATGTGATACTGCAAATATTTTCTTGATGTTTAATGTGTGAAGGGCATAGTCAATCACTAATTGTATAGCTTCTTTCATAATGCCTTTACCCTGATGTTTTACCAATAATTCATAACCAATTTCGCAGGTATATTTTTCTGTAGAAAAGTCAAATAAACAGATTGTGCCTACAACCGTTTTTGTGGGCAGAACCGTAATAGCCCAATACAGTGATTTGCCAAGTAATATATTTTCATTTACAGTGTTTATAAAGATTTGCGCATCCATAATGGATTTGCATGGGGCTCTTTCCAAATATTTATTTACATCCGCATTTGTACGCAATTCGAAAATTTCATTTTTATCCTCTATTGTCAATTGCCGAAGCATTATCCTCACATTCGTTAATACTAGCAATTTTGAAATTTGTTTCAATGTCTTGTGTTTACAATTTTAAATAATAGGCTTGTAGTAACGCAATAAAATCTGTTGTATAACTACCCTCCTTTTCTGATATGATTAATGACTCATAAACAGTATTCCTAGGTTGGGTAGTAATGATGGCTACAAATCGAAATTGAGGTGTATTATCTTTTTTATATAAAGACAAAATTTGCTGTGCATATAAATGAAGTGCAGCAGTGAGTTTATCAAACTCCTGCTTACGGCCTGGTGGAAGTAATATAGCAGCAACTCCATTTGAGGTAAGACTTTTGCTGATATAAATCAAAAGCTCTTTTAAACTAAGTGCTGTACTATGCAAAGCAGTATTTCTTCTAGTATCTGCTGTTTTTAAATCTGATTCATAAAAGGGGGGATTTGAAAGGATAAGATTGTACTTATAGTTTGGATGCCAATTTTTTATATCGGCACAAACCCCATTAAACAGACTCGGCCAGGGGCTATTTGAAAAGTTGATAGAAGCTTGTGACGCACTGGCCGCATCAATATCGATTGCATCAATATCAATAAAATTATTCTGGGCATACATCAGGCTAAGTAGCCCTGTGCCTGTACCTATATCCAATACTTTGGCAGGATATTGAAGTGGACAGTGTTTACTTATATAGGCACCAAAAATGCAGGCATCTGTACATACCTTCATAGCTGCATTTTGCTGCTCTACTTTAAACTGTTTGAATTGAAAAAAAGATTGAGCCATTTCATTTAAAGTTCTGTATGAATGGGAATAGCTCCCTGCTGCATCAATATATGTACCTTGAGTATGGCAGCCACAGACACTGCGTCAGTTATTTTACCCTCCATTAGCATATTGTATGCTTCTGTAAAGTGCAGTTTTTTTATGACAAGCTGCTCTGTATCTTCCGGCATGGATTGATGTTGAGATAAACCTGTAGCTACATAAACTAAACTATATTCATCCGAAACAGAATTGGACAAATGCATACACAATATTTCCTGCCAGTGGGCGGCTTTCAAACCTGCTTCCTCAAGCAATTCACGCTTTGCAGCCTCTAAAGGATCTTCTGTATGCGGACCACCTCCTTCAGGAATTTCCCAACTATAAGCATTCAATGTAAAACGATATTGCCCAACTAACCAAGTGTGTCCCGCTTCATCAATGGGTACAATACCAATAGCTACATTTTTAAAATGTACTTTACCATAAATACCAGAATTACCTGAAGGATTTATTACATCAAAATGATGTAGCGATATCCAAGGATTATCATAAACCAGCTTCTCATTTTTTATCTGCCAGGGGTTTTCTTCCTGCATCTTTTTTTGCTTAAGCCGGCAAGATAAATAAAATAAAAGGGGTGCTGATCTGTTGTACACATTATACAAGATTTAGCATTGATTGCTCATTGCCCGAAGGGCTAAAAAACATTGGTTTATCAATCTTCTACGATACAATCACCTATTTGCCCTACGGGCAATGAGCAACTGGTATTCATTGCCCGTAGGGCAAATAAAAAAATAATTTATATTGCAATATCTGGGTTAAAGCAGAAAAATATTAAAATTTCTTAGCTATTTTTTTTACTACTTTTTGATGACGGGGATAATATTTTCCAGCCTAAAAAGCATACATATATATAGCCAAAAACTACTAAAATAATCCAAGAATTATAAATTATATCCGCCATTGCAAGCATTGTGTTGCTTTCATTTTGCATCTTCTATTTTTTAGGGGGTGGGCAACAAATATTAGGGTGTAGTGCCCCAGAATATTTTTATACAGAACAATTCCATAGGGCCATACAGATACAATAGTTTGCCATTGGCTCTGTAATACTGTTTTGTAAAACTGGTGTGTCCCTTTTTTAAAAGTGGAAGAAAACTGAATGATACCCGATACATAGCACGACCGGGCATGAGGATTGACGATTGATCTCTCATGATATTGGATTTTAGAAATCAAAAGTATGGGTCATCCGTATTACTGCAATCTAAAAACGGGCAGGATAATATCCCTAAAGGGCAAATGATTAATATTGTTTATCTTCTTGCCTTTACACTCCATGTAAATTTAAAATGAGCCACTTCGATATTTTCTTCATTGATGCCTACTGAATGACATTGAATAGTTTGCGATTCGCCGGTGAGTAAAGTATCCGCAACGGCTTGTTGTATTTTAATCCCATCTGTACAAGTAAAAAATATTTTTCCAGTAGCTTTTTTAAAAAACTCACCCTCAGTTTTCAAAACCAGCATACTTACAGATGGTTGTTTTTTGTAGATATTGCCCAATACCAATACACCGGTACTCAATTCTGCAGCCATAGATAAAATAGCAAAATATAAAGAATTGAATGGGTTTTTATTAAACCATTTATATTTTACAGCTACAGTGGAAGACTGCGTAGTAAGATTGGTGGTTTTGAGCCCTGCAAAAAAAGCAGCCGGCAAGTTTTTTATTAAAAATAATTGATAAGTTATCGGATTAGATAACATGGATAAAAAATGATTAAATTCTTTATTGGATTGTTTGGTTTTACTTTCTGATGCTAATACTTCTTGCATGGTTTTTCTTTTGTATGGATATGAGAAATAACTACATTAAAGAATGCTTAAAATAAAACATCTCTTCAATTAATTTTAAAGTATATTTTATTTTTTATCTATCTCGATAATACAGCTTACAGCGGAAGCAGTGCCAACATCTGCTTTAAAAGACAATATACCTTGGCCTCCGTTAGAGAAGCGAACATTGCTGATAGCATTATTCCTTAATGCATTATTAATAGCATTGCCAAAACCCGCACTACGGTTGGCATTCACCGCTTTGTTCAAATCAAACACATTCATGGAATCTTTACTCACCACTACTGCCATAAAATCTTTATTGCCCACATTGTCCGCTTGCATACTCATGCCCCGGGGAAAAAGTCGATAACCTGTAATACCACAATAAGGAGAAAATTTACTAACAGTTGCATTTTCTTTTGAAGGATATGGAAATAATACATAGCTGCTACCATCTGTTTCCATACCCATTACATAAATATAACAAGCACTGCTGTTTTTTATTTCCATTTTAAATGTTGTACCCTTTGCAATAGAACTTGTGGTTTGAAAGGTATTACCGGACTTTACTTGTATGGGTATATATTTTTTACTGGTACCTTCTACCAAGCCAATACTACATTCCAATACATTATCTGCATTTGCTGCTGCTCCACTCAGCGGCATTGGATTGAGGCCATAAGCCTCTTTGGTGAAATGCTTGAAGTCAGCATATTTTACAAATCCTACACCATTGTTTCCCCATTCAGGCCCCCAGCTATTGAGTATTTCAAAAGCACCTCCATCTTTCCGATCGTCATAGCCTATCACACACATGGCATGACCGCCAAAACCCATCATGCTATAGTCATCTTGTGTAGGTTGCCATAAATCCTTACTCATCATGTTTTGCATAAAACTGCCACCCACCATCATACCAATTATAACAGGTACATCTTTAGAAAGATGTTCTTTTATGGCATGAATATCCAACACATTTAATCTATCGCCATCGGTAAGTCTGGTAAATCCGAGTAGTTTAAATTGACCTGCGGATTCTTTGAGTTGTCCACCGGGTTGGCGAGTACAATCTGTTTCATCATAAGGGAAATATTGCATAGGTACACTGCCCACTTTGCTCATGCTTTCTACAGCTCTAATGATGTAACTACCCTGACAACCATCCAATCCAATTTGATTATATAAAAAAGAAGGGCTAAAGGCTATCTGATCTGGATTTACTCCACTGCGGGATGCTTCTAATATTGTTCTTGCTCCATAAGCACTACTCCATGCTACACAGCTACCTTGCTGACCCTGATTGCCGGGTGTGGGAGCAAATCTTCTTAGGGAAACACGCTCAGGTAATGGATTTTTTGTGGCATCTGTGGCCTCATAAATGGGTGCTTTATTAAATTCTTTTGGATCTAAAACCCCGCCTGTAGCCAGGCTGCTCATTTGCTCCATATTACACCCACCCTGAAAATAAAAATAACCCCCTACCAGCAATACAATAACCAGCATTACAGGATTTTTTATCAATCCAAATAATAATGGTAATAAGCTGAAAATTCCTCCCCCACCACCACCTGGAAAACCACCCCCGCCGCCACCACGACCTTCATTACTGTTATCATACTGATCATTAGGATCATCAACCATTCTGATAGGCATGTTCAATTAATTTATTGGCACTAAATACGGGGAAATAAAAAAGTTAACCAAAAAAGAAAACTAGAATTTCATTTTTCATTGCTAATAAATTTTCAAAGGGGGTTTGTAAATGAATGCAAATAAACTTTTTACCATTTATTTAACCCGGATTGTGTTGCACTCATATTTGCATTTTAAAATAGCAATTCAGGTTCACTTATAAATTTTTCCCATCACTCCTTCACCAGCTTCAACCTCACAACACCACCCACATCATCTTTGAGTTCAATAAAATAAATACCAGCCTTTAGCATAGCAATATCAATCTGCTTTTGCGCAACAGATTTTGCTGCTGTTTGCAGCAATGGTTGTGCTTCTTTATTGCTGATAATGATGCGGTAGTTTTTACTTTTATCTAAACCATTAATGGTTATAACAGATGCTGCCGGGTTTGGATACAGAGATGGTGTATTACCCGCTTCCAAAGCAGCCTGTGTTAACACTTCTGAATAAACGGTACTACCATCTGCATATACTGCTTTAATCCTAAAATTACTGTTTGCAGTAGCACTGATGTAGTTGCTGATATCATAGCTATAACTATTGTTTTTATTTGGCAATACACTTGCTATAGTATTGAAGCCACCACCACTGTTTTGATGTTCTATATTATACTGTGAGGCTGTTCCATTTACATCTGTAAAGTTTAGGATGTTTCTGTGGATCCAACGGCGTATTTTGGTAAAAAGTGGGTGGGTAGGGACTCCATAATAGCGGGCCGCGAATGGAGTGTAGCCTCTAAAAGTTTCATAAGACTTGCCAGTTACAATAAGCTTCCCGTCATTTTGGATTAGTATTTTACTTGGAGATTCCTCAAAACTAATATCTTCTACAATTTTTCCATTAAAACCAAAATTAGAATCTAAACTGCCATCCACATTGCATCTTGCAAGACCAAACCAGGTTGATAAATCCTTATAAATAAATGCACTAAAAACAATCTTTCCATTATCCTGCACTGCAAGGGCTGTAGCATCAGAGGAGCCTTCACTAAATGTAGTTTCCTGTTTACCACCTGTGCCAAAAGATTCATCTAAACTGCCATCGGAGTTATATTGTACCAGTACCGTTCTTTTTTTGGCCTCATTGCCATAATTAGTAACACCAGCTGTAAGTATTTTTCCATCTTTAAGTAATATGGCATCTTTTAATAGTGAACCGGTACTGTTTATCCTGGTGGTTACTTTTCCTCCGTTGCCAAAATTCTCATCTAAAGTTCCATTTGGCAAGTATTTTGCAAGTGCAAAATCAGTTTGCCCACTGATTGTCCCACAAGCAAAAATGCTTCCATCTGTATCTATCAATACTTTGATTATATATCCTTTAATGATGTTATCAAAAACGGTAATTACTTTTCCATTAATGCCAAAACTTGAATCTACATCCCCATTTGGCATGTACCGCACTAAGAAAAATTTTGGAACATCAGTTTCTATTGTCAGGGATTCGGTTGAACCCCCTACTATTATTTTTCCATCCCTTTGAATAGCTACAGAATAACCCCACTCCACTTCTCCCAGGTCGGTTTGCACGATACCGTTGTTTCCAAAACTGCTGTCTGTTTTTCCATCCGGTAAATACCGAATCAGACTTATGTTCATGTTAAAGATTTCATTGAAGTCTTCATCTAAGAAAAATTCTAAATAGCTTGACCCGCCAGCAACTATTTTACCATCGGGCTGGAAATCAAGCGAACGGGCTTCTTCAACATAAGCAAAATTATTTACCGAAAAACCATTGCTTGCAAAACCGGAATCAATAGTACCGTCATTATTTAAGCGCATCAGGAAAAAACCTCCATCCATTTCCTCATACGAACCACCTAAAATTATTTTACCGTCTTTTTGTAGTAGAGAACTATTACACTTAAATTTAAAGCTGGTATCAAAGAAAAGACCATTGTTTGCAAAGCGTGTATCTAGTGTCCCTAGCTGTGAGAAACTGTTAATAGAGAACAGTGTAAACAGTAAAAAAAGAAAAATTATCTGTTTCATATAATTTATTTTATGGACATGAATCATTATTTGTGCAGCCAGCATTGTTATCAGAGGTACTGCAACCGCTGCGGTAGTTTTCACAGTTTACAAATTTGCTGTCATTTAGGCTGGCAGCAATTTCATTGACAACAGCCTGGAAAAAACTGGCTGAGCGTTGTACAATGTATCGAACTACTGCATCCCGACTGGTAAGACCGGTACCAAACTCTGTTTTATAGGTACAGGGGGTACCCGTACAGGTTGAATCTAACCCATGTGGCATATCACAATCTAAGTAATATTCCATAGTTAGATAATTTCTGAAATACTGATAAATAAGATCTGGACCAATAGAAAGGAGATCTTTCGTTAAAGGCAACCCTGGCAAACTATATGTACCACCATTTCGCAAACAGGTGCTAACGGACTTAAGCCCTGCAGAATTCGAGAAAAAAACATCATTTTTTCTATACTCTGCTGTTTCATCCAATTTTCCTTGAAATGCAATTAGAGCAGGGAAATTGTCATTGTTTTCAAAAAAAGATTCCGGTTCGTCATTATAAGCCAATGGTAAAAATCCATTGCCCCATAGGCTCATTACTCCTTTTATTTTACTGAAATATTCAATAGTGGTATCGCCCACATAATAATCCTGATTTAAAGTGCCCATATTGGTGCGTAGTCCTGGAAATATTTCATCATTCATTTCCTGTGTGGGGTAGTAACCGAGATGCAGTGAAATAGCAGCACCGGCGCTGGCCCCGCCAACAAATATCCAATTGGTATCTATCTGAAATTTATCATTGCTGGTAGCATTGCGTTGGTTATGAATGGCTGTGCGTAGCATGCCCCGCCCATCCTGAAAGGCCATATAATAAATCAAGACCTGCTGCGCTGAATAGGTAGAATCGTTTGTCACTAAACGTCCCCGCCTGTATTCTGCATTGATTGCAACAAATCCACGGCGGGCAAAATCCATACAATACTTAGGCATAAGGGCACCCACAGTATCATAAGCATTGCTGCCAAAAGCATTGCTACAGTCACTAAAGCCACCTGGGTGAAAAATAATAACAACTGGTAAAGGGCAGATATTATATTGAGCCTTGGTATAAACCGAATTGTCTGGAAAATATACATGGTATCTAAGCTCAGTCGCTGCATTAGTAAGACAAGTGTTGGCTGGTCTGCAATTTGCTTGATACTCAGGGTCATGATAATTTGTCGGGTTTGTTTTGCCGTAAGATAATATGGCTGTTGTATCAATGGGCAGACTTTGGTTTACTAAATTATTGCAAGCCGCAAAGCA
>CAXYYO010000020.1:0-60658 GCA_964293305.1 uncultured bacterium | reverse complement strand
CCTTTAAATATTTGTGCAGGATACTCATATTGTTTTTTTCCTTTTATAAAATCGCTAATCATATTGCCTGTAATAATATCTGCATCTTGAAAAGATAGATAACTATGTGCCAGGAAATTCATGTATAAAAAGATATTTTACAAGTGCAACATTCACATTAACTAAAACACAGGAGTCATAGCAATACAAGCAGGTGCAGGCACATTTATTTTTACATCTGTATCTTGGAGAAGACCATAGTTTTTGTTGATTACAAAAATCTGTATGGTATTTCCATCCTGCGCAGCAGAAAGTAAAAATCTTCCTGTAGGATCAATCATAAAAAACCTTGGTTTTGCTGCCACTGCCTGACGACCAGCTTCCAATAAAATACCATCAGTTTGTACCTTATAAATTACAATTTCATTTACATTCCTATTGCTAGTATATAAAAATTTTCCATTGGGCGTTATGGCTATATGTGCACTTGCTTTATCCCCTTTTGTATTGCTGATATCACTCTTTATGGTTTGCTTTTCTGTAAGCGTTTTACCATCATAACCATATACAATAATGTCCCCACTGAGTTCATTGAGCAGATAAGCCGTTTTACCATCCGGAGCAAATGAGATGCTACGTGGGCCACTACCATCTGGTATGGTATAATACTGGGGTTCAGCAGCTGTTAAAGCTGATTGTGGCTGGCTTGTATTAAGAATGTACTGGTACAATCTGTCTGTACCCAAATCAGGAACGAAGATATACTTTCCATCTGGCGAAAGCATTGCACCATGTGGATGTGGCATTTCCTGGCGCTGTACATTTACCCCATAACCTTCATGAGAAATTAATTGGGAATAAGGCTGCAAACCACCATTTTCTCCTATTGGAAATATGGTAATATTTCCACCACTATAGTTTGCTGTTACAACAATTTTACCACTGCTATCAGTGTTGATAAAACATGGCGCAAAACCATCTGTAGGCTGCTGGTTTATAAGTGTAAGGCTTCCCTTTTTTCTGTCTAAAGCAAGGGTTGTAACAGCACCTGCTTCATCTCCGGGATTTTCATTTACAGCATATACATACTGCCTGTCTTTACTGATACACAAATAGCTTGGATTGTTCATGGTATAAGTACTCATCAAATCAGCTTCTCCTTTGTTTGGATTAAATTTATATACACTTATGCCCTGTCCTTTTCCTGTACCCGTATAGCTACCAACCAGCATATAAAAAATGGGGTTTTGTGCATAACAATTAATGGCTATAAGCGAAGTCAAAATCAATATATACTTCTTCATTGTGTACTGTATATTTATAAGGGCACAAAATAGGGCTTACCTTGTTTATTATTTCATGTTGAATAAATTGCTCGGTAATTTAACAGGGCAAGCATCTTATCTAATTCACTATATTGATTTATTTTTATGCCAGCGTTGGAGTAAATTTTGTACGTTTATAACTGTATAATCGGGAATTACCCAATGTGCTTCCTCTATCAATTCATCTTTGCTATGCGTGGTGCTTAACCCTATTGTAAACATACCCGCAGCACGTGCAGATCGAATACCAGCAATGGAATCTTCAAAGGCAATACAATCTGTGGCATTAACCTGAAGAGAGGTAGCAGTTTTTAAAAATATTTCTGGGTCAGGTTTACCTTTTAACACCATTGAGCCATCAATAATAGAAGTAAAAAAATGGCGCATGGGTATATGTTGAAACATGAATTTAATGTTGGGTATAATGCCACTAGTGGCAATTCCCATAGGCATTTTATGCATCTGCATCACTTCTAAAAAACTAATAAGTCCATCAATTGGCTTAATGTATGGTGCGTATAAATCCCTATATAGAGCTTCTTTTTCTGCACCATACAACTCTATTTCTGTATCTGTAATATCATCACCCAAAATAATGCGAAAAATATCTTTATTGATACGTCCATTTATCCTGTCCCTGTATATATCCATTGCAAATGGAATCTCTTTCTTTTCATAAAAAGCTTTCCATGCTTCTATATGATAAGCATTATTGTCTATAAGCGTGCCGTCTAAATCAAATATGATAGCTGCTGGTAGGGAATTGGTCATTAATATAATATTCTTACTTTAATGGTTTGTGATACATCTTTTAAAAGGGATAATGCTTTATTACTTATACGATGGTCAATATCTAAAACTACATAACCGATTTCATCATTGGTTTTCAAATATTGTCCAAGAATATTGATTTGATTGGCTGAAAGTTTTGTATTGATATCTCCCAACACGCCGGGTACGTTTTTATGAATATGCAAAATGCGATGAGCGCCTTCTACCGGAGGAAGACTTAATGCAGGCACCGTATGAGAGCCAATGCTAACACCTCTTTCAAGGTATTGGAATAATTTATTGCTTACATCCGCACCTATATTATCCTGTGCTTCTTCTGTACTGCCACCAATATGTGGTGTAAGGATAACATTACTTAAACCTTGTAAGGGTGTGTAGAATGATTCACCATTTTTTTCAGGTTCTAAAGGATATACATCGATGGCTGCACCTCCAATAATACCATCCTCAATTGCCTTCGCTAATGCTTCCAAATCAACCACTTCTCCCCTTGCATAGTTAATGAGTATGGTGCCTTTTTTGCAAAACTTTAGATTCGCTTTGTTGATGAGGTTTTTTGTGGCCTGGGTTTCAGGTACATGCAGTGAAATAATATCGCTTTGCTGCATCATATCCTTCATGGTTCTGCTGGCAGATGCATTGCCCAATGGCAACTTAGTTTCTATATCATAAAAAATCACTTTCATACCAAGCGATTCTGCCATTATGCTTAGCTGACTTCCAATATTTCCATATCCAATTATACCCAATGTTTTGCCCCTCAGTTCAAAACTACCTTTTGCTTCTTTTAGCCAAATACCTGAATGCGCCGCTTTATTTTTATCCGGTATGCGGCGTATAAGCATAATACATAATCCAATCACCAATTCTGCTACACTTCTTGTATTGCTATAAGGGGCATTAAAAACTGAAATGCCTTGACGAGTAGCCGCCTTAAGATTGACCTGATTTACACCTATACAAAAACAACCAATAGCCTGCAGACGATTGGTACCCTGCAATACTTTTTCAGTAATAGTAGTCTTACTACGAATGCCCAAGAGATGCACATCCTTTAAAGCAATGCTCAATTCATCCTCACCCAATGCTTTGGGTAAGGATACAATATTACTATAACCATTTTGCTGAAATAAATCCCGAGCTTTTGTACTAATATTTTCTAATAGAAGAATTTTTATTTTATCCTTTGGATAACTCGTAAATTCTTTTGCACCCGCTTTGCTCATAAGTGTGCAAATGTAAATATATGTTGCACATGGAGAAAATGACAATTGATGGCATGAAAGAAAATATAAGTACGATAATTCCGTTGTTTTTTCTAGGTTACTGATCCAACATTAAATCAAAAATCGCTTTAAAATAGGAACACTTACATTTGCAATGATTAAAAATACCAGTTGACAGAAGTGACAATATATGAGTAAACCATTTAATGCAGATAAACAACATACTTTAAAAACAGTTGTAAGTATTTCCGGAACAGGATTGCACACGGGTCAGTTAGTTGATATGAATTTAAAACCAGCAAAACCTGGTTTTGGCATACAGTTTCAAAGGATTGATTTACCCAATCAACCCATAATTAAAGCAGATTGTGATTTAGTTGTTGAAACCAATAGAGGGACTACATTGGAAAGTAATGGCGGAAGAATAAGTACTGTTGAGCACATTCTAGCAGCCATGGTGGGTATGGGGGTGGATAATGTACTGATAGAAATAAATGGCCCAGAAATTCCCATTATTGATGGTAGTGCACAACCATTTGTTGAAATTATAGAAGATGCAGGTGTAGCCGAGCAGGATGCTGCAAAAATCTGGTATAGTATTGGAGAAAATATTGAGCATATTGATACGGACAAACGAGTAGAAATGGTAGCAATGCCCTCGGTTGGATACCAGATTACTACCCTTATTGATTTTAATAGCCAGGTGTTGGGTACACAACACGCAGGTTTAACTGATATTGCAGATTTTAAAAATGAAATTGCACCCTGTCGCACTTTTTGTTTCTTACATGAGTTAGAAATGCTTTTGGATAATAATTTAGTAAAAGGGGGAGATATTAATAATGCCATTGTTGTAGTTGATAAATCAGTAACAGATGAAGAAATGACCCGATTGGCAAAAGCATTTAAAAGGGATAAAGTAGAAGTAAGATCTGAGGGATATTTAAACAATCTTGAACTTAGATATCCGAATGAGCCTGCACGTCATAAACTGTTGGATATTGTGGGCGATTTGGCACTTATTGGCTACCCCATAAAAGCAAGAATTATTGCAAATAGACCCGGACATAGTACCAATGTTGAGTTTGCAAAAAAGATAAAACAATATATCAAAAAAAACAATAAATCTATTAACAATATACCAATTTATGACCCCAATATACCACCGATTTACAATATAAATGAAATTGCCAAAACACTTCCACACCGATACCCATTTCTTATGGTGGATAAAGTGATTGAAATGACCGATACCTATATTGTTGCTACAAAAAATGTAACATTCAATGAACCAATGTTTCAAGGGCACTTTCCAAATAATCCAATAATGCCGGGAGTTTTACAGTTAGAAGCATTGGCACAAGCAGGAGGTATTTTTGTAATAAAGTCAATATTTCCTCCGGGCACCTATGATACCTATTTTGTAAAAATTAATAATTGTAAGTTCAAGTTTAAGATAATTCCTGGTGACACTATGATATTAAAAATGGTACTGATGGAGCCAGTTAAAAGGGGCATGTGCTATATGGCAGGTACGGTATATGTAAATGGCAAAGTAGCATCTGAGGCTGAATTGGTAGCACAGGTAGTAAGAGTTGGTGATTAAAAAATAATGCAACAGAATTCTTCAATTATGATAAATCCTCATACGTACATTCATCCGAATGCCCGCCTGGCAGATAATGTAAAAGTTGATCCATTTACCACTATTCACCAGGATGTTGAAATTGGTGAAGGTACTTGGATAGGAAGTAATGTAACCATTATGGATGGTGCCCGCATTGGAAAAAACTGTCGCATATTTCCGGGTGCTGTTATTTCTGCTGTACCTCAAGATCTAAAATATAATGGTGAGAAAACTTATGTAGAAATAGGTGATGGTACCGTTATCAGAGAATGCGTAACTATCAACAGAGGTACAAATGATAAGTGGAAAACCAAAGTTGGTAAAAATTGCCTATTGATGGCATATACCCATGTGGCACACGACTGTAATATTGGTGATTTTTGTATTTTTAGTAATGGATGCCAATTAGCTGGTCATGTTACAGTTGGAGATCATGTAACTATTGGTGGCACATCTGCTGTACACCAATTTGTACAAATTGGACAACATGCTTTTGTAGCTGGAGGAAGCTTGGTAAGAAAGGATGTACCTCCTTATGTAAAAGCAGTAAAGGAACCACTGAGTTATGGAGGTGTAAACAGTATTGGTCTCAAACGAAAAGGATTTGAAACAGATACTATCAATGTTATTTTAGATATTTATCGTATAATTTATAATAAAGGATTAAACACCACTAAAGCATTAGAATTTATAGAAGAAGAGCTTCCCGTTTCTGATGCAAGAGATGAAATTATAACTTTTGTTAGAGAAAGTGCCCGTGGTATTATTAAGCGATTTAGTAAAGCTGAGACCCAATCTGATGATTAGCTCTTACAATAATAAGCTTTAATGAAAATAGTTCTGAACCAAGCCTCAAAGCGGTACAATCAAAACTGGGTATTCAAATCTATTAATACAACTTTTTCTTCAGGTAATCATTATGCTATAACCGGCCCAAACGGTTCAGGCAAAAGTACACTCCTACAAGTCCTAATGGGAAATGTGAAACTTAGTGCAGGCAATATTGATTGGCAACTCCAAAAAAATATTCAAGACCCCTATCAGATATATGAATCAATTGCAATGGTGGCACCTTATATGGAGCTTGTAGAAGAAATGACAGCGGACGAACTACTCAATTTTCATTTTATTTTTAAAACCCGAAGAGACAATATGGGAAATAAAGAAATACTCAATGCTGTAGGATTGTCAGATGCCTCACAAAAACAAATACACTATTTTAGTAGTGGCATGAAACAAAGACTAAAAATAGCGCAAGCATTTTTTTCAGATACACCTGCATTACTCTTGGATGAGCCCACATCCAATTTAGATGTACAAGGCATAAAAATGTATCAGGATTTATTACAAATGCAAACTACAGACCGCCTTGTCATTGTTTGCAGTAATGATCAAGCAGAAATAAGAACTTGTACAAAAAAACTCTTTTTACCTGATTATAAATCATAGGTATTTTGATGCTGAAGAAGTTAATAATCACTCCTACCGATATTAATCTCAGATGATGTAGCTGAATTTTATTAAAATGCCGAAACGCTGCATCCTATGCATTTGAGCACAATTGTTTACAATTAAAAGTTTACTTTTTTTCAACCAAAAACTAATCTCAAACACTTATCTATATTGCCTTTCAAGTTTTCATGTCTAACTCAACAGTATCATCTTGGTTAAGACCCAGCACTTAGCCAAGCCATCAAAATACCTGCTGCCACAGCTGCATTTAATGACTCTGCGGCACCCACACCCGGAATGGTAACAGGGTGTGTAATCATTGAATCCAAATTTTCATGAATCCCTTTTCCTTCACTTCCAATTAATAGAAGTGCATCTTTAAGTGGTTTCTGATGAGTAATTTTACTACCATTCAAAACTGCACCATATACCGGAAGATGCTGCTTGCTCAACCATTCGTCTAGAGCAACGTATTGTACACCAACCCTAATAAAACTACCCATTGTAGATTGTATAACTTTAGGATTATAAATATCGACACAGTCAATGCCAGCAACAATATGTTTAATACCAAACCAATCCGCTGTGCGAATAATGGTTCCCATATTTCCCGGGTCTTGTATTCCATCTAATACCAGCACCCATCCATTGGAAATTATTTCCGGGTAGATGAGCTCTTTTTTTTCTGCTAATATTAAAATTTCATTGGGTGTACTAAGCCCGGAAAGCTGAGCTAATTCCTTTTCTGAAACAATATTTGTTACAGATTTGTGGGTTATTAAGTCATTTTCCCAGTGGGGTAAGGCATAAATTTTTTTGATTTCTATGGTACTTTCCCCTTGTAGCATTTCTTTTGCAATCTTTATGCCTTCGGCAATGAATAGAGAACCGTGGGCACGTATTTTTTTACGGGATAAAGATTGAACATATTTAATTTCATTTCTGCTAAGCATACTGCATGAATTTACTACCATTTTTAAAACAATACAGGCTATGGCTATTAATGCTATTGCAATTGATGCTGCTAAATAAAAGCATTGGCCAAGCTACTATTGGTAAAAATGAATTATACAATGGAACAAAGGTCATCAATTTTCCTCTCGATACTCCCTTTGTTTTCAACAATATTGTAAAAATATCTAACCCTTTGGCTAAAGAAGAAAAAATACGATTACTTGAAAATCTTAAAAATTATTGGGCAGACAGTCTTATTGCCTATAGGGAGCAACGATTTATCTTTTTGTATAGGATGGATAAACCAGCCATTTTTGACAGTAACCTAGTACCAATTACAAAAAAATATATGCGTAACTATCTCTTTACGCAAGGTTATTTTAATACACAGTTTTCTGACACATCATTTACATCCATAAAGATAAAAAAAGGAATTACCCAACAAAGAAAAGCTATAGGCATTTTTGTAAATACGGGTAAACAAACCATCATTGATAGTACAGTTTATTCGATTTCGAGAATAGATGATAGCAGTTTTGCAAATCTTAACTTACAAAAGATCACAAATGAAACACTGGGCAAATCATTCATTTCCCCGAAGACTACCCCTTGGTCAAAAGAACTGATGGGTGCTGAACTTGATCGCCTCACTTCTATATTTCGAAACAATGGTTACTATTATTTTAAAAGAGAAAACCTGATAGCAGAAACGGATACAACAGATCTATTGCTTTTAGACCTTACAATTGATCCTTTTGAGCAAGCTGTAAAAATTGCAGAAGCTGCTGCAAAAAGATTGGAAAACCCAACCTGTATTGTAAACTTTACCCAGCGAAGATTTATTGATACCCCACTAAAAAATGCTGATACTAATTTTCTGCATCAATATTATATAGGAAACCTTAACTTTTATACAGATATTAATAATGATGGCATACCGGAAAATTTAGACAGCTTATTACACTTCGGGGGTAGAGATTTTGGCGTGTACCAAAATGAGTTTTTTGTACTCCCAAAAATTTTCAAATATTACACCTACCTTAAAAAAGGAAGCCTGTACAGTGATAATAATTATTTCAAAATCATAAATACCTTAGGGCAAATCGGCACATGGAAGCAAGTAGAAGTAAGCCCAAAAATTGTAGCAGATACCATAGATTTTAACTATTATTTATATCCAGATTTAAAATACAAATTTACAGGCAATCTAGAAGCTAGTAGAAATACAGGCGACTTTTTGAGTTCCAGTAATTTAATTGGTCTCTCTCTAAATTTTAATTATCGAAATAGAAATGTAATGCACAGTGCAACCCAATCTTCCACTTCATTTCGCACAGGTGTAGAGTTTAGTTTTGATAAAGCAAGTACATTAATACAGTCCACCCAACTATCTGTAAATAAAACATTTTCCATACCACATTTAGCTGGTCTTTTTGAGAAAAAAAACAATGCAGAAAATATCAATTTTGGGCGTACTATTATAAATGCCAATTTCTCGTACTCAGATCGAATCAACTTTTTTTTATTGAGGTCAGCCATTGCAAATATAGGTTGGGAATGGCGTAAGGACTGGCTTAAGAAGCCAAAACCAACAGTAACAAGTACTTACCGACTCCTTAATATTGAGCTTTATAATTTAGATACATTACAGGGTTTAAAAGATGCATTTGCTCAGAATCCTTTACTGCGCAATTCTTTTAATACAGGCTATGTTGTAAGTGCACAGGCAAACTTTAATATAGACATACCCAGTAAAAATCCTTTTATCAGTCATTATTTAAGGCTCTCTACAGAACTTACTTATCCATTTGGAAGATTACAAACTTTCAAAAATGAAGTTTATGAGTTTGTAAAACTAGAAGTGGACTATCGATGGATTAGAACTGTAAACAATAGGTCGTTTGCCGCTAGGGCTTTTTTAGGTGCAGGGTACAACTATGGTAATGATCCCCGCTTTGGAAAAACACTCCCATTCTTTAAGCAGTTCATTGCCGGAGGACCTAATAGTATGCGTGCATGGCCATTAAGACAATTAGGCTTAGGAAGTAGTTTATTAAGCGATACATCGTCCTCAATTTTCAGGGACCGTTATGGGGATTTTCAAATAGAAACTAATTTAGAATATCGTTTTCAGATGGCCCATTTTAGTGAGGTGGATATAGATGGTGCTTTTTTTACCGATATTGGCAATATCTGGAATCTCAGGACTGATTCACAAAATCCGCAATCCCTATTTGATTTTAAAAACCTGTATGATGATCTTGCAATTGCATTTGGCACAGGCCTCAGGTTAGATTTCAACTTCTTTATTATAAGGTTTGATTTAGGATTTAAATTAAAAGACCCTGCAAGACTGAGGAATAATGGCTGGGCAAGTTTGAATGATGCTTTAAACCTAAGAAACCGTGATTATGAATATACTAATTCCCAAGCCAGATACAATTATGCCCTACAGTTAGGCATTGGCTTACCATTTTAAGAAATCTCCTTTTATTATCATTTTTTCAAAAAGCAGCATTTCATCAAAATTATTGTCTAAATTGTGGGCATGATAAAAGGTATTGTATGATGGAAGATACACTATTGGCCGGCTGTTTGCAAGATAATCCCATAGCGCAAAGAGAACTGTACAATTTGTACAGCCCTAAAATGCTAGGGGTATGCTATCGATTTGCACATAGCAGAGAAGATGCAGAGGATATGCTACAGGAGTCTTTCATCAGAATATTTTCCCAAATAAGTTCTTTTAGAAATCTGGGTTCCTTTGAAGGATGGATTCGTAAAATAGTGGTTCATACCTGTATCAATTTTCTTAAAAAAAATAAAAAATTCAAAGAAATTTTTGATATCGATTTTGCCATAGGGATTCCAGATAAACAAGAGTCTGTTTCGTCATTATTGCAAGCAAAACAAGTAGTGGAATGCATCAGACTTTTGCCATTAGGATATAGAACTGTACTGAATCTTTATGCCATTGAAGGATGCAGCCATAGAGAGATTGCTGATTTGCTGGAAATTGAAGAAAGCACTAGCCGTAGTCAATATACCCGAGCAAAGGTGATGCTACAGCAAATGCTGATAAAGAGAAATATTATAGAAAAACCAAAACAGGTTGTGAATTGGTCATTAGGTTTAAATAATTTATAAAAATCAAATTGAAAAGATATTTTCATAATGATGATTTTGAATATTTCCTGCAGCAGGAAGCAGATAATTTTTGCATGTACCCCTCCGATCGTAGCTGGGAAAATGTCAGCAGAAAAACCAGAGTTCCGTCCAGATGGCCTGCTCTTCCTATAATCAGCCTTATTGTAATCAGTGCATTGGTTCTGGGCACAGTACTCATAAAGCCAGCCCCAGATACGGTAATTAGCAAAGGTTCCAATTTACTACCACAACCCATTACAGAAAGACTAGTTGAATCTTTAAAAGGAAATAGTCAAAATGAAAAAAATAATTTTACACCATTAAGTGTAGCCCAGCTTACGCATAGCACAATTTTACAGGCACAGGAAAAAATTAATGCCGAGCAGATGATACTCAGTACATTAATAATGCCGGAGCAAGTTGCTATAACTAACTCAAATACGCTCATCAACCAGGACCTTACAATAAATAGTTCTATTAATGAATCAGTCCTAAGAGAAACTACTTTACCAAAATATAAAACTGCTACACCCAACCTGTTTACTAAGTCATCAAACAATAGTGAAGCCTATCATTTATCTGTACAGACATTTAATAAAAAAGTAAACACACTCAAATATGGATTATCCAAAAAAGAGAAAAGTGTTTTTGATAGAGCAGGCATAACGAATGATGATTATCAACTGGAAGAGGATATGTTTGTTAAAATGCATTTACCCGAGAAAAGTAATCAAAATAATAAGCCATTAGATCGGCTTCAGAAAACTTCATCCAGATTTGATTTTAGATTTTATGTAACACCATCTATAAGCTACAGAAGGTTATTAAATGAAAAGGGTGAAGAAATAACAGGCACCCAAAACTCACTTGTGCCTTATGAAACATCACTTATATCAGATGCTTCCAGAGCAATAAGACATGCACCTGCCACAGGTTATGAAACAGGCATAGGAATAGGTTATAAAATTAATAAGAAATTGACCCTTACGACCGGGGCACAATTTAATATCAGCCAGTATAAAGTAAATGCATCTCTGTATTCAGAGGAAGAAACTGCGGGCTTAGACTTTGGCGAGGGTGCTTTTACAAGTACTGTAACCACTTCTACATCTCTACGGAGTACGGAGGGAAGTGTGCCGGTTACCTTCAAAAACAGGTATTATGAATTGTCACTGCCCATTGGACTAGACTTTACCGCCCTGTCAAATGGCAAATACAGTTGGGGTATTGCAGGTAGCATACAGCCTACTTATATTTTTGACAAACAGCCATTGGTTATTTCAAATAATTTTAAAAATTATGCAGATGCATCTTCTTACATCCGAAATTTGAATATCAATGCAAGTTTCGAAACTTATTTTGGAATTACATCAGGAAATTTTCGCTATCAATTGGGACCACAAATTAGATATCAGTTTTTACCTACACTTACCAATAAATTTCAAACAAGAGAATATTTGCTAAACTATGGTTTCAAACTTGGTATTGTAAAATATTTAAGATAATTACCCATTTACCCCACCTTATACTTCGCTTATATTATTGATATAACATTTATTTGCAAAATGAAATATTGTTGGCATCTGATATTGGCCTGTTGTATATGTTTTGCCTGCGGCAATGAACAAGATGTAGCATCAAATCAGCATTCTAGCAATAACGATAGCCTTCAATTCTATCCACTACAAACATACCTTAGGTTACAGGTTAATAAAGCGGATAGTAATGGACATAAAAAGATTCAGACCACAGTTTTTGGAGATGAAAAAAATATAGATACGCTTTCTCATGAATCTTTTTATAAAATAACTGATGTATTTACATCAATAGATATTTTAGAATCATACCAAAAAAGATTCTATTCTGAGTCCGTTTTTATGGACTTAACAACAAATAGTTATACATTCAGTTACACTACAGAAGAGGATAGCTTACCAGTAAAAAGAATCATGATTCTTGTTGATACAGCCTCAAGTCTTGTAAAAAGAGTATTCATAACCAGACAAAGAAATAGAGCAGATAGCAATATAATAGAGCAGTTAGGTTGGATGCATGATAATAGTTTTTATATCAACAGCTCCATCAAAATAGCCGGAAAAGAAAGTATTGAAAAAAGGATAAATGTTACCTTTTAAATAACCATGACTGTAGAAGCATTTAGTGAAATTGTAGTTTCCATTCCACACAAGCCCGGTATCTATAAGTACTTTGATCAGGCTGGCAAACTGATTTATGTAGGAAAAGCAAAGGATCTGAATAAAAGAGTAAGATCATATTTTCTGAAGAATAAAGGCAGTTTTAAAACATACGAATTAGTCAACCAGATAGCCTCTATTGAGTTTACAATTGTACAAACAGAACAGGATGCACTGCTGCTTGAAAATTCCTTAATAAAAGAATACAAACCCCGGTTTAATATCAATCTCAAAGACGATAAGAGCTATCCATATATCGTTATTAAACATGAAGCATATCCACGAATTTTTCTAACACGCAGAAAATTTGAAGATGGATCAATTTATTTAGGACCATTTACCTCCGCTGGAAAAGTAAGAGAACTAATAACTTTTATCAGGCGCTTTATACCACTGCGTACCTGCAAATTATCCCTTACCGAAAAAAATATTCAAAATAAAAAATTTAAGGTTTGTTTAGAGTATCATTTAGGAAATTGCAAAGCTCCATGTGTGGCTTTACAAAGTCAGGAAGATTATGAGAAAAGTATAGAGCAAATCAAGCAACTCCTTAAAGGAAACCTTGCACCAATTATTGCAACGCATAAAAAAAACATGCATCAACTTGCTTCGGATTTACAATTTGAAAAAGCAGAATCTGAGCGAAAAAAAATTGAATACCTTGAGTCCTATCAATCAAAATCAACCATTGTAAATAAACATATCACAAATGTGGATGTGTTTTATCTGATAAAGGAAAACAATAAGTGTTTTATTTCATATCTGATGGTACAAAATGGCACGATTATACAAACACATACTGCCGAATTAGAAATAAAATTAGATGAGCAAGAATCTGAAGCATTACAATTTGCTGTAGAAACGCTACGCATAGATTTTAATAGCATATCATCTGAAGTTGTTGTACAGGAAATGATTGAACTGACTCATCATATAACTGTTACCGTTCCTAAAGCGGGTGAAAAGAAAAAATTATTAGAGTTGGCAGAGCAAAATGCAAGTTATAAAAAACAGGATTGGCTTAGACAAAAGGCCCTGCATGTAGGTGAGCAGTCAAAAGATAGTACTACACTACTTTCAGAACTTCAGCACCGCTTACATCTATCTGAATTACCAGAACATATTGAATGCTTCGATAATTCAAATTTTCAAGGTAGCCATCCTGTGTCTGCAATGGTATGTTTTAAAAACGGAGAACCCAGTAAAAAAGATTATCGCCATTTTAATGTAAAAAACATTGTGGGAATCGATGATTTTGCCACAATGAAAGATACTGTATATCGTCGATATAAAAGAGTTATTGATGAATCCATGCCATTGCCACAATTGATAATTATAGATGGGGGAAAAGGTCAACTATCTGCTGCCATGGAAAGTATAAATGAATTACAACTCAATGGCAAAATTGCTGTTATTGGACTTGCTAAAAGAGAGGAGGAAATATTTTTTCCCGGGGACCAGCAATCTATCAAATTAGGTTGGGATAGCCCTGCACTGAATTTAGTAAGAAGAATCAGAGATGAGGTACATCGTTTTGGAATTACACACCACAGAAAGCAGAGGTCAAAAAGCCAAGTAAAGGAATCTCTAACGGATATAAAAGGAATAGGTAGTGAATCTACAGTGGCATTACTAAAACATTTTAAATCTGTCAGAAAAATTAAAACAGCCACACTCGAAGAAATAGCGACTTTAGTCGGAAAAAAGAAGGCAGCACTAGTTTTGGATCATTTCAACCCATTAAAAAAGGGGCTTGGATAAAAATCCGGCCCCGTTTAAAATCCAATATCCTATGAAAAACCGTTACAAATGTATAAAAATCTATTTGTCAAACAACAATTCTTTGTTCAATTTTTTTGAAATTTTTTAAATGTTTGTTAAAAGAATTGTTACTGTAATCTAGATTCTTTGAAAATTAATAAGACCAAAGTGCTTGCTCGTAATTAAAGATTTTTTCCTTAATCTTCTCTCCTTCTAGCAATCTAAACAAAGTGTTGTTAGGATAGACAGCTGATAAAGACACATCAAATGGATTATCTAAGTTTGATTTGACAATATAGCTGCTAAACATCCGGCTTTCAAAAAGCTCTTCCCAAGTCATTTTTGCCCCAGAGTTTTTAGGGTTATAAACATCAAATTTTGAAAAAATAGGCCTCATATCAGGATAGTAAACCCACCATACAATTCTATCCGGATCTAATACTACGCCTTGTGATGTTTTGAAAGCATAGATGGGTGCTATACCAATAATACGAACAAATAAACGACTACTTTCTTTATCGAAAATCCATTCTTCCTTTATTTGAAATTTATAAACAGAATCAGGATCAACTGCTTTTGGCCTTACTTCATAACCTATAACATTTCCATCTAAATCATATTTTTTTGAAGTATCGGATCCGCCACCAAAAGAACTCTCTGCTTTTTCAGGAGTAATGGGTGTCGTAAATCTATCGTCTGAGCCTTCAAATGCAGTTACTTCACCATCTTTTATTGCTTTTAACAATATACTTATAAAACGTTGGTTACCATTATCTTCAGCTGCAGCATATCGAAATGGCAGGTTTAATTTTTCTCTTGTATCAATGATACGCCACACCCTTACAACAAATGTTGCATCGTCCTCCCTTAAATGTTCATAAGCGAGTGGAGTTCTATCTTTTACTAAATTTCTTTCGATAGCTCCATCAGTTCTTAAAGACAACTTTACACTATCTAACAAACCTCCTCCAGCACCTGTTACTACGGTAATTGGTAAAGTAGTATCAATACCTGTATATCCATTATTACCAACACCTCCATTCCCTAAGTTGCCTTTACCTGTGGTATCATTCAGATTACCACCGGGAACTGGTGTCTGTGTGGCATTATCATACTTACTTTTCTTTTTTCTTTGTGCATTTACATGCTGTGTCATTGTAAAAAAGACAAGGGCAAGCAGGGTATATTTTACGAATCTTATTTTCATCAGAAATTAATATAAATTAAAAACAATTGGAGGAATATCTCTTGATCCGCCTGGGCCGGAAGCATTTATTTCATCAATGGTAACAGTAGTACCTGGTTTACATTTCTCAATTAAACTTCTTACACTATTAAAAGTGTTTCCAGCTACCTCATCATAAGCAAGCGTTGGAAAACCTGCACCCGTAAATACAATTGTAAAAGAGGTTACTGAGAATTTCACACCTTCAAATACAAAGTTTTCAAGATCAGCCCTTACACCTGCTTGAGCTTTGAATTCATTTACTGGCATTCTGCCACCTCTATTATTACCCACTTTTGCAATGGGGTCTGGTACATCTTTAACCCTGAATTCAAAGGGTGTAGGTTTTCCATCTGCCACAACGGTAATTATAGCATTTGTTCCAGATTTAGCTGGGCGAGCAATATATTTTCCAGCACCTGTTTTGGTAAGTGACCCATTAGTCATAGAAGCTGAAACCTTTTCGTCACCTACATTTCCACCATTTACAGTAAGCGGATTATCTAATCCAACATATAAAACTTTTACAGCATCTGCACTTACACTAGCTCCGGTAGGTGAGCCAACTGTGTAGTTAATAACTTTATCTGCTTGGCCAATGCTTCCATCAGGTTTTGTAAAAGATATCCTTACAGTTTTGGTGTATGAGCCGGGGCCACCAACTGTGGTTTTATATTCTGCAACTCCTTCAGCATTTAAAGCCATACCTGAACCATCAATACTAATATTTGGTTTTGATTTACTACTGAATGCCCCCACACCTGCGGTTATTTGTAATTCTTGACCTGGCATAAGATACAAAGAGTTTGTGCCTGCAAATGCTTGAAATGCATCATATACAACCTGTACCTCTCCTACTTTTCTATGGCAGGCATCAATAATCATAGCCTCACTATTTTTTACATCATTTTCAAATTTACTGAGGATGGTTAAAGCAGCTACAGTAGGTGTCATGTTGAAATAACCCATTGCCCATTCTTTTTCAGATGTTTCATTATTTGAAGATATGGGGTCGGTGTTGATGGGTAAACTATTCAAATACTCTTGCGCAATGCTACTATCTATACCTAAAAGATTTTTCTTAAATTCGATTAGTTTTTTTCTAAGTTCTTCACCTTTTTTGGTATTTGGATCAGTAAGTACCCTTGTTGCAGCATCCAAGTCATCCTCTTTCATAGAATGTTCTACTCCGGCAACAAAGCCAGCTTCTTTTTGTATTTCCTCCTTGATACTTTCTATATAGGCCATCATATCATCGGATATCTTTTTAGCATCCAATGCTTTGGCTTGCCATTTTGCTGCACGTTCTGCAGTTTCCGGATCTTTTAATTTTTCATCAAATGAATTGAATATTAATTTATTCTTTTCATCAATAGTTGTTCTTGCCCTACTAAGGCTTTGATCAACCACTTTAAATGCGTTTATAATTTCAGCAGAAACGTTCAATGCAAGTAGTGCGGTAAGCACTAAGTACATAATATTTATCATTTTCTGCCGCGGCTCTTTAGGTAATGCCATGACTATTTTTTATTTAGGATAAGATTAATACAAGTTTAAAAATATAATTAGAGATAATATTATCTGCCACCACTAGACATGGCCGAAATCATATTACCATAAATTGTATTAAGCTTACTCAAATTGCCTGCTAAAGTTGAAATTTGTTCTTTTGCTTTTTGTGCATCATCTGCAGTTGTTGTCATTGCGGCGGAAGCCTGGGCCAACTTACCATAAAACTGGTTTAGTGCTTTAAGATGATTGTTGCTTTCCTGTAATTCCAATTCATAAATGGTATTGAGAGAGGAAAGATTTTTAGTAAGTACTTGTACTTGATCATGGAATTTTGTAGCACCGGTGGAAGCATTATTAAAAGAATCAGCAGAATTAGCCATTAGAGTAAATGCGTTTTTTGCATTGTCTAAAACATCAGCTGCTTCTTTTGTTTTAGCACCAAATGAATTGGTATTTTTTACCACATCACTTATTTCTCCCAGATTGTTTACTGTGGCACCAAGTTTTTGAAAACCTTCACTCAATTTGCCAAGATTTGCAGGAGTGATATCAGCTTCTTTCAGCATTTTCTCCATACTACCCAAGGCCGGTGTACCTGCCGCTGATACAGTTGTGGGTTTAACATGATTATCATCAACTGCGGGATAAATCATATACAAAACACCATAGGCTAAAAATATTATTGCCTCTGTAGATAAACCAATTTTAAGAAATAAATCTGCACTTGGAGTATGTAATAATTTTTGGAGTGCACCCCATATTACTACTGCGGCACCTACAGATACAAAAATGTCAACGAGACGGCTTACTTTAGGAGGAATTGCTGCTGCCATAATTTAATTGTTTTTCGATTTTTTATAAGATGGATAAATGATTTTTCCTAAGATATTCTCTTTAAATAAAATTTCTTTTATAATTATTTTTTCACAAAAGATGAGGGTAGGTCAATAACACAACGGAATCCTATATATGATTTTGTAGTGTCTTGATATTCATATTGTCTAGTACTGGTTTGGAGGAAAAAACCTACATCTTTCCAGCTGCCGCCACGTACCACTTTACGCTTCATTCGTGGAGGATCCGAATCCAACGCATTCCATTGTATATCCGGATTCATGTCATGCTGAAAGTTATAAGATCCTTCATAGAAATAGGAACTAGTCCATTCAGCCACATTACCTGCCATATTATATAGATTGAAATCATTTGGCCAGTAAGAATCAGCTTTTACTGTATAAAAACCGCCATCTTCAGGATAATTTCCCCTACCAGGTTTGAAGTTTGCCATTAAGCAACCTTTTTTATTTCGAGGGTAATAGTTACCCCAAGGATACATACTTTGGCTACGTCCGCCTCTTGCTGCGTACTCCCATTCTGCTTCTGTAGGTAGCCTGTAATCACTTTCTTGGGCTTTTTTTGCTTTGCCTAAATAGTCGTTCAGATATTTTGATCTCCAATGACAGAAAGCAACAGCTTGTTTCCAACTAACGCCCACCACAGGATAATTGCCATAAGAAGGATGGGTATAATACCTTTTGGTCATTGGTTCGTTGTATGAATATGAGAAATCACGCATCCAGCATAAAGTGTCAGGATAAACCTTCATACCATATTTATACATAAAGTCTTTTCTAGGTTTGCCAGCATTTTCCCTTTTGGCTGCATCTTTTAAATTAAAACCTTGCACGCTGAAAAGTATTTTATCTGGGTCTAACTCCATACGACCATAAATTCTATTATCGGGAGCCAAAATGATATTACTCATTTTCTCCAATGTTTTACTATCACCCCATTTTATACCGGCTGCTTTTTTCCAATCAACGGCGGTATCCCCATTGCTGCTAGTTTTGAAATATCCTAATTCCACGGCAGCTAAAGAATCTCTAACCCATTGTACAAACTGGCGATACTCATTGTTTGTAACTTCAGTGGCATCCATCCAAAATCCATTAATTGAAACAGATTTATTACGGGCTGTATAATTGAAATTTACATCCTCATCACTCGGCCCCATGTGAAATGTGCCAGGGGGAATATACACCATGCCGTAAGGCCTGCCCATACTACCCCTTGATGATGGTGCCACACCATGTAGCTGACCATCTGATGATTTTGATTTTGAGCTGGATTTCGATGCTACTTGTTTGGAGCCTGAGCCGCAACTGCTTAAAAAAGCAGTAGTAAGTAAAAAAAAGAATCCAAGTAAAAAGGTCCGGTTTTTCATCCTTATCTATTAAAATTTATATGTTGTGGCAAATGTAGCTATTTGAAAACACCATCCAAGTTTTACAAATAACAGATATACAACATTTAATACTATTTTGAAACCTTTAAAAACGTTGGTCATTTTTAATTATTGTGTACCATTAAAAAATATCTTTTTCCGCTTGTATTATTGATGCAGCTAATGTAGTACTGACAACAGGTTTGAGGCATTTATTGCCACTGCATACATAGATTAAAGTAGCATCAGTTTTACTTTCTTTTTCGGCTAATAAGGGAAATATTTTGTCTGATTTTTTTGCACCTTGCAGTATTAAATGTGGAAAAAAATATGATTTCATTTCAAAAATCAATTTTTTATAGGACTGGCCGATGATAGCTACTTCAGTGGAAGGCATTGCAATTTGCAAGCCCACACTTGCCCATAAACCAAAAGAATTTGGATATTGCTGTATCTGTTTTGAAATACAAAGAGTCATGGCTTTTGCACGCTCCTGCCAGTATGCACGGTCCAATAATATGCCCGCCTGCCATAAAACATTTGCCATTGTACTATTTCCCGATGCGGTAGCTCCGTCATAAATTTCTTTTTTTCTAATGATGATGTCCTCGGCATTCGTTTCTGTAAAATAATACATGATCTGATCTGGCGTATCAAACCGTTGATTTACTTTTTCAATGAGTTGCTTTAATTCATTTAAATAGTTAATGCTTCCTGTACAATAAAATAGTTGTAAGCAAGCTTCAGCCAACAAAGCATAATCATCTAAAAACCCATTATGACCCATTTGACCTTGCTTGTAACTATGGTACCACTCTTCTTGCTGTTTCAAATTTGTATGTAAACCAGACCATGTTTTTTCTGCAATATTTAACCACTCCGTTTCTTGTAGCGCCCCTGCTGCTTTGCACAGAGCGGTAATCATCATTGCATTCCAACTGAGTAATATTTTATCATCTGTAAGTGGCCTAATACGTGTGCTTCTAACCTGCATTAATTTATTTATGGCAGTTGAAATTTTTTCATCAAGTTCACCAACAGACATATTCAATGATGTGGCGTGATGAGTAATGGGTTGGAGCAGTCTAGGAATGTTTGTATGCTCCCAATTGCCCGTAGGGCTAATATCATAAATATCACAAAACCATCCTGCATCATCTTTGAGTATTTGATGTACTTCATCAAAGGACCATGTATAAAATTTTCCTTCTACTCCTTCACTATCTGCGTCTAATGCGCTATAAAAATATCCCTGCGCATCTTGCATTTCACGCAGTGAAAAAGCGATAGTTTCTTCTACTACTTTTTTATAATTTTTATCTTTGGTGAGTTTGTAAGCATCTGCATAAATGCCAATCAGTAGTGCATTATCATAAAGCATTTTTTCAAAATGTGGTGCCAGCCATTCTGTGTCTGTACTATATCTTGCAAAGCCTCCACCCATATGATCATACAAACCACCCATATACATTTTGTCCAAACTGAGTTTTACATGATGTAGTGCGGGCTGCATGCCAGTATGATAGTATAGTTGTAATAAAAATTGTAATGAAAAGGTTTGTGGAAACTTTGGTGCATTTCCAAATCCACCCCAGAAAGTATCTGCCTGATGTAGCAATTGCTGTGCTATATCTAGCATATTTTCTTTTGAGAAAAATTGAGTGGCTGCTGAAATATTTACCGTGTGGCTCTTGTTTGCATTATTAAGATATTCTATGAGGTGAGTGGCTTGATCTTCTACTTCATCTTTCCTTTTTTCATAGGCATCTTTTACAAGATATAAAGTCTCACGCCAACTTTTTCGGTTATATGCTGCTATAGGTGGAAAATAGGTGCCTCCATAGAAGGGTTTGAGATGTGGAGTTAAGAATATGTTGAGTGGCCATCCTCCGCTTCCTGTCATTGCCTGTAAGGCATCCATATAAATATGATCTAAATCTGGTCTTTCTTCTCTATCTACTTTTATATTGATAAAATACTCATTCATGATGGCAGCAGTGTCTTCATTTTCGAAACTCTCCCTTTCCATTACATGACACCAATGACAGGCGCTATATCCTATGCTTAAAAGAATCGGTTTATTTTCTTCTGTTGCTTTTTGTAAAGCATCGGCAGTCCAAATTTGCCAATTAACAGGATTATATGCATGCTGCAATAGGTATGGGCTTGTGGCATGTATAAGGCCGTTTGGTATCCTTTGATTCATATATTATTAATACATATTTTCCATGTAAAGGTTGAGAAAAAAATGATGATGCATTCTATATTTTTTTTTTAATTGTGTAACTATTAATTTTATGCGGTGAGAAAATTTATCTCAATATTTTTTATTAGCATTTTACTGATGTCTGCTGGCACAAGATGGATACAATTTGAAAACTGTATTATTCAAGCAATTTTAAATACGGAAGATACACCCTGTGCTTGTACATTAAATGCATTTGCATTCGATTCCAATAATTCAGATGCCTTGCCTGTATCTGATATTCGAAGCATTAACGGACAAATGTGTGATATGATTTGTGATAATAATAAATTATCATTAGTATCCTTTCAGATTATAACCACAGATTTTGATACATTCTGCGATAATACTGCAGCAGGATTTTTGTCACTAACCCTAAAACCTCCGGAACTGCTATAATAATTTCATTTTAACTTAACAGTCCAATTTGAACAAGTGACTGTATTTGAATTCAATTAGAAATGTGCACATACAGCTAAATTGAGTTGTATGATTCTATGCATCAATCTATTTAATAATTATAAAAAAAAAATTATGCGATTTATATTTACTGCAGCTGCTATGTGCTGCTTTGTGATTACATATTGCCAGCAACCAAAATATATTGTAAGAGGGGTTAATGATACTATTTTGTTGGGTAGTCACTCTTTTGAAACATTACAAGAGCCACCTTTTGATGCATGGTTTAATAAATCTGTGGATACAGCAAAGTTTTCGAGAAAAGAAGCAAAAAAACTTAAAAAGGATTTGACAAGTATTTCTCTTCAAATTTTTATGGGAACTTGGTGTGGAGATAGCCGCAGAGAAGTACCCAGATTGTATGCTTTGCTTGACTATATCGATTTTCCAAAGGATAGTATAAACTTAGTGTTTGTAGATAATGAGGATAGTAGCTACAAGGAAAGTCCGGGAAAAGAAGAGCAGAATAAATATATTTTTCGGGTACCTACTTTGATTATAACTAAAGCTGGAATGGAGATGGGCAGAGTTATTGAACATCCTCAAAAAAGCTGGATTGAAGATATATGCAGCATAGTAAAAATGCAACCATATATACCTCATTATGCAGGTGGATTTTCATGGATGCGACTGTCAGATACAACTGCTGTAGGTGATTTGATACGTGATTCATCAGTGTTGGCAGATCGAATGAAAAGCATGGTAAAAACAAAATCTGAACTGAATACAGTTGGTATTATCTATGAATTGAATGGTGATACTGAAAAGGCATTTGCGAGTTTTGCAATTAATAGAATATTATTTCCAAACGATGCAAGATTGCTCAATAACCTGGCTCGTATGTATGCTGTAAAAGGCAATTCAAAATATGCTATTGAATATTATCATCAAGCATTATTTATTGACCCAAATTTTGATGAAGCCAAACAGGCTTTGCAAAAGTTAGAAGTAGAGCAGAAATGAATTTACTGAAAGAATAATATTATTACAATTTATTCAATAATCTGCCAACTTTCTGCTCCTTGGTTGGCAGATTTTTTTTTGATAGGGTTGAACTCTTGCCAATAATACAATGACTATCTTCAATTAGAATGGCAGGTTACTGGGGTATCCATTTAAGCAAATTATTTTTTGTGGATTGGAGCGTAAATGGGCAAAACTTTACAAAGGCTTTCATTAAAATTGACACAAGTGCATGCTCAAAATAATTATTAAAATTGTAAACTATTACATTTAATATTATTTTTATACCAAAGTTATTGATACCATTTTTTAAAAAGAGCTGTTAATAAATTTTTTAAACTTTAAATTCTGAATGATGAAAAAAAACTACTATTTTTTATTGATGCTAATTTGTGTTATTTACAATGTATCTGCACAATCAAATCGTTCCTCAAATTTGCCGATTATTGTTATAAATACAAATGGCTTACCAATACCAGATGAGCCAAAAATAGAGGCTACCATGGGCATTATTTATAATGGACCCGGAGTTCGCAATAATTTGACAGATGCCTTTAATGAATATAACGGAAATATAGGGATTGAAGTACGTGGAGAAAGTTCGCAAATGTTTCCAATGAAATCATATTCCATAGAGCTCAGAGACGAAAATAAAGAAGACATAGATGCCTCGTTATTTGGACTGCCTGAGGAAAGCGATTGGGTACTATTTGCACCATATAGTGATAAAACATTGATGCGGAACTATCTGGCATATGACCTTAGTAATAAAATGGGACATTGGGCAGCACATTGTCGCTTTGTTGAAGTATTATTGAATGATAAATACATTGGCATTTATGTATTTATGGAGAAGATAAAACGGGATAAAAACAGGGTGGATATAAAAAAATTGGAGCCGCAGGATAGTAGTGCTGATAAGGTAACAGGTGGCTATATTTATGCATTGGATAAAGATCCGGATGCATGGGTTTCAAAATATGGCGCACCAAATTCAATTGCAAAAGTACGATTCAAATATGTATATCCGAAGGCGGAAGATATAACTCAGGTACAAAAAGATTACATCAGAAGGTACACGGATAGCTTTGAAACTGCACTAAAGAGTGTTGACTTTCAAGATCCAGAGACAGGCTTTAGACAGTATGCGGATGAAAATTCATTTATTGATTATTTCATTGTAAATGAGCTAAGCCGAAATGTGGATGGCTATCATATCAGTACATATATGTATAAGGATAATAACTCTGAAGATAAAAGAATACATATGGGCCCAGTTTGGGATTATGATCTTGGTTTTAGGAATGCAAATTATTGTAAAGGAAGTGATACTACAGGATGGGCCTACAGATATAATTATGACTGTCCTCCTTTGCTACTTCCTGTGCCTTTTTGGTGGGATAAGCTCTGGCAGGATACAACCTATAAAGCCAACCTGCTATGTAGATGGAAAAGCTTGCGTCAAACTATTTTAAGCACAGAAAGTTTATATGCTACTATTGATTCTATTGCAGAACTGACTGCAGAAGCTAGAAAACGCCATTTTACAAAATGGCCTACTCTTGGAGAATATGTATGGCCAAATCCGAATCCGATACCCGAAACTTATAAAGAAGAAATGCAGACATTAAAATTTTGGATAGCCGCCAGATTAGCATGGATAGACAGAAACCTACCCCAGGTTGGAGCATGTGCAGGTATAGCACCAGTGGCTCTAGCAAATGCTTCCACATTAAAAAATTTGCCAAAAAAGGCTTTTGCCCTATCTCCCAATCCTGGCAGGTCAAATTTTGTATTAAGTGGGGGTAATAGCAGCGAGGTGATATTTATGGAAGTATTTTCTGCACATGGTCAAACTCTGTTGCAGAGTTTAGCAGATCTGGCCCATTTAAATGAACAACTAAATAAATTGCTACCTCAACAATCAGCAGGTCTTTATATTATAAAGTTGAAACAGGGCAACAATGTTGAGAACATAAAAGTGATAGTTGATTAAAATTTTCATTTACTCTATTAAAACGGGCAGCATCAACTACCCGTTTTTTTGTATTTTCTCCCTCCCAATTTTACATCATTGAATAATTGTATCATCACATATGATTATTTTAATGTCAATTCCAACTTCATTTTTTTGAATTTTGCACTTGTAGCACTATTTTTGTCAATAACCTGTTGCACATAAAAAGATTGTTATCATGAAAAACAATATTTCTTTTACATATTTTTTCTATCTGGTCTTATTGATATCTAGTCTATCTTGTAAGGATGAAATAGACCCGCCACCACCACCTCCTCCACCCCCAATTGAGTTTGACACAGCATTAACCAGGTATTTTTCAGACTTAAATACTATGGGTATGTATGTTGGCAAAACGGCACCCGTGGCCGATCTCGAACAAATGAGTAACATTAAATATCAGGAAACATTAAAAAGAGATTCTGCTATCATTTGTGCAAAAAAGTTTTATTCTAAATATATCCGATTAAACATATTTAAGGAATTATGGGATGATCAAACAGTTGATGGAGGTCGTCAATTCTTTTTGGATTATTATAGAGCTACTAAAGAGGCTGGTTTAATACCTGTACTCAATGTGAACTATCACCAAAGTGATTATTCAACACCAGAATCTTTCCCAGATCCCATTAGCTACACCAACTATTTAAAAGAAGTATTAGATAGTTTGAATGACATTCAATGGAAACCGGGTTTGATTGTAGTAGAAAATGAAGAAGCAAATATTTCTCAATATATAATAGACACATCTGATGATACCCGAATGTATGCAGATTTACAAAAGTATGTTGACCAACTAAGTGCAGCAATTACTGTTGGAACAAATTTTACGTGGTGGGATGGTAGCAAAGGGGTGGAGGTGACAAATGGTGGCTTAATGACGAGGAATATTAGCTATGTAGTTTGGGACTGGTTTCAAAATACCATAGAAGATGAGGGACTGGCAAATTACTATGCATCAAAATCATTTGGACCTACACTTTTTAAACAAATATATAAAACGCCTCAACCAACATTTATAGAAAAAAGGATTAAAATTAATAATTTTTTGGAATCCAAATATAATGGACTTCCGATGAAGTATGTAAACATTCACTGGACCGAGCCAATTGCTGCCAGAGGATGGAGTGATGAGTTAGAGGGTGGCACACCCTGGAGTTTTGGAATTGCTCCTGATAGTATGGCAAAAGGTATTTTTGATCTATCCGTTTTATTTTATCATAAAACAATGCCGGACAAAAAACTTGTTAGTAATGAAATATCGCAACTTACCTATTCTACGCTCCTTATGCAGCAACTCATTAATAAAGTAAAGGAACATCCTTATGAGGCATGGGATATTGTAACATTTTACAATGCAGATGGAGGCAACCCCTATTTGACTAAGGGATTTCATAATACGATATTAGTAGAAGGCTCCTCTCAGGTATATACATACACGCTCAGAGAAAATGGTATTGTACTAATTGAAAATTTAAAATTATTGCGCTAATATTAGATTACTAAAACTTATATTTATTTTTAAAAAAAATTATAACAAATCATATATGTTTTTCTCACAAAAACTTCGTTTTCTACTGCTGTTAATTACTTACAGTTCTCTTATTCTTTACAGTTGTCAGAAAAAGTTAGAGAACAGCAGTTCTGTTATTGATGAGTATCCAATAGATAATGATACGGTAGGTGTTGCTGATGAATTTGACACATCTGTTGTAAGGTATTATTCTGATATAAACACCTTTGGACTTTATATTGGTAAAAGTGGACCTTCAGATGCTATTGAAGACATGACCAACTATAGGTACTTAGAGACTTTAAAAAGAGATTCAGCTATTGCCTGTGCCAAGAGTATGTATTCAAGATTTATACGTTTAAATGTCAATAAAGATTTGTGGGATAATGGTGGTGATGGAAAAGAATTTTTTTTAGATTACTGTCGTGGTGCAAGAGACGCCAATCTTGGTGGTGTGGTAAATGTAAATTATCATTCCAGTGATTTTTCTACACCAGAAGAATTTGCAACCCCAGCTGAATATATTCCCTTTTTAAAAGAGGTGCTTGATAGTATGAATGCTAACAAATTTAGACCAGCAGTAATTATTGTTGAGAATGAGGAATCTAACACAACACAATATCAGATTGACATTACTACAGATGAAACTATGTATGCTGATTTACAAAAATATATTGATCAATTATCAGCAGCCGTACAAACTTGTAACAGTTTTGTGTGGTGGGATGGAAAGGTTGGCGTAGAAGCGACAAATGGAGGTTTATTGCCAAAAGATATGAACTACACAGTTTGGAAATGGTTGCGTGATGAAAAAGAACAAATTGAATTGGCTGAATATTTTGGAACAAATGCATTTTCGCCCCTTCAATATAGCCAAATTGACAAAACTGTAATACCAAGATTTGCTGATGTTAGAATTAAAATGAATCTATTTCTCACAGAAAAAATGAATCAAATTCCAATGAAGTATGTAAACTATCATTGGAATGAACCATGCCCTATGAGGGGCTGGGATGAAGAATTAGAAGGTGGCACGCCCACAGATTTTGGAATATCTCCTGATGGTATTGCAGAAGGGGTACTTGATTTAACCATGTTATACTATCATGATCGAATGCCGAATAAACAATTGATAACAAATGAGATGTACATGATTACTTATTCACTTCCTTTATTTACACAGATTTTCGATAAAATGATAGAGCACCCCTATCAAGCCAATAATATTGCCATTCTTTATGATGCTGATAGTGGTGATTTATATCGATCAAAAGGCTTTCATAATACATTTCCGGGAATTGGGGTTCAATACGGTTATAGTCTAAGACTAACAGGAATAGAACTGAGCCGCAGAATGCAAAACCTGAAATAATATTTTGAGTCTTTCTTCCATGGAATTATGACTGATTTAAACCCTGGTTTTGCAGTTGACATTTATTACATAGTCAACCGTATAATCTCAGTTTATATGATTTTTCAATTAATTGGGATAGGTTTATTATTTAAATTGAGGTCTGTGGTTAATACATCATTACACCTTACCCTAACCCTCTCCGGACGGAGAGGAAGTGCACTTCGTAGCATGATTCCGTTTGAATTGATAGGCAACAATAAAGTACCACCTTTTAGCCGTTAGCATCCCTAAAGCTATTTGTCAAAGAAGGAAAGAGAGATTTTTGAAATACCAAATTCAATTACACTGGGCATTCATTCCCCGTAGGGAGTTTATCCTTATTGCTCTGAGAATTAATCCAGATTTTACAATTGAATTTATTTCCGAATGTAGCTTGTTCAGTATGGATAGAGTCCAACCCTCATACTTTAGAATAAATGTCATCTATATTTATTCATTCGTTTTATGATAGCAATATAGTTTACGAAACTGTCAGAATTAAATTCTGATAATTGATTAATGAAAATTGTGTGTAAGATTTTTATCTAAATCTTTTCACCCTAAAATTGCCTTCATGTATAGTAACCAAGCTAGAGTCTATGGTACCAACCTTTGTAAGATAGTTTCCAAAAAAATCACCTTCAATTATCTCATCTGTAATTTTAGAAATTTTTGCTGTGTATAAGGAAGGCTCTCTATTTGGCACATTTTCTTTGCTGTGAAAATATTCAAGATTTATTGAACTATCAGGCCTTGTATAAGAAACAATCATTTCATAATCTATACTATTTGTTTTATATAAACCAACTTCTAAGGGGATGGAGTCTTTCCTCCTTATGAGTATATGGAATGAATAACACGACTGCGGCTGTTTACCATTTATCAATAATTTAAAATAACTACTATCATTTTCATCAATACCATACTCTCCCACCCCGTCAAAAGTTACAAGACCAGTATCCGTTCTTATTGAGACAAAGAATTCTGGTCCGGTATCATTCTTTGTGCATGACTGTATGACACCCAAAAAGAGCACCAGAGCAATAAAGTATGTATGCTTTTTATTCATATACAACAGCTTAATTAAAATCAACACTTAATATTAGCTATGATTATTTAAAAAATATCAATTTCCTGATGAACTAAAAACGTGGTATAATTTGTAATATTGTTCCTATCTATAAAACAATTATTCACCAACATCAGCACCAAAAATATTCTTTTTCTCCTCCTTTTTATTCAAACCAAAATTATAACGCAGATTGATGCCAAATCTCTTAGTATCTGATAATCTATTACCAAAGGCATTTATACTTCCTTGCTGAATTGTAAAGGTATTATTATTTGTAAAAAATAGGTCAGTTACATTCAAAGTAACAGTAAGTTTCTTTTGCATAAACTGACGGTTTATACTCATATTCAACTGGCCAAAATTTCCGAGTTCATAAAACTGTAACTGACCATTAAATCTAACAAATCCACTTAAACTTGCCACAGACAAACTGCCAAGTTTTAAAGTATGATAGGTAAATAATGTCCATGAACCTCGCTGAAAACTAAGTGGCTTATTTTCGTATAAACCTTTGTAATTATTATGATTGTATTGAGCACCAAGTACAAAGAAATATTTTCCGCCTGGCGGAATGGCCCCCAAGGCACGTATATAGGTTTCTTTATTTGAACCTAAATTGTCCCATGTGCGATAAGTTATCGTTGCATTTGAATCTGACTCATAAATAACATTGGTAAAAATATCTCGAGTATTATTGATACCTACCGCCAAAAGTGGTGTTTCATCAAAACTAATATTTGCCTCAAAATTTTGTGTAAATTGAGGTCTTAATAATGGATTGCCGGTTTCGAATAAGTAGGCATCTATAAACCTTGGAAAAGGATTCAGATACTCATATACAGGTCTTGTAATACTTCGCCTATACACCAGGTATCCTCTGATTTCGTACCCCGCTATTTTCATTAGCTTTTTACTCAAATAGATGTAAGGAAATAAATCTGTACGATGTACATTAAAATTTGTATCTAGTGGCACCAACTGATTGCCACGCATATTCGTATTTTCTAATCTTAATCCTGCTTTTATGATAATATCATCTATCGTTTTTGTGCCTTGGATATAAGCAGCATTTATATTTTCATCATAGCTAAAAGCAGATGTCCTAAAATCATCATTAAAAGTTGTATCCTGCTTTATGAATGAATAATCTGTATTGTTATTGAATTGTTGTATAGTAGATTTCAAGCCAGTTTCAAGTGAGTATTGGTGTTTAAATTTTAGCTTTATATCTGTTTGTACCGCACCAAAATGTCTGTTGTTTTCTATGATTCCATCACCTGATTGTTCTGGCAATACAGGTAGTTTAAATAAAGTAGTATAGAATTGCTTTGTACGACCTTTATTGAAGTTATATGAAAGATCAGTGGTCCATTCACTTCCAATAGTATCTATTTTAAATTTCAGGTTGATGCTATTGTTGATATTAAAAGCATGCCCATTATTGGATACACTGTTTTCATTATTTGAAAGCGTGAAATCATCCGATTGCTTTTTTATAGCGTTTAAGTTATTGGTCAGGTTTTCAAATGTATTGTAACTAAGTCTTGCATCGTAACTAATTTGCCATTTGCTACTCCATTCATAAGTTATACCACCACCTCCATAATAATTTATACCAGGATATACAGTAAGGGCATTTTGTTGTAGAATTGTGTCAGCGGCAAATAGTCTTGAAGTATTAATTTCATCATAAGTTTTACGATGAGCTACAGAGAGATTGATATAGCTGGTGGTAGCGCCACTATTATTATTAAGATTGAGATTAGAAAATTGGTTGCCATATCTTCCTTGGTTCATGCCCAAAGATGCACTTCCGGTTAATCCAATTTTAATTCCCTTCTTCAAAATGATATTCACTACACCCCCACTTCCGGATGCATCATATTTTGCAGATGGAGTACGCAGCACTTCCATTCTTGCAATAGCTGTTGGCGGTAGATTTTTGAGCATTGTGGCTATATCTGATGCGCTCATTTTCATTTCTCGTCCATTGATGAGGATAGTGGCAGGCGCTGTACTAGCAATATAAATATTTCCATCTTGATCAGTAAAAAGTCCGGGTGTTTTTTCTAAAATTTCGTAGGCATTTGTGCTGGCTGCGGCTATATTCTCTGGCTCTATTATAGTTTTATCTTCTTCCTGACGCATTAAAGGTCTTTTGCTGGATACCGTTACAGTTTCTAAAGTATTTTTTGATGGAATAAGTACTAATGAAAGTTCTTTTTTACCACTATTAATAATCATTTGAAAAGGTTCATAAGATATTGAAGCGGTGGACAATAGATACTGCCCCGTGTCTTTTACCACCACCATTGCTTTGCCTAAACTGTCTGTAATGGCATAATATTTTTTTGTAGAATCTTCACGCCAACTCAGGTAAATGGTAACAGATGAGGCAGGATCATTTTTATATGTTGTACAGTTTATGCTAATTTCCTGCTCCTGTGCATGCACATTAAGTTGTGACATACCTACAATAAAAAATGAAAGAAATTTCAGGAAATTCATAAGGCGATAAAGCAATAGCTTTTTAGTAGTTGAATAAAGTTAAAGTTTCCAAAAAGTTGAAGGTTAAGATTATTTTTTTTCTTCAAAATGAGCGCATTTGTATGGTAATGAATATTATTTTTTTGTAACCCATTGGCCCCAAATAAGCATTGGAACAGCCGCTGCATTCCTATGAAAAAAAAACTGTTAAAAAGTTTTGGTAATTTGATTGACTACTCCTTACCTTTATCCCACAATTGAGCACAGAGAAATCTAAATAATTGATTAGATGTGCCACCTTTGAAAGCATTGGTTTTATAAGAGTACAGGCTGTAGCGGTAGTTTTATAAATCTAATGCTTTCGCTTTTATAAACCTCTCCCACTTATTTCTCTTACATATAAGGCATTGGCTTTAAGCATGGCTTTACCTTCTTTAAATGTCATATAAGGCATATTTAATCTTTTATGGTTGATGATGCTTATGGTTGAAAGGTATTGCCAATGTCTTACAATTTCTTTCCAAGCAAAAAAGATACTATGTTTTGGATCATAAATATGTGTAGGCTCACTACCGGCACCATTTAATTCTATAATTGAAAAATCCTTCAATTGTTTTAAAGCATCCCAATCCTTATACCGCAGGTCAATTCTTCCAAAATAAAATTCAGGCAGGCGTTTGCACATTTCATTTATTGCTGCATGTAGTGCAGCATCTGCTTGGTGTGATATATCGATAAATTTTGAACCTCTGGCATGGTTGCCGTAGGGCACTAATTCTTTTTTCTCTCCCAATGCCGGCACTGCTAGCATGAGTTCAGGAAAAGATTTTTTCAATACCGGCAATTGCAATTTGTATCTTTTTTCTGCAGATAATAATGATTGAATCGTACTAACTCCATCACCGGTTACGGTTAAAAATTCTTTACCAACGATACCGGTAATTTCTCCTGTATCAGCTCCAGGCATTTTACAAAAAAATATACCTATCTCCTCTTCAAATGAAACATAATCTTGTATTAAAAAATCGACCTTACTTTGTTGTATATATGCAATTAAAGTTTCATCATTTTTTATCCGCTTTACACTCATACCCTGCATGCCAATATTTGGCTTTGCAATAAGTGGATACTTGATTGAACTCAGTTTTATTTGTTCTAAAACATCAAATGGCTGACTGTTCTTATGAAAAAATAAAGTAGCAGGATAAAACTCCTTAGGCATGATATCATAAATGGCCTTTTTACTCTCCATTAAAAAACCGCCATTTTCAATCAGTGGATTTGATGTATTAAAAAAAAATACAGCTCTTGCCTTTAGGCAATACCAAAACCAGATTGGATATAATGGGCCATATACTACATGAAAAGGCCAATATTCCCAGTGTAATAATCGAATAAAAAAAGGGTGATTAAAGACTTTCTTAAGCATGCACAATTGGAGTGGAGGCAGTTTGAATTGATATTGTATTTGTATGATGGCTTTCATCTTGCAAATCGTAATATTTTACAACTGCTTGCTCTTTTGTGTGTATTATTTGAGTAACACTAACTGTAAGCATTTTACCATCTCTATTCATTCTAAAATCATTGCAAGTATCACCATTGCCTCCAAACAAGTGAAAGCGCAATACTTCATCCGCAGATGGGTTTGGATTTTCCATTAACCATTCATAAAACCATTGTCTTCTTTTTTCTGAAACGACAGCATCATATAGTGTAGCAGATGACCATATATGTGGCTGCTGCATATCAGGATATTTAGTATGTTTATTGAAACCATCCCACCTACATTCTACCAATATATTTTGCTGTAGCAATACCAATGTAAAAGGCTCTGTGTTTGTAAGGTCGGCATCATTAAATGCAGTTAAGGGAGCTAGCCCATCCATGATCTCTAATAATACAAGACCACGACTTTTTGTATGGTGGGGCTGTGGCTCATGTTTTACAAATCCCCCATTTAGCAAAATACAGGCATTTCCATTTTCATTTACAATAGCCCATGTGCCGCCCTTTGCGCCATCTTTGGGATATAATAATTTACCGTATTGTGTGGGAGGAATTGCCCTTGCTCTCAGAGATTTTTCATCTCTGTTGCTGGTAAGAATTATTTGGTGACTACCTGGTATATAACTTACTGTGCACATTGATTCCTGTACTTGATTGTAGAGGTTGCTACTCCAAATCCTTCAGGTACTTGTATATCTGTTACCACACCTAAACCAACCCTAATTAGTGCCATATGGTGTACAGCATGCTCTAGATTATATACTAATTCTCTATGATAATTTGTATGAATATGCAGTTGATTTTCAGAATGCTCATCATAGTTCGCTTCCAATATCAATGCTTTATCTGCACGGTCTATCCGATTGTATATATCATGCATCATTTGAGTAGCTACCATACGGTCGCTTTCAATACGAATATCTCGTTTGCGCTTTTCATAATTTACAACGCCGCCTTCATAACCATTTTCCAAACCCTGAAAGAGTTCAATGATATGTCTTACATGCTGACCAATAGTAGCATTCATCAGCACATCACATGGACTGGTGTATTGCTCATTATCTAACTGCTGTAGCGTTTCCGTAAGTTGAACAAAAATGTTTTGAATTGAACTTTTTAATTGCATAATCTTTTCTATAACCTTAAAATTGTAGGCAAAAACTTCAAATATTTTGCCTAAAACTCCACTTTCAAAATACGATTATAATTTGACGGTGGATTTCTAAAATCCTTGCAAATGTAATAGAACTTAGCTTTAAGTAAAGCGTTTTAAGGTAAGAACAAGCATTCTGAGGTATAAAAATGTCAGGGAGCTTACCAAAACTGATACCCATTATTTTTTTTTAACATTTCTAAGGGGTCAAAATGCAATTAAATCATTTTTTCCTCTTTCATAAATTCCCTTTTTATGCCATACAACAAATCTTCTTGCCTTAGTATTTCACTTCCAGTAGAATGACAATGCAGGGCAGCATATTGCATCGCATTTAAAATAGTTGCACCACTGAGTTCATATTTGTTAGATAACTCAGTTAATCCAATATCAGCATGTGGCAAAAGATTAGAGGGCATCACTTTCATCCACAATTGAAAACGCTCAGCTGCATTGGGCATTGGAAAGTGAATAATACTGTGAAATCTCCTAATAAAAGCTTCATCAATATTGCTCTTATAGTTGCTAGCCAAAATCAATAATCCAGCATAATCTTCCACCCTTTGCAATAGATAACTTATTTCCTGATTCGCATATTTATCATGTGCACTCTGCACCTGTGTACGTTTTCCAAATAATGCATCTGCTTCATCAAAGAAAAGAATCCAGTTTTTAGACTCCGCTTTTCTAAATACAGACTCCAAATTTTTTTCTGTTTCACCAATATATTTTGAAACAATCTGCGATAAATCTATGCGATACACATCTTTTTCAAATTGCTTACCCAGCAGACTGGCAGTAAGCGTTTTACCAGTACCTGAAGGACCATGAAATAAAACCCTGAAACCGGGTTTTACCTTTCTTCCTAAATTTTCATCTTCAGATATTTTTTCATGATGATTCATCCACATCAAAATATCTTGTATTTGTACCGTTGTTTGGTTGCTCAGCACTATATCATCCCAAACCATATCAGTATGCAGCTTGCAGGCAGGAAAATCTAACCCAAATCTGGGACTGGACTCCTTAAGCTGTAGTAATTTATCTACCCAATCCTGAGCAAGTATTATTCTACCACTCATGGCAGGCTGCCCTTCATTGATGTATTCAATCCACAATACTGCTTCTTTATAAAACAGGTGATTTGCATCAAATAATGAATAGTATTTTAACCGCTTCGCGGAATGCATCCCCGCCAGGATAAATAAAACCGTTTCGCCAGTGGGCATAAGATAACGCTGATGACTATTTTTTACGCCCCCAAACTCAGGAAAATCTCCGCCCTGCGGAAAAATTTCTTGTATAATCTGCTCAAAAAAACCGGGATGAATATGTGGTGCCAATGTTGTAAGCAGAACAATAGATTCAACGGCGTTCAATGGTGTGCTAAACGCCTCATGAAACCATAATTGCTTCAATGAAGCTGTATAAGAAATTAGCCAGTCATCGGATATTGTATCTGCACCATTTTCATACTCTTTTATTCTTTGCTGTATAAGCGTACGCAATAGATCAAGACCGTCTTTACATTGTAGCTTTTTGTCTTCTCCCATATCATTAACTATAGTCAGCATGGCATTCATTTTAGAAAGGTTAAAAATAGAGAAATAACTATTATAAAAATATCTATCAATCCTATCAGAGTTCCTATAGTATTCATTGGCATCCGGGTTTTATATCCAAATGATATTTATTTGAAATAATTTCATAATTCAGTTTATACACTCTTGATTTTTTTGATAAACCATACAAGCATAAATCTCCAAATCAACCCACTAAAAATAGCAAAATTTAGTAACTAAATTTTAGCAAAATTTTTCATACTCCCGTCAAAACCTCTTGCAAAACGACAGATATTCATTAAAGAATATTACTACTTCCCCAAACCTTACATTTGCCACCAAACGAATTCTTGCGCATGAATAAAGTATTTGAAACTGCTGATATTGCTATACAAGACATTGCTGACAATAGCACCATTATGCTTGGTGGTTTTGGACTCTGTGGCATTCCTGAAAATAGTATTGAAGCCTTATTACAAAAAGGAGTTAAAGGGCTAACCTGTATTTCAAACAATGCAGGAGTAGATGAATATGGTTTGGGCAGACTACTCTACACCCGGCAAATTAAAAAAATGATGAGTAGCTATGTAGGTGAAAATGCAGAATTTGAAAGACAAATGCTAAGTGGTGAATTAGAAGTAGATCTAATACCACAAGGCACACTTGCCACAAGAATAGAAATGGCGGGCATGGGTATTCCGGCATTTTTTACACCCGCAGGATATGGAACAGAAATAGCAGCAGGTAAAGAGGTAAGAATATTTAATAACAAACATTATTTGATGGAGTTAGCTCTGCATGCAGATTTTGCATTGGTAAAAGCTTGGAAAGGAGATAAACTGGGTAACCTTATTTTTAGAAAAACAACCAAAAACTTTTCTACTTCAATGGCAAAAGCTGCAAACATAACTATAGCAGAAGTAGAAGAATTAGTAGAGCCCGGACAGTTAGACCCTGATGAAATTGATGTAGCCGGGGTGTATGTACATAGAATCTATAAAGGCAGCGGCTATCTTAAAACTATTGAAAGAAGAACAGTACGCCTACAGTAAAATCAGCACCATTATCCATAATAATTTTCCAAACCATAATTCATAATATAAAACGATGGCTTTAGATAAACATGGTATAGCAAAACGTATAGCACAGGAGCTAAAAGATGGCATGTATGTAAACCTAGGCATTGGCATACCAACCTTAGTGGCCAACTATATACCTGAAGGTATGACAGTGATATTGCAAAGTGAAAATGGCATATTGGGTATGGGGCCATATCCTACCGAAGATGCAATAGATCCAGACCTCATTAATGCAGGAAAAGAAACCGTAACAGTTATACCCGGCGCTGCTTTTTTTGATAGCGCAGAAAGTTTTGGAATGATAAGAGCAGGTAAAATTGACCTTACCGTTTTAGGTGCTATGGAACTAAGTGATACAGGAGATATTGCCAACTGGAAAATACCCGGTAAAATGGTAAAAGGAATGGGAGGTGCTATGGATTTAGTAGCCAGTGCAAAAAATATTATCGTGGCCATGCAACATACCAATCCCAAAGGTGAAAGTAAATTATTACCTGCATGTACACTGCCACTTACGGGAATGGGTTGTGTAAGAAAAGTAGTAACAGAATTAGCATTTTTAGATATTACACCAGAAGGTTTTCTACTTCGTGAAAGAGCTCCGGGTATATCAGTGGAAGAAATAATGGCCAAAACAAAAGGACGTTTAATTATTCAGGGAGATGTGCCCGAAATGATATTGTAGAATTTTAATCAATACTTCCCAAATCTCCTTTTTTCGTAACCCATATTTTCATTTTTACCATGCTTAATTTTAAAATTGAGAATAAAAAAAGTAGCATTGATGGCATCGGGGCTTTCGCAAAGCAAATGATACCTGCCCGAAAAAAAATTGGTAATCTTTCCGGAGAAATCATAACACAAAGAGAAGCAAGAAAAAGAGTCTCACTCACTAAAAGAGTGGCTATGGTTGAGTTTGGGGATGGCCGAGCTTTAGACGTTAGTGTGGCGTCAAATGAACTCCGATATATCAATCACAGTTGTCAACCAAATATTTATATGCGTGTCTGTTTTGACTTGGTGGAATTTTATAGCCTACGGCAAATAAAAAAGAACGAGGAGCTCACTTGCAACTATGGCCCCACTCATCATGATGGTAAATTAAAATGCAGATGTGGAGCAAAAAATTGTATTGGCTTTTTGTAACGATAGCTTTTAAATTCAAATAAGTATTTTCTTTGATTTCAACCGCCAAATGTGAAGATGGTTGTTATTTAAAACTATAACGGCCAAACGTTTTACAATGAGCACTTTCTGCTCCCACAGGGTAGCTTTCTTAAAATATAAGCTGTAGTGCAATAAGCATATACATCACAAAAGCATAGACCAATCATTTAATACTCATTTTAATTTTTTCCTATTAATTTTATATCATAAAAAACGCTTGGGTTTAAAAAATATATAATCTTATAATTATGTTTGATCTAGAAAAAAATATTCATTGACCATAAGATAAATAATATGACTATTGAAAATTGCATATCTACAGATTTGGAAGCAATACAAGCACTCTACCAAACGGCCCGAGAACTACAAACGGAGCGAAGGATGGTAGTATGGCCAACATTTGACAATAATCTTATTGAAACCGAAATAAAAGAACTTCGTCAATTCAAGATTATTATTGATGGATACATGGCTTGCAACTGGGCTATTACATTTATTGATAAAGAAATATGGGAGCAAAAAGACCAGAACGATGCAGTATATATCCATCGGATTTGTGTACACCGTAATTTCCGTGGGCACAGGTTTGTTGATGAAATTGTTTCTTGGGCAAAACAGTATGCCAAAGCTCATCAAAAAAAATATATCAGGTTAGATACTTTAGGAAATAATACAAAACTCATACAACATTATACTTCTGCCGGATTCAATTTTTTAGGCATTTACTTTTTGACAAATACTGCCAGCTTACCAAAACATTATCAAGACGAGCCAAATTGCTGTTTGTTTGAATTGGAAGTTGAATAATCTTCCATTTTTTACTAACCATTTTAAAGGGCATATATCACATTTTCTTTTTTGCTAAGGTGTCTACCCTAATCAGTTAACCCGTTAACGACTTTTAATTCGTATTCAAATAATTACTTTACAGGATACAAATAAATTAGTCATATCTCCATTTGACTTACTTTTGATTGAAATAACACCTACATGAAAAATATTCTGCTTTTCTCCACTTTTTTTTTGTGCCTATCGGCGAATAGTCAAAAAACTAAAATAACTATTAAAACAGCGGCTGCCAATTATCGATCTACTGCACTTTCTGAAAAATTTGACCAGTATGAAATGGTGGCTATACAACAAGCATTTGAGGCGTCAAACGATGCATTTCTTTTAGACTTGCAATTCCCCACACAACTGCTTTCTTTTAGAAAAGCAGTAAATCGTATTTTTAAAAAACCCATTGTTTCGGTCAATAACTTGCCAGTATCATTTAGTCAAGATTTGGCGTATTTCAATAGTAGTCCACATGATGAAACAAGCTGTAGGTTTATGATAGGTAAGAATTTCATTTCAGGCAAGTATATATTAAGAGGAATTAGCTATTATATAGAGCCAGCATATATTTATGACAGTAAGGCAGCACGGAATTTATTAATCATTTATTCATCTGATGATATAAAAAAAAATGAAGAATCATTTTGTGGAGATACAGTTAACGATGAAAAAACCAGTTTAATTAAACAAACACAATCAACGCTCAGGTCAGGTTGTAGAACAGTTGATTATACAGTGCTGGTGGATAATAGTTGTTTTGAATACCATAACAGAAATATAGATGAAACAGTATTAGCAATTTTGACAGTAATGAATCTTACTGAAGGAGATTATTCCAGTAGTTTTAATGACGCCTTCAAATTTGAACCTTATGAAATAATAATAGTTGATGATCCTGAACATCAGATATTTGAAGAACAAACCACCATTCAAGAACAGTTTTCATCTTTCAAATCTCAAACCAATATTGCCTATAAACACGGATATGATGTGGTATATAACTGGTTTTACAATGGCGACTGGAATGGTATATTAGGACTGGCAAATATTAGTTCTATGTGCAATACACAAGCATCAAAAGTAACCTTAAAAGATGGTGGCACATTAGATGGTATGCGAAACTTAGTATCGCATGAAACAGGTCATTTATTTGGGTGTGCTCATACGGCAGGCTGCATAATGAATGTGAATATTAACTATAGCACTTGTTGGCATCCAACCTCAGTTATCGAAGTAAACAATTTTCTATCAGGAAGTTTGGATGGCTGTTTAACTGCATGTGAGTATGATCCATGTACAGACATTTTGCCAGATGTAAAATCAATCATTTACGACAGTATAAAGAATGAAATTACTGTAACTACAAATATTGATACTGGTGAAACTTACCAGGTGAGGTGGGGGCCTGATGCATCTCCTTCATTAAGTGATAGCTTGCTAATGGCATGGCCAAATACAACTGTAAAATTCAGGCCTTATTGCAAAGAAACTTCAAATATCCAAATTGTTGAGATACAGCGGCTTTGCAGTAGTGGTATAAGTACATCTTTGAAATACTCGATTTTTATTACCCCTATCCATCCAACTATTCAGACATCCAAAGATTCTATTTGTGTAGGATATGATACAGATACACTTACTGCCTCAAATGTTATATCAGGCTCCGTATTGCGTTGGCGTAGGAATGGAGAGATTGTTAGTGGTTCAAGTGATTCAATATTTATTGCTGACTTACCAGGGGATTATAAAGTTGACATGGCCACTGATGAGTCTGACAAATGTTGGATATCATCACAAGAAATTCAAGTATTTCAAAAAATACCTATACAACTAGGCTTGACGATGTCGTATTCGACAAAAGATTATCTAAAAGTGGATTTTAGAAATTATGTGTATCAGGGCAAAGAATATGAGTTAGATTTTGGAGACGGCTCACCGATTGAAAAAAAAATTAAACCCAAAAATGTAGTGAGCCATGTGTATTCAAAAGGAGGTATGTATATGCCAATTGCTTATGGCATGGGATGCGATACAGTTCATTCGGATACTTCTTTTCTTTACTTAACCATAGATGAATTCAACAATGATTCTACTATTGTTGCGCCATCGCAACACATCACTTTGAATCGTATCGATTGTAGATATTCTGCTTCTTTTACAGAAGATTCGGCCACATCAATACACCATATCGCAGACGAACATTTTGACAGACAACGATACATGTCAGAATGGGTGATGAAGTTAGATTCCGGTTATTATGATAACAAAGTATATCCGGAAATATTTTGGCTAGCTGGCAATGCTGATTCAGTACATTTTCAAAATGATTTGGCAATCAGAATTGATAATGCTGCTAAAATGATCATATTTACTATAACAGACCAAAACAATATTCAGCAAGATTTTATTCATCCATTTCCTTCATATATAGACTTTCACAAATGGAATTCTTTAGCAGTAAGTTGGGATGGCAGAACGACTTCCTACCCATATTCATATTTACGGTTCAATATAAATAAGGTATATTCTTATGGTTTTTATTTACCTTCTAATATTAATAATTATGCAGACTCTGTAATATCAATAAATGGCAAAAAACCAACATTATCAACTGGAAAACACTATGCAGGTTCAAACCTCACAGCAGCAGGTTTTTATGGAACAACAGACGCCATAAGGTTAACAAATTTAACTACTCAAATTGATCTTACGCGTGATACGTTAAATTTCAAGCCCATACTGACAATTGAAAATGAAAACCTGATTTGCAGTGATTCGATAATTGAAATTTCTATAGCGGATGTTTTTACTCCAATAAATAGGGAGTGGTATAGAAATGATACACTGATACCAAACGAAACAACCAAAACATATACTGCTACTGAATCAGGCAGTTATTATCAAAATGTTACGGATAGGGATGGAACAACTTGTAAAACAGATCCGTTTGACCTGGAAGCGGTTACAATACTTTCCAGATGGGATTACTCAAAATTTGGACCAACAGTTTCGTTTAAAGCCTACCCTTTGTGTTACTCTGAAGTAAAATGGAATTTTGGGGATGGCACCAATTCCACTGAGTTAAATCCAGTAAAAAAATATTCAAAAACTGGCAATTATACTGTTTCATTCATTGCCCTAAATAGCTTTTACCAAAAGGCAGATACTTTGACCCAAACTATTGGTATATTCGACAAGATTGAAGATGACTTCAATAATCAGAGTACATTGGGTTCTCCCGAAAATATAAGTTTTTCGGAAGAGTATTGTAATGGACAAGTGCAGTTTAGAAAGATTGCTCACATCGATTCTGTATTAAGTTATATTAAATACGATTCAACATCAGTGCCTCATGCTGGTACAATAGAATTACTTGTCAACTTAAATAAATCATACGATTTGTATGATACAATTACTAAATCAGCTAATTTATTGTATTTGAAAAGTAGTTTGAGTGAATCTAGCATAACTATATTAGCAGAAGATAATGGTTGGGTAGCTGTGAGATACAAATACTATAATGGAGAGGAAAGAACATATGGATTCTTTAGTGATTTTAGATATAATCAATGGAATGTAATTAGTATAAGCTATGGAAATGGATTGACCCTAAAAGTTAATAATCAGGCACAAACCTTTTACGGAGATTTTCGTTTAGATAGCCCACATGCTATTTTAGGCGGAAAAGTCACATTCCATAATGGAATATTGAATAATTTTAAAATGTTTATAGGTGATGTTGAAAAAATCGTTTTCTCCTATGAAGAAAATGATTTTACATATAACACTGAGTGTATTTTACCAGTTCAAATAATTAGCTTTAAAGCAGACAATAACTGTCCACCAACTTTAACTTGGCAAGTAACAAATGAACAAAACATAAAAGGGTATTATATTGAACAGAGTATAGATGGAAAACATTTTTATACAATTAGCTTTTTATCAGCTTCCACTGGTAGTTCCGGAGTAAAAAATTATCAATATAAAACTCCCGCTAGAAATGGATTGTACTACTACAGGATTAGAATACAAGGCAATGACGGTACTACAAGTTATTCAAAAGTAATAAGTACACAATCAAACTGTAGTAATGTATTAAGCATTATTCCCAACCCAGCATCTAACAATATAAAAATTCAAGGTCTTACAAAAATGGTTAATGATTTCTCCATTATCAATGAGGCTGGTATGGTATTGCAGAGTTATACTGCAACTCCAGCCACACAATTAAACATTGCTTCATTGCCCCCAGGTGTATATATTTTAAAAGTAAATAAGACCCAAACTTTAAAATTTTTTAAGATGCCATAATCTACATCTGCCAGCATGCAGGGAAGACATAGAACCAGGAATTGCCAAATCTTCCCTACGGCCCCATCTTCCCTTTCAACATGGGTACAAAAGAAAAATGGTCAAACTGTTCTTCTCTATAACTACCATCTACCATTTTAGTTATACGTGTCATACGCTGCATATTACCTTCATCTAAAGGTAATACCATGGTACCTCCAGTTTGTAATTGCTTTAATAATTTTGGTGGTACTATAGGTGCAGCAGCTGTTATTAGAATTCGATCATACAAGCCACAACTCTCCCATCCTATAAATCCATCTCCATGTAAACATCGTACACGTGGATACATTTCACCAAACTTGCTTTTCTTTAAAATATCATACAACTGTTTCTGCCTTTCAATCGTAAATAACCACACTCCAGCTTCCGCAAGTACTGCAGCCTGATACCCACTGCCAGTGCCTATTTCCAATACTTTTATTCCAGGCTTTAATTGTAACAAAGAACTTTGATATGCCACTGTAAAAGGTTGACTGATTGTTTGATCCGCAGCTATCGTAAATGCCCTGTCCTCATACGCTAGATGATCCAAGGCTGAATCTAAAAAATAATGCCTCGGCACTTTATCCATTGCAGATATGACCAATTCATCATTAATTCCCTTTTCACGCAGTGATTGTATTAATTCTCTGCGCAAAGCTTTATGTCTGTATGTATCTGTAGTTACTCTCATACCGTATTACAAAACTAATGGAGAGTTGTATATCTGTAATAATCAAATGATGTTGTGGATAGATAAAAATCTTTGAGCATTTATTAAGATAGTATGTTTTGCCCGGCGGGCAATGGGAAAAGCGAAGGGGATTTAGGGGAGGGTTTTCGAAGTCTCCGACTTCGAAAACTACTATGTTCTTTATAGTTTCAAACTATTCAGCATACAAAAGAAAATGATTTGAAAAATCCTTTTTTGCAATTATTCTATTTACAGTACATTGCATCAAATTTTATCTATGTTAGATTTTTTAATGGACAAATGGTGGATATTCATTATTCTTTTCATCATTTTCAGCGGCTTGGTTACCGTAAATCAAGCAACAATAGCTGTTATTACCATGTTTGGTAAATACCAAAGAATACTCAGACCTGGGTTGAATTTCAAAATACCCTTGCTTGAGAATATTTATAAAAGAATCAGTGTTCAAAACAGAAGTGTAGAATTAGAATTTCAAGCCGTAACACAGGATCAGGCAAACGTCTATTTCAAAAGCATGCTTCTATATGCTGTAATGAATGCAGATGAAGAAACCATAAAAAAAGTTGCCTTCAAATTCATTAGTGATAAAGATTTAATGCAAGCACTCATACGTACTATAGAAGGAAATATACGTTCTTATGTAGCTACAAAAAAGCAAGCTGAAATACTTGGACTTCGTAAAGAAATTGTTGAAAGTGTAAAAAGTGAAGTAGATCATGTTCTTGAAGATTGGGGCTATCACCTATTAGACCTTCAAATAAATGATATCACTTTTGATAAAGCTATTCTTGAAAGTATGAGCAGAGTTGTGGCCAGTAATAACTTAAAAGCTGCTGCAGAAAATGAAGGACAAGCTTTGCTTATTACAAAAACAAAATCAGCCGAAGCGGAAGGAAATGCTATAAAAATTGCTGCAGAAGCGGAAAGAGAAGCTGCACGTTTAAGAGGGCAGGGTGTTGCACTTTTCAGAGAAGAAGTAGCAAAAGGTATGACTATGGCTGCTGAGCAAATGAAACAAGCAAATCTTGATACAAATGTAATTTTATTCAGCATGTGGACAGAAGCCATCAAAACTTTTACAGAAGTAGGAAAAGGGAATGTCATTTTCTTGGATGGCAGCCCAGAAGGAATGGATAAAAGTATGCGCCAAATCATGGGCATGATGAAATCAAAGGATCAGAAATAAAGTATAAATAAAATTATTTCCATATAAAAGGCCATCAAAATTGATGGCCTTTTATTTTTTATTTAACCCCATATTATGAATGATTAAAATTTTTTTGCGTTCCAAAAAACAATGCTGAATTGCGTTTCAGATTATTTCTTTAGATTTAAAAAAGTACTATTTCAAAGTCGAAATTTTTCTTCTAGTCAGTTTTGTTCAGTAGTTGTGTCTTACAATTACATGTCCTTATCAAAATCTGGATCATACCCATTCCATTCAAAAATATAAATCCGTAAAGCATACCAAATGTAAAAATAAACTGTTGCCTAAGTGAAAATAACCACTTCATCAATTGATTCGTTTTAAAGAGATATCTTATTGTGATTTGAAATTAAACTAAAATCATAATAATGAAAAAGATACTATTCAGTTTAATTTGTTTGGCAATTATTCTGTCCACAAAAGCACAGTTTTCATCGAATGCCACAATGCCATTGGCAACATGTAATGCCGCAAATCCACAAAACAATTTAAGAGCAGTGGAAGATGATTTTTTCAGGTGCAGGTGGTTATTTTGTTTACTGGTTTGATTATAGAGACAATGCAAGCATTTCAGATATATATGTCCAAAGGCTTGACAAGGATGGAAATGCACTTTGGAAATCAAATGACTGTTTTTGCAAAAGGGAATTATTATTTACAATATAAAGATGATAGCCACAGTGAAAAGATTATGATAATTAAAGAGTATAAGGTTTTAGTTTTTGTAAAAAGCCGTACATCATTATGAGTGGCTTTTTAAATCATCTCAAATATATTGTAAGACCTTATGCCACACACGTTTAAAGAAGGTATTTGCTAAGAATAGAATCAATTGTAGCATTCATATTTTTTACAGATTCATATCAAAATTATCCAAATCACTGGTCAAAGAATCTTTGCGATGTGGTTTAGGTGCAACAATCTTTGAACTGTCGATCTTTTTTATCTGTTTTAATGTTTCCACACAGTTATCTAAAAGTTCAGCGGTACTGCGTTTTACGTATTCACTTTTTTTAAACTGTAATACGTTTTTGTCCATATCCTCGGCTGTCCATCCTCTACTCCAACCCATAAAACTAAAAGGCGGAAATGTGAAACCCAAATCAGTAAAAAAACACATCATTTGCCCAGCCACTTGCTGTATATTATCTTGTCCACCGGTAATGAGAAATGAGGCCACTTTATTCTTAATGAGTATGCGATCTTTAATAGTAATCTGATTTTGTACAGTATTCAATCGCTCTGCCATTTTATAGTATAAAGAGGATGCTTGCCCCCATCGGATGGGTGTAGCAAGTATTACAATATCTGCCCATAATATCATGTCGGTATAAACTTTTGTCATACCATCTTCTGGGTGCATTTCCGTAATACTACATGGCCAGTTGCAAGCCTGCATGTGTTGGGAATAATAGCCTTCACAATGCTTATAGTCCAGATCTCTCAATTTTATTATACGTGTATCTGCCTTATATTTTTTTTGTGCATAGTCTAGCGCTAATTCTAGAGAGGCTTCAGATGTAGAATATCTAGGAAGCGTATTGTTCATATTAGTAGCAGAAATACCTAAAATATTCAATGATTCTGGAGTGGTCTGGTACCTTAAGTGTATTAAATCATCTAACAAAGGAGAATCATGAAAAGCCTTATGAGCCTGTATCATAACCTCATCATTTACCCAAATATTTCCATCATCTATTTTTACGTCATATACAGCCTGTTGGTCTTTATAGCCCGGAGCTGCGGCACCTGTATCGATATTGTATTCCCAACCATGCCAAGGGCAGGTTACATAAGTGCCATCATACTTATCTGCCACACAACCTAATGCCAACGGGCCTCCACGATGCAAGCAGGCATTTCCAATAGCAGTAACTTTATTGTGATAATGAAAGAGCGCAATTTTTTTATTGCCAAGTTTTACAACTTTTGAAGATTGGTGTGGCAAATCCTCCAGTTTTAAAACATTTATATACATAAAAGAACTATTTTACAACAATTGAATTTTTGCTCAATGATAGCATATTCCAATTGAATGCGTGGGCAAATCTTCCTTTAATGCTTACAGTTCTACCTATATACTTAATGATGTAGTCATTAATTTTATTTACATCATCAGTTAATACGCAATAATTTTCCTCTCCGTCTGAATCCATGTATTTTAATACTGGCATTATACCTCCGGAAATACATCTTGATGCACAGCTCAAATGGGGTTTACCATAACCTGGATTCATTGCACCAAAGTAACATTTGGGGTCTATTATTTCACCTGTCATTACGGTATCTTTATCAGGTAATAATGTGGGCGGAGGCAGCATAAATGCCGGTTTTCGTTCTTTAAAAGAATAAACACCATTTTCAATTTCCATTAAAGGAAAATGTGTTGTACCTGTAATGCATTGTGTACATACAGATATGCATGTGGTGTCAGAATCATTTCCACAGGATACTACTTTATTACTCATATATCCTTTAATCTGTACATAGGTTCGATCATTATTTTTTATAACATGCTGCACAGTTTCATAGGCACCGTTTTTAAACGCATCCACCAATAAAATGTTTTTATATATAGGATTGCCAGAAGCATCTATTTTATCTATAATTGTAAACATGGGCACTGGTTTAAGCGTTAACCATCCTTCCATTTTTTTTATAGTTTCATAATCAATTTTAAAAGGTGTAATTTTTGTTTGGTTGGCAGTTATAGTAAATGAAAGCAGCAAACAAAACACTGCAATTGCTATTGCAATTTTTTTAGGAAGTGTAAATATTTTTTTATCGTTATTGCTATCCCAACCTATAAAAAATGGATTATTTTTTTGTTCATTTCTTCCTGCTTCATCAGGTATTGTAAGTGGAGTTATATATGTCCCTTCGGGCAATGGATGTACATTAACATATACAGCAGTACCGATTAATTTGAGTGGATAAGTATGCAGTTTTTCGGTAAAAGGGGCAGGGGCGCATCCATCTTCTGGCCGATATTGATAGCCATGCCAAGGGCAGGTAATACAGCCATCTACAATCTTACCTTCGCCCAATGGACCCATTTGATGCTTGCACACATTGTGTACCGCACTCAGTTTATTATCATATTTAAAAACTGCTATTCTTTCTTTATCAATGATGGCCATTTTTGCCCTGTCATCTTTAAAATCTGCAAGTTCTCCTACTACATGCCATTCGCTATCTTCATCATTTGGCGTAGCCATATTATCTGTTCCATTTTCTTTAATACCAGCTATGATATGCAGCAATGCTACTACTATGAAACCACCCAAAAGTAGCACTGAAAAAAAGATTGATTGTTCTAATTGAAATACACCAAGTGCCACATGCATCATGACCAATGCATAGGCAATATACACTAGCATGTGCAGTGATTTCCAAAACCGCGGAGTTAAAAAATTAAGCCAAAAATCATGGCTTGTAAAAGCCATGGCAGCAAGAATCATAAGGGCCAAAAACCCAAGCGTTTGAAATGGAAAAAAAAGAAATGAACCGTAAAGTGTATTGGCAGTAAATAATGAAATTACAGCAGGTGTATTGCCTCCACCATGAAACCATAGCAAACTTAAAACACCATGTGTAGCAGCTATGATAAACATACTTACACCCAAATGTCTGCGGTTATACAACACTGGTAAAAATTTAGCATTGAGCCGGGCAGCGGGTCCAATACAAAGAATTATATGCAACATAATAATAGCCAAAGTACCGAATGCTCTTATGAGGATAGTATTAATATTGTGTTGGGGAAATAATAACAAGTTGCTGACTACAAATAGAACAAGATAAATAAGGATAATACCCCACATAATGAGGTCGTAGTAGCGTTTAAATTTGTTCCATAAGATGGGTTTATAGGTAGCGCTCATTCGGGTTTAATTAGTTTTAAAAATGGCAAACAATAATCCTAATGTAAGAAGTACAGATAGTGCAATCCATGTTTTCAAATGCTTTTTTCTTAATGAATGATTCATATAAATATTTTCAATTTATGGCAAAACAAATAAACAATGAGAAGCCATTATTTTTCATGTGAATTTATCTCATTCTTTTTATTATTCCACACAACTACAAGAACCAATGGCCATAATAAAATAACAGCGGGAATAATGATTATTTTAAACCAAAAGGAAGTGTGAGCTGCTTCTCCATCAATTTTTTTAGCTTTAAAAAATGAGAACCACATTGCGCAGCAAAAACCAATTGCAATATTGAAGTAAATAAAATAAAGTATTATCATCATTTGTATTCCTAAAGATTTATAATCGTCTTCTTTTCATTTCCACTTAATATGGCCTTGACTGCATCAGTAATTTGCTCTGTTTTTGTCCATGTGGCAAAATCGGCATTGGGCATATCTTGCCTATTTTTTTCAGTGTCTAATGTGCCTGGTAATAGTACATGAGAACTAATACTACTATTTGTGAAACCAGCATTGATGATCTCTGAAAAATTGATCAACATGAGTTTAGACAAAGCATAGGGAAGATTGTCGAATGCAATATTCCCATTTGTAGCTGCTTTTGCACCCACAAAAATTAATTTACCTCCACCATTATTTTCAAAATGTTGTAGCAGGTACTTTGCTGCATGATATGCTGTAAAAAAATTCAGATTTATCATTTTTTCAAAATCGGTAGCTCCGGTGCTTTTATAGTTTCCTGACATATAACCACCTGCCATGAAAATACCTGCATGTATTTTTCCAAATGATGAGTCTAGAATAGCTAAGGCATTATTTGTTGAGTTGTCATTGTTTAAATCCAACTCATAGTATTTCTTACTGTCACCCGCTTGTACATCTTTAAGATGTCGTACGGCAAGGTGAAGCATATATTTTTCATTATCCAATGCCTTGCACACTTGTATGCCTAAGTTTCCAGTGCCACCAGTTATAAATAAGTTTTGCATGTATAAGTTTACTTTATTTTGTATTCAATTAATTGATTCGTTGCATCTTTTTGCCACCATTTCCATACTTTATAAATCTTATTAGTGGAGCCATCACCACTAAAATGACAATTCATTGATTTACATTCTCCTTTTGTTTGTAAATATTTTTTTCGATATAACCATGCGCTTATTTGCATACCGGCAATGGGCGCAATGATATAAATCCAAAAAGAAGACCATACACCAGCATTTAAAGCAGAACCAAAACTTCTAGCCGGGTTAATACTCATGCCAGACAATGGTGCCTCAAACCATATAAAACAACATACCATAAGCCCAGCTATATAGCCTGTATATTTTGCTTTGGAAGAATTGCTAACTAACAATACAATGGCAAATAAAATAGCTGCCATTAACATTTCCGCAATAAATGCTATAGCCACTCCATATATACCTGGTGTAGTTACAACAAAATTTACTTCATTACTACTAACATAGGTTGGTAGCAAAATATATATAAATGCCACACTGCATGAAGCACCGATTATTTGCGAAATAATATACCAAATAGTGTCAGGCCATTGCATTCTGTCTAAGTGCAGATTTGCCAGTGTAACCGCAGGATTCATATGTGCACCACTGTGTTTTCCCCACTTTGAATAAATGAGTAGGATGGCTGTAATGCCCATTGCAATGCCAGATAACAGCCTCCTCCAAAAAGGTGGCACTAGGAATGTGGAAATATGAAAATCCGGATGTTCTATCAAAATGGTGCATACACAAGCGGATATCATAAACATACCTAGTGCCCATGCTTCTATGATATATAGCTTCCAATTTGCTTTTAATGCATTAATCATTCGTAACTACTGTTTTGAAATCCGGATGCAAGAAAACAATCAATAAATTTCCTATACTCCAAGCTTGCTGTGCACATCCTTTACCCTGCAATGGATAAAGCCCATCATATATTTCTGACAATGCATGAGCACATCCCTGATCATAAAAATGCTGCCGCAAAGTTTTTCCATTTTCCCACACCAAGGCACAAGATTTTTTTGAAAATTTATTCATCTTTAAATACGCCAAAGCCCACTCTCCCCAAAGAAAAGGCCATACCGTACCTTGATGATATGCTGTATCTCTACTATATGCATCCCCCTCATATATTGCACGAAATGCCTGATTCTTTTTATCTAGTGTCCGCAGACCTAATGGTGTATATAATGCTTCTGTTACTATATCTACAATCTTTTTTTGTATTGCTTCATCCACCGGTGAAAATGGAAGTGATACTGCATAAATCATATTTGGCCGCAGGCTATTGTCTTGTTCATCACCATCCAAAACCACATCTGCCAAATAACCTTCCCGATTAATAAATTTATTTTCGAAAGACTTTTCAAACCCGGCAATCATTTTTGATAACCCTAATGGTCTTTTTATTTTTATTGCTTCGCAAAATGTGTCTGTAATTTTTAAAGCGTTGTACCAAAGCAAGTTAATTTCTACGGGCTTACCAATGCGTGGAGTTACCACATAATCGCCCACTTTTGCATCCATCCATGTTAGTTGTACACCCGGCTCACCACCTTTAATCAAATAATCTTTATCCAGTTTTATACTGTAGAGTGTACCCTTAATATGTTTATCAATTATAGTAAATAGTGCATCAATATGCTGCTGTACAAATCCATCATCTTTGAATGTTCTCCAATAGTCATACAATGTTACAAAAAGCCATAGAGATGCATCAATGGTATTGTATTCTAACGCTTCACCTTCATAATCGGGAAAGCGATTTGGAAGCATTCCTTCACTAATATAATTAAAAAAACTTTGTAAAATACTTTTTGAAACCTCCTGTTGTCTTGTACTTATTGTAAGACCACGCATGGCAATCATGGTATCTCTACCCCAGTCGCTAAACCAATGGTAGCCTGCCATAACTGTGCTGCCCTCTGTGCTATTTCTATGTACAATAAACTGCCTGCCTGATTGTATTAAATCATTTACAAACTTATTCTGATGACTTGCAGAAATGTTATCAGACTGATACCTTTCCAATAAAGCCTCTACGGGCTTTTCAGTAGTTAAAATAATTTCAACCTGCTCTCCTGGCTTCAATAAAGCAGCACATTCTCCTGCCTGCATTACATCCTCAGAAAAATCAAAACCCCTTTCCTTTTCAATAGCGTATTCAATATTTTTGTACCAATATTTTTCTGTACGCCACCTACCTGTATCTGTTATCATGTACAAGGGTGCTGCATCATAATGAGCATACACTTCTAAAGTTGAGTCAGATTGTTTGTTAATATAAAAATCAAAATAATCATCCTGCTGAAACAAGGCATGAAAATCTCTCCATACAAGCATAGGTCTTATCTGAATACCTAAAGGCCTATTGGATTTATTGATATAAGTAACTACTGTAGTATTTCTGCCTTGTATTGTTTTTATATGCTTTGCAATGATCTGATTGTTTACATTATATAACCATTCAATACTATTTGCATTAACCTTTATTTCTTGGATAAATTTGAAGCCTGCAGGATGTATTTTGCCTGGATATTGATTGCATCCTAATTCAAATTCTTCTGTTTCTAAAAGAATTGTTTCTTCAAGTTTACTTACTACCACCATTCTTTGGGTAGGGGGATTAAAAGAAGTAACCAGCAGTCCATGATATCGCCTTGTATTGGCACCGCAAAAGCTGGAAGATGTATAACCTCCTATACCATTGGTGAGTAAAAATTCACGTTCAATTAAATCTTCAAAACTATTGTTCATGATACTTTTGGTTATTCAAATAAATTTGCTGCAATACCTGTCCATCCTGTTTGATGTGTGGCACCCACACCCCTTCCATTATCCCCATGAAAATATTCATAGAACAATATAAGGTCTTCAAAATATTTATCTTGGTAAATAAGGGGTGTTAAACCATGTATGGGTCTGTTTCCATCTTCGTCCTTGAGGAATAATTTTGTTAGCCGATTATTTAGTTTTTTACACACATCATTCAAATTGATGAGATGACCACTTCCCGTAGGAAATTCAACCTTTAAATCATCTCCATAAAAACTATAAAATTTTTGTAGAGACATTATGATGAGGTAATTCATCGGCATCCATATTGGACCACGCCAGTTGCTGTTTCCCCCAAATAAACCTGTGCTACTTTCTGCAGGTTCATATTTCAAACCATAATGCTGCCCTTCTATTTCTACCCAATAACCATCTTCATGTTTTTTTGAGATGGAACGTATGCCGTAGTTACTTAAAAATTCTGTTTCATTCAGCATGGCCTGCAGCAATTTTTGCAGTCTTTGTTTTGGAATAAGTGTGAGCAACACTTTGTCATCTTTCATCTCTTCAGTAACCGTATAGTCTGTATTATTTTTAAAATATTCATTGAACCAATTCATACGGTATTGAAACTCTGGTGCTGCTTTCAGCCATTCTTTGCTAATGGTAAGATTGGCAAACAATGTGGTAAGCCCAACTAAAGAGCGTACTTTTAAGGGAGTATATTGATGATTTGGTAAAGCAAGTACATCATAGAAAAATCCTTCCTCTTCATCCCACGCACCAGTCCAGTCTTTACCAATTCTATTAAGGCTTTCTGCAATTAATGCAAAATGCTCAAAAAACTTGGTACACATGGGCTCAAAACTGCTATCATGTTTGGTTATTTCTAAAGCCATTTCCAACATATTCAAGCAATACATAGCCATCCAGCTTGTGCCATCAGCCTGCTCTAAATGCCCGCCTCCGGGTATAGCACTGCTTCTATCAAATACGCCAATATTATCCAATCCTAAAAAACCACCTTCAAATACATTTTTGCCATTTGTATCTTTTCTGTTAACCCACCAAGTAAAATTGAGCAAGAGTTTTGAAAATGCCTTTTTTAAAAAATCAACATCTTCAATGTTATTCAATCTTTTATCTGTATAATAAACTTGTAGGCAGCTCATAGCATGTACAGGTGGATTTACATCTCCAAATGCCCATTCATAGGCAGGTATCTGCCCATTGGGGTGCATATACCATTCTCTTAAAAACGTCAATAATTGCTGCTTCGCAAAATTTGTATCAAGCATAGCAAAGGAAATACAATGAAAAGCCAAATCCCATGCAGCATACCATGGATATTCCCATTTGTCTGGCATAGAAATAATATCTTCATTGTTTAGCGTACTCCATTGACAATTTCTACCTTTTTGTCTGCCATCCGGTGGCTTTGGCTGGCCCTTATCACCATTGAGCCATAAAGGAATATCAAGGTTATAATATTGCTTGGTCCACAGCATACCTGCATAAGCCTGACGCTGCACATTGCATGCATCAATGTCTATATTAACTGGAATGATGCCTGCATAAAACTCATTTGCGGCGTTTATATTTTTATTGAAAATGGCATCAAACTCTTTACCGAGTGGGCTGCCGGTTAGTCTTATTTTTGATAATCTTACTCTTATTTCTACGCTGCCACCGGCTTTTACGTTTCTGCTATATACAGGAGAGAATTTTGTACCACTTGATTTGTCAGAAAATTCATCATATTTATTTTGAATAACTGCATCATGAAATAAATCTTTTACATATACTGACTCGTTTGTACTACCCCAAATTTTGTTATGATTGGTTTCATTTTCGGTAAACAAACAATGAGATGCAGCTTCGAAATAATAATTGTAACTGCCAAGTTCTTCATGGTTTAGCGTAACCATTTGATAGTTGGAAGTACCATTGGCAGCTGCTATTTGCGGCTTCTCCTTCATCAATCCAAAGCTCCACAAATTGCGAAACCATATTTGCGGTAGCACGGTTATATCTGCGTCTTCATGCCCCCTGTTATGTACAGTAATCCTTAATAAAATATCTTCTTCATTCGCCTTGGCGTATTCAGAAAAAACATCAAAATATTTTCGCTCATCAAAAACCCCTGAATCTATCAGTTCATATTCATTTTCATCTTTGGTTCTTCGCTTGTTGGTATCTACAAGGTCAGCATAGGGGTAAGGAGATTGGGGATATTTGTATAAATGTTTTTGATAACTATGAGTGGGAGTATTATCCAAATAAAAATACAACTCTTTACAATCTTCTCCATGATTGCCTTCTGGGCCTGTTAGCCCAAACATTCTTTCTTTTAATATGGGGTCGTTGCCATTCCACAAAGCAATAGAAAGACAAATTCTTTGCTTATCATCACTGATGCCAGCTAGTCCATCTTCACCCCACCTATATACGCGACTTCGGGCATGCTCATGCGGAAAAAAATCCCATGCAGAGCCATGTTCACTATAGTCTTCTCTTACGGTACCCCATTGTCTTTCTGACAGATAGGGACCCCATTTCAACCAATTTTTTTTACCAGTATAATGCTCTTGTAAGCGGTTTTTTTCTGCACTCATTTTACTCCTTGTTTATTATAACTATTGCATTTGTAAGCATACTAAAATTCAGGCCTTATCCATTATCTTCAAATCCAGGATACAAGGTCATGCCACCATCTACATAAACAGTAGTGCCGTGAATATAATCACTTAGATCACTACATAAAAATACAGTTACATTACCTATATCACTCGTTACACCTACCCTTTTATATGGAATGAGTTTTAAGAGGTTTTGTTCCGCCTCCGGTGTTTGCCATGCCATAGTATTGATTGGTGTTTTAATGGCACCAGGTGCAATGCTATTAACCCTAATTTTATGAGGCCCAAGCTCTTGCGCAAGAGATTGCATAAACATGGCTACGCCTCCTTTTGATGCTGCATAATTAATGTGCCCAGCCCAAGGTATAAGTTGATGTACACTACTCATACAAATTATTTTTCCCAGCGAGGCTGACACTTCATGCCTCATACCTCTCCGCAAAAATTCTTTTGAAACAGACTGTGCACAAAGGAACTGACCTGTTAGGTTTACATCTAGCACAAACTGCCAATCTGACAAACTCATCTCTAAAAATGGGGCATCTTTTTGCAGACCAGCATTGTTGATTAAAATATCAACTGTACCAAATTTATTTACAGCAGCATTAACCATTGCATCTACTTGATCTGCCTTACTTACATCACATTTAAAATCAATGGCATTTCCTCCAAAGCCTATGATTTCTTGTACAATTTCATCGGCACTCACTGAGTTGCCAATATAATTGATTACTACATTTGCTCCAGCTGCTGCAAGTTCTAAAGCACATGCTTTTCCTATTCCACTGCTAGCTCCTGTAACAATGGCCGTTTGACCATCTAATCGAATTTGATTTTTAAGCATATTTTAATTTTTGATTATTTGATTTGAAAAACAGAATTCCATCCACAATTTTGATCATTTCTTCTCCACGGATTGTCTACATCCTCTTGCCAAAATTTTCCATCCATTATAAATTTGTATTCATATTCACCCTGTTTAAGTAATGGTATATGAATATACCAGTGTCCATTTCTTGCAGGCCGCATTGGTAATGTATCTATTTTCCAATTGCAAAAAGTACCTGAAAGACTTAAACTTTTTTTTGCGTCTGGTGCATAAATGGTAAAAATCAACTGCTTTTTCTCATAGTCCACTTGTGGATTTTCTTTTAAAAGAATTTCCTCCTGAGGTACCAAAGCAGCATAAACCGCCTGCTTAGGTTGCAAACGTCCAAATCCCTGCCGGCTTATATCATAGTTTAATAAAATCTTACTAGTTGATAATAAAATACCACGTATTTCTATTGCAGATAATGCTGGATTTGCCTCTATCATTTGTGCAGCTACACTACAAACTAATGGTGCCGCAAATGAGGTACCATCCACATGCATATAAAAGGGTGTTATGAATTTTTCTTTCCAAATTACCTGCTTTACTTCTTTCCATATTTTTTCTTTTCCGGCATATAAATCAAACTCATGGCCCAACAGTTTTTTATTATTTTCAATAACCCCATGTATGTAGTCTTCATTTTCTAATGCTTGAAATAAGACTTTTGCCTTCTCATGTGTAGAATTGCCTGGTAATATGGGCGCAGGTAGCCATATTGAGTTTGTAATTAATTCAGGCTTTGTATATCCATCTACAGTAACGCCATAAGTGCTATGATATAAAATGATATCTCCATCTAATTTATTTTGATCATCTAAACCACCCACTGATACAACATGTGGGCTGCTTGCTGGTGGCAAAATAGATGCATCTGTACTATTGCCTACAGCGCTTACAACTAATATATTTTCTGCGAATAATGCATCTGCCAATTGATTGATTTCACTCTCTGCAATTGTATTTTCAATATCTCCACTTAGAGAAATATTTACAATTCGGATATCGTATTCCTTATGGTGGATTTTTACCCATTTCAATGCTTTTTCAATAGCTTCATCTGTTATTTTTCCGTCGTCATTTTGCACTTTTAATAGAACCAGATTTGCCTCAGATGCCAAACCTTTATACAAGCCATTACTAAGGCTGCCATTGCCTGCACACACAGTAGATGTCATTGTGCCATGCCATGCATTGTCATGCGGTGTTTGGAAGTAAGACGGGTCTTTACTTTCGTCAGTAATATCAACAATTTTTTTTATTCTATTTTCAATATCAGGATGCACATAAAAGCCACTATCTATGAAACAAATGGTTACATCTTTTCCAGTAAATTCAGTATCTGCATTTAACCTTGTACCAATGGGTAAAATATAGAAATCAAGAAATTTTAATTTATAATCTTCCACCGGCTTTTCATGACATTGGTATTGATAATGTGTAATGCCTTCAAACTCATCATAGCAACGATTGCATATTCCATCAGTTGTTTGCCAATTGGGAAAGTCTTTTTGTACTGTTGCAATCACATCACTTTCCAATGATGGCACAAAATGATGCATCAATTTTTTGTGAATAACACCACAGATTGGGCATACTTCATCAGGTGACTCTGCAATTTGATTTTCTTTCATTGTTAATAAGTTACTGTTGTATAATCCAAATGGCATGGCCATCATGATCCCTTGTTATGAATTGGTTTTTCTCATGAATTTTTACTAATGTACCTGTAGAATATTTTTTATTTTGTATAAGTGTGTGATGGAGTTGTTCTGCATCATCAGCATACAATACAGTTATCCAATTCCAAAGGTCATCACAATGCGTATCTGATGGATTCGGCTGGCCCATGCCGGGTTTTAAATATTCCAAAAATTCTACACCGGGGCCTTTGTCTGCCGCATTACCCGTTATATGCAATTCCGCACCTGCCACATTATTTAAATGGGCCTGCTCAGTGCCTGTATTATGACTTTCACCTTTCTTTTTTAAATCGAGTATCTCATTCCAAAAAATAGAAGCAGTATCGGTATTGCTAATGCCAATAGCGGTATGATCAATTCCTAAAAATAATTGGCCTTTTGTTTCCTGCCATTTTGGATTTCCTTTACCCTTCGGGAAATAAATTATTTCGAGGGTATGATTATCGTTGTCATGAAAATAAAAAGCCCTTATACCAGCTGCTGCTGTATTTGATGGAGGTATGGTTTGTGGTGCCGTAGATACATATTCTACCTTGTTTTTTTGCAATAAAGCAAAAGCTTGATCTATATCACTAACCACAATGGCTATATGTTGAAAACTGAGGTCATTGCTTTTTTGTGTTTCCGGATAGGATCGACCGCCTGCGGTGAGGTAATCAATTAAATCAATTTTTTCATTGCCCAAATTAAGGTGCGCTACAGTATAGCGGATCCCAAATTTTCCTAATAAATTTTCATATTCATCTCCATAAATATCCTCAATGCCTGTAAGTTTAAACGGTAATACTTTGGTATAAAATTCGATGGCATTTTGTAAATTAGAAACAGTAATACAAATTTTATTTACCTCCGTAATATGTTGTGCATTTACCTGAATATTTAGTGCTCCAATAAGCAATAGTAATAAAACATTATTTTTCATTTTCTGAATGCAGTTTATTGAGTTATTGATTAGTTTTTACTGCAATTACACCTCCGATATTAGTGCGGATCTTATAAAGCCCGGTATGCGCAGTAAAGTATAAAGTTTTACCATCACTATCTCCCCAAGCCATGTTGGCGGGTCTCTCAGGACATTCTATTAAACCTAGCAATATTCCTTCAGGAGATATTACATAAACTCCTCCGGGTGCAGAGCTGAATATATTGCCTGCTTTATCCACTTTCAATCCATCGAGAGCTTCATCTCCTGTGGTATAATTGAAGCTGTAAAATACTTTGCCGTTTCTGAGTTCACCTGTTTCGGTTACTTCATATCTCCATAAGTTTTTAGTACGATGTATATCGCGTATATCCCAATTGCTTACATATAAATATTTTTCGTCTGGTGAAAAAGCAATACCATTTGGACCCCCTAAATCTGTTGTTAGTAATATTGTTTTACCGTCCTTTATCATATATACGCCGTGGTGCGATAATTCTTTTTTGGGGTCATTATAAAATTTCCCCAATCCATAAGGAGGATCTGTAAAATATACCGTGCCATCATTTTTCAATACAACATCATTGGGACTGTTTAATTTTTTTCCCATATAGTTATCTGATAAAATTGTAATGGGACCCTTTATTTCGTGACGAATTACCCTTCTGTTGCCATGCTGACAAACAATTAACCTGCCTGCATTATCTATGGCCAATCCATTGCTTCCTGGCTGTCCTATATCGCCAATATCAGTACCCGTATAACCACTATGACTTTGATAAATGGTGATATTACTATTTAGTGGATTGTAGCGATAAATCATGTTCATATTTGGGTCGCTAAAAAGCAGAAACCCATCAGGATGCCATACCGGACCTTCTGTAAAAGAAAATCCATCAACCAGTTTTTCAATCTTTTCATTTGGTTCTATAATCGAATTAAAAGCATCATCATTTACCCATAGTTTCCCTACACTATTGTGTTGATTTTTTATTTCATCTTTTGTATAAAAATCAAGTGTGGCATTTCTTATCCAAACATAATTATCTGGTTCATCGCCTATTAATCCATTTGTAACTAAAACTGCAATAGTATACTGCTGGCCGGGTGTGGCATTGTTTGTTAATACGACTCTGTTTCTTGCATTATAACCGCTTATAACCCCAGCACCTGTTTGCCCAAACTGCTTTTTAGATTTGCCATTGATATATATCTCCGAATAATCATCAGCGGTAATTTCAAAATAAACAATATGGCCGCTTGTATTTTTCCCATTGATTATTTCTGGTATTCGTACTGTACATCTGTACCATACAAATGAAAGTTTGCCATTTCCTCTTCTAGTTTCTAAATCCCCAGCATCTGCCCATTTTACATTATCTAATTCCTGAATTGTGGGATATAAATTTATGGTTTTTACATCATTTCCCGTAGGGTATAAAAGATGCATATCAGTTGGGGATGGCCCAGGTGCTTTAAAGGAAACTTCCTTCGTAGAAGCTATTGAATATTGCCAACTCGAATTAGTTGTAGCAGCTGCACTTTGATTGCGTAAATCTACAATCGCATAAGGGCTGTAACCTGCCAGTTCTCTTGTTTCTTGCCCATAGCTATTACTCAGTGTGAAAAATGAGCATAGGATGATAAAAATTCGTTGCATTATTGAAAGTAAATT
>CAXYYO010000019.1:0-62678 GCA_964293305.1 uncultured bacterium | reverse complement strand
TCATATAATTGTTTGCAAGCTGCAGGGTTGCTTTGGCATTGTGTTATCAATATTTTGAAGGATTAAATTATACCTCTTTCTTGATGAAAAAAGAAAACTTGGATTAGTGAATCGAATTAAAAACAAATCACTAAATTTGAAATATCTAATGCTGAATTAGGTATTGTAACTAATTGATTTATAATGACTTAAATTTACGTTAGTCAGAAGTATAACACGACATACACCAAGAAAACAAAATTGAACTTATGACACCAATAGAAAAACTAAAATCTATCTTAATCGAAAAATATATTTCCGAAGACGGAGACGAATATAAAGTTGAACTTAAAGAAGGTTTGACTGACCAAGAATTAGACGAATTATCAAAAAGACTTCCGACCGAACAAGTTCCGACCGAAATCAAAGAGTTACTAAAATTTGCAAGTGGCTTTGAATTTTTCGGACTAGAAGAAGTAACATTTGACGGAGTTGGACAGTTTGGATTTGAAGAGTTTTTTCCACATTCAGTTCAGCTTGCGGGAGACGGTTTTGGAAATTTTTGGATTTTAGACGTTGAAAAAAATGGAAATTGGGGAAGCGTGTTTTATGTATGCCACGACCCAGCAGTAATTGTAAAACATTCGGACAACTTAACTCAATTTATAGAACACGTTAACGACTTTGGTAAAAACGGAAATAAATCAAACCTTGACATAATTCACGAAAAAGTGGTTATGGACATATGGAGTAAAGACAATGGATTTATTGAACTTGAAAACGCAAGACAATCTAACGACACGACTTTGAAAAACTTTGTATTATCACTTCCTGAAAATTTTGTAGTTGCCGATTTACAAAACAAACAAAATCAAAGTGGTTTTGCGTGGGGTAAATTTGGACCTAACATTGACAAAGCAAAACGACACGAAACGGAATTAATTTGGGGAATTGAAAAGCCAATAAAGAAAGGACTTTTATCAAGACTATTTGGACGCTAAATGACAGAAGAACAAAGAATGCCTGCAGGTAACAGGCGTTTAGCAAAAAAGCGGGTTCAGTGCTTAAATGAAGTTTTGTGCTTCGTGTCAAGTTCAGGGCTGGCAGACAGTTTAGTGCCTCGAAATCCGCTTCTTCGCCAAGCGCCGAGCCGACATATGCAACCCTGAAAATCGTTCAGTATAAATCAAACTTTAGTTTGTAATTAGTGTTTTAGCATTCAATTGTGACCAAAACTTCTCTAACTTCGTTCCATAAATCTTTATGCTTAATTTTTTGATTTTCAACAAAGTGTCGAAAACTTTTCAGACAACATTATCTATTGAAAACCAACAACTTATAATTTGCTCGCCTGATTTATAAGGCGAGCAATCAATAATCTATCCACAAATTTTGGAAATATGAGAGATTTGACAACATCAGCCATTGACAGGCAAAATATTCTAAATAATCTAGACGCAGTCTCTAATATTCAAGAATATTTAGGAGTTAAAGGTATGCTATTTGAAGGCGAATTTAGATTTACTAAAGAACAAGTAGCTGACTTTTACAAAGTAGACACTTCAACCATTGACACATATTTATCTCAATATGACAAAGAGCTAAAGCATAATGGGTATGAATTATTTAAAGGCAATACACTCAAAAATTTTAAAGAACAGTTTGGTGGCATCATAAATATTCAATCAAGAACTACACAATTGGGGCTATTAAACTTTCGTGCCTTTCTTAATCTAGGAATGTTATTAGTAGAAAGTGAAATGGCTAAAGCTATGCGCAGTAAAATATTGGATGTAGTAATTGATACATTAAATAAACGCCTAGGTGGTTCTACAAAATACATAAATCAACGTGATGAAGATTTTTTTCATAACATTATAAAAGAGCCGCTGTATCGCAAGGAATTTACTACTGCATTACATAGCCATCTTAATATGGGCAATTACAAATATGCATATTATACCGATGCAATATATAAGTGTATTTTCCAAGAAAATGCAAAGGAGTACAAGCAAATACTAAAGTTAGAAGAGCAAGAAAATCCAAGCGATACAATGTATGCAGAAGTATTAACCCTCATTGCTTCTTTTGAAACAGGTTTAGCTTATGAAATGGAAACTAAAGCTGGTGTTTTAGGAAGAATGCTAGAAAAAAATGAGTTGGACGAATTGATAAAAAATTTTGCAGAACATCCTCAACAAAAACCTTACATAGATAATGCCAGAACAAAAATGGCTACACGTGATTATGGCTTCAGGCAAGTATTACACGAAAACTTAAAACACTACATAGGAAGTATTGACCTAACAGACTATCAACGTTTTCTTGGCGACAAAAGCAAAGTATTACAAGATAGAATTGAAGAGAGTATCGATGTTTTTAAACGCTTAAAAGACAGATAATACTATGCAAGAAATACTTTACTTCGATACAGCCCACGCCATTTCTGTTCACGATGATATTATAAAAAAATCGGGTGGTTTTCAAGGTATCCGTGATTTGGGACAATTAGAAAGTATCTTAGAACATATCCAGTATGATTTGTATTATACAAACTTTGAAGTCAAGTTAACGCATTTGTTTTATGCAATCAATAAAGGTCATACATTTTCAGACGGCAATAAACGTTCTTCTATTGCATTATCCACTTACTTTATGGAAGTAAATGGATATGATTTTGCAGTCAGTAAATTCATAATTGAAATGGAAAATATTGCAGTAGATGTTGCAGATAATCGAGTAGACAAAGATCTCTTAGCAGAGATAATTCATTCTATACTTTATGAATATGATTACAGCGATGAACTTAAACTTAAAATAATTGAAGCTAAGCAAAGACAACTTTAACAAGAATGGAATTGTAGAAGAAGGACTATAAATTAAACGAACTGTGTAAAAAATCAAATAAATCAGGCAATATTTTTTTGGTAATTGTCATTGTAGAGTACGCCAGATTTTTGTTTTTCCCATTTGCCACTAATCGGTCATATAATTGTTTGCAAGCTGCAGGGTTGCTTTGGCATTGTGTTATCAATATTTTGAAGGATTAGATTATATCTCTTTCTCAACGAAAAAAGAAAACTCGGATTAGTGAACAGCATCAAAAAACAAATCACTAAATTTGGTATCACTAATACTGAATTAGGTGTTGTAACTAATTGATTTAAAAATATAATTTTACGTTAGTCAGAATGCAAAAAAAAGACAACAACAAAAAATGACAACATATCATATATTAAACGGAGACTGTTTGGCTGACCAATTAAGACAAACAAAAATCAATCAAGACTTTATAGTTTGTAGAGAATGTTTAATTGAAGGAAATGTCTACTCCGATAACCTTATTAATTTTTGGACAATTCGTGCAAAATTTATTGCTGACACTTACAAAGTTTCAACAGAAGAATATTTCATTAAAACAGTAAGTGAATTTGAAAAACTGAACAACCTACCTGACAATTCCGAAATTTGCCTTTGGTTTGAGAACGATTTGTTTTGCCAGACAAATATGTGGTTTGTAATCTCAATCCTTGCGAATCAACCGACACTTAAAATTTTTAGAATTTTTCCGATAATTGAAAATAATATTGACACTTGGAAAGGATTTGGAATTGCCAATCATGAAAAACTCGAACAAGCTTATTATTCAAAAATTCAATTTACGCTTGATGACATTGAATTAGGAAAAAATTTATGGACAGCTTACCAAAATGGCGACTTAGATAAACTTAACAAGTTAGCAAAATTCCAATCTCACTGTTTTGAGTATTTAGAAGATGTTTGTCAAGCACATATTGACAGATTTCCATTGGACAAATCTTTGGGCAGACCTGACAAGGTGGTTAAAGAAATAATTGAAACCAAGTCGAAAGAATTTCAAATTGTTTTTGCGGAATTTGCAGACAGAGAAGGAATTTATGGCTTTGGAGATTTACAAATTAAAAACATTTATGACAGACAGATGCACAGCCTATAATAGCACCTACCCAAAAGTGGCGGTTCAGTTGTTAAATCAAGCTTTGTGCATCTATCAAACTTTCTGCTTGGTTGACAGTGAAGTGCTTCGAAATCGCCACCTTCGTAAATCTGCAAACCGTTAACGGACAGGTTGCGAACAACATAAAGAAATAAACAAAAACGACAAACAAAAATAAAATGAAACCTTTAATTATATTATTTGCAGTATTTGCAGGCTCGCTTTTAACAACAAAATTTGTTTATGGAAACTTTGAGTTTGCACTATCAGGACGTATTGCAATGTCTTCAATGCTTTTGTTTACAGCAATCGGACATTTTGCATTTACGAAAGGAATGTCAATTAAGTTGCCCGACTTCATTCCATACAAAACAGAAGTAGTTTATTTAACAGGCATTATTGAAATCGCAGCAGCAATTGGACTTTTTATACCTATTTTCCAAATTCTGACAGCGTGGTTACTAATCGCATTTTTCATACTAATACTTCCTGCAAACATTTACGCAGCTATAAAACACATTGACTAACAAAAAGGGACTTTTGATGGAAACGGACCGACTTATTTGTGGTTTAGAGTTCCATTGCAAATCCTTTTTATTGTTTGGACCTATCTTTCGACTATAAAGGTTTGATAGGTAAAATGCCAAAACCACTTTAAGCAACAAAGAAAACGATGCGGTAAACCTGGCGGTGAGTGAAGTGAACAATTGTTTATATTGTAAAAGTGCACACGCCATCATAGGTATAATGAAGAGCTATACAGATGGGCAATTACTGGACATCCGCCGAGAAAAAGCCGATAACCCAAAATTAAATGTATTGGTAAAATTAGCCGCAGGCCACACCCGCAACCGTGGCTATACAGATGCAGCATTGGTGGATGATTTTTATACACAAGGTTATACCAATGAAAATTTAGTTGACCTCTTCCTGCAAATAAGCGATAAAACAGCGATGAACTATTTGCATAACTAAACTAAAGTACCGCTTGATTTTCCTTTGGCTCCGACATTGGAAGCGGAAGCAGTGCTTAATTAAGAAATGATTGATTACTTATTATTCGCTTTATTATGAGGATTGATTAATAGCTGGAAGATTTTTCCGGCTTTTGTTTTTTGCGAAATATCCATAGGTAAAATCATCCATCCACTTGCGCCCTTCCTCCATTTTTTAAGGCTTGTTGTTGATTCATCTTTGCACTGTCAATCAAACACAAAAATTAAAAAAAAATAAAAATGACAAACAACAATGTTCCCCTAGAATCTCTTTTAGACATGCTTAAAAAGGGTGAAATAGCCCCGGCACAGGAAAAATTTTTTGCAGATGATGTGCAAACACAGGAAGGCAATGGCCCGGTAGTAAATGGTAAAGCAAATGCACAGGCAGCCCTGGCAGATTTTCAGGCAGCAAACAACGTAACCGGTTTTATTGCTTACGAAGTGGGTAATGCAGCAGTAAACGGCAACCATAGTTTTTACAATGTGGCATTGGTATTACAGGTTAACGGAAAAGATACTGCAAGGATTGAGCAAGTGGTGTCCACCACCTGGAAAGATGGTAAAATCATAAACGAAAGATATTACCACGGATAATTTAATCAGCAACGGTTTCTGTATGGGGCCGTTGCTTTTTTTTAGAAAAACAATCACACAAAAAATTTAATAAAATGAATAACAAAATCAACTGGCTTAAAGCCGTAGCTGCAGGTATTGCAGGCACATTAGCATTCGACATCGTTGGATATTTCTTCACTGGGCAATGGTGGGATATAGCAGGAATCATTGGCGCAAAAACAGAAATGGGTTTAGCGTTTGGTGTGGCGGGCCATTATTCAAATGGAATTTTAATTGCTGTATTGTATGCTGGTATTGCTCCATCACTCTGGGGGCCTAACTGGGTAAGGGCTTTAACTTTTGTAAGTGCAGAAACGGTAGCATTGGTTTGGTTCTTTATGTTTCCGTTATTGGGGGCAGGTATTGCAGGAACAAAATTAGACGCCAATTTGCCCCTTGTATCAATGGTAAGGCATTGGGCTTACGCCATACCCCTGGTTTTAATACTGCATGGTTATAGTAAATCATTAAAAGCAGCTACTGCTTAATCAATAAATAAAAAAATGAAACGTATTGCAATAAATGGCTTTGGCAGGATTGGCCGTGCTGCTTTAAAAGTAATAATGGAAACTCCTGAACTGGAACTGGTGGCCATCAACGATTTAATGTCTTTGGAAAATGCAACCTATCTTTTAAAATACGATAGCGTATATGGCAGATATGAACATGAAGTAGCGGTTCACAATAACCACCTGCATGTAAATGGAAAAGAGATTGTTTTTGTATCTGAAAGAGACCCGGCAAAACTTCCCTGGGCAGCTTTAAACATAGATGTGGCCATTGAAAGCACCGGATTATTTACCAACAGGGAAGATGCTGAAAAACATATTTATGCCGGAGCAAAAACAGTGGTGATTACCGGGCCAACAAAAAGCAAGAATACCCCAACTGTTGTACATGGAGTAAATACTGCTGATGGCAAAACCGCCATCTTTACCTGCGGCAGTTGCACTACTAACAATATTGCTCCGCTGGTAGAAATATTAGACAGAAGGATTGGCATAAAAAAAGCAATCCTCAATACCACACATGCTTTTACTGCTTCGCAAACATTGGTGGATGCTCCTTCTAAAAAAGAATTACGTATGGGCAGGGCGGCAGGATTAAACTTATCTCCTGCGGCCACCGGTGCCGCTATTGCAGTAACAAAAGCATTGCCTCAGTTTGAAGGAAAGTTTGACGGCGTGGCGGTTCGTACACCAGTACCAACAGGCTCCATTTCTGATATCACATTTATTGCAGCAAGAAATACTTCCGTGGAAGAAATAAATAACATACTCAAAGAAGAATCAAAAACAGAAAGGTATAAACTGGTAATAGATACAACCAATGAACCCTTAGTTTCTTCTGATATGATTAAAAGCCCATTTGCTGCTGTGGTTGATTTGGAAATGACAAGAGTGGTGGATGGTGACCTGATAAAAGTAATGGCTTGGTATGATAATGAGTGGGGATTTACCAACCAGATGATAAGGCAGATAAAAGAAATATAACGGCCCGTTCAATAAAAAAATATTTAGAAAAATAAAACCAAAAAAAGATGAAAAATAAATTATTAGTACTGGTTGCAATGGCTGTATTATCTATTCAGTCACTGACGGCACAAAACTTTGGCAACACCACTTATCACACCGTAAAAATTGACGGCGTGGAAATTTTTTATCGTGAAGCCGGGATTACAGAAGCACCCACACTTGTGCTGCTACATGGCTATCCCACATCATCATTCCAATACCGGAATTTAATAGAAGATCTTTCTGATAAATATCATTTGGTGGCTCCCGACTATCCCGGCTATGGAAGAAGCGAACAGCCGCCTATGGATAAATTTGCCTACACTTTCGAAAATGTTTCTTCATTGATGGAGAAATTTATCAACGAATTAAAAATTGATAAATACAGTTTATACCTGATGGATTATGGGGCGCCCATTGGTTTTCGTATCGCAGAAAGGAATCCGGAAAAAATACAATCATTGATTATTCAAAACGGCAATGCTTATGAAGAAGGATTAGAAACTTTCTGGGATCCATTTAAAATTTACTGGAAAAACAAAAACGATAAGGAAACAGAAAAAATATTGGAAGGTTTTCACAGCATGGCAGGATTAAAATGGCAATACACCCATGGCGTTAAGAACACATCGGTAATCAGTCCTGATAACTGGGAAGTGGATATGCGCCACTTAACAAAACCGGAAAATGATAAAATTCAATTGGCCATGTTTTATGATTATCAAACTAATTTGGTTTTGTATCCAAGGTGGCAGGCTTATTTCAGAAAACACCAACCAAAAACATTGATTGTTTGGGGTAAGAACGACCATATATTTCCTGTAAGCGGAGCAAATGCCTATAAAAAGGATTTAAAGAACCTGGAATTTTATTTGTTTGATACAGGGCATTTTGCTTTGGAAAGTTATAGTGGGGAGATTGCAGACACAGTTCGTAGATTTTTAACCGTCAGCAATTCTAAATAACCGACTGTGGATATAAAATTCCAAAACCACTTCCGGTTATAATATAATGTGGATACTTGCATTTCCTTTATGTGAAAAAGTTTCTGTTAGACCAAAAGATCATACTGGAAGCATTGGTATAAAATAACTATTTTTAACGGCCTTTATTAGTTGTAATTGTAAACTAGTTTCCATGTACGACAAGCAATCTTATACAATAGCCAATCCTCAAAACGGCAACCTTGGCTTCAGGCTGGCGTTTTTTAAAGACAATAGTTTTTTCGACCACCTGCAGCGGGTAAATTATTATTCGGTTATTTGGGTTAAAAAGGGGAGAGGAGATATCAGGGCTAATTTTTCTGAATACGGTTTTAAGGAAGATATGCTTTTTGCTTTCTCTCCTTTTGAACCGTTTATGTTTATGCCCAATGACGAATTTGAAGGGGTCGTCCTGAATTTTCACCCTGATTTTTATTGCATCCATCAGCACCAGGAAGAAGTATCCTGCCGTGGCGTTTTGTTTCATAATATTTTTCAGTTGCCTTATGTAATATTGAGCGATGAGGAAAAACAAATTATGAGTATGCTGATACAGCAAATAAATGCTGAAATGACCAACCCACGGCTGGCGCAGCATGAAGCCATTGTGTGCCTGATGAAATTGTTTTTAATCTGCGGATCAAGGTTAAAGACAAAGCAGCAGCTTGAAGCACAAAAAGCAACAGGCGGCGGTAAAGACCCAAAAATGATAAAAGACCTGCGGATTCACATAGAAGGCCATTTTAAAACAAAGCACTCACCCGCTGAATATGCAGAACTGCTGAATATTTCGCATAAGGCGCTGGCAAAAATCACTAAAACGCATTTCAACAAAACTCTTTCACATTTAATAAACGAACGGATAGTTATTGAAGCTAAAAGGGAACTCTTTCTTACCAATAAACCCATTAAAACAATTGCGTCGGAACTGGGTTATGAAGATGAATATTATTTCAGCCGTTTTTTTAAAATCAATGCGGATGTTTCGCCGCAAACTTACCGAGATACGGTTGGCTACGGCAGGGGCATCGCTTAATCTGCAGCATCCTGGGCCGGGAAAATTGTCCATCAACCTGCGTTCTTCATCCATTTTTCAGCACCCTGTTTAGTCGCACCTTTGCACTGTAAAAAAAATAGCATGAGAACGGAATTAAACAGGGAGCAGCTTAAAAAGCAGGATTATAAGAACTACTTCACAAAAGGCATCGGCTATAACCAGTACAAACTGAATATGGCTAAAGACCTGGCTTTGAATGCTGATTTAAAAATTAAAGAATATATCAACCTTAACCAGCGCCGGATGCACCGGGTGGAAAAAACCTATATACCATCTGCTGAAATCATTTCAGAAGTTAAAAACCTAAAGCATAAAACTTACTGGCTTGTATTAACCGAACACTGGTGTGGTGATGCATCGCAAACATTGCCTGCTTTAAATGCCATTGCTGAAATAAGTGAAGGAAAGATTGAAATGAAATTGGTTTACCGTGACCAGAACGATGATCTGATGAATGCCTACCTTACCAATGGAACAAAGTCAATACCTAAATTAATTCAGTTGGATGAACATTTTAATGTTACAGGCATTTGGGGGCCAAGACCAAGCATTGCACAAAAGATGGTGAAGGAATTAAAATCAAATCCTGCCACTGCTGCCACCTATGCAAATGAACTGCATCTCTGGTATGCAAAAGACAAGCAACAGAGCATGGAAAAAGAAGTGGCACAATTATTATTCAGGGCCAATTTATTTTGTCTTGATTGTTTATCATAAAAAATCAAAACATATGGAACAACGTTATCCCCTTCCACCGTTTACAGAAGAAACTGCCAAACAAAAAATTCAAATGGCCGAAGATGCCTGGAACAGTAAAGATCCGGTAAGGGGTTCAAAAGCTTATACAATAGACAGTGAATGGCGCAACCGAAACCTGTTTATCAATGGCAGGGATGAAATTGTACAATTCCTCTCCGGCAAATGGGAAAGGGAATTAAATTATAAATTAAAAAAGGAATACTGGGCACATACCGGCAACCGCATTGCAGTAAGGTTTGAATATGAATTTCAAAATGCAGCAGGCAAATGGTTCCGGGCTTATGGAAATGAGAATTGGGAGTTTGATGCAGATGGTTATATGGCAAAAAGGTATGCCAGCATCAATGATTTGGAGATTGAGGAAAAAGACAGAAAATTCCGGTAATTGCTGAATATAATTGAAGCAGTACAAGGGTGGGACGCCAATAAAGCTGAGTAAAGAAATACTGTTGGGTTCATAAAAAAACTATTATGGCAAAGAATTTTGCAAGCCTTGCTTTCACCGATGCAGTGAAAGCGTTACAGGAAAAAAATGGCAGCCGTTCCAGTTATGCAAGGATGGAGCAGCAGAGCTATGTGGATGGGCTCACGGAAAATGAAATTGATTTCATAGCACATAGGGGCAGTTTTTGTATGGCGTCCATCGGGGAAAATGGTTTTCCCTAGATACAGCACAGCGGCGGGCCAAAGGGTTTTGTGAAAGTGCCGGATGACAAACTGATTGGCTTTATAGATTTCAAAGGCAACATGCAGTGTATTTCTGTGGGCAATATTGAAACCAACAAGAACGTGTCTCTGATAATGATGGATTATCATGCAAGGGCAAGACTTAAAATATATGCCAAAGCAGGGATTGTTGAGCTGAAGGATAACCCTGAACTGTATGATGTGCTTGATTTGAGTGATTACAAAATCAGACCGGAGCGGATGATGGTGCTTCATATTGAAGCATACGGCTAGAACTATCCGCAACATATCATGCCAAGATATACAGTGGAAGAAATTGAAGCAGCTTTTGCTGTACAACAAAAAACAAAACCCTAGTTTGGGGTTCGTTTCAATAAAAAACAATTTATGCTTATTTCAATTTTGCAATCCCTTTTCGAAAGGGACCTTAACCGCCTAAAAACTGAAATTGAATCATACAGCGATGAGAAGAGCTTATGGCTGGTTGATAAAAATATTTCTAATTCCACAGGTAATCTTTGCCTGCACCTGGTTGGCAACCTGAATGCATTTATTGGTGCAGAACTTGGTAAGACGGGTTATATACGCCACAGGGATTTGGAGTTTTCTGCAAAGGATGTTGCAAAAAAAGAACTTATTGAAAAAATCGGGGCAACCATTGAAGTGGTGAAAAAATCGCTGGCAACAGTAACGCAGGAGCAACTGAAAGCGGATTATCCCATCATGGCGTTTAAAGAAAAAATTTCCACCGGGCTTTTCCTGGTGCATCTTGCCACACATTTGAATTATCACCTGGGGCAAATAAATTATCACCGGCGTTTGCTGGATGTACAGTCACAATAGATAAAACATGGTAAAAGAATTAAAAAGGGTTGTCATTACCGGTATGGGTGCGATAACCCCGCTGGGCAATACGCTGGATGAATTTTGGAAAAACATTGTAGCGGGCAAAAGCGGTGTTGACCTGATTACAAAATTCGATACAACTAATTTCAAAACAAAGTTTGCTGCAGAAGTGAAGGGCTTTTCGGCTGTAGCCTATTTTGAAAAGAACGAAGCAAGAAAATATGATTTATTCACACAGTATGCCGTGGCGGCTGCTGATGAAGCCATAAAAAATGCAGGAGTTGATTTCAGTGAACTGAATAAAAACAGGATTGGTGTCATTTGGGGTTCGGGCAATGGAGGCATCATCACGTTTCAGGAACAACTCGAAGATTTTTTCAGGAACAATAAACAGCCGAGGTTCAATCCATATTTTATTCCCAAAATTATTGCAGACATTCCTTCGGGTGTCATTTCCATCAGGCATGCTTTTCGTGGATTGAATTTTTCCACCATCTCAGCCTGTGCCTCTTCTACCACCGCAGTGATTGATGCTTTCAATTATATCAGGCTGGGAAAAGCCGATATGATTATTGCAGGCGGTTCCGAAGCGGCCATCAATGAAAGCGGTGTCGGCGGTTTCAATGCCTCCAAGGCTTTGAGCACAAACAATGAAAATCCGCAGGAGGCATCAAGGCCATTTGATGTGAAACGTGATGGCTTTGTGATGGGCGAGGGTGGTGGTGCATTGGTTGTAGAAAGTTTGGATAGCGCATTGGCAAGAGGTGCAACTATCATTGCAGAAATTGTGGGTGGGGGCATGGCGGCAGATGCCTATCATTTAACCGGCACACATCCCGAAGGGGAAGGCGCATATCTTGGGATGATGGATGCATTGGAAGACGCCGAAATTGATGCAAATGAAATTGATTATGTAAATGCACATGCTACTTCTACCCAGCTTGGTGATGAAAGTGAATTGAAAGCAATGGCAAGGGTGTTTGGCGAACATAAAAATTTGAACATCAGCGGTACCAAATCCATGACGGGGCATTTGCTGGGTGCTGCCGGAGCAATAGAAGCTATCATATCAGTTAAAGCCATCCAGGAAAATATAGTGCCACCCACCATTAATACAGATGAAGTAGAACCCGAATGGAAAGATAAATTTAATCTGACATTAGGTACTGCACAACAAAAAGAAATTAACTATGCTATGAGCAATACATTTGGTTTTGGCGGGCATATTGCCACTTTGATTTTTAAGAAATATTAATGAAAACAAAAGTTGATATCCTTGCATTTGGAGCACATCCCGATGATGTGGAATGTGCTGCGGCGGGAGTCTTAATCAAACATATAGCCATGGGGAAAGCCGTGGCCATTGTTGATTTAACCGCCGGGGAAATGGGCAGCTACGGAACAGTGGAAGAAAGAAAAAACGAAGCAAACGCTGCAGTGGCATTGATGGGTGCAAAACAAAGGGAGCAACTGAAATTACCGGATGGTGGTATTGAAAACAATGAATTCAATCGGTTATTGATAATTGAAATGATAAGAAAATACCGACCGTCAATTGTTTTGGCCAATGCCATTCACGACCGCCACCCCGACCATGCGAATGCGGCAAAACTGGTAGCCGATGCCGCATTTTTATCAGGACTGAAAAAGAAACAAACTTTTTATAACAGCATTGAACAGGAAGCATGGAGACCGGATGCTGTGTATCATTATATACAGGATTATTTTATTGAACCTGGGTTTGTAATTGACATTACGGAACAGATGGATAAAAAAATGCAAGCCATCCTTGCTTTCAAATCGCAGTTTGTGAAGCCAAAGGATAAACAGCCCAATTCAATACTTGGTTTAATTGACCAGATAAAAAACATGAACAGCATTTACGGCAGACCCATTAATGCCGCTTATGCCGAAGGGTTTACAACAGGCAGGTATATCGGAGTCAATGATTTTTATCAACTTCAATAATCTAATGAAATCGAAAATGCTCAACCAGTCAATATTCACATTGGTAAATCCGCAAGACGGAAACTTGGCTTTTAAATTTATGCTCTTATTTATCAACGACAACAAAAACCTATCTGGAATTCCTACGCTTGCGGGACATACCCTACTTCGTTAGATGCCACCTTTAATTCTAACTACCAATTCGAAGGGCCGAACTTAAAGCAATTAGACGGATAGTTAAGGGCCCCGGCAAAAGAGTCATTTAGTATTATTAAAGCCATTTATCATAAAATGAATTGGGGCTGTTGGATATCCAATGTTCAGCGATGCCGGGCCGTGAGGAGGGATTGTGTTATACAGGTGGGTTAGTATAGCTTCTTTATTGGGTTTTGCTAAGACATTTGCTTCGCTTTTGTACATGCAGCGTAAGTAAGATGCCTTCATTTTTATATTGGATACAAAGCTTCTCCTATCTGGTTTTGTAGCAGGTAGATAATGAAAATGCTCGGCAAATAAATTGAAGTCATGGAGAGGAATTTTATTCCAAACTGACTGTATTTACACCCCCACTCCGTATCTCTTTCTTAATGAAAAAAGGAAACTCGGATCAGTGATTCGAATTAAAAAACAAATCGCTAAATTTGAAATCACTAATGTTGAATTAGGTGTTGTAGCAAATTGATTTACGAAAACTTAATTTTACATTATTCAGAATTGCAACAATATATAAGATAATAACAAAAAATGATAAGACAACTATTTATTTCCATTCTAATACTATCAAGTTTGACAACTTTTGGACAAGTTGATACAGTATCTGTATTATATAAAACCATCAAAGAAAAGGACAGCCTTCTTTTTAATCTTGGGTTTAACAACTGTGATATCAAGCAATTTGAAAATATTGTAAGTGAGAATTTTGAATTCTATCACGACCAAAGTGGAATTACACAAACTAAAAGTGGCTTTATATCAGGAATAAAAAAAGGGATTTGTGAGTTAATCTATAAACCTAAAAGAATATTAGCTGAAAATTCAATGGAAATATATCCATTGAAGAATAATAACATTTTATATGGTGCTATTCAAACAGGAATACATCATTTTTACGCAATTGAAGCTGATAAATCTGAATACCTCACCAGTGTTGCCAAATTTACTCACGTCTGGATTTTAGAAAATGGAGATTTTAAATTATCAAAAGGGTTAAGCTACGACCATAAAGATTTTGAAAAGCCGTTTAATCAAGAACTTTTGTTTACTCACGAAACCGAAACAGAAAGGTGGCTAAAACAAAAACATATTCCTGCATTGGGTATTAGTTTTATTAAAGATGGCAAAATTGAGCAAATAAGTGTTTTTGGAGAGTTACAATCAAACAAACCTGCTCCAATAAATACAATATGGAATGTGGCATCAATGACAAAACCAATTACTGCCATTGTTGCTTTAAAATTAATAAATGCTGGCAAATGGAATTTAGACGAACCTGTTTATAAATATTATACAGACCCTGATGTAGCAAACGACCCACTATCAAAACTATTAACTACGAGAATAATATTAAGCCATCAAACTGGTTTTCCAAATTGGCGAGGACAAAATAAAGACGGAAAATTATCCTTTGACTTTGTGCCAGGCACAAAGTACCATTACTCTGGCGAAGGCTATGAATATTTGCGAAAAGCCTTAGAAAAGAAATTTAAGAAGTCATTAGAACAATTAGCAAACGAATTAATTTTTACACCTTTAAATATGAAGGACACAAAATTTATTTGGGATAATAAAACAGATTCAACAAGATTTGCTAAATGGCATAATGAAAAAGGAGAACTATATGAAACCTATAAAAATACAACAGCCAATGCAGCAGACAATTTGCTTACAACAATTGAAGATTATTCTAAATTTATGGTTCATATAATAAATGGTGCTGGCTTATCAGATAAGTTATATAATGAGATGATTGCAGAACAAGTTAGGATTAATGATTACAAACATTTTGGTTTAGGTTGGTGGGTAGATGAAAACATAAACGAAAACAAAGACTTTGCACTGGTTCACGGAGGTGATGATATGGGTGTTCATACGATAGCCTTTATTATTCCAAGAACCAAACAAGCACTATTAATTTTCACAAATAGCGACAACGGAACAGATGCCTTTGCAGAAGTACTTGTGAAATTTTTAGGTAAAAACGGAGAAGGAATATTGAACGTAGAAATGAAATAGTAACTACTACCAACACAAACTGTGTAAAAAATCAAATAAATCAGGCAATATTTTTTTGGTAGTTGTCATAGTAGATTTTCAAAAAAGCGGCTTTAGTGCTAAATTCAACGGCAGTTCTTCAATTGAACTTTTGTACAAAAATGAATATTTGTGCTTCGATTTCCGCCACTTCGCAAAGCGGCAAAATGTCAGTCTGTTTATGAACTTAATTGAATCGCTTGAGAATCGTTTAAATGGTTTTGAGGAAGATAGGTATGCGAATACAAAATTAATAATAGTTGTTTTTCGACAAACTGACGTTATGCATCAACCTCTGACCGACCAGCAACATAAAGATTGCCAAAGAAAATGGACTACATAAAAAGCAATTACAACATCATCTCAACAGCACTTTTTGTGTTAGCAATTGTAGTTGCTCACATATTTTCAACCAACAATTATGACTGGACAAAAAACACCATCAGCGACTTGGGATCACAAGGCTATGACAGAAAACTAATAATGCAATTTGGCTTTTTAGCATTTGGGCTGACATTATCGGCAGGAATCTTAATCAACGGTTTAACTTGGCGGACAACACCCATTTTAATTTATGGTTTATGTGTTGGCTTGACTGGTGTTTTTTGTACTAAACCATTCTTCCATCTTGACAACTATTCTGCTTCACAGGCTACAATACATTCTGCTTTGGCTCAAATTGCAGGAGCAACTTTTACGATTGGCATCTTACTACAACTATTTTACTCAACTGACAAAAGTGAAAAATGGATACACTTCGTTTTTTTCATTTTTGTAGTTGGTTTTTCTGCTTCGTTTGGACTTGTGAAAAATTGCCAAGGCATTGCTCAAAGGCTTTTATATCTGACAAGTTTTATCTGGCTCATAAAATATTACAAAACTTAACAAATTGATATTATGATTTTTACTTTGTAGTTATATTCTTTCAATAATTTCATACTTAATTTTATTCAAAACATAGATGTCTGAAATTTTACTTTCAATTATTGCTGGGTTAGTTTTGTTCTTGTTTGCCGTAAACAATTTATCGGAATCAATACAATCAATTATTGGAGATAAGGCCAATAGCTGGATACAAAAATTCACATCAAATACTTTTAGTAGTTTACTTGTGGGAATTGTCGTTACTACATTGTTAGATTCATCATCAGCGGTCATTATTATTACAATTGTCTTGGTTAATACTCAGATATTGACATTTAGACAAGCAATGGGTATTGTGTTAGGTGCAAATATTGGCACAACCATTAGTAGCCAGATTATAGCAATGGATATTGGCAAATATTCACCTATTTTGTTACTAGTAGGTTTCTTACTATTGTTTATTTCTAAATCTAAAAGAATTAATAATATTGGTAAAGTGATATTATATTTTGGGGTGTTATTTTTTGGTTTGTTTACAATGGAGAATGCTGTTGAACCTCTTAAAGACGAAGCCTTTTTTATAGAATGGATGAAAAAAACTGAAAATCCAATTATGGGTGCTTTAATAGGAGCAATAGTAACTCTAGTAATACAGTCTTCTTCTGCCACTGTTGGAATGGCAATAATTTTAGCGAAAAAAGGATTTTTAAGTTTAATTGGTGGCGTAGCAGTAATGCTTGGTGCAGAGTTAGGTACTTGCAGCGACACTCTTCTTGCAACAATTAAAGGTAGTCGGCAAGCTTTGAAAACAGGTTTATTTCACGTTACCTTTAATCTCTTATCCATAATATTGGGATTAATTCTATTTTATCCCTTTGTTGATTTGGTTAAAAAATTAAGTAACGGAGCATCAATTGAAAGGACATTGGCAAATGCTCATATGCTATTTAACATTTTTGGAGTAATAATCTTTATTTGGACAATTCCTATGTTTGAAAAAATACTAAACAGACTTTTGCCTGACAAAAGAATCGAGTGATACTAGGGCGAATGAATAACAATAATAAGGATAGCCAAAGGCCCCGGCAAAAGAGTCATTTAGTATCATTAGAACCAGTAATCATAAAATGAATTGGAGTTTTTGGATATCCATTGTTCAAGAACGCTGGGCCATTCAGAGGGGTTCTATTTTGTAGGTTGTGTGGAATTCCTATTTCTTGGTGTAAGGAAGAATTCTGTTTTGACTTTTAAGTTCGCTGATGGTTTGCAAGATTGATTTTGGCAAGACTTTTCTCCTCAAATTTTCTAATAGTACGGGCTGAAAATTTTTGAATTAAACCTACACTTTATCATAAATATCATCGACCAAAACGGATTTAATAACCACTACAAGTACCGTCTTTTATTTTTATAAAATATGGATGCACCTAAAGTTCATTAGAGCCAAAATAAGCCCATCAAATTTTTATAAAAATGCATACCTAATATTTTTCGAATGCTAGTAATGGACTACTAAATTTGTTATATCTTTTACATAATTTTACATATTCATCTTGATTCTTTGATGGTCTACACTTATATGTGTTTTTTTGAGCCACTGGAATATTAATAAACAGTAAAAACTAGATGACAACAGCAATAATAGCCGACCTCAAAGGAGAAAGTAATAATGCTTTTGGAATACTTTATAAGCAGTATTTCGGTATGATAAACTGGTTTGTTACAAACAACAATGGGCTTACAGAAGATGCAGAGGATATCTTTCAAGATACCATGATGATACTTCTGGAAAAACTACGCCAAGACGATTTTCAATTAACAGCTTCTTTGAAAACTTATATCATGGCAATTTCTAAAAATCTTTGGCTCAAAAGATTAAGAAATGCTTATAGAGATGCAGGATATAAAAACATCAACGATACAAATTATTATGAAGAAATTAACCTTGCCATAGAACAAGAAAAATCCTATACAGACAAACTTCAAACCTTCATTCACAAAATAACAAAACATTGTCAAGGATTAATTTACGATATGTTTTTTAAAGAAAAAGCCATCGAACAGATACAAAAGGAATATGGTTACTCAACAAAACATAATGCTCAAAATCAAAAACACAAGTGTGTAGAACAGATTAGACGTGTGAAAGAAGAATATGAAAAACATAAATCTTAAATCAATAATTATTTGTCCAAAATGCGGACACGGGAAGGTGGAAAAAATGCCAATCAATATTTGTTTGTTTTTCTCCGAATGTAAATATTGTTAAACTTCTACGACTACATGCCGGTGCTTGATTTGTATTTTGTAGTGGTGTACATGTTGCTTGCCCTACTCATTATGAGAAAAGCGACCGATGTAAAAAATAATTTAAAATTTTTTCTTTTTTTGGGTGATTAACTCAAACCTTTGGAATAAAGGTATAGTTTGTCAATAATGGCAACTATAATATTAAATTTATCTACAATGGTTTCAACAAACAAAAAATTCGGAATTGCTGTTTTGCTAAGCGTAATGTTTGCATTTACTGCAAACGCACAATCTGCAACGATGTGGAAATTAGACAAATCGCATACTTCTGTCAATTTCTCTGTAAATCACTTCTTCTCAGCCGTAACAGGAAATTTCTCAACTTTTGATGGTAATTTTAACTTTGACCCCGCCAATTTAAAAGGAAGTAGTGGTAGTTTTACTATTGCTATCAATAGTGTAAATACAAATGATAGCAAGAGAGACAAACATTTGCAATCTGAGGACTTTTTTAATGCTAAAGCATTTCCAAATATGACTTTTAAATCAACCCAAATTGAAAAGAAATCTGAAAATGAATATATGGTGCATGGTAAACTGACAATTAAAGACATTACAAAAGACGTTATCTTACCGCTAAAAATTACAGGCGAAATGGAGCACCCAATGATGAAGGGAACAATTATTTTAGGGTTAAATGCAAAACTTACAATCAACAGAAATGACTATGGAGTAGGAACGGGAAGTTGGGCAGCAAAAACTGTAGTTGGTGATGAAGTAGATATTAATATCAATATGGAATTAAATAGAAAGAAATAATGAAAAACATAATATCAATAGCAATTACAGCCATTGTATTAGTGGCTGTATATGCCTTTATAAATCCAAGAGTGGATTTCGAATCGGACACAGAAGGTGGTATTCAGTTTCATAACGGTAGTTGGGATGCTGCTTTGAACCTTGCAAAAAAAGAAAATAAATTAATCTTCTTAGACATTTATGCCACTTGGTGTGGACCTTGTAAACAACTCAAAAAATATACTTTTGCAAATACTAAGGTAGGAAGTTTTTACAATAAAAACTTTATTAATGTGTCCTTTAACGGTGAAGTGGGAGATGGAGCTACGCTTGCAAAAAAATATAAAATAACAGGTTATCCTACTTTGCTTTTCATTGACGGTGATGGCAATATAGTATCACAAACAGCTGGTTACCACAACCCAGATGAACTGATTACACTGGGTCAAAAATTTATAACAAAATAGTATATGAGAATAATAATAATAACGATTCTGCTAATAAATTCAACGCTATCATTTGCCCAAAATCAAAGTTATGTTGATCTTGGACTTGGTTTTGGGAATAAGGAACAAATAATAACCACCGGCTACTATAAAGATTGGAGTTTGAGCAAATCAAAAAAGGTATTTAAGAATATATTTGTAGGTACTGGGGTAAGATTTCTCGGATATTTTGGAAAGGATATATATTTTACTTCGGCCCCACCAAGTTTGTATGAAACGCCTAATGAAGATTCACTATTTGCACCCAAGCCTGCGCTGTATTCAATTAATGCTTTTGTAAATTTTGGGTATAATATTTCAGAAAAGATTCAGGTAGGGTTTAATTTAGATGCCATCGGGTTTTCGTTTGGGCCAACTGGTTCGCCAAGTTTTATTTCAAATGGTTCATCAATTGTGGCTCCTGCCAGTCCAACAAAATTGAATGTTTTACTAGTAGGCGCAAATGATATTGGAACACTTAATGGAGGACTTTTTATTCGATATAAAGCAACAGATAGATTTGGATGTAGAATTAGCTACCATACCCTTTTTACTGAGTTAACAACACAACAAGTTCTTCAAACTTTTCCAGAACAGAATGATAGGTTTAGACATGGTTCAAATCCAATCGGGGTTGGTATAAACTACTTTTTTAAAAATTGAGAGGGATGAATACTAAAATGCAAAAAAATCAATTTTACACTTGACTTTTATAGAAATATCGAAATGCAGCATAGTTAAGTATTGAAGTAAAATTATTGACCTGGAGAAATTCATGTATTTCATCCAAAAATCAATCACAAACTCCAAATTCAATGGGCCCGTGCTAAAGCACTGTCAATCGAAATTTGTGTGAGAAATTGGGAGCGTAATTTTTATTGGATATTCATGCATTTAGCATTGCTTCATTTGAAACTAAAAGCTTGGAGTGTAGCGAGTAATTGTGTTGTAGAGCCCGCCCAGTGGGTATAAGCTCAGAACATACCTACATCAAACACTATCATAAAATTTATTATGTGGAATTTTCTCCAATTTGGGTATAAGGCAGCACAGTTTAGGCAAACAGCTAGCCCATGCATCTGCACCTACCCTCACCATTCTCCTATCTTTGCACAAATTTGTATATGAGCCGTAAAGGAAAAGTTTTGGTAGCTATGAGCGGCGGTATTGATAGTACTGTGGCAGCGCTTATGCTCCACCATGAGGGATATGAAGTAATTGGTATTACCATGAAAACCTGGGATTATGCCAGTGCCGGTGGTAGTAGTAAAGAAACGGGATGTTGTAATTTAGATAGTTTTAATGATGCCCGTGCCGCTGCTGTGCAGCATGGATTTCCTCATTTTATTTTAGATATTAGGGAGGAGTTTGGCGACTTTGTAATAGAGAATTTTGTGGATGAATATTTGGCAGGCCGCACTCCAAACCCTTGTGTAATGTGCAATACGCATATTAAATGGAGAGCACTCCTAAAAAGAGCAGATTTGATGGACTGTGAATTTATAGCCACCGGTCATTATGCAAATATTGTACATGCACCAAATGGCCGCTATACTATTAGTAAAGGTTTGGACGATACAAAGGATCAAAGCTATGTGCTATGGGGTTTGCAGCAGGATTTACTCAGCCGCACCTTATTGCCACTTGGCAATTTTCGTAAAACAGCCATTAGGCAAATGGCGCATGATTATGGCTACCCAGAACTGGCTAAAAAATCGGAGAGTTATGAAATTTGTTTTGTGCCAGATAACAACTACAGGGGTTTTCTAAAACGCCGTGTGGATGGCTTAGAGGAAAAGGTAGCCGGGGGTTGGTTTACAGATACTGCGGGAAATAAAATTGGTAAACACAAGGGTTATCCATTTTATACCATTGGCCAGCGTAAGGGTTTGGATATAGCACTGGGCCGCCCGGTGTTTGTAACAGCCATTGACCCTCATTCAAATACGGTAGTACTGGGGGATGAAGCAGACCTTCAAAGTACTGATATGCAGGTAGCAAAAATGAACTGGTTAAAATATGAAGGCATAACAGATGGCATGGAAGCTATTACAAAAATTCGATATAAGGATAGTGGTAGTTTGAGTAGTTTATACAACGATGCCTCCGGCAATATAAAAGTGCGTTTTTATGACCCGGCAAAAAGTATTGCACCCGGTCAAAGTGCAGTATTTTATGAAGGCAATGAAGTAATAGGAGGCGGCATTATACAACGCAGTGCTATGCCTGTATTTTCAGCAACGTAGCATTTACCTCCGGGGGTAAAAATGAAGATGCATCGCCACCGTTTCGCAGTATATCTCTTACAATAGTACTGGCCACAGATGTGTATTGTGGTTCGCCTGTAAGAAAAACTGTTTCTATGGTTCTATCCAAACTTCTATTAGCATCTGCTATTGTTTTTTCATATTCAAAATCGCTTACAAAGCGAATGCCCCTCAATATAAAACGTGCATTTATTTTTTTGCAGTATTGAATGGTAAGTCCATTGTAAAAACTAGCACTTACTTTTTTCTCATTTCTGAAAATCTCATTTACCCAATCAATCCTTTGTTCCATGCTAAACATTGGGATTTTACTGGAATTCTGCCCAATGCCGACTACAATTTTGTCAAACAAAGGCAGTGCCCTTTTGAGTATATCAATATGTCCTAAAGTAATAGGATCAAAAGTGCCAGGAAATAAGCAAACACGCTCCATGCAATATTTTTATGGAGTAAAAGTAATGGTTGAAAATTAGAATGGAAATATTGGTTTTTATTCCAGATGATGCTGCTGACTTTGTTATGAGAAGTCGAAAGATAGTTTACATATGAGTTTGAGGTTAATTTTTGATTGAAAAATCATTAAATGTAAAAATCGTTCTTGAATATATAGGTATGCAGCATCTCGGTTTTGTAAGAAAATTCAACAGCATAATTTGGGGTACATATTTGCATTATTATTTTTATAGATTCGACATTCTAACCCGAATCACATAGTTATTTTAAAATTTTCTGATGTTGTATTTTTAATTTGCTCTGTCGTGCCTCCATCACAATGATTAATAATGTAGGTATTTACTTAGATTCATTTGAGATAAATAGTTGTGCATAATCATTGCCCGAAGGGTTTTATTGTATTAAAATGATTTCTGGAAAGTAAAAATTTATAATTTAAAATGATACACCTATCATCAATCAATTCTCAATTTTCAATCATCCATCTCCCAACCCTATCTTCGCCGCATGTATGCGTTGCTAAGAAATCTGTTGTTTTTATTGTCGCCAGAGGAGGCACATTATTTTTCCATGTATTTATTGCAACAGGGCGTTTCTGTTGGGTTTATCCAGTCGTTAATTCGTAAACAATTTACTTATACGAATGCTAGTTTAGAAAAGTCAATTTGGGGTTTAAATTTTAAAAACCCTGTAGGCCTTGCTGCTGGCTTTGACAAGAATGCACGATGGCTTACCGAATTGGGATGTCTTGGTTTTGGATCGGTAGAGATAGGGACAGTGACACCACAACCACAGCAGGGCAATGATAAGCCCCGATTGTTTCGCCTTCCGGCAGATAAGGCACTGATCAACCGCATGGGGTTTAATAATTATGGCGTAAAAGCTATACGTGGTCGCTTAGAACATTGGCGTTTACAACAGCCAACTACTGATTTGATTGTGGGTGGAAATATTGGAAAGAATAAGACAACTCCAAATGAAGATGCATGGAGGGATTATGAAATATGTTTCAAAGAATTGCATGATACGGTAGATTATTTTGTAGTGAATGTGAGCAGCCCCAACACACCGGGTCTGCGTGCTCTGCAAGAAAAAGAAGCACTTACTAAAATTATACAACACCTACAGCATATCAATGCAGGTATGCAAAAGCCAAAACCGATTTTGTTGAAAATTGCACCCGACTTGCATAAAGCCCAACTCGACGATATTGTTTCACTTGCCAGTACTGTAAAATTAGATGGCGTTATTGCAACGAACACCACCATCAGCAGGGCAAATTTGCAAACACCATCAGCAAAGATAACAGCCATAGGCGCAGGTGGATTGAGTGGCAAGCCAGTAAAAGCGCCATCTACACATGTACTACAATATTTGCATACACAGCTGGGCCATACCGTTCCATTAGTAGCCAGTGGGGGTATTTTTTCTGCCGCTGACGCAAAAGAGAAAATAGATATGGGTGCCAGCTTAGTACAGGTATGGACAGGTTTTGTTTATGAAGGGCCGGGGATAGCGGGGAATATTTGCAGGGGGTTATTAAAAAGGATTTAAATGTCCATTTATTATCTATGAAAAAAATAATAATTGATCTGTTATGATATTTTAATTAGCATGTCACGAAGTTTTAAAATTGGAGTTTCAATAAAATAGTGACAAGCAAAAGAAACAATCGTTATTATTAGAAACGATACACAAACTCGAATAGTGAAATTAAATTCTCTGCCCGATAACAAATACTTTTTTATAAGAGCTATGACGGGTAAATTAACAAGATACATAGAGTAGGAAATCTTACTAAAAAAAATTGGTATCACATGGTAAAACCTTTCTACAAAGAAATCGTTCATGTTTCTCATTACAACCAGACTAAGAGCCAGACCTACTCCCATGATTAGATAGTACTAGGAATAGTAAATGCCGATTTTTGAGGCAAGTAGAAACAATAGAATACCGCTAATTAATAGTGCTATTGTAATTAATGGCATGGCTTTCCCTTTGAAAAATGTGGGATGGTATCTATGTATTGCTGCAGCAATCAAGCCGTAGGCAATAGCATCCAGACGAAAAATAGTTATTTTAAATTCGTCATAATTATGGTCTGCAAAATTGTATCTGTAAATAATAATGACAATAACATAGGCAATACAAAACAATATTAATTTTTTATAAATGGTGATATTTATTTTCTGCATGAAGAACAGAAATACAGATAGTAAAATACTTGCAGAAAGATAAAACCATTTACAATTTCTAAAGGGTATATGTTTTTTGAGTTATTCATTTGGTTGCTTAAGTATTTGTATATATTCAATTAATCCATAAGCAGCTAGCAAGAGAACAAACGGTATGATGGGCATATTAAACCTATTACTCCAGTCATCACAGGTAAATATAACGCTAATAGTAAAAAAGAAAAAAAGCGAAATGACGAAGATCGTAAAGATTTTATTTTTCCGCCATAAGGTATAAATGCCTATTAGTGCAAAAAAATAAGCTGTATAGTAATAGCAAACTATCCATGAGTTTTGGAGAGGAGAGTAGTAACTTCTTGTTAGCCCCCAATAGGATAAAAATTTTTGAGCAGACAAGTAAAAAAACTGCTTTGGATAATTGTAAATATATAGCATCAAAAAACTAAAAGAATTATCAGACTCGATATTAACCGCTTCTAACGATTCTGTTTTTATATAGCAAAGCACACTGCTCTCAGCAATCGGCTTAGCAAAATCAAAGCCTGAATTTTTATTGGAGAAATGATGGATTGTTATTGCAGTTGTTATACCTAATAAAACTATGAGCGCTGCCAGTTTCAAATATTTTTTTTCAAGATATAGTTTGAAGATTGATATAACACAAAGTGGCAGGAGTAAGAGAAGGCCATGTGGCCTTGTAAAGATGATTAAAACAAATAACAGTATAAGTAATAACCTGTTTAATTTTTTATTAGAAATTGGCACAAAATAGAAAGAACAAAACAGTAGGATATAGTTGCAAAAAAGAGATTCGGTATAGAGGTATATAGTCCAAAACTGCCAGTTAAAGGCTAGTAGTAAAAGAAAGCCGGCAATAATGCCAGATAGCTTATTACCTGTGATATGGCTGGTAAGTCTTATAATGGCGAAGAGTCCCGCAAGATTAAAAGTTAATTGTAAGATGTATAAAAAAATTGATGTAGCATATTGATCTCTAAAAAAGGAATGTAAAAAGATATATGCTGAATAGAAAATGTATCTTGACTCTGAAAAATGATGGTGTGTTTTAAAGAATTCAGCTTCATAAAAGTATTTGGTTGCTTCCTTTGTGCTAATGATGCCAAAATGAATCAACAGGATGATTTGTATAAGAAACCATAATAAGAGAAGAAAAAGTCTGTATTTTTTTTGAAACATTAGATGACAACTATAGTAAATTTTTAAGACGATTTTTTGTTTCGCCAAAATGTTTGGTATTGTTATTTATTCATATAAATTTTTTCATAGTTTTCTTTATCCCAATACCAAATATCAAATTGATTAATATTTAAAGTAACAGCAACTGTATCCTTAATAATGACTTTGGTTTTATTTTGGTCGATTATTAGTTTAGCATAATGATTGAAATCAAGACTGTCGTTAATTCTTTTGTAGCTAAAAGGGTTTTCGGTTTCTCGGAAATCCCATTCCATAAAATATGCAATTGCATTTATTCTAACGCTATCTATCCCATTATTTGATAAACACTGGTTAAAACCATGTCTAAAAACATAAGCCCCCAAGTAAGTATCCGGTAAATTTAAAATAGCAACTTGCTTATCTGTTGATGCTACCATTTTTTTACATGCCAACATCGTATCATCAATAATTTCACTGGCCTTGTTCCAGCGTTGATGCTGTACAGAAAGATTATAACTAAAATAGCCAATGAAGAGTAGCATAAAACTTCTTTGTGCCTTCTTGTTTTCTTTTAAAACATTGAGCAGTAACACAAGTAAAAGAATAACAAAAATGGATGGTAAAAATAGTAAACGATCTCCCTCAGAAGTTTTTACACTTACACTAAAAAATGCCGCCGTTATTAATGAAAACATAGTACAAAAACCTAAGTTTATCCATGTTTGTGTTTGTGTCTTTTTGGATTTTAATATAGATCGGATACAAAGAAAACTAACAAGTAGGATGAACATGCCCGTTGTAATAGCAAAGTAGTTTGTATTAAGCATCGGCATTACAAGTACCCGGCTCAATGCCTTTGAATAGTTTAAGAAATAATCAGATAGTCCCCATTCAAATCCATCTTTCTGATAGTTGCCAAACAAAGTTCCACTGATGTAAACTCTAATAGCAATATGTATTAGCAATGTAAAGCCATAAATAAGAAAAGCAAGTATTGATTTTCTGTTATTGCAGGTTTTAATCTTAGCAATAAAAAAAATAATAGCAGGTAATACGAAGACAGATTCATAGGTAGCTAAAGCAAAAAAATAAAGCAATTGACTTAGTAGGATCATTTTGAGAGAATAGCCATTGTCTGTATGGGGTCTAATAAAAAAATACATGGACCATAAAGCAAGCAATGCTGCCTGCATAGAACCACGCCCTACACACCAGGCCAATGATTCAAAATGAAAAGGATATAAGATAAATAGTACACCCCCTACCAACAGCAAGTTGTTGTCAATAGTTATATTGCTGAAAATAATTTTTGCAAAATGATAAAATAAAAAAGCACCCGCTGCCAGCATTAGGATTGCAGCACCATATTGTGCACCCGGACTAGGCCCGGCCAATAAATTTACCAAAATCAGTGATGCATCAGACAGTGGTCTGAAAAAACTTGGTATCCAAAATGATTTTGCTACCGTTAGCCGATGAATGGTATCAAAATCATCCGAAAAAAAATTGTTATCCAGCAGGGGGAAATACGCAATAATCGCTATGAACAAATACACAAAGAAAGTAAATAAACTCCTGTATTTTGATGTTATTCGAAGATGCATTGGCACAAATGTACTTACAGCGTTTAGATAATTCAATTGAATAATTCAATCTATATTTTTACTTTCGCCATATCATGGAAACATACGGTCGCATATTACTCATTGCCATGCCTATTTTTTTAGGCCTTGTATTATTAGAGAAATGGTATGGCTGGCGCAAACAAAAAGATACAGTACGAAGCATGGATATGTTTAGTAGCCTCAGCAGTGGTGTTACCAATGTAACTAAAGATGTATTGGGTTTAAGCATTACTATTCTTGGGTATGAGTGGATGGTAAACCATTGGGCTATTTATACAATAGAAGCTACTTGGCTTACCTATGTTGTGGCTTTTATGGCTTTGGATTTACAGGGCTATTTAGTGCATCGTATAGATCACAGAGTAAATTTTTTCTGGAATAGTCATATCATTCACCATAGCAGTGAAGAGTTTAATCTTGCTTGTGCATTGCGCCAGAGCATTTCTTCTTTCTTTATGCTTTTTACAATTTTTCTTATACCTGCTGCATTACTGGGGGTACCAGCTGAAGTAGTAGCCATTGTAGCGCCATTACATTTGTTTGCTCAGTTCTGGTATCATACACAGCATATCAACAAAATGGGATTTTTAGAGCATATCATCGTTACTCCCAGTCATCACAGAGTACATCATGCTATCAATCCTGAATATATTGATAAAAACTATGCGCAGATATTTATTTTCTGGGACAAATGGTTTGGAAGTTTTCAAGCTGAATTAGCTGAAAAGCCACCCGTGTATGGTATTACAAAGCCAGTAAGTACTTGGAATCCTATCAAAATAAATTTCCAACATATATGGCTGCTTGCGCAAGATGCATGGCGTACTAAAAGTATTAAAGATAAACTAAGGATTTGGTTTATGCCTACAGGCTGGCGTCCTACAGATGTTGCTGAAAAATACCCACTTTCCAAAATTACTGATGTGTATAATTTTCAGAAGTATGATAAAGGCAACACTTCATTAATGATTAAGTGGAACTGGGTGCAAACAATTGTATTGCTCCTTTTTGTTTGTTATTTATTTGGAAATATCGCATCTATTGGAAGCCCAGCTATGTTTCTGTATGGGCTATTTATTTTTTTATCTGTTTACGCCAATGGCGAATTAATGGACGAAAATAGAAATGCATGGAAATGGGAATTGATTAAAACCCTTATTTGTGTTGGCATAATTATATATACCGGAGATTGGTTTGGTATTTCAAAATATGCAAGTATGCTACCTTATTTAATTGGAGTTTGGACTGTTATTAGCTTATGGATTACTTATTTCATTACACATAAAAATTTTGGGCATTCATCTGATAATAGAGTAACTTATTTTGCTACTTCATAATTTCTTGCGGATTCAAATTTCTGTCCCTTTTATCAAGTTACATTAACCGCTTATACCAAAAAAATAATTCTATTTTTTTTCTTTAAACGAACAGCTGCATATTTGCTCCGAAAAATTTCGTAGTTTAAGTATTTCTAAAATAATAAATGATCATGAGACAGCTATACCCAAAATTTTTATTCATACTATTTCTTGCGCTGAGTAGCTTAAATGTCGATGCTCAAAAATCATCCATTAGCGGCATTATAAAAGATACAGCTGAAAAACAGAACCTACATCTTACAACTGTTTCTCTTTTGCATGCAAAAGATTCTGTTTTGTATAAGTTTACCAGAACGGAGCAGGACGGAAGTTTTAAGCTAAATCAGCTAGACACAGGAAATTATATCTTACTCATTTCACGCAGTGCTTATGCAGATTATGTGGATCAAATAAGTTTATCTATTGATGAAAATAAGCAAGTGGGAAATATATATGTGGTGTCTAAAGCACATTTGCTAGAAGATGTGGTGGTAAGGCAAAAAATAGCAGCCATGCGCATGAAAGGAGATACTTTAGAATATAGAGTAGATAGCTTTCAGGTGCGGGAAGGTGCCAGCGTAGAAGATTTACTAAAAGTATTGCCGGGCATACAGGTGGACAAGAATGGAAACATAACTGCACAGGGAGAAAAAGTGCAAAAAGTGTTGGTGGATGGGGAAGAATTTTTTGGAAATGACCCAACAGTTGCTACGCAAAATTTGCAGGCAGATGCTGTAGACAAAGTACAAGTGTTTGATAAGAAAAGCGACCAAGCTGAGTTTACCGGTATTGACGATGGGGAAAGAAATAAAACCATTAACCTTACGCTAAAGGATGATAAGAAAAAAGGATACTTTGGAAAGTTGGATGCAGGCATTGGCACAAATAATACCTGGAATAACAGTGCCATGATCAATGACTTTAAATCAAAAAGAAAGTTATCAGCCTACGGCTTAATGAGCAGTACAGGCAAAACAGGTCTTAACTGGGAAGAAAATAATCAATATGGAGGCGGAAGTTCCCCACAAATGGACGAAGATTTTGGTGGTTTCTTTTTCTTTAATAGAGAAGATGATGAGCTGAGTAATGATCGGTATTATGGACAGGGCATACCCAAAAGCTGGGGTGGTGGCGTTAACTATTCTAATAAATTTAATGCAGATAAACAAAGCTTGAATGGCAGTTATCGTTTTAATAAAATAAGTAGTACAGGTAGTGGAAATACCTTTGTGCAATCCGTATTGCCGGATAGTGCATTTTTTACAAGAGATAATGGATACACTTTTAATAGCAGACAAAGACATTCCATAAATGGTACTTATGATTGGAATATTGATAGCAGCCTCAATATTAAAATAAAAGCCAATGGATATATAGGCAAGGGCAATAACTTCAGCTCATTCAACAGTAGTTCTTTTGATGACAATAATGTACCCATAAACAATGGATTGAGAAACACCAGTACGGATGCAGATAACAATAATTTATCTGCAAATATTATCGTCAGAAAAAAGTTTGGAAAGCCAGGCCGTACATTGTCTCTAAGTTTTACTGAAACATTGAATAATAATAGTTCTACAGGTTTCTTGTATGCAGCAAATTCATTCTTTGCAAAGGGGCAACTTTTTGGAACAGATACAACAGATCAAAAGAAAACCAATGATACCCGTGTAGCAGCATTCAATTCAAAAATTACTTACACTGAACCCATTACAAAAAAGCTTTTTGCAGAAATTAATTATGGCTATAAAAATTATACAAGTGATGCAGAGCGCCTTTCTTTTGATAAAGATAATACAGGAAAGTTTGAAGCTTTCAATGATACTTTTAGTAGCCATTATGCTTTTGATGCAGGTGCACATGCTACAGGTTTGGCATTTAGGTTTAATGGTAAAAAATTAACGGCATCTTTGGGTTCAGACGTTTCATTTATAAATTTTAATCAGGACGATAAATTAAACGATGCCCTACTTACAAGAAAATATACAAATCTATTTCCTAGGGCACAATTTACATACAAGTTTAATCAGACCACAAGATTTGATATAAGGTATAATGGAAGTACCAATCAACCCACTATACAACAGATACAGCCGTTGGCAGATAACACAAATCCACTGAGTATTACTATTGGTAATCCATTATTAAAACAAGAATTCAGACATAGTATAAATTTTAATTATAATAGTTTCAAAGTACTCAGCAATAGAGGCATTTGGGCTTATGGAAATTTTTCTGCTACGGAAGATGCTATTGTATCTAATCAAAGCATTGATACGGCTGGTAGAATCATATATCAATATATCAATACTAATGGAAATTTTTCCGGATATTCTGGTATCGGTTTTTTCAAAAAATTGACAAAAATTGATGCAAATATGAATTTGGGTATAAACCTGAATTTGAATAGATATAATACTTTCGTTAACAGTATAAAAAACAAAACAGACAACTATTCGGTTGGATTTAATGGAGGCATTAGTAAAGAAAAAGAAAAGAAATACAATTTCAACTACTATGGCGGTGTGGATTATAATTATTCGGTTTCTTCTATCAATAAAGAACTTACTACAAATTATTTTACCCATTATCATAACATAAGTCTAACCCTGTATCTTCCTTGGAAAATGGAAGTAAATGGAAGTCTTGATGCAAACCTCAGACAGCGTACCAATCTATTTGATCAGAATAATAATGTGTATTTGGTAAATGCGTATATCGGTAGAAAGTTGCTCAAGAATGACAAAGCATTACTAAAAATATCCGGTTATGATTTGCTCAATCAAAACCAGGGTTATGATAGGATTATTAATACGAGTGTAATACAGGAAAAAAATTATCAGGTATTGACCCGATATTTTATGCTCAGTTTTGTTTGGAATTTCTCAAAATCGGCAGCTGAAGTGGCTGGTGCCGGAGGCAATGTGATTATTAGAAAATAAAAATGATCTATACAATTTATAAAAAATATTATATGTTTTCAACAATAAAAAGCAATGTAAAAATACCGTTCATGACCCTTTGTGCGGTACTAATTTGCATGTATGCCCACAGTCAACAATTATTTATAACTACCGGCAAAATTGAGTATGAAAAGAAAGTAAATGTGCATAAGAATATAGACGATCAGATGAAAAATGCGGAAGGCAATAATGATGCATGGATGGAGCAAATGAAAAAAATGTCTCCAGAATATGCTATTTCATATTTTAATTTATCATTTACAGATTCTCAAACACTATATCGCCCAGGTAAGGAATATACAGGTCAGAAAGTGAATGATTGGATGAAAGGCCCAGCCACAGAAAATGTAGTATTCACCAATTTGAATAATGGAAAATCATTATCACAAAAGCAAGTATTTGAGAATAATTTTATTATTGATGACAGTATTAGAAAAGCAAGCTGGAAAATAACAAATGATACAAGGGTGATAGCCGGTATTGAATGTAGAAAAGCCACCACCATCATCATGGATAGTATTTTTGTATTTGCATTTTATACCGATCAAATTATTTGTAGCGGTGGCCCGGAATCATTTAATCAATTACCGGGTATGATTCTTGGCATAGCCATACCAAGATTACACACTACCTGGTTTGCTACAAAAATTGAAACCACAACACCTGCCTTAGGTGATATGGCCGCACCAACAAAAGGTAAAAAAACGACCAGCAAACAATTGATTGATCAGCTACAATCTAGCATGAAAGATTGGGGAAAATGGGCTCAAAGTGCTCAATGGGCAATTTTTTTATAATTTTATTAAAAAGCTAATGATTGGTAGCATTTTGTAAAATTTCTTTTGTTCAATTGTGTTTCTGTAATTTATAAATCAAAAAATCTACTGGTTATATTAACTAATTTTTACAGTCTATCTTGTTTTTTTGTAGCTCGGTGCAGCTATTTTAGTAATTAATTGGTCAAAAATGAGTTGCAAATACTTTTGGGTAATAAAAACCGCTATTTTGCAATCCTTCAAAAATATAATGTTTTAAACAAAAAAATTATGTACAGAATTTTTACACTCCTTGCTCTTTTCTGTATGCTAGCCGGTGTGCCAGTTTATGCACAAACAAATAAATCGGTTGACATCAAAAAAGCAGCATCCCTTGTGCAGCAAAACGCTGCTGCCCTTGGCCTTAAACAAGGTGCCATAGAAAACCTTAGAGTTAGCTATGCCTATTATGATTACTTAGCTAAGGCAACTATGGTTTATGTAATCCAAACATTTAATGGTGTGGATGTTTCTAATGCAGAAGGTATTCTTGCTTTTAGAGACGACAAACTTTTTATGGCTAATCCTTCCAGAGTTCTTGGTATGGAAAATACCATGAAAAGCAAATCTGTAAAACCTACTATTTCTGCACTTACAGCTGTTTATAACTCAGCTAAGGATTTAGGCCTTACATTCACTACTCCAATGGTAGCTGCACTAAAACAATCTGCAGACAATATGGAATTTGAATTTGGAAATGGTGGGGTTGCTCTAAATAACATCAAGGCCCGTTTAGTATGGGTGGTGGATGATGTAAATAAAGAAGCAAAATTGAGTTGGAATGTAAGATTTCCTGCAGGGATAGAAAATGCAGACTGGATTATGCATATTGACGCTTCAAGTGGTATTGTATTAAGTAAGGTAAATAATACTCGTTATGAAACTTTGGGCGAAACAAAGAAAACTCCACGCACTATAGTGTACGAAGCACCTGAGGTATCTGCTGAATCAAATCTGGAAGGTTCCCCAGAAGCAATTAGTACTGGTAAATATAATTACATGACATTGTCTAGTCCTCTAAAAGGTAGTGTTACAACTGTGGTTGATCCATGGAATCAAAATATAAATGCCAATGCATCTTCATTAAAATGGAATTCCAATGGTACTACAGATTACAACATTACAAGGGGTAATAACGTGTTTGTATATGATGATTTGGATTCAAATGATGTGGCTGGTCCAAACTCATCACCCGTTTCTACTAAAACTTTGCCAGAAGTAGAATTTATTCCAAATCCTGATTTTGATGGCGATCCTATTGAAGATTTCCAAACCAGAAATTTTGGTTTAACAAATTTATTTTATTGGGGTAACTATATGCATGATTTAGTTTATGCCTATGGTATGGATGAAGCAAATAGAAATTTTCAAGCAAATAACCAAGGACGTGGCGGGGCGCAAAACGATAATGTAGTTATTGAAGGATTTGATGGTAAAAGTAGTGGGGCTACCTCAACTGCTTTTAATGCAAATTTTGCTACCCCTTCAGATGGCGGCAGTGGAAGGATGCAAGTTGGTCTTTTTGCAGCTCCAATTTTTGGAATTTTAGATTGGGACGCATCTCCAGTACTTGCAGATGAAAATGATGGCTTAATGGCAACACGTGAAAATGTGTTTGTGTCAGATAATAAATTGGCTCAGATTGGGCCGGTTTCTGGAGATGTTGTTTGGTATAAAGATGCTGACAATACAAACCATAGAGCTTGTGCTCCTGGAAACAATGGTACCACCCTTGTTGGTAAAATTGCACTAGTAAACAGAGGTGGTTGTAATTTCACCGTTAAAGTGCTGAATGCTCAAAATGCTGGTGCCATAGGTGTTATTGTGGGAGATAGTATTATAAATGCCAATACATTGGTAAATATGGCAAGCACAACATCAGATGCCGCTTCAATAACAATACCGGCAATATTTATCACATGGGTGGATGCTGAAAAAGTAAGGGCTGAATTAAATGCTGGCAATCCTTGTTTCGCAAATTTAAACTATAGGCCTCGTCTGGATGCAAACTTGGATAATAGCATACACACACATGAATATGGACATGGTATTTCAAACCGTCAAATGGGAACTACGGCAACTTGCCTGAGAGGTGGTGAGCAACCCGGCGAAGGTTGGAGTGATTATTTTTCACTAATGGCTACTACAAACTGGGCTACAGCAACAGCTACCGATGGAGCTTTGCCACGTGGCATTGGTGCTTATGCCTTTGGATATCCATCTGAGGAATATGCTACTATAAGAAACTATTTTTACTCTACAGATTTGAGCATAGACCCATGGACTTATGATAGTCTTCAAACCCCTTCAATTGCAGAGGCCGACTATTTTGATAATAATGATCAAGGTAGTATTTTAGGATGTAATTATCCAAGTTCAACAATCCTACAGCCAAAAATAGCCATGCTATATCTTGTAGGAGAAATTTGGGCTTCTACTTTATGGGATATGACTTGGGATTTAATACAATCAAAAGGTATTGCTCCAGCCCTTTTAGACAATAGTGATATTGAAGCTGGTGGCAATACCATTTCAATGAACTTGGTGATGAAAGGGATGAACCTTACAAAGTGTTATGCACAAGCTAATCAAAACCCCGGTTTGATAGATTGTAGAGATGGTATTCTTAAAGCTGATACCTTATTATATGGTGGCAGATATAGTGGTATAATTTGGAAGGCATTTGCCAGAAGAGGTATGGGCTTCAGTGCCAATCAAGGTGTATCCAATTGTAAAATCAAAGATTTGGTTGCATCGTATGACTTACCAGTTCTACCCGTAGTATGGGGTAAATTTACTGCAGTAAAGCAAGGTAAAACTGCCTTACTCAAATGGAGCACAAAGCAGGAAGTTAATACAGATAAGTTTATTGTAGAGCGTTCAATTGATGGTGGTCGTACTTATGCCACAATAGCTACTGTAAAAGCAAAAGGTAATAGTGGTATTGAAAGCTTCTATCAAACAGATGACCTCAATCCTGCAATAGCTAAAAACAGCTATCGTATACAGCAGATTGATTTAGATGGAAAAACTACTTATAGCACTGTAGAATCACTTGATTTTGCAAGTTTGAAACCGCTTATCAAGTTATTACCAAACCCTGTAGTAGGCAATACACTTACCGTACAAATAGATGGTAACACTGAAAACCTTACCGTACAATTAATCAGTACATCTGGTCAGCAGTTAGGTACATATATCATGACTGGTGCTACACTACCAGTAGATGTATCTCGCTTAAGTTCTGGTGTATATAACCTTGTAATAAAAGGAGAAGGTTTTACAGCTAACTATAAAGTGGTTGTTAACAAATAAGTTTTATTAAAGTATATATTTACATGGGCTGCTCTACTGAGCAGCCCTTTTTTTATAAAATATAAAATGTAGCTGTTATTCCTTTTTCTTACTATCAATTATAATCGTAACAGGACCATCATTAATTAAATGAACCTGCATATCTGCACCAAAAACACCAGTCTGAATCTTCTTTCCTACATTTTTCTCAAATGAACTAATTAAGCTTTCATAAATGGGTATTGCAGTTATAGGTTTGGCGGCATGTATAAAAGAAGGTCTGTTTCCTTTTTTTGTAAGCGCATATAGGGTAAACTGACTTACCAGTAGGATATCTCCATTTATTTCCTTTATTGAAAGATTCATCAATCCTGCATCATCATTAAAAATACGCATATTGATAATTTTGTTACTCAGCCACTCGATATCTTCATCTGTATCTGCATCTTCAATGCCCACCAATATCAACAGTCCAGGGCCTATAGTACTTTTTATTGAAGTGGCAATATGTACTGAGGCCTTTTGTACTCTTTGAATAACTGCACGCATGGTTTATTATTTTTGGCGCATGAAGATAGATATATCATCGGAAATTGTTTTTCAAACAGCAAGAAGTGGGGGCAAAGGAGGGCAGCATGTAAATAAAGTTGAAACAATGGTAGAAGGAAGGTGGTATTGGCAGCAATCTAACTCATTGAGCGAAGCGCAAAAAGAAAAAATTGCTATTGCACTTGCCAGTTATATTACCCTGGAGCAATGTGTGTTAATGAAATGCAGCACGGAGCGAAGCCAACTGGCCAATAAACATAAGCTGATACAGAAGATGAATGAAAAAGTATCAAAAGCATTATTACCCAAAAAAATTCGTATTGCCACAAAAACGCCAAAATCTGTATTGAATAAAAGAAAGAATGATAAATTGATTACCGGCCAAAAAAAGGAAGAAAGGAAAAAATGGAAACCTGAATAGGATTAAGTTTTTGGGATTACAGATTTAACGGAGATGATGTTGTTTGATTTTATGACAAAGCCCAGATGCTGCATAACCATGTGAATGAGAACAATTGTTGACTTTTAATTAGTTTACTATTTCTTCAGTCAAAATTAACCTCAAGCACGTATCTGCATTCCCTTTCAACTTATCATTAAAAAAGTAAACGTATCATTTGGGTTCCACCCCACTTCATGGATTTGAACCGTTGTTATATTTCATAATCGCTTGTTTTAAAAAGAATTTACATTTGTACATATTTTATATTATGCAGGTATCGGATCAAATGATTGACCATCTTTCAAAACTTTCAAGATTAGATTTTACAGGAGAAGACCGTGAAGCAATGAAAGCAGACCTTGAAAACATGATTGCATTTGCTGACAAACTCAATGAATTGGATACGACAAATATAGCTCCACTCACACACCTGAGCGCTGCTATCAATATTACAAGGGACGACATTGTAAAACCTGAACTTACGCAGGAAGCAGCACTTCGTAATGTACCCCTGCACAATCATACATTTGTAAAACTACCAAAGGCCATACATAAACCGGAATAATTATGAATGCAATCATTCAACTACAGGACATAAGAAAAACTTATTACATGGGCAGCCATAGCCTTGATGTTTTAAAAGGTATTTCATTGGATATACACAAAAATGAATATGTGGCTTTGATGGGGCCCAGCGGCAGTGGTAAGAGCACGCTTATGAATATTCTTGGCTGCTTAGATACGGCTGGTAGTGGAAAATATATTCTAAATAATCAGGATGTAAGCCAAATGCCAGATGATGATTTGGCAGAAGTAAGGAATAAAGAAATTGGATTTGTATTTCAGCAGTTTAATTTATTGCCAAGGTTGAGTGCTGCTGAAAATGTGGCATTACCACTCATATATGCTGGTACTTCCAAAAAGGAAAGAATGGAAAGGGCATTTGAGGCATTAAGTAAAGTGGGCCTGGCAGATCGTAGCCACCATAAACCCAATGAAATGAGTGGTGGGCAAATACAAAGAGTTGCCATTGCCCGTGCTATTGTAAATAATACATCTCTTTTGCTGGCCGATGAACCTACCGGTAACTTAGATAGCAAAACATCTGTAGAGGTTATGGAAATATTTGGTAAAATACAAGAGGCCGGAAATACAGTGGTATTGGTAACACATGAAGAAGATATTGCGGCTTTTGCAAAAAGAGTGATTCGGCTAAGGGATGGATTAGTGGAAACTGATGGGCTTAGTAAAATGACTGTATCTACTGTTTGATTTTTATAAAAGAACCAGAATACTATTTGTTTGTTAAGCTGTGTAAGCAGACTTATAATATGTTTGCTCATAACGTTAGTCAAATTTCAGTAAACACTACATGGCATTAAAAATATACACTAAAACCGGCGACAGAGGCAAAACAGGATTAATAGGTGGAACAAAAGTTCCTAAAAGTCATTTAAGAATTGAAAGTTACGGTACCATAGATGAGCTTAACTCATTTATAGGTCTTCTAAATGATCTGGTAAATGATGCTGCCGCAAATACATTATTAAAAGAAATACAAGATCGTTTATTTACCATTGGGTCATCATTGGCCTGCGACCCTGAGAAAGAGCCCCGAATGAAGATGCCAGATTTGAAAGAGGATGATATATCGTTGTTGGAAAATGCCATTGATACGATGAACGAATCTTTGGAACCCATGAAATTTTTCATTTTGCCGGGTGGTCATACAACCATCAGTTATGCCCATATATGTCGTACTGTGTGCAGGCGTGCTGAGCGATGCTGTGTACGTATGCAGGAGGAAGATTTATTTATAGATGCACTTGTTTTAAAATATATCAATAGACTCAGCGATTATTTATTTGTGCTGGCTAGATATATTGGTATGCAACTAAATGTGGCTGAAATACCCTGGAAGCCACGTGTACAATAGATGTTGACTTGTTGTGGTATATTTTTTTAAACCATTTTTTATGATGATTTTAAACTCTTCACTACAGTCTATTTTATCTTTCATCATTTCTTAGGTGCCAGTTATTAATTTTGCAACAGTATGCAAAAAGGAATAATGCTTTCTGTGGTCATCATTACATACAATGAAGAAAAAAATATAGAGCGTTGTTTAAAATCAGTACAAGGTTTGGCTGATGAAATAATTGTATTAGATTCATATAGTAAAGACGGCACTGAGAAAATTTGCAAACAATATGGTGTAAAATTCTACCAGCATATTTTTGATGGTCATATTGAGCAGAAAAACAGGGCTGTTGGATTATGTAACAATCAGCATGTGTTATCATTAGATGCTGATGAAGCACTAAGCGAAAAACTACGCGAATCATTGCTGGCAATAAAGGAAAACTTTTTATGTGAGGGTTATTACATGAACCGACTTACAAACTATTGCGGAGTTTGGATTAAGCATAGTGGCTGGTATCCTGATAAAAAACTAAGACTATTTAACAAGCAATATGGTGCTTGGGGTGGCATCAATCCACATGATAAATATATACTTTCAGATTCAGATGCACATACTGGTTTTTTGGATGGCGATATACTGCACTACAGTTATTATTCAAGAGCGGAGCATTATAAACAAACAGAATATTTTAGCAAAATTGCAGCAAATGCCTATTTTGATAAGGGCAAAAAATTTTATTGGTATCAACTGATTATAAACCCGGCTACAAAGTTTATCTCTCATTACTTTATACGAAAAGGTTTTCTGGATGGAGCAGCGGGATTTACGATAGCAAGGTTAGCAGCATGGGGTACATACCTCAAATATAAACAACTACACAGTGTTTGGAAGATGAAAAAGTGATAGATTTTTTTAATCATAAACTATTGTAAGTTCAAGTAATAAGTGTAACACATTCCCCGAAGGGGGAAAGGCTAATAAACTACTTTTTCATTACTACATCACAAAGAAGTATTACCAGCTTAGTCCGGTAAAAGGGTATCAAATTGAGGCATTCAGAAGTCAAAACTTTATTTAGATTGCTTTCAATTTTTGTAGAAATTTTTTCAATTCTTTTATCTTGAATAATTTTTTGGTAGCTTTTGGGTTACTTTTTAGTATTTATAGTATCAAGCCGAAATTCAATGCTGGCATGCATTTGACTGAACAAATGTTAGTATTGAATACATTTTTAAACAAACGATAATATGATTACAAAAACTTATTTTAAGACAAAAGACTATTGTAAAGTAAAGTTTTCTTTTACACCGGAGCAAGCTGAAACAGTTGAAATACTTGGCCTTAATAGTGATTGGGAAAAAGGTGTATTTATGAGTAAGAAAAAAGATGGTAGTTTTAGTACCGAGGTTTCTTTACCAAAAAATTCAAGACATGAATTTAAGTATCGCATAGATAATGCTACATGGTTAAATGAAACTGCTGCTGATGCGCAACAACCCAATGAATTTGGTGGAAGCAATAGTATTATTGAGTTATAATTTTCTTTAGGGGTTTTTTATATTGCCGACATTACTAAAATTTACATTTAAGTAGTGTCGGTCATTTTTGTTCTAAACTAGATATTGTAAAAGACCTTGTATTACGAGTCAAGGTCAATAGCTGGGTTGAAAAAATGGAATAGTAATCTGATGAATTTTCAGCATAATTTTCTATAAGGAAATTATAGCAGCATATTTTATCTATCAGGTTCTTTCTTGCTCCTTCTAAATGTGGTGGTGCACCCTTATTTCCATTGCCAACTATCAATCAGGCGAATCATATCAGCAGCAAGAAAATCACTGACAGGCTGCAAAGAATCTGCATTTGGTGTGCTATCAAAATATAAAGCACCACGTACAAAATGCCGGATACTATCTGTAAGGAAAAACTGATATTTCGTAGCTACATCTCCTCCTACTTTGAAAAACACGCCAGTCACCCCGTTTTGATTTAAGACTAATGAATCCTTGATATCATTGGCTTTTACAGTGTGCTTATTTGTTAGGTTGTATGCATCATTGATTAATTTTTGCAAATCATATTTTGAAAGTTCTTTATAACTGATATGCATACTTGCATTAAACTGAGGATAGTTAATATTCACCCACCAAGGGTTTTCTGTTTCATCCCCAAAAAAAGTACTGTCTTTGGACACAACGGCATAAGCTGGGTAGTCAAATTGATAGGGGTAAGAAGCGGTATTAAAATGCTGATATTCTTTTTGAGGTAGTGGTATTCGAAAATACCCTTGCGGCTTTGCAGTGTATGGCGAATTGCAGGCTATAATTTGGTGCATAAAAAAAAAGATGAAGAGCCTAAGTGCAATAGAACCCTGAAAGTTTATTTTCATGCTTCTTTTTTACTGTATGAAATTTTTATTTTTTCTAATCTGTTGCGTTTTATCTCCATCACAGAAAATTCAAAATCGCCTGCTTGAATGGCTTCATTTTCCGAAGGAATAGCTCCTGCTATTTCTAAAATAAGCCCTGCTAAAGAATCACTATCTCCTTTTAAATTATCAAATATTTCTGCGGGCAATTCCATGATGCGCATGGCATCATAAATCATGGTACGTCCTTCAAAAATATAGGTGCTCTCATCTACTTTAGTGTAGTTGATATCATCTTCATCAAATTCATCTTTTATATCACCAATTACTTCTTCCATGATATCTTCTAAAGTAACAATGCCACTTGTGCCACCAAACTCATCTACAACTATAGCAAAGTGGATACGCTTAATTTGAAAATCTTGTAACAAATCTTCAATCAGCTTTTGTTCGTGTACAAAATAGGCAGGCCTTATGAGTGTTTGCCAATTGAATTCATCAGATTCATTGAGATGTGGTAAAATATCTTTTGTATGAACTATTCCGGATACTTCATCTAAATCTTCTTTAAAAACGGGTAGCCTGCTGTAGTGTAACTCTTCAATTTTTTTTATGAGGTCATCAAAACCCGTTTCTATATCAATACCACTTACGTCAAGCCTTGTTTTCATAACCTGCTTTACTGTGGTATTCCCAAACTTTAGAATTCCTTTTAATATATTTTTCTCTTTTTCAGTAGCAGGTGTGTTATTGGTAAGTTCAATGGCTTCATGCAGTTGCTCAATATTATAACCACCTTTTACTTTTGACGATAGCTTCTTTTCAATGATATCTGTATATTTTACCAAACCCTTTCCCATCCCTTTAAACAAGAGGTTAAATCCCTCAACAAAAAGACCGGTTTCTTTTGCAAACTTGATATTGTTATGGTTGGCATAAATTTTTGGAATCACCTCACAAAACAATACTAGAATGGCAGAAACGGCCAATACTTTTACAACAAACTCCATCCAAAAATTTGGTTGTTCCTGCAATTGAAAAATTCCATCTAATAAAATATTTGAGATAATGATGATGGAAATATTTGAAAATGTATTTGTAATAAGAAGTGAAGCAAGCAATACCTTCGGATCTTCTAGTAGGTCTAAAATTCTTTTATGTGCATCGCTTTGTTTTGTTTTTAGATAATTGATATCCTTAAAATTCAATGAAAAAAAAGCAACTTCTGCACCAGATACAATGAATGAGATAAAAATAAATACAAGTAGTACAATTACTAATACTGTAGTAGCACTGGCATCAATGGTTAGCAGATGTAACATAGAAATAAAAGGCATCGACGGAGGTATATCCAAAATAGAATGATTTGATTAATATTCTTTATTGCCGGTGGCAAATATGCAAATTTTATAGTAATTCATCAGGTTCTACAAAAGGAGAGAGGTTGTTTTCTGAAATACTTTCTTTGTCTATGGCATCCAATAGGTCTTTTTCATTCATTGAAATGGGTTGATTATTGGAGGCATCATTTTGTGCTAAGCCTCCTTGCTGTGAAGCTACCACAAAAGAATCTGTGTGTACTTTTTTATCGAGCATTACAATATTATCTGCAATAATTTCTGTAGAAAAATATTTTCGACCAGTTTTGTCTTCCTGTGCTCTATGATGCAAACGACCTTCTACATAAATAAGACTTCCCTTGTGCAAATGCTTTGCTGCAAGCTCTCCAAGGCCTCTCCAAGCTACTATGTTATGCCATTCGGTTTGAGAAACGGTTCTCCCGGATTTATCCTTATACGCATCTGATGTGGCCAATGGAAATCTTACCATACAAATGCCTCCATCCAATACATTGCGTAGCGGCTCCTTGCCCAAATTTCCAATCAACATTACTTTATTAAGTCCTCTCATACTTTTAATTAATCATAGACGGATTATAAAGTTGCAATATACTGATTGCAAAATCTAGGGAAGGGTTTTTGTTTTAATTCGTTTGCCGTTACCCATTCATAGGTGGGCAGATCGATTTTTTTGGGAATGCTGATATCAATAAAGAAACCAATGATATTTCTATGGGTTAATTGTTGTGCCTCTGCTGCCATAATGTGGTTGACCTTACAACCCTCTATACCATATTGTTCATGGATGGTATCTATTACCAATTGCTTTGACCAGTCAATTGATTCATTTGATTCATATAAAACAAACTGCCAAAGCTGCTGCCAAATGTCTTTCTTCATTCGTTGGTTTATGAGGATTTTATTGTTGTACCGAATGATAAAATAATTGAGATGCCGGGTTGTTTTTATTAACTTTTTTTCTTTAATCGGAAAATAATCAATCTTGTTGGCATGATATGCAGTACAAATTTTTTGAAGTGTACAGATATTGCACTGTGGCTGCTTGGGAGTGCACACCGTTGCCCCAAAATCCATGATGGCTTGGTTATATATTCCGGGCTTTTTTTTGTCTAATAACTTACTTGCATAATTTGTAAAATACTGCTTGCCTTCCGTGCTATCAATTGGATAGTCTATAGCACCTATACGGCTCAGTACCCTGAAAACATTGCCATCTACAACTGCATGAGGCAGATTGAAACAAAATGAAGATATGGCAGCTGCCGTATATGGGCCAATCCCTTTTAACTGAATAATATCTGAATATTTATTGGGGAAATGTCCCTTTAATTCGGTGCTAATATACCTAGCAGTTATCAGCATATTTCTACATCTACTATAATAGCCTAATCCTTCCCATAGCTTAAAAACTGCATTATCATCGGCTGCTGCCAGTGCTATAATATTGGGATATGCCTTAATGATTTTTTCATAATACTGCCATCCCTGATCTACACGGGTTTGTTGTAAAATAATTTCGCTGAGCCATACTTTATAAGGATCTTTTTCCCCCTTCCAGGGCATTTCTCGTTTATTAAAATGGCTATGCCAATGCATGAGCAATTTTGTAAAAGAGGCATCAATCATGGAGCAAATATGTAGGAAATATGACTATTGTTTTTATGGTTTGAAAGCGAATGTTAGCAAATCATCATGGTTAAAACAACCCATTGTAATCAAATCAAAAACCAGCTGATTAATATAAATCATCCAGTTTCATTTTAAGATATTTTACAACACTACGTTGTGTGCTATACACAGAAATGCCTACCCCAATAATAATCATTCCCCCAAATAAAATAAATAAAAGATTATTATTCTGTATGTTTTTTAATTGTGGAAACTGGATTTGTGCCCATTGTATCAAAGCAAATAATAAGGCAATAGCAATAGATGCGCTTGTAAGTCCGTTGATGACGGCTCTTGTATTCATTGGCTTTGCAATAAAACCTCTTGTAGCACCTACCATTTGCATGGTTTTTATAAGAAATCGATTACTAAACATGGCAAGCCTAATGGTGTTGTCAATGCTTATAATTACAATAACACAAAGCAAACTTGATATAACGAGAAAAATAAGACCAATTCGAGATGCTTTTTCACTAAGCCCTGTAACCAAACTTTGGGGGTAGCTAATTTCCGTAATTTGATTGCCATAAATACCCATAATAGCATTTGTTACTTTATTTAAACTATCAGGATTTACATAATCTGCCTGTGCAAAGAAATCAATACTTTCCGGTAAAGGGTTATAATCTAAAATAGTACTCCAGTCTTCTTTATTTTCATTATTCCAAATGGCCCTAGCTTTTTCTTTATCTATATAGTTTACATCTTTTGCATAGGGTTGTGCTGCAATAAATTGTTGTATGGCTTGAATGGAATCTTTGTTTTGAGTCCGCAAGTAAGCACTAATGCGAATGTCTTCTTTAAATGCATTGCCAGCTTCTCTTACATTAAGGAAAATCCAACCCATAATGCCCATAATAAACAAAACAAGTGCTACACCTACAATGCTATAGATATAATTTGGTTTACTCCTTTTTAATGATTGTTTTGATGATGCCATATTACTTGTTGATTTCTTTTTTATGATATGATGAGAGGTCAAATTTAAGCCAATCACCTACATTTGCTCGCCTTTAAACGCATAGGTATCTAACTTGTGTATAGTTCGTTTTAAATTTCGTATTTATTAACATTTTTTCTGTTTAGTGAGTGAGTACTATCGAACAAAATAAAAATGCTACAATACCTTCCAAAGCTTGGTGGGCATTGGCTGGTACAAGTATTTTGTGGGGTACTACATGGGTGGCCAGCAGAATTGGGGTTCAGGATGTACCGGGCCTACAAGTGGCTTATATTAGACAATTCATTGCAGGGAGTATTTGGGTTGCTTACTTTTTATGGAAAGGAGAGAGGCTGCCCGGATTAAAAACAATGGGTTGGTTGTTAATGATGAGTTTTTTCATTTTTGTTTTGGCCAATGGATTGAGCACCTGGAGTGTACATTATATCAGCAGTGGATTGGGAGCCCTTATTGGGGCATTATACCCACTTTGCGTAGCATTGCTTGAAATGATATTATACAGAAATTCAGGTAAACCACTTACGTGGATAGGATTGATGGTAGGTATAAGTGGTGTAGGAATTGTTTTCTATGAAAACACTTTTCATGCACAACCGGAGGGTTATGGCTTTGGTATTTTATTAGGCATGATTGCTATGATAGCCTGGAGTGGAGGTACCCTCATATTATCAAAAAATAAAGTTGATATAAATCCGTATTATGCCATAGGATGGCAAATGCTTTTTGGAAGTATTTTATTATTTGTTTTTGCACAAAGTACAGGCAATCATATTGCAATAAGTGAAATACCAATGAGAACATGGGGTGCCATTGCCTATTTGGTGAGTGTGGGCAGCATTGTAGCTTTTAGTGCATTTATCTATAGTATAAAATATTTGCCACAGGCCATTGCATCACTCTATGCATATATCAACCCAATAGTAGCAATGATTATCGGATTTTTTCTGCTAAAAGAACCACTTACTATAAACCTACTTGTAGGATCTGTGGTTACACTTGTAGGTGTTTACCTAGTAAATCGAAGCCTGAAAAAGGGGTAAAAAACTGGGCTTTATTTAATAAGCACCAATGTGCCTTTATGTATTTCTTTGCCACAGGCACCACTTAATGTGAGGATATAGATATATGTTCCCACATCTTGTAATACACCATTATATTTACCATCCCAGCATTTATCCGGAGTTGTGGTATAAAATATTCTTCCTCCAAATCTATTATAAATACTAAGCTGCATATCATTCAATATTCCTCTTTGCTGCACACCAAAACAATCATTTAGTCCATCTCCATTTGGTGTAAATGCAGTGGGCATAAGAAAGGGTAATTTGCCCTCATTCTTTACCGAGACTTGAATGCTATCTCTACTCACACAGCCATTGCCACCCGCAGCCACACAAGTAAATGTGGTTGTTTCTTTTGGCTTCGCAATGGGATTGTATATTCTTGAATCGGAGAGTAATTGCTGTGGTTGCCAACTATAAGAAATGCCACCAGATGCGATAAGATTTGTATATGCCACATCACAGTTTACATCATTTGATTTGCGTAGTAGCATAGTTGGTAAGGTTTTTACGGCTACACTTGTATTTAGTGTATCCTTGATGCCACAAGAATTTTCTGTGATGATAACCTGGAAGACAGTAGTCTCCTTCAGTTGAGCCGAAGTAGTAGCTGCAATTGGATTAGCTACACCCTGTGCTGGTATCCATTGATATTTATCCCCACCTGTTGCAGATAGTTTTACCGAATCTCCCATACACACGTATGGAGTATCTTTTTGAATGGTAAACACAGGGTCTGGTTTTATTGAAACCAGAATGGAATCATAATTGATGTATAGCGGTTTTAAAGAAAAGCTATCTAAAGCAAAATTATTTCTGTCTGGCTGTATATTTTTATTAGTAATTTTTATAGTAATGCTGGTGTTTTTATCTGAATACCATGTGGTATTAACACGAGTTCTGCCACATTCTGTTCTTGGTAAAACTTTACTGCCCAAAATCTCTCCTGCATTTATTGAATAAACCAATTCAATGGAATCTGTTTCTGTAAGAGAGCGCCCTGCAAAAGTAAAAACGTAATTTGTGTTGGGAATAACATTAACTGTTTGTTTCCATACCACAGCGCCTGGGTTTGTACTTCCATTAATGATCATCATCGTATCTCCTAAGAAAAAAGTATCAATATCTGTATAGCAGTTTGAGTAGGTTTCATTCCAAAGTTTTGGCAATGGGCCTACAAAATAATGACCACTTGTGTTATTGAAACTATCATACATATAGTCCGAGGAGAATTGTGTATTACCACCATCAAAACTTGAGTTTTTTATAATATTTGATTTGTATTTAAAATTGATATGGTCATACCAAATTTCCTCAAGTGGCTTGCACAATGGATTAAAAATATTGGTGGCATTGAGATAGGTAGGAGGTAGCCAGCAATTTTTAAATGCTGTAGCATCTCCGGTTAACTGCAAGGATTGGTTTTTACAGGCAAAAATATGGCGGTTGCTAAATATGGTGCCACTATCTATGTTTAGAAGGAATTTCTTATTGGTTGTATCATAGCATCCATCTTTATTTTTTGTAATCATAGTTACATTATACACACCCTCCTTATTATAGATGTGAGATGAATTTTCTATAGCTGTATCCATACTTCCATCCCCAAATGACCAAGATGCAACCTTGCCAGTTACTGTAAGATTATTGAATATCACATTGAAAGGATTACAAACATCAAAATCAACCTTGAAATCACTTTCAAAATTACTACATGCAGTGGGAGAAACAGTAGTGCTGCCTATTTGTGCCTGTGAAAGAAATGGTATTATTGACACACACAGGCACATTAAAGTACACCACAGTACGAATACAGGTTTTTCCAGCTTCATCATACGATTTGCTGTTTTTTGGATAATTGGATATTAGATTCGTTACAAACTTAATGGTCTGTAAATGTGAATACAATCACCAATATAGACGGGATATGATTGCGACTTTTTGCTCCCTCTTCGTTGGGTTTAAAAATTTGTCTTACTGATAGAAATTTTATCCAGAATATCTATATTATTTGGCGTACTGGAGATGACTTTTTGAGGGAATTTTTAAGATTAGTATTGGAATTATGCTAAGCATAAAATTTGGTCATCAACAATGATATTGTATCGTAACTTCTTTGAAGCAGTTGGATTTTATTGCGAAGCCAAAACGCTGCATACCTATGTATTTTAAAAAAAAATTGGCAATTGGATCGTTGACTATTTCATCCGCCAAAAATTAAACTCAAACATTTATCTGTATTGACTTTCAACTTTTCATAGCAACGTCAAATGCAATATGTGGGTTTAATAAATTATTGCTCATGTACATATTAAACATCATCAAACCCCACCATTTTAGGGCTTTAAGAGCTTGATTGCTTATTGGATTAAGCCATGTTGTTCTATGTAACATGCACAGATAAAACAAACTGATTAAAAATATACAGTGGCGTTATTTTTTTATAAGCAATATGTCGAAACCAGATGCTTTTTAATTACTTACATCCACAAGCAGTACGCTAAATCCAATATTCATTTGTAATATAAGTGGATTTTCTGCATCATCTTTTATATACAGCTCATATCCACTATCATCGGTGGAAGTAAGGTGTATGCAGGGTACTCTTTTTTCTTCACCATTTTCCCGTAGTATAAAAACAAAATCTGAAGAAGATAAATCGTTAGGGTCTGATGATTCAATAGCAAAATTTCTCCATACACCATCTGCATTTATTTGAACACTGCTATTCGTTTTTATTTCATGATACACCGCATCGCTAACCCATACTGACGTTGCCTGGCGCAGCTGCTCTTGTTGCATATTTGCACTAAACTGATTGAGCAGTGTATGTGCTGTATCTAATGCTGATTTTAAAATAGTAATATGTCCTTTTAAATCCTCTTGGCTGGTCATGGTGAAATCAAATTCCATTTTACCTCCCTCATAATTTTCTGTAATGTCAGCAGTAAAATTATAACTAGCATCGGTTGTAGAAACTTCATAACTGAGTGAAGTGCCTTTATCTCTTTGGAATGTAGCCAAATTCCATTTGCAACCAAGTAAAACAGCGTAGTCTGCTATATAGCTATTGTTGATGCCAATCTGCTCACTAATGCTGCATGCTTCATCATTTCTTTTGGCTTGTTTGAGTATATAAAATTTATAACTGAGGTAGTCTTCCTCATCTTTAAAATGAGCATATTCTTTTTCTAAAATTTGCAATGCTTCATCAAATTTATTATCCCTGCGCAGCAGATTTATTCTTTGTACATATCCTTCTTTAAAATCCGGATAATTTATAATCAACTGATCCAACAATCTTGCTGCTTCATCATTTTTATTGAAATCTGCATAAATGCCGGCTTCAATTAATTTCATATTTGGCGACAAATCCGCAGGGGCATTTTTCTTAGCAATTTGAATGTAAGATATGCTACTTTCAAAATTTAAAGCCTCTATTTCTAGCAGTGCTTTACTTAAGTTTGCATACATATTTTGATTATTGAGTTGGATGGCCGCATTTGCCATTTTATTTCTTTCATTCCATACTAATACTGAATCACTTTCTACACGTTCATCATCCTGAAGGGAAAACATGCCAATGATGGTGGACGCAGAATCTAGAGGTCGAATACTGTTGCTTACAAATGCAATAAAGTCATCGGTACGGTGTAGATAAAATAAGGAGCCTGCTTTACGTATAGCTGCCAATGAGTCACCGGGAAATAAATTTAATACTTCATCACATGCAATGATTGTTTTTTCCAAATCATTATAAGTGCTAAAATTTAATTCTATATCCTCGTGTAAGCTGTCAAGTAAGGATAAATTTGGATTGCCGGGTTGTCCTTTTGCAGCTATTGCAAATGCCATGAAAAGCAGCATTATAATTTTATTCATCATATATTTTAATTATTAAGGTTTGATATAGGATTAACCATTTAGATAATTATCTAAAGCCTCATCATACAGTTTTTTCCAACTAGCTACTGTGCCCCAATTATTTCCATCTACTCTTACTTCATCTTTTATTACAGAGCCAGCATGCCATACCGGAATGCCTGTGGCTGCTGCCTTACGGCGTATTTCTTCTTCCTGCGCAGCAGTGCAACTGATAACTATTCTACCCTGAGATTCCCCAAAGAAAAATGCATCTTTACGAATGTTCTTATCACTTGATAATTCAAAGCCAAGCGCTCTGTGGAAAGCTTTTTCTATTAAGCAAGTAAACAGGCCGCCTTCACTAATATCATGTGCACTTTGAATGAGATTTTCTTTTATGAGTGATGATGTAAAATGCTGTACTGTAAACTCTTCATCTAAATCAAAAGCAGGAGCAGGGCTGTAGGTTATATTTTTAATTTTATGTAAATATTCACTACAAGCTATATCATTATTAATGGTGCCTATGACTAAAATAGAATCGCCAATATTTTTAAAATCGAGGGTCATTTTTTTACTGGGATCATCTAGCACACCCACCATACCAATGGTAGGAGTGGGGTACACAGGTCCATCAGGATTTTGATTGTAAAAACTCACATTTCCACCCGTAACCGGAGTATTAAATTTACGACAAGCATCGCCCATACCTGTTACAGCTTTTACAAACTGGTAATATACTTCTGGCACATAAGGATTGCCAAAGTTGAGGCAGTTGGTTACGCCAATTGGTTCACCACCACTACATACAATATTTCGTGCAGCTTCTGCCACGGCTATCATAGCACCTGTGTAAGGATCTGCATGCACATAGCGGCTATTGCAGTCTGTTGTTACTGCCAGCGCTTTTCCTGTCCCTTTTGCTAATACTATTGCAGCATCGCTTGGAGCATTGGTGCTCATATTGGCGGCTCCTACCATGCTGTCATATTGCACATATATCCATTTTTTGCTAGCTATATTTGGAATCTGTATTAAGCGAGTTGCTATTTCACGCAGTGAAATATTATCTTCAATATCTGAAATAGTATTTATGTCAAATTTTGCAATTTCTTCAAGATATGCCGGTGTGGTATAAGCTCTATCATACTGTGGCGCTCCACCACCTAATACTAAATCATAAGCAGGAAGCGATGCTTCTAATACGCCATGCATATAAAAATTTAATAAGCCATCTGAGGTTACATAACCTACTTCACTACATGGTAAATCCCATTTTTTAAATACTTCAGATACAATTGCTTCTTTTCCTTTTTCTACAACCATAAGCATGCGTTCCTGGCTTTCACTCAACAGTAGTTCCCATGCTTTCATATTAGATTGCCTTGTAGGTATCTTATCAAGGTCAATATGCATACCAACGCCACCTTTTGCACTCATTTCAGCAGTACTACAAATAATTCCTGCAGCACCCATATCCTGCATGCCCACTACTGCATTAGTCTTAATTACTTCTAAGCAGGCTTCTAATAATTTCTTTTCTTGAAAAGGGTCTCCAACCTGCACTGCTGGAAGATCTTCAGTAGATTCTTCAGTAATATTTGCTGATGCAAAACTGGCCCCGCCTATGCCATCTTTACCGGTAGCACTTCCTACATAAAAAACCGGATTTCCATCGCCCAAAGCGGTAGCACTTACTGTGGCATCTGTGCGTACAATGCCCACACTCATTGCATTTACCAAAGGATTTGTATGATAGCAATCTTCAAAATAAATTTCGCCACCCACGGTTGGCACGCCAAAGCAATTACCATAGTGGCCAATACCTTTTACTATTCCACTGAGCAATCTTTTTGTTTTTGGGTCTTCAATATTGCCAAACCGAAGACTATTGAGTGAAGCAATTGGTCTGGCACCCATTGTAAAAATATCACGCTGTATGCCACCTACACCAGTTGCTGCACCCTGAAAGGGTTCTATAGCACTGGGGTGATTATGACTTTCAATTTTAAATACAACGCCCCATCCATTGCCCAAATCCATTAATCCGGCATTTTCTTCTCCGGCAGCTACCAACATTCTACCCCCATCACGTGGTAATGTTTTCAGCCATTTGATCGAGTTTTTATAACTGCAATGCTCGCTCCACATACCACTAAAAGCGCATAGCTCTGTAAAATTTGGTGTACGACCCAGTCTTGTTTTTATTAATTCAAATTCTTCTTCGGTAAGTCTCAGCTCGGCTGCTGTTTTTGCCGTTATTTCCATATTTATTTTTGAAGTGGGCAAATGTAGGATTTTAAATTTTGAAGTGGTTTGGAGGGCTAGACCAATAATTTTATAGTATTTAGAATCATCTGACTTTAAGATTCAGAAAATTGCAATAAACAACCAATCATTTTATTGATGTTATATTCATTTTATTACCCTATGGGGAATATATCTACAGTAATCGTTTTTATTTGATACCTGATTAAAGATTGAACATTGAAATACTGTTTTTTAAATGCAACGAAAGAAAATAATGAGGTTATTGCCTTTGAGTTTGTCAATCTTTAACTTTTCAACCATAAAAAAAACCAGTCTTGGGGGGGACTGGTTTTTTTATCAAACTTCAAATTTTAAGAAATCACACCTTCGGACATTGGATTTAAAACGGGGGGTAATTTTCTAGTACAAATATACATAATGTCAGATGGCTAATATCGAAAAATTTGTTTCCGAACATATCCAAATCGGACATATATTGAATAAAATATAGCTTTTCAGGATTAAAAAATTGCGAAAAGGTTTGCGCAATCGGTTGTGTATTTTATTGGTTGTCAGGTTTTATTAGATCTGGTCGTTTTTGCGAAGTACGCATGAGTGCCTGCTCGTATCTCCATTCTTCAATTTTTGAAATATGACCACTTAACAAAATAGTAGGCACCTGCCAGCCATTAAAATCTGCAGGTCTTGTATAAACCGGTGGTGCAAGCATATTGTCTTGGTATGAATCAAAGAGGGCAGAAGTTTCGTCGTTTAATACACCGGGTATCAATCTTCCAATAGTATCTGTAAGCACTGCTGCTGCAAGTTCTCCTCCACTCATAACATAGTCACCAATAGAAATTTCAAGCGTTACCAAGTGTTCTCTTATTCGCTCATCTATTCCTTTATAGTGTCCACAAATCATCAAAAGATTGTTTGCAAGGGATAGATGATTTGCCGTTTTTTGATTAAGTGTACTGCCATCAGGTGTAAGGTATATAATGGCATCATAATTTCTTTCAGCCTTTAAACTTGTGATTGCATTGTACAAGGGTTCGCACATCATCACCATGCCTGCCCCACCACCATACTGGTAGTCATCTACTTGTCCATATTCATTTACTGCCCATTTGCGCAGGGTATGAGTATGTATGTCAAGTAGTCCTTTTTCTTTTGCACGTTTTACAATGCTGTGTGCAAAAAAACTATCCATGAGCTCCGGTATTACGGAAATAATATCTATACGCATAGTTATTCTTCTTCAAAAAAGTCGTTAAAATCCCTTCTTTGTTTTTTGGTAGGTTTACCTGTTTTACTCAATCTTTTACCAGTAAAAAAACTAGGCATCAATTGTTTTTCATTGTTGTTTGCATCTGCTGGGGTCTGGTCTGTATAGTATTTTAGTGATTCAGAAAAAGCTACTCTATTATTTAATAATTCATTTACTAATATCAACCATTTTCTTGCCTCAGTTTTTATCTCATATACATCACCCGACTTTATGGTCCTAGAAGCTTTCACTGGTTCCCCATTCATTTTAACCTTTCCTTTATCACAAGCTGTAACAGCAAGTGTACGGGTCTTAAATATTCTTATAGCCCATAAGTATTTATCAATTCTAACTTTATCGTCTTTAGGATTGCTCATGGTTTTAGGATGGGGTCATCATCATTTTATCAAAAAGTACTTCATATTCTTTGTTTTGGTTGGCAAACTTTTTTTCAAGCTCTGCAAATTCCTTTTCTAAAGCAATAAATTTTTCTTTGTTGTTATAATTTTCAGGTTTTGACAATTCTAAAGCAATAGCATCTTTTTGTGCTGATAGTTTTTGAAGCTGATCTTCTGCTTTTTCAAATTGTTTTTTAATACGCTGTATTTCCTTTTGCTGCTCTTTATTTTGCAATCCGTTGGTTTCTGTCACTTTGTTCTTTACAACGGTAAGTGATGATTGGATTTCGGCCTTTTTTTCAGGAGTAGGAATGATAATAGCGTTTTCTTGTAATTGATGTTTTGCCATGCGTTCATTCCATGCAAGGTATTCATCATAACTGCCTTTAAATTCTTTTATAAGCCCATCTTTTATTTCCCAAATTTTGTTTGCAGTTTTTGAAATAAAATATCTGTCATGGCTTACTAATATATAGCTACCTTCATATTTATTTAAAGCTTCACTCAGCAAGTTTACACTATGCATATCGAGGTGATTAGTAGGCTCATCCAAAAGTAAAAAATTTGCTTTACTGATGATTACTTTTGCCAAAGCAACCCTTGCTTTTTCCCCACCACTCAGCACTTTAATTTTTTTCTCTGTATCATCTCCGCTAAAAAGAAAACATCCTAGTATGGATCTTAATTCGAGTTCATTTTTTCCACTTCCACAATATTGCATTTCATCAAGAACTGTATGCTCCAAGTTTAGTGCTTCAAGCTGATGTTGGGCATAAAAGCTTTCATCTACATTATGCCCCCATATTCTTTCTCCTTCCATTGTTTCTGTGCCTGCCAGCATGCGTAGTATGGTTGATTTTCCTCTTCCATTGGCACCTATCAATGCAATTTTGTCTCCACGTTCTATTTCTGCATCAGCCTGATTTGTAATAGTTATTTGCCCAAATGATTTTGATACTTTTTTTAGGGATGCAAGTATTTTACCTGGCGTTTTATCAATCCTAAAATTTATTTTTAAATTTGGTCTTTCTATTTCAACTTGCTCTATTCGGTCTAGTTTATCTAATCGTTTTATTGCGCTTTGTGCTGCAGCTGCTTTGGTTGCTTTTGCTCTAAATCTTTCTATAAATCGCTCCTGTTGTTTGATGTATTCTCGTTGATTTTCGTAGGCTCTTTGTTGTAAATCAACACGCATTAGTTTTTCTGTTTCATAATAATCATAGTTACCAGTATAAATATGTAATTCCTGCTGATATAATTCTACAACTTTATTTACCATTCTATTTAGAAAATATCTGTCATGGCTTACTATTACTACACTCCCTTTATAGTGCTGCAAATATTTTTCTAACCACTCAATGGATGGAAGATCTAAGTGGTTTGTAGGCTCATCCAATAATAATAATGAAGGTTGTTGTAAGATCATTTTTGCCAGTAAAACCCGCATACGCCAACCCCCACTAAAGGTTTTATATTGACGATTGATATCATCATTATTAAAGCCAAGCCCATGGAGTACTTCTTCTGTTTTGTACTGGATATTATAACCATCCAACACATCCATTTCGTGAAGCAAATCAGCGTAAATATGGAGTAATTTATCATAAGCTACCGCATCCTTTTCGGCATCCATCATCTCCATTTCCTTACCCTTTTGTTCTATCTCCTTTTCTATGGCTCTCACCCTTTCAAAAGCATCCATTGCTACTTCCAAAATAGAACCATTGGTGTCAAAACTTAATAGATCTTGGTGTAGAAAACCAATTGTGGTATCTCTGCTTTTTTCAACAGTTCCGGCCGAAGGTTGATACTCCCCTACCAGTAATCTTAAAAGGGTAGATTTTCCGGTACCATTATAGCCAATAAGTCCAATCCTTTCTCCAGGATGTATATGCCATGTAGCTTCTGATACTATTATTCTTGCTCCAAATTCAAATGTGATATTATTAAAACCTGCCAACATGCGGCGAAGTTAAGAGAATAGCTTTTAGTGATGGGATGATGCTATTTTTGTTTTTTTAAATACTATTATCTTACAATATTTTTTTAATATCAAATACTGTTTTTTATTTGTTCAATATTATTTTTAAATACAGATATTTATGAAAATTAAAATGATATCATTTTTTATTAGTATAGCTTTTATAGCTTGTACAAAAAAAGCAAACATCCCTGTGATTGAGGATACTACTATTTCCAAATCTATTAGTGGTAGCATAGGCATTGTCGGCGATACTGGAAATGTGAATACACTAACGCTGCCTGGATTTGTATTGATGGGGGGAAGTACTGATGTGGACGCTGCTATCACATGGATGCTAAAGCGTAGTGGTGGTGGAGATATTGTAGTAATAAGAAGTTTTGGGGGTGATGGTTATAACCAATATATGTATGATTTGTGGCCAGTAAATTCTGTAGAAACCATTGTAATTGCAAGCCGGAGTGAGGCTAATAATACAAGCATAGTGAATAAAATAAAAAATGCAGAGGGGCTTTTCATAGCCGGAGGCGATCAATGGGAATATGTAGATTTTTGGAAAGGAACTGCCACCAACGATGCTATAAATTACCTCATTAATACAAAAAAAGTATCAGTTGGGGGTACTAGTGCTGGTTGTATGATATTGGGTCAGGCATGCTTTGATGCAAGGAACGGGTCTGTATTATCTTCACAGGTATTAAAGAACCCATACAATAAAATGGTTACTTTTACTACTGATTTCATCAATATTCCTATTTTACAAAATACAATTACTGATACACACTATGATGATCCTGACAGAAAAGGCCGTCAGATTGGATTTATGGCGAGATTATTTCAGGATAGCACTTACAAGAGTAAGGGCATTGGAGTGCAGGAGAGAACTGCGGTTTGTATTGATGAAAATAATATGGCTACAGTTTTTGGAACAGGCAAAGCATTCTTCTTAGAAGCAAATACAATACTTGGCAAACCAGAAAACTGTGAAAAAAATACATCCCTTACATGGAATAAAAAGCGAAGAGCAGTAAAAGCATATAGCATAAATGGGAAAAATACTGGTGCAGGCTATGTTAACCTAAATACATGGAATGAATTTTTAGGAGGCAAAGCAGAATGGTGGTGGACAAAAGAGGGGGTGTTACAAACAAGGCTTCGGAACTAAAACACTCCTTTTTCAAATAATTTTATACCTATAAAAATTTATAAGTCCAAGATTCTTTTCCTAATTTTTTTTGATGAAATCATAACTTTGCATCAAATTTAGAAGGATGGGAAAAAAAACCGGATACTTGTCTGCCATATTGCGCAATAAATGTCCAAGATGCAGAGAGGGTAATCTTTTTGAGGTAAATAATGCTTACAACCTTCGTAATAATATGTACATGCGAATGCATGGTGAGTGCCCAGTTTGTAACCAAAAAACGGAGTTAGAAGTAGGATTTTATTATGGTACAGGATATGTCAGTTACACACTTACAGTAGCCATATCTGTAGCTACATTTGCTGCATGGTGGGTATTGCTTGGTTTTTCAATAAATGACAATAGTATCTTTTATTGGCTTGGTTTCAACACGGTTTTATTGATAATATTAATGCCAATCTTGATGCGTTTATCTCGTACTCTATGGTTAAGTTGGTTTGTAAAGTATGAGCCAGATTGGAAAAATAAAGAGGCTAAAGAACCCGAACGAACTGTTGAAGGTCAGATGAACAACTGGTAATCATTTAGACAGTGCATAAATTTTTAGTTTCCAAATAGGCAAACAAATAAATCAATATAGCATTAACTTTTTTTCGCATAGTTTTTTATACATATTGATTTAGTTAATACTTGTTTCTTTTCAATTTGTATTCTAATGGGTTAACCATATATATCACAATTTTGATTGTGTAGCGGGTACAAAAATTGTGATTTATTTGCGCAATGCAGATAACATTTACCGAAATTTATAAATATAGTATTCCAATGGTGCCATTTACTATTGCCACAGGCACCATGCATTTTGCCCAAAATATATTCATAAAACTACATACTGATAATGGCATAACTGGCGTGGGTGAATGCTCCGCATTTCCTATGATTACAGGCGAAACTCAAAACACCTGTTTTGCATTGGCACAGGATTTTGCTGCTTTATGGAAGCATAAGAATGCTGCTGATATAACTGAGCGTCTGCACGAATTAGATCAGTTTATTGCTTTTAATCATACCATCAAGAGTGCATTCGATATGGCATTGTATGATATTGCTTCAAAACGGGCAAACCTTCCACTTTACCAATACCTTGGAGGTGAAAAATCGAAAAACATTGAAACAGATATAACGATTGGCATTGACACCCCACAGTATATGGCTGCACAGGCTTTGGCGTTTAAGCAAGATGGTTTTAATATCTTAAAAGTAAAGCTTGGGAAAAAACCTAAGGATGATACAGATCGTATAGATGCAATAAGAAATGCAGTGGGCCTGCACATGAAAATTAGAATAGATGCAAATCAGGGATGGGCATTTGATGATGCAAATTATGCATTAGCACTGCTTCATCCATACAATATCGAATTTTGTGAACAGCCAATGCACAAGCGTGATGATTTTTTATTGCCAGCATTAAAAAAAACTTCACCTATTGCCATCATGGCAGACGAAAGTGTTTTCAATCATCATGATGCCATGAGGTTAATAGATACAAATAGTTGTAGTATGGTAAATATAAAATTTGCGAAAACAGGTGGCATTGCAGAGGCCATAAAAGTTCATGATGTATGCAAACAAAATAAAATACCATGTATGATGGGTGGTATGCTTGAAAGCCGTGTAGCAGCCACAGCTTTTGCACATTTTGCAACTGCAATGAACAATATAAATTATTTTGACATGGATACTTGCATGCTTGGCCATAAAATAGATCCTGTAATAGGAGGAATAACATATCAATCCGGCAATATCAAACTACCTGATGGTATGGGTATTGGTGCAACTGTGGATCCATCATTTTTAAATAGCGTGGAATCTGTAAAAATTTAAAATTGGTATTAAAATAATTCGATCTCAAATATGTACACCATTAGAAACATCATTGAAACTGATAACAAGGAAATTGCATCGCTCATTAGAGATGTGTTTGAAGAATTTGATATTGCCTTGCCTGGCACTGTTTATACAGACCCAACAACAGATGCACTATTTGAATTATTTCAACATCCCGCTTCGTCATATTTCATTGCTTTATACAAAGATGAAATTGTGGGTGGCTGTGGTCTATATCCTACACCTGGCCTGCCACTAGAATATGCTGAGTTGGTAAAATTTTATATTCACCCATTGCACAGAGGTCATGGTCTTGGCTTCCTACTAATGGAGAAAGTTTTTAAAGCAGCTATACAGCTTGACTATAATCATCTATATTTAGAATCTTTTCCATCACTATCAAAAGCCATTAGCCTTTATATTCGTGCTGGGTTCAAAACTATTGACAAACCATTGGGTAACTCCGGACATTTTGCCTGTACAATTTATATGGAAAAAGACTTAGCCCACGATTAAAGAAATTATTTTTTTTAGAATCATCTTAGTACATTGCACCCACTAAAAAAATGAAAATGAAAAAAATACTATTCTTTATTTTTTCCCTGCATGCATGCCTTTCTGTATCGGCAACTGAATTTACCGTACAGGTTTCTAATTTTCAGTTTACTCCATCGGCACTCACTATTAATTTAGGTGATGTAGTAAAATTTGTATGGGTAGCGGGCAACCATACTACCACATCTGCTACAATACCAGCCGGTGCTGCAGCTTGGGATGAGCCCATGACCTCCGGTAATACAATGTATAATTATACACCTTCCGTTACTGGCATATATAATTATGTATGTACACCACATGAAGCATTTGGTATGATTGGTACCATTACCGTAGAAGCAGTTACTCCTGTTATTTTAAAATATTTCCAATCTTCTGAATCTCCTGCCGGTAAGGCGTTATTGAAATGGGCTACTGCTTCCGAACAAGGTACACAATCTTTCGAAATACTGCGTAGTACCGATGGTATTCATTATGAAAGAATTGCTGATGTGGCAGCATCTGGAAACAGTAACACCGAAATGACCTATACTTATACTGACAATACAGTTAGTGCCGATCGTTTTTACTATTACTCGCTAAAAATTAAAGATATTGATGGGTCTGCAACTACATCTCAAGTTAGTTTATTCAGAAATCTTAAAGCATCTATAAAAATCATCACCAAACTCAGTCCCAATCCGTTAAAAAGTCCCGCACATTTAATGATTGAATTTGAAGCTGAAGAGGTTGGTAATCTTAAAGCATATATTTATGATGCAAAAGGTAATCTTGTATTAGAAGACGAAATGTATGCCGTATTGGGTTTCAATAAAGGTCATTTACACATTGGTAATATTGCCTCTGGCAATTATTCAGTAGTATTTGTAATGGGAAGTCAAAAGGAAAAGCATAACATAATAGTGCAATAAATTTTTAATCGCTATGGTTAAATAATGTTGCGTTTTATATGGCGAACACTAGAATTAAAAACGTTAGTATACTCAATGAAAAGGCTCAGTCTGTAAAAGCTGAGCCTTCATTTTTTCAAAATGTTTGGGATGTAGTCATGTTAGTGCCTAAAGGAAGGGTTTCCACGTATGGGGCTATTGGAAAATATCTTGGATCTGGTCTTACAGCACGTATGGTGGGCTGGGCAATGAATGCCTGTCATCATAACCCCAAAATTCCTGCACACAGAGTAGTAAACCGTAATGGAATGCTAAGCGGCAAAATGCATTTTAAAACGCCTACTTTTATGGAAGAACAATTAGAAAAAGAAGGCACCCATATAGTTAAGGATAAGGTGGTTGATTTTAATCAAAAATTTTGGGATCCTGTACAGGAAATCGGTTTTTAAAAAAGTTTGGCCAGACTTTACCCCAAGTTCGGGTCAAGTACAATTTGAGATTTATTTAATATTTTAAGCAGGTAAATTTTATCATTTTAATCGTTTCGATCATTTTAAAATGAGTCTACAAATTTACTGTGTAAAACGAAATCATTTTATAGCCCTATGGGCAATGATGGTTTGGTAAAAGAAGGTTCATGCAATGTGTATTGGTTGGAATACATGCAGACTTACTGGCCAGTATAAAACGAAAAATAATACTGAAAAATGGGCATTAATTTGCATGCATTTACTAAGAATATTGCAATAAAAAAGCCATTGAATCCTTATTCGGTTCATATGTGATGAGGATATCTGTGAATCTTTAAAAAAAAATCTGAATAGGCCTTAGATTTGCAGTAAATCCAATTGAATGAAAAGCATAATGTTTTACATGTGTTGTTTTGTTGCAATTACATGTCAATGTCAAAAACCGTTTACACTCGGAAACTGTAAATACAGTTTAAAATTCACAAATAATTTTCAGGATAGTTCATTTGATGATGCAGCATGGAATGTATTTAATTATGATACTATCCAGCAGCAGATGATTTCTACTGATTCACTCTTCACCAGATTTTATTTTCAACTTGACAATGAATTCTTGGATGCTTCCCCTCGAAAAGATTCCTTTAAAATTATATTGCCACATATCACTCTAGGGGCTCAATATTGGCTGAATGGACATAGAATTTATCCTAGAATTTCAGATGATGAAAATGTGTTTAGATTGTCCATGATTTTAAAATATTTGAACCCTCAGGGGAAAAATATTTTTTCTGCTGCCATATTTTCAAGAGAAAGTATTGCAGCATTCTCCGCAAACCCACCCATCATTACTATGCTGCCATTTATTGACGCAATAGATATGGAATTTCAGGAAGGAAGAGCTGATCAAAATCAGAGAAATGTTTTATTAAGCAATCGGTTAGGTATGAAGGTAGAAGGCAATCTATATATTGAAATAAAAGACTTAGTAAAGGATACAATTTTGCAAACATTTAATAGAAAACTGACCTTGGCTCCTTATGAATTTATTTTGCATCCTGCCATTCTCAGAAAATATTCTCCCATGCAGGTTACAGCCATATTCACAGAAAAGTATGCAAAACTTTCTAAACAAATTGTTATACAAGCAGGGCATTAAAAAACTCCGCTCAAAGAATGCTAGTGGGTCTGAAATCAATCATACGCAACTGTATTGTTTTTGTATCTTTCCATTCATTCAGATCAAGGGTATAAACTATATCATAGAAGGAGTCCTTTTGCAAAAAGTGAAATTTTTCTGACATTCCAAAACCAATACCTGATAAACCAATGTCATCCTGCTGCCATACAAATCGAATATGTTTTTCTTTTACGATACTGCTATAACCTGTCTCTTTTACCTGTTTAGTTATAAAAACGGCCCTCATATTTTCAGGGCCAAAGGGTTCCATTTGGGCAATTATGTTGTTGAAGCTTAAATT
>CAXYYO010000018.1:0-63326 GCA_964293305.1 uncultured bacterium | reverse complement strand
CGACAGTAAGTATTTTACCATCTTTAAGTAAAACAGCATCCCGGAGTAAAGAGCCGGTACTATTCATTCTTGTAGTAACTTTGCCACCTATTCCAAAGCTTTCATCTAAATCACCATTTGGTAAATATTTAGCTATGGCAAAGTCTCCCCTGAATTCTCCAAAAACACTACTAATGTTGCCACAAGCAATAATGCTTCCATCCGACAACAGTAATATTTTGATGATAAACCCTTTGTTACTGTTAATAAAATCGGTAGTTACTTTTCCATTTATACCAAATGAGGAGTCTATACTTCCGTTGTGGTGATATCTAACTAATAAAAATTTGGGAGACTGGGAGCTGGGTGGTAATTCTCCGGTAGATCCTCCAACTAAAATTTTCCCATCTTTTTGAATAGCAACAGAATTTGTAGATTCTACCCCGCCCAAATCAGTTTGTACTAACCCGTTCTCACCAAAACTACTGTCTGTTTTCCCATCCGATAAATACCGAATAAGACTATTGTTCATATTATAGACAGTATTAAAGTCTTCATCTAAGAAATATTCTAAATAACTTGACCCTGCAGCAACTATTTTACCATCGGGCTGGAAAGCAAGCGAACGGCCTTCTTCAAAAAAAGCAAAATCATTTACCGAAACACCATTGCTTGCAAAACTGGAATCAATAGTACCATCATTATTTAAGCGCATTAGGAAAAAACCTCCATCCATTTCCTCGTACCGCCCTCCTAAAATTATCTTACCATCTTTTTGTAGTAGAGAACTATTACACTTAAATTTAATGCTGGTATCAAAGAAAAGACCATTGTTTGCAAAGCGTGTATCTAGTGTGCCTGGCTGTGAGAAACTGTTAATAGAGAACAGTGTAAACATTAAAAAAAGAAAAATTATCTGCTTCATATAATTTATTTTATGGACATGAATCATTATTTGTGCAGCCAGCATTATTATCTGTGGTGCTACACCCACTACGGTAGTTTTCACAGTTTACAAACTTGCTGTCGTTTAGGCTGGCAGCTATATCATTTATGACCGCCTGAAAATAAGTGGCTGAGCGTTGTACAATGTATCGCACTACTGCATCCCTACTGGTAAGACCAGTGCCAAACTCTGTTTTGTAGGTACAGGGCGTACCTGTACAGCCAGAATCCAAACCGTGCGGCATATTACAATCTAAGTAATATTCCATATTAAGCAGATTACCAAAATACTGATATATAAGATCGGGGCCGATGGTAAGTAAGTCTTTCGTTGGAGGAATGCCCGGCAAGGTGTAGGTTCCTCCATTTCGCAAACAGGTGTTTACTGATTTTCGGTTGGGGGTAGTTTGATTGGTAAAAAAAACATCTTCTTTTCTGTATGCTGCTACATCGTCTAGTAACCCATGAAAAGCAATCAATGCAGGAAAATTGTCATTGTTTTCAAAAAAAGAGTCGGGTTCGTCATTATAAGCTAGTGGCAAAAATCCATTGCCCCACAAACTCATTACCCCTTTTATTTTGCTGAAATATTCAATAGTGGTATCACCCACATAATAATCCTGGTTGAGGGTGCCCATATTGGTGCGTAGTCCGGGAAATATTTCATCATTCATTTCCTGTGTGGGATAGTAACCGAGATGCAGTGAGATAGCAGCACCGGCACTGGCTCCACCCACAAATATCCAATTGGTATCTATCTGAAATTTATCATTGCTGGTAGCATTGCGTTGATTATGAATGGCTGTACGCAGCATACCCCGCCCATCCTGGAAGGCCATATAATAGATTAATACCTGTTGGACAGAATAGTATTTTTCTGGTTCAGGCAACTGTCCACGCCTGTATTCTACATTGATGGCCACATAACCCCTGCGGGCAAAATCCATACAATATTTTGGCATTTGTGCAGTTACGGTGTCATAAGCATTTTTGCCAAATGCCTCACTACAAACACTAAACCCACCCGGATGAAAAAGAATGACTACTGGTAAGGGGCAACTGTTATACTGTGCTTTTGTATAAACTGAATTGTCAGGGAAATATACCTGATACTTAAGTTCATCTGCAGCATTGGTAAGGCATATATCATAATTCGTATCTATTCCGCAGTCATTACTATACTCTGGGTCATAATAATAAGCTGGGTTTGTTTTACCATAAGATAATATAGCTGTAGTGTCAATGGGCAGACTTTGGTTTACTAAATTATTGCAAGCCGCAAAGCATGGCGGTGTAAGCATTTGAGCAGCATTATTCAGTTGACTTTTTGATAAAGGTTGGCACATAATTTTACCCCCCCCCCGCAAGGGTTGCTGCGCCAATACAAAAAAGGTAGAGTTTATAAAAATGATTTTGTTTCATAAACGACGATTTTAAGTGTAGAAGATTAAGGCGAATGTAAAATTATTTGTGGGAAAGGGCCAAATTTATTTTTGGGAAGTGGGAATAAAATAAATGGTGGCTCAGTCGAAAACATAAATTCAATATTTGTCTGTGATTTCTGCAATTAAAAACTTTAGGTAATGCGTATTTTCTAAGCCAGGCACCACGGGGTGATCCCCACTTTGTGCATTGAATAATACCTGTCTTATTTTTTTGCCTGCGTCCTTTGCTGCCATCTCAATTATTTCAAGAAATAATGGTGCTTGTTCTAGATTAGTGCAGCTACTGGTTACTAAAAAACCCCCGCTTTTAAGTAGTTTCATGCCTCGAAGGTTTATCTCTTTATAGCCTGTTATGGCTCTTTGTATCGTTTCCCTGCTTTTTGTAAATGCAGGTGGATCTAGCATGACCACATCATACTGTTTTTTTTCTTTTGCCCATTGTTTGAGTACATCAAAAGCATTAGCACATTGAAACGATGAAATATGATCCAGTTTATTAAGTGCGGCATTTTTGTTGCATTGTGCAATGGCATGCTCAGAAATATCAATCCCTAAAACTGAGGCTGCACCATAATGGGCAGCATGTAGTTCGAAAGTGCCAGTATAGCAAAATGCACCCAATACATCTGCACCCTTAACTATATGCTCTATGGCCCGGCGATTGTCTTGTTGGTCTAAGAAATGGCCAGTCTTTTGTCCATTGGCTACATCTGCATAAAATTGTAGTCCATTTTCATTGATGATTATTTCTGTATTAAAAGGTTCAGACAAGAATCCTTTTTGCTGTGGCAAACCTTCCAGTTCACGTACGGGTACATCATTTCGTTCATAAATACCTTTTGGTTTGAAAAGGTCATTTAATATTTGCACAATCAGGGGTTTCCATTTATCCATTCCTAATGCTACTGTTTGTATCACAAAATAGTCATTAAATTTATCGATGATTAATGCCGGCAAACCATCAGCTTCTCCAAACACCAGTCGGCAATTTTCTGTGTAGCCTGTATGTTTTCTATAAGCCCATGCTGCTTTTATTTGTCTTTCAAAAAAAGAGCTGTCTATTGTTTCTTTTTTACGAGTTAATAATCTAACAGAAATTTGGCTGAGCTGGTTGTAATATCCTGCTCCGCAATAAGTGCCGTCAGCATAATAAACTTCCACAGTATCTCCATTTTGTGGGCTACCTTTTATTTCATTTATTTCATTGGCAAAAATCCACGGATGTCCTAACGATATACGTCTTGCGATTTTTTTTCTAAGAATAACATGCACCATGTATAATGTATTGTTGTAATTTGAATTATAAAGGCTGTAAAAGAGAGAAATTTATTCCAAATAAAATATTCTATTTACTCTGCAATGTTGTGCTGGTTGATTTTTTCTATTTCTTTTTTCAAAAATATACTTGATTCCTACTAAAGTATCATGTGAAATGAGTAGTATTTGATGAGTAGTTTTTATATCCAAAAACTTTGTATAAGCTTTGTAAGTTCATTTAAAATAGAGCAACTAAATCATTGACATAACAAATCTACATGAATTTCTATAATGCAAAGGCGGCCTATCTTTGCCATATGCAGCAGCGCACAGTAGCCTTTCATACACTAGGATGTAAACTCAATTTTTCAGAAACATCTACACTGAGCAGGCAACTGATTTATGATGGATTTGTAGAAAAACACTTTGAAGATGTTGCTGATATTTATGTAATTAACACTTGCTCTGTTACGGATAATGCAGATAAAGAATGCAGACAAATTGTAAGACGCATTCAACGTAAATCACCAGATAGCCTTGTAGTAATAACAGGATGCTATGCACAGCTTAAGCCCAAAGAAATAGCTTCTATACCAGGAGTAGATCTTGTGCTGGGGGCTGCGGAGAAATTTAATATTTCAAAACATTTGGCAGAGTTGAGCAAAGGAAATTCTGCACTTATATCCAGCTGCGATATTGAGGATGTGCAGGGATTTACCGCTTCTTATTCGCTCAATCATCGTACCCGTGCATTTTTAAAGGTACAAGATGGTTGCGATTATAATTGTAGCTTCTGCACCATACCTATGGCACGTGGCAAGAGTAGGAGTGATACCATAGAAAATGCTTTGCATAATGCAACTGAATTAGCAAAAGCCGGTGTAAAAGAGATTGTGCTTACAGGTGTCAATCTAGGTGATTTTGGCAAGGAAAGCATTAGCACAAAACCAGAAAATTTTTATCAGTTGGTGCAGGCTATGGACACAGTAGATGGCATTGAGCGGTTTCGTATTTCCTCAATAGAACCAAATTTACTGAGTCCTCAAATTATTGATTGGGTGGCACAGAGCAAAAAATTTATGCCACATTTTCATATCCCATTACAAAGCGGAAATGATCAAATGCTTGGACTGATGCGTAGGCGGTATAAAAGGGAATTATATGCTGATCGAGTAGCTCATATAAAAGATGCTATGCCAGATGCCTGCATTGGTGTAGATGTGATTGTTGGTTTCCCATCTGAGTCTGATCTTCATTTTTCAGATACCATGCATTTTCTTGAGTGTTTGGATATTTCTTACCTGCACGTATTTACCTATTCTGAAAGAGACGATACAAAGGCCCTTGACATAAAACCGATAGTGCCCATATCTATTAGGCATCAAAGAAATAAAATACTACGTAGTCTTAGTTATGATAAGATGCAAACATTTACTGCAAAGCATGTAGGCTCTACAAGACCAGTACTTTTTGAGCAGGAAAATAAAGCAGGATTAATAGAAGGATATACTGACAATTATATACGGGTGGCAGCTTCGTACCAACCAAATTGGGTTAATAAAATTATACCTTGGACACTCTAACATTATTTCTTATTTTAATCCCTCATCAAACATGTTAGAGTACTACAATTTCACTAGTGCAAGCCATCAAAACTATTGTCTTCTAAGGTTTTCTTTCCCCTGCCTGCACCAACATATCTGCCAGACCAATAATTGTCATTTAGGTCACTAATCATTACACCTTTGCTTGTACTTGCATGTACAAATTTGTTGTTGCCAATATATAGACCTACATGACTAACATACCTGCCTGTGGTGTGAAAAAATACGAGATCGCCCTGTTGTAAATCAAATAGAGATACACGGCTTGTAGCATAATATTGATCCTGAGCTATACGAGGTAGACTCAAGTCGTATGCATCTTTCATCAGTGTAAGCGTAAATGCACTACAGTCTATACATCTTTCAGTGGTACCACCCATACAGTAGCGGGTGCCATACCAGTCTTCAATGCTTTGAAGCAGTTTTAAATTTGAAAGTTCCTCCACAGCAATGCCAGTCATAATAGCATATTTGAATTGTAGCCATACTGCATTTTCTATACCAACCGATGCTGAGGCTTTATTGGCATAACCTGTTGCAAGCTTGCTGTTATTGTTGTTTTCAACTATAGTTTGTCTCACTTCTTTACTACCCTCACCTGGTGAAATAGCTATATCTTCCATAAAAATAGGTTGGCTACTAAAGCGATCTATTTTCACATCAGTTGAATGTGAAGATGTATCCTTCGCAGGCAATCCTTGTAAGCTTTTGCAACTGGTGCTGCCTATTAGAATAATGATAAATATGGCAAAATTCAATCTCATTCTTGGGGCTGCAAGATAAAGATTTCGGACTGCACCTGTTTGTTAACAATTATAGTTCTAGATAAGAAGAAATTTTTTCCCCTTCGGGAAATGTGTTATTGATTTAAATCAAGAAAATGACTACTAGAGATTTTCTTGCCCATTTTGTCCTCATTCCCCGTAGGGGCAAATAAAAATCCTCATTTCCATAGCAAAATATTTTGTTAGAGAAACCAAATATTGCATATTTTTTACTTTCATGTGGATTGCGGTTATTTGTATTGTCATGAAATATAAATACCTATTTATAGCTTTCTTTAGCATTATATGTATAGCTAATATACAGGCACAGCATGCGCAAATTCTGATAACCAATGGACATATTATAAATGGAACAGGCAATAGTTGGATACTTGGGGATATTGCTATTGTAAAAGATAAAATTGTGGCCATTGGCAGACTAACAAACTGGACGGCAGACCGTGTTATTAATGCCCGAGAAAATATTGTAGCACCCGGTTTTATTGATGTGCATACGCATATAGAAGGAGATGAAATAGTAAATCCCTTTGCATCCAATTTTATACATGATGGCGTTACTACCGTAATTACAGGAAATTGTGGATCATCAAAACTGCCAATTGTCGATTACCTCTCATTCATTGATAGTTTAAAATTATCAGTAAACGTAGCTACACTTGCTGGGCATAATGATATACGTAGATGGGCAATGGGGGATGCCAATCGCAAACCTACCCCTTTAGAATTGTTTGAAATGCAGGAGCAGATGCAAGATGCTATGGAGCAAGGTGCGCTTGGTTTGTCAACTGGGTTAATATATGCTCCCGGCATGTATGCAAATACAGAAGAGATATCTACCCTTGCTAAAGAAGCTGCGAAATATCATGGTATATATGCCACACATATTAGGGATGAGGCCGATAGTGTGGTGCCAGCAATTTATGAAGCACTGGCCGTATGCAAAGAAGCAAAAATACCTTTAGAAATTTCGCATTTTAAAGTAAGCGGCCCACAAAACTGGGGCAGAAGTTTGGAAACATTATCATTGATTGAAAGTGCCCGTGCACTTGGTCTTGAAGTAGTGATAGATCAATATCCTTACACTGCTAGCAGTACTTCTTTAAGCACTATGCTCCCTGATGATGTGCTTGAAGGTGGATATTTAAAAGCCCAACTGCGCTTAAAGGAAAATAAATCACGTGAGTATGCAGTGGCATATATGCTGGCAAAGCTTGCAAAAAGAAAATTGGAACATTTCGGTTATGCAATTGTAGCACAGTATAAATCAGATACAACATATCAAGGTAAATCAATTGAATCCATCAATTTAATCATGGGTAAGCCACATACCGCATTAGCAGAAGCAAATACAATTATTGACTTATTGATACAATCAAATGCAGGAATGGTATTTCATGGCATGAGTGATATTGATATAGCACATATAGCTGCATATCCATTTACAATTCCTGCCAGTGATGCCAGTATTAGAATATTTGGTGAGGGGCAGCCACACCCACGGGGGTATGGTACCAATAGCCGATTTATAAGAAAGATGGTAAATGAAGAAAATATTGTTTCATTAGAGGAGGCTATACGCCGTATGACCTCACTTCCGGCGCAGCATTTCAATTTGCCCCTTCGGGGAATGCTTCTGCCAGGATACTTTGCAGATATTGTAATCTTTGATGCCAACAAAATAACTGACCATGCAACTTACGAACAGCCACATCAATATGCATCAGGATTTGATTTTGTAATTGTAAATGGAGTAGCTGTTTTAGAAGCAGATGTTCAAAATAATCAAAGACCTGGTCAAGTAATTTTTGGCCCCGGCTATATAAAAAAATAAAGTAGAAAGATTATAAACCTGTTTGCCAAACTTTTTTTATCAGCATACCAGTATTGCTAAAAAAATTTGTAATGATTTGCTGAATGGAGTGGTCAATCATGCCAGGTTTTTCAGTAAGTTCTGCTTTTTCTATAGTAAAATGTAGGGTAAATGGATTCCAGCTATGTACAGAAACTACGCCCTTGTACTGCACAGTCCAGGGCATTTCTTTATGATAGAAAAATAACTCTCCAGCAAAGAATTTCCAATCTTCTTCCCACACCGGAAAATAGGTTTGCTTAAATTCAAGAACAGTATCATTAATAAAATTGAACTCTTTGAGTAATGCAAGCGGTATTCTTTCGTTGTTGCTATGACCAAAAAAAACGGCCTGTCCTATTTGTGTAGCTTTGTCATTAATCAAAGCATTGGGTATATAATATTCCATAGTTACATATTTAGTATATGTACGTTAGTCTTATAAAACAGTTTTAAATCGTTTTAGTTTTACTGTAACTAATTTTTGGATATTTATAGCGCCAGTCCGACACGAAGAAAGGACTTTTGAAGCATTAGGATGATTTTGTGTATAAAATTTCAATCAATTTTTTAAATGCATGCACAACTTTACAAAACAGTATCTTGGTTTCCACAACATTTTACAGCAAGACCAAACAGATTAGTAAAGTAGAAGCTGCATATTTTTCACTTTTCTTTTTTTAATTGTTCATAATTACCCACAACCCGTTTCCACTTATTTTTGTCGGCCTTTAATAGAGAAAAGGCAAAAACTTATGCAGGCAATCGGAAAAAATTTTAATCATAATGAAGCGGAATCCTGGTATCAGCATTGGATAGAACAGGGCTATTTTACAAGTAAACCAGATCACCGGGAGTCTTATGCCATCGTTATACCACCTCCAAATGTAACCGGTGTGCTACACATGGGCCATTGCCTCAATAATACTATTCAGGATGTACTTATTCGCCGTGCTAGGCTGATGGGTAAAAACGCTTGCTGGGTGCCTGGTACTGATCATGCCTCCATTGCCACAGAAGCCAAAGTGGTACAAATGCTTCGGGAAAGAGGTATTCAAAAAGCGTCTCTAAGTAGAGATGAATTTCTGCAATATGCCTGGGAATGGAAGGAGAAATATGGCGGCATTATACTTCAGCAATTGCGCAGGTTGGGTTGTAGCCTAGACTGGGATCGTGTTTCCTTTACCATGGATGATCATTACTATGCTTCCGTTATCAGCATTTTTAATGACCTATACAATAAAGGTCATATCTATCGCGGCAAGCGTATGATCAACTGGGATGTAAAAGCCCTTACTGCACTTAGCGATGAGGAGGTAATTCGTAAGGAAGTACAGCAAAAATTATATCATATTCAATATGCCATAGCGGATGCTCATCAACAACCCACTACTGAACATATTGTAATAGCAACAGTACGCCCTGAAACCATCATGGCAGATGCGGCTATATGTGTGCATCCAGATGATGAAAGATACAAACATTTGCATGGTAAGTTTGCCATTATTCCATTAATCAATAAATGCATTCCCATCATACAAGATAGTTATGTTACCATGGATTTTGGTACAGGTGCATTGAAAGTTACCCCTGCGCATGACATGAATGACTATCAACTTGGCATAAAACACCAGCTTGAAGTAAATGATATTTTGAATGATGATGGCACACTCAATGAAGCTGCACAAATTTGTGTGGGTGAGGATCGATTTGAGGCCAGAAAAAAAATTACAATACTTCTACAAGAACAAGGACACTTGTTGAAAACAGAAGAATACGCTAGTGAAGTTGGGTTTAGTGAGCGTACAGATACAGTAGTAGAGCCACGCCTCAGCTTACAGTGGTGGGTGAGCATGAAGAAAATAAGCGAACCAGCATTGGATGCCGTAATGAATGATGATATCAAATTTCATCCTGCTAAGTTTAAAAACCTTTACCGCCATTGGATGGAAAATATCAAGGACTGGTGTATCAGTCGGCAGCTTTGGTGGGGTCATAGAATTCCAGCTTGGTATGATGCCGCAGGAAATGTGGCAGTAGCAAAAAATGCTCATGACGCTTTATTGCAATTGCAACAAAAAAATCCTTCGCTTACCCTTCAAGATATACAACAAGATGCTGATTGCTTAGATACATGGTTTTCCTCTTGGCTCTGGCCTATTGAAGTTTTCAAAGGATATAGTAATCCGGGTAATGAGGATATTAAATATTATTATCCCACACAAACATTGGTAACGGCACCTGAAATCATTTTTTTCTGGGTAGCACGTATGGTTATGGCTGGCCATGAATGGATGGGTCAAAAACCATTTAGTGATGTTTATTTTACAGGCATAGTGCGTGATGAGCATGGAAGAAAAATGAGCAAAAGCCTTGGAAACAGTCCTGACTTACTTGCGCTAATTGATAAATATGGAGCAGATGCTGTACGTTTTGGTATTTTGATTAGTAGCCCTGCGGGCAATGACCTACTCTTTGATGTAAAAGAAGAAAGCACACTCAAACAAGGTAGCTTCTTTATCAATAAAATGTGGAATGCGATGAAGTTGGTAAAGATGTGGGAAGAACGAGTTGATGACACAGATCATACATCCAATCATTTTGCCACCAGCTGGATGAGGGAAAAACTAAATGAAGGTAGGATAACCATCAATAGTCAGATGGCGCAGTTTAAACTGAGCGAAGCACTCAAAACCATCTATACTTTAATTTGGGATGATTTCTGTAGCTGGTATTTGGAATGGATAAAACCATTGCCTGAGCAGCTAATGCCCGAATCCGTTTATCAATCCACTCTTGCATTTTTTGAAGAGCTGATGTGGATGCTCCACCCATTTATGCCATTTATTACAGAAGAAATATACCAGCAGTTGCAGCCACAACATACAGATTTATGCATCCTGCAAATGCCGGAAACAAAAAAGCCGAATCAACAATTGCTCAGCAAAGCTGAATTATTGCAAGAAGTTATTACAACTATTAGGGAAGCGAGAAACAGAAACAACCTAAAGCCAAAAGATAGCATTGATCTGCAAATAGAAACAACTGAATTGGAAAAGTATGCTGATATTTCAACCATCCTGCAAAGGCAGGTAAATGCACATGCCATTGGCTTTGCTCCTCTGAGCGGTATTGTAGTAACATATCAAAAAGATCGGTTCTATATTACGGCAGATGTTGAAGTAGATATTGATGCCCAAAAAGATAAATTGTTCAAAGACCTAGCCTATCAGCAAGGCTTTTTAGATAGTGTAGATAAGAAACTTTCCAACGAACGATTTGTACAAAATGCAAAACCAGAAGTGGTGGCAGCAGAGCAAAAAAAGAAGCAGGATGCGTTGGATAGAATTGCTACTATTGAAGCTTCTCTGAAGGGGTTGTAGTAGTATATGTATTTGACTCAAGATTGGGAAAGCACCATCAGGTAATTTTCATAATAACATAGAAATGGCCAACCTAATACGCAAACAATTGACTTTATTTTTAGAACAAAAAGATGCTGAAACTATTGAAAATGTTCGAAAAAGGTATAATTCAAAGCAATTTGAAATAATAAAAGCTCATGTTACTTTATGCAGAGAAGATGAAATTCAAAACATTGAATTGGTGATATCAAACTTGTTTTCTTTAAGGATTAATTTCCTTAATATTATGTTTAAACCCGTAGCAAGATTTGAAAATGGTAAAGGACTTTTTATACCGGCAAGTACTGACAACATTGAGTTTCAAGATTTGCGTAGCAAAATTTTAGATACATGTTTAGGTAAGCCTAGGTTTCATCAACCTCATATAACTTTAATGCACCCAAGAAACTCAACTTGTACAGATAATATTTTTAAAGAAGTTGAAAAAATAAAATTTCCCGGGGTTCTAAATTTCAAAAAAATTAGTCTTATTCAACAAGAAACTAATGGGCATTGGGAAACTTTACAAGAATTTAATTTATGAAGCCATAAGTCAGAAAATATGGATGGTAAGATTCTTGCCATCTAAATCATTTTCATGAAGTATGAACCTTCTGTTTATTAGTTTTGAATAGTAAATTGTCAAATGATGCAGGTGTTTCTTTTCTAATTTTTTATTATTTATTATTTGCTAAAAAGTATAACTGATTTAATCTTTAAATTTTTTATACATATGCTAAGAGTATATAAAAAAGTTTATCCAGATTTGTAGTCGGATAGAAGGCATGGAATGAATCTGGTTGAATCTTTACTTAAATAGTTTGTGCCTCAAATGCTTTTCAAATAGCTTTTAGATACTTTAATTCAGATATTTGGTGTAGTGGCCTCGCCAGGAATCGAACCTGGATCTGGAGCTTCGGAAACTCTTATACTATCCATTGTACTACGAGGCCGGGTGGCAAAAGTATGGGTTAAGGAATAGATGATACAGAGAAAAATAAGAAAGCAGAATGATTATTTAGCATTGCATTCCCTAAAAAAAATATTTCTATACATTTTCCCTGTGGCTCCTTATTTTTGTACGGAATTTTTTATAATATGGAAGCTAAAGTAAGTACAAAAAAACATTGGATTACATTTTTTATCTGGGCAGCAATCATCATTTTTATGCTAGTGAATCCAGATTACCGTCAGTTTTTCTGGTTAGCTCTTCCAGGTACCATTACCTATTTTGCTAAGGCTATGGATATTATGTAATATCCTTGTTCTTTTCTGGTGCTCAAATCAATACACTGTTTTCTATAATCCATATTGTAGCTTTAAAACATTAAGGTGATGAATCTTATGTCCATAAATAAAATAGGCTATCGCATTTACTGACACAGCATTTCCATTTGTAATACCTGAGCAACCAAGTTGTTCTTCCGTAAGATTAGCAAGAAAGATATCTGTGGAATGCTGCAAAAACTCAAATTCATTTTGCAAAGCATACAGTGTTCTTGTTTCTGATGCATCATTTTCTGCATAGCGGTTTTCGTCAAAACCTTCTAAAGGTGTATTATCTTTTCTACTAAACCTCATGGCACGATACACAAAAACCCTTTCTGCATCTATAATATGCTGTACTACTTGCTTCACGGTCCATTTTCCGGGAGAATAGGAATAGGTGGCTTTTTCAGCGGGTATAGCATGCACAAATGCTAGTATATTTTTTTGATGATGTTCGAAAATTTCAGGAATATTATTTCCATGCACAAGGGCTAAATATTTTTCATAATAAGCAGGGCATTCTGCGGGGATTGGACGAGGCATAATCTTATTTTTTTATTCAAACTTTTTTTATTCAAACATTGTAAAATAATTTATAGCAAGTGTTTCATTGCTTAAAAAGTAGTTTTAAATTTTTGATTAAGTTCAATGTTTAATTGTAATATTACATATTTAATTTTGTATTTGTAAATTGAAAGAAACATTTTAAAGAATATTTATTGGCATGGCAATTCACCAATTTTTTGATAGAGATATTAGTTGGCTTACCTTCAATGGTAGAATTTTGGATGAAGCGGCAAAAGCCAATGTTCCGCTGCTGGAACGCATTCAGTTTCTGGCAATTTTTTCATCCAATTTAGATGAGTTTTATAGGGTTCGTATGCCGGCAATAATGCTTACAAAAAAAGTCGAACATATTTATGGCATTGAAGGAAAAATAGAAACCCCAGAACAATTACTACAGGAGCTAAATCAGCTGATACAGCTACAACAAGAGCAATTCGGGTATATACTTTCCCAATCAATCATCCCCTTGCTGAAAAAAGAAAATTTGCATTTTGTCTATAATGAAACATTGCCTCCTGAAGCTCAGTCAAGTATAATAGATTACTTTCATTCAGAAGTGCTTCCTTTTATTCAAAAAATTTATATTCACGGTGAAACAAAATTTTTCCCGGAGAACAATAAACTTTATCTATTTATAAATTTTGAAAATGATAAGCCATGTATCATCAATATTCCTTCTGATAAAATGCCACGTTTTAAATTGATACATTCAGCAGATAAAAGCTATATCATTTTTTTAGATGACATCATAAGATTCAATATTAATAGGCTTTTTACAGAAAAAGTGATTACAGGAGTGCATAGTCTAAAAGTTACAAGGGATGCTGCTATGGATTTAAAAGATGAATATGAAGGGGATATTGCAGCAAAAATTGAATCTCAACTGCTTGAAAGAGATGATGGATTAGCAACAAGAGTATTGTATCAACCGGGTTTGTCTGATGATGAATTGAAGCTACTGGCAGACTTTATGGGTTTTTCAAAAAATATGCTTGTGCCAGGTGGCACCTACCATCATTTAAAAGATTTATTTAGCATACCTATTAATCGCAGTCATTTGTCCTACCCTACCTGGAATGAACTGACTGGCGCACATTATACTGATGAGGATTTGTTTACATCCATACTCAAGAAGGATAGCATTATACACACCCCATATCAAGATTATGGTAAAGTAATTCGCTTTTTTGCAGAAGCCGCTACAGATGAAGCAGTAACAGAAATTTATACTACTTTGTATAGAGTAGCTGGGGATAGCAAGATTGCCAATGCACTGATAACTGCTGCAAAAAATGGAAAAAGAGTTACTGTTTTTGTAGAATTAAAAGCCCGGTTTGATGAGGCGAATAACCTGAAATGGTCAAAGCTGATGAAAGCCGCAGGTGTAAAAATTATCAACAGCATCCCCGGATTAAAAGTACATGCAAAAGTGGCTTTGGTAAAGCGGCGCATGCAGCATCGGTATAAATATTTTGGTTTGTTATCCACTGGCAATCTTAATGAGGCTACAGCAAAAATCTATACAGACCATATTCTTTTTACCTCAAATCATAAAATACTTGCTGAGCTTGAGTTGCTTTTTATTTTCCTCACCCAGAGACGCATGCCACTTCATCCAAAAGAAATTGTATTTAAACATTTATTGGTGGCCCAGTTTAATTTACAGGAGCATTTTTTACAATGTATAGATAGAGAAATTGCGGCAGCAAAAGCTGGCAAAAAAGCCTGCATCACTATCAAGTTAAATAATCTGGAAGAACGTATTTTAATAGCAAAGCTATATGAAGCATCCTGTGCTGGTGTTGAAATAAAAATGATGGTAAGAAGTATTTGTTGTCTGGTACCAGGAATGGCTGAAATGAGTGAAAATATTTCTATTATAAGAATGGTAGACCGTTATTTAGAGCATGGTCGTATTTTTATTTTTCACAACGATGGTAAAGATGATATATATCTTGGTTCTTCAGATTGGATGAATAGAAATATTTATAGAAGAATTGAAGTTTGCTTCCCAGTGTATGATTCAGATATAAAAGCACAGATACAGAAAATTATTTCAGCACAGCAGAATGATAATGAACAGGCCACAAACATAAATTCCAATTTACAAAATATTCCTGTGCTGGTATCAGAAAAAACACAACGTGCACAAAAACAAATCTATTCAATATTGAATCAATCATCATGAAGTATTTTTTAAAATATTATTGTGGTGCATGGGTTTACCTATTTCTATTACCAGCATACATTGCATGCTCACAGCCTGAAAGTGCTGCGAACACAGAGTTGCACTATCAACTAACTGCTCCAATCATACATACAATGCCAGAATCTCTGAGTGAAATTTCAGGCATTGCTTCATTGCTCGGTAGGGCAAATACATTTTATGCTGTACAGGATGAAGATGGAAAAATTTACATGGTAGATGTTGCAGCAGAAACTACTACATCTTATACTTTTAATAAGGATGGAGATTATGAAGATATCAGTATTTTTAAAGAATGGATATATGTGCTGAAAAGTGATGGTGTTCTTTTTCGTATGAATAAAAATTTGAAGGATGATACAGATCGGTTAGCATCTTTTGAAATAAAAAATATGGTACCCGAAGGGGAGTATGAAGGACTGTATATCAATGAAGCAGACAGTATCATTTACCTGCTATGTAAGCATTGTAAAACTGCTGAAAATAAAAAAGACAAGGGCTTAATTTATCGGCTTAAAATTACAAATGATAATAGGTTAGAAAAAATGCAGGAAGTCATTTATGAAATAAACGATAATAAAGCGCATAACTGGCATCCCGCAGCAATGTCAAAGCATCCATTAATGGGAAATTGGTTTATACTATCATCCGTAAACAATATTTTATGCGTATATGATACAGATTGGCAATGGAAAGCTTCATATCCATTGCACCCTTCTGTATTTAATCAACCGGAAGGAATATGTTTTAATGCAGCCGGGGATATGTTTATTTCTAATGAAGGAAGCAAAACAAAAAAAGGGAATATTCTATTTTTTAAATATGAATAATGCAAGGCCAAATATGCAGCACATATTGTTACAATTTCTATGTTGTTGCTTTATTTTATTATTGACTACCAGATGCTCTGCTCAAAATATTTTGCAGCATAGAATCATTCTCATAGGTGATGCAGGCGAAACAAATACAGGCCAGCAAGCTATTATAAAATCAGCCGGAGACACTACGATATCCGGACACACTACCGTCCTTTTTTTGGGGGATAATATATATCCAACAGGCATGGCATTACCCGGCGAAGCGGGGGAAAAAGAAACACAACAAATACTACAATCAGAGTTTGCCCATCTTAGAAAACAAGGTGCTGCCGTTTATTTTTTGCCTGGCAATCATGACTGGGATAGAAGCGGGCCAAAGGGTTTATTAAAAGTGAAAGCATCATCCGATTACCTTTCTTCATTTCAAGACAGCCTGCTTGCTATGAGTCCCGCAAATGGATGCCCCGGCCCAGACGAAATTGCTGTAAATGATGCCCTCACCATTATTACTTTTGATAGTGAGTGGTGGCTGTATCCATTTTCTATTGATAATAGTGAAGCCGATTGTGCCTGCACCTCTAAAGAACAGTTTATAGAATCACTTCAAGAGCTATTATATAAAAACGCCAATAAAACAATTTTACTGGCAGACCATCACCCTTTCAAATCTTATGGCAGACATGGTGGTTATTTTTCTGTAAAAGATCATTTATTTCCATTAACCGCTGTAAACAAAAACTTATATATACCGATGCCTGTTGTGGGCTCTTTATATCCATTATTGCGGAAAACATTTGCCAGTGCAGAAGATCTGGGGCATCCACTATACAAGGATATGGTAATGCGTATTAGTAAACTTACTGCCAGTATGCCAAATGTAATTTTTGCATCGGGACATGAGCATACGCAACAGTTTATACCCGGAAAAAATATACACATTGTAAGTGGCTCCGGCTCCAAAGAAACTTATATAAGAAAAGGGAAAGCCAATTTTGCTACGAATGAGTTTGGCTACGTTACGCTGGATATTTATGATAATAAGTCAGTAAAAATTAATTTTCATATCTTAAAGAATAGTAGTTTTGAAACAGCATATTCTTATAAACATCAACAAGAAACAACTATACCGCAGGTTGAAGACAAAACGCCCACAGTGCTTGATAGCATTACCGTAAAAACTTTTCCATCGTTTAATGATGTGGGTAAAATACATAAGCTCTTATTTGGCGAAAATTATCGTGCAGAAAATGATGTGGATGTAAAATTGCCCATATTAAATATCAGTACATTAAAAGGAGGTCTCCTGCCTTACAAACGTGGCGGTGGTCATCAGTCCAGAAGTTTAAGATTAAAAGATACTTTGGGTAAAGAATGGGTATTGCGAAGTGTAGAAAAATATCCAGAAGTTTTGCTGCCCGGTGCCGTCAGAAATTCCTTTGCAGCAGATATAGTGAAAGATGCTATGAGTGCTCAGCATCCATACAGTGCCTTAGTTGTGCCAACTATTGCAAATGCTGTACAAGTGCCCCATGCAAATCCAATTATTGGATATATAGTGCCGGATGAGGCATTAGGAATTTATAAAAATAGCTTTGCGCAAACACTTTGCTTGTTTGAAGAAAGAGAGCCCATTGGAAAGTCTGATAACACTGCTCAAATGTTAGCCAATCTCAATACAGACAATGATAATAGTTTTGATACAGTCACTTTTTTCAGAGCAAGATTATTAGATGTTTTATTGGGAGATTGGGACAGGCACGAAGACCAATGGCGATGGGCAGATACATTGAAAGGAAAAGAAAAATTATACAGGGCTGTACCAAGAGATAGAGACCAAGTATTTCATGTAATGGAAGGCGTTATTCCAAAAATAATTTCTCGCCCTTGGTTGATTCCTTACCTACATAATTTTGATGGAGACATCAAACGAATTAATGCTTTCTTTTTTGAAAGTAGAAATTTAAACAGCCGTTTTTTAAGTCAGATGGACAAGCAGGCATGGCAGGAGGAAATTGACTTATTTAAACAAAGGGTTACTGATAGTGTACTAGAATCTGCTATACAAAAAATGCCCACAGAAATCTACAAACTCAAAGGAAATGATTTGCTCAAAACCATGCAGCAGCGCCGAAATAGCTTAACCGAAGCCATGCAGACGTATTATGATTTTGCTAACAAGATTGTAGATATTCATCTATCCGATAAAAATGAATTTGTATCAGTAAATAGCAATGAAAATGGAGTCCTTATCGTTAGCACTTATAAAATCAATAAGGAAGGAAAAATCAGGAATCTAATCTATAACCGTACATTCAAAAAAGAAGAAACAAAAGAACTACGATTTTTCTTGAGACAGGGAGATGATAGTGTGTATATCAATAATAAAAATGCACCTATAAAAATGAGGTTTGTAAGTGGTGCAGGATACAAAGCATACAATATATCTGAGGCAAAACGGAGTATATTTATTTATGATAAAGATTCGGGAAATATATTTTATGGCAATCAAAATAAAGTGCATAAAAAGTTGAGTAATGATAGTACAAACCTCGCCATTATACCTACAAATCTATATCATGTAACTGCTCCAGTATTGTCCATAGGATTCAATAATGATGATGGTATTTTATTAGGAGTTGGGGTTAGACATACGCACCAAGGATTTAGAAAACAACCTTATGCCAGTAAGCATTTTATCTCATTTACACATGCTTTTGGTACAGGTGCATTTAGTTTTAAACACCAGTCAGAATGGATGAATGTTTTTGGCAAAACTGATTTTGGTATCAATACCATTGCATTAGCTCCTGATAACACTCAAAACTTTTTTGGCATAGGTAATGAAACTAGTTTTATCAAATCCGATGACTATATCAGGTTTTACAGAACAAGGTTTTCTATAGTACAAGTAGATCCTTTTTTTCGCTGGCGCAATAAACCCAATACATCTTTTAGTATTGGCCCATCCATACAATGGTATAGCTTTGACAGCAGTGATAATAAAAACAGATTCATTAACAATATTGCGTCAGTAAAATCTTACGATAGCAGTTCAATATTAAAAGATAAATGGCATGGCGGCTTACAGGCTGCCTGGATTCTTGATACAAGAAATAATAAAATTATACCACAATGGGGTTATACTATTAGCATGAAATTATCAGCATTTGCGGGGCTTAATCAATTTTCAAAATCATTTGTACAATGGCAGCCGCAAATTGCATTTACGAAAAGCATCAATGCAAAAAAATCTATTATAGTGGCTAATCGAATTGGAGGCACAATAACTTTTGGAAAAACAGCATTTTATCAATCTGCATTTTTAGGTGGGCATGATAATTTATTGGGCTATCGCCAATATCGTTTTGCAGGCTCTCAGGCTTTGTATAATAATTTTGAGCTTCGTATTAAGTTGGCAGACTTTGCTAGTTATATTATTCCTGGTCAGTTTGGGTTTGTAGGTTTTTGGGATGCGGGCCGGGTTTGGTTTACTGGAGAGCAATCTGATAAGTGGCATACAGGATATGGTGGAGGTATTTACCTTGCGCCAGCACAAATGATTGTATTACAAGCCATAGCAGGATTTTCAATAGAAGGCATATTTCCAAATATATCATTAGGCTTTAGATTTTAAAAAAATTTTGAAATGAAACAAGTTGTTTTAGATCTCAGTTCAAATCTTATAACTGGGAATCTTGAAATAGAATTATCATTTGCTCCTTTTCACGCATTCATTAGCAAAAAAATGATGGAGCCTGGCACGGCTAAAAAACAATTGTATCAAACAGTCTTAAACAAGTTGGAGGAAATTGACAATATTGATGCAGCAATATCATTGGAGGAAATAGATAAATATTCAGAGCTACTTGAGTTGATCTACACATCCATCACCGGAGTAACGGTAGAGGACAATGAAATACTATGGGCTATGTGTCTTCCTGCTTTACCGATTATATTTTATGGTACTGATGCATTAATTGACATCATGCTAAATAAGCAGGATAATAGCATACTGGAGTATGTTAAGAAGGAAACATCTTCAACACAGGAAGAGCACTTCAATCTTTTCTATGCTATGGTATTGCAAAGATTTTACGGATTTACTTTTTCTTCAAAGCTTGCTTCGCAGCATTACTTCACAAATCCTGTAACAGGGTTATTAGAATCTTATAGGGTAAATATTGATGATCGGTTTTTTGAGATGATTCCTAAGAAGCCATTACCAAATATCAGCCTCTCCAAACTAGAACGTTATGTAAGAGTAAACAAGCATACAGATTATCTATTTAAAAGAATACCTCCTGACCTTTTTCAAATAAAAGGATTTGGTATCATTAACCATACAAATGTAACAGAGCAATATGCAATAGATCGGATAAAAACAAGCATAATAGAAACAGCGGTAAAGCCAAAAAATCAATGTGTAAATGGGGTGAAGCATGCCTTGCATACATTGGCTGGTACAAATAAAATTGATTTCGGTTTTATCCCACTTGCATTAATCAATGAAAAGCCTTTACTTGATTTTGGAAGTTTATCCAACAGTGTCATTTTAAATGATGCAATACCTGCCATACCCCCAGCTAAAATGATGCAGATGGTAAAAGATTATATCAAGGATCCAAAACCCTTATTTATAAAAGATATCCATCGCTATCCAAATGCAAAAAACAGGTGGATAGAAATATTAAGAAAATCTGGCTGTGATAGCTTTGCATTAGTGCCACTTTTATATCATGATAAGTTTGTGGGTATTATGGAAGTTTCTTCCAAAGAAAAGGGTGTATTAGATGAAAAGTTGTTACTAAAATTAGATGCTGCACTACCTTATGTAGCACAATTGATAAAGACAACTGTTGATGATTTCTATAACAAAATTGATGCGGTGGTAGGAGAAAAATTTACGGCACTTCAACCTGCTGTAAAATGGAAATTTAATGAAGCTGCTTATCGGTACATGCAAAACAAAGTGTTACAAACAGCTGAACCTGAAATGGAAACAATCAGCTTTAAATCGGTATATCCTTTGTATGGTGCTATTGATATTCGCAACTCATCTACTGAAAGGAATATTGCTGCAAGGGAAGACCTCACTTTTTGTTTATCATTGTTAGCTGAAACATTCGCAGCATTAAAAAATAAAAGCGGACTTTCTTTAATAGATGAGATTATTTTTAAGACAAATAAATGGAAAACAGGTATATCAAATAGCCTGAGTACATCTGAAGAATATCGACTAAATCAATTCATTGAAACTGAAGCTATACCAACCTTAAAGCATTTACAAAAAGTATTTCCTGATTCTGGAGATCTTGCCAATACATTCTTTGATGCTTTAAATGTGCAAACTGGTGCAGCACATGCCAATAGAAGAAACCTGGAATCATCCATGCAACTCATTAATTCAACAATCAATGAATATTTTGAACGTACAAAGCAAACAATACAAGCCGCCTATCCTTGTTATTTTGAAAAAATTAGAACAGATGGTATAGAGTATGATATTTATATTGGGCAGTCCATTGCACCCACAAAGCCTTTTGATACTATTTACCTTAAAAATCTCAGGCTATGGCAATTAAAATCAATGGCAGAAATTTATCACCTTGTACAAGGGTTACAAAGCAAAATGAGCCGGCCATTAAATATTACACAACTGATATTTATAAATGCGAATACTATTGATATTAGCTTTAGAAATGATGAAAAAAGATTTGATGTAGAAGGAGGTTATAATATCAGGTATCAGGTTATTAAAAAAAGGATTGACAAAGTTCACCTCAAAGATTCTAATGAACGACTTACACAACCCGGAAAAATTGCAATGGTATATTATAACCAAGCCGAAGCAGAAGAATATGAATCTTATATCCAATACCTCCAGGAAGAAAATATTTTGCTCAATGATCTGGAGTATCTAGAACTGGAACAATTACAGGGTATTGCTGGTTTAAAAGCATTGCGTGTAAGCCTAAATATCGATTAATAAAATTTTCAATCTTACATATTATGTCCACAATAAATTATCAGTCATTACTTTCGGAAACTGAAATATATGCAAGGCATTTATTTGATACGAATGTTGATGATAAAAGAGTCTATCACAATCTATCCCACACAGAGGCTGTAGTTTATGCTGCTACACAAATGGCCAGCCATTATGATTTGAATGAGGCAGATTTTTTTGTTGTGATTGCGGCTGCATGGTTTCATGATATTGGATATTTTTTAGATGCATCAAATCATGAAGCGGCAGGTGCTAAAACTGCTTCAGCATATTTACAACAACAGCATGTTGATATGATGCTTATCCAAAAAATAGAAAAATGTATCCTTGCTACAAAACTTCCACAACAACCTGAAAGCCCCGTAGAACAAATAGTTTGTGATGCTGATCTTTTTCACTTGGGCACTGATGAATTTCCAGATAAAAATAAACTCATGCGCAAAGAGGTCAATGCTTTTTGTGAAAGAAAAATAAGTAAGGAAGAGTGGAGGATGTCGGCAATAAAACTGTTGGAAACTCATCATTACCATACTGACTATGCAAAGCTCTTATTGGATAAGGCTAAACAAAATCATCTTTCTGATTTAAAAAGCAAAGCAGAGGCATCGGCGAAAAATATAGCTGAATTACTAAAAGAAACCGATACAATTCCGAGTACAGATACAACACCAAAGACTAAAACTCCAAAGGATGACAAGCCTTCTCGTGGCATAGAAACAATGTTTCGAATCAGTAGTGGGAATCATCAAAAATTAAGTGATCAAGCAGACAGTAAATCTCAGATACTCATCACAGTAAATTCAATTATCATATCAGTATTGCTGAGTGTTTTATTGCGGACATTGGAAGAGTATCCACATCTAAAAATTCCAGCATTTATGCTGCTTGCAGTAAATGTAGTAACCATTGTATGTGCCATTATTGCCACAAGGCCAAATCTTCCTCCTGGCAACTTTACCCAACAAGATATTGATGAGAAAAAAGTAAACCTTTTATTTTTTGGAAATTTTTATAATATGAGTTTAAAAGACTACACAGGAGGCATGAAAAAGATGATGGATGATCGGGATTTTCTGTATGGAAGATTAATAAGAGATGTGTATGCACAAGGTGTAGTATTGGGTAAGAAATATAAAATGCTGCGGGTGGCTTATAATATTTTTATGTATGGGTTGATTGTAAGTGTTTTGGGTTTTGTAATAGCAGTTATTGCCGCATTTTAAATGATGAATTTATTTTCAAATATTAATAATGATGTCAACTTATTGCCTTATGATGGTGTGGCTATTTATTATGGTCAAATTTTCAATAAGTTAGAAGCAGATACCTTGTTTAAAAAATTATTGCATACTATACAATGGAAGCATGATGAAGTAATGATGTATGGTAAAAAGATTATTACCAAAAGAAAAACTGCCTGGTATGCTGATGCTCCTTTTGACTATGTGTATAGCGGCATTGGCCGTAAGGCATTATTATGGACTGATGAATTAATAGCTATAAAAAATAATGTACAAATGACTAGTGCTGAAACGTATAATTCTTGTTTGCTGAATTTATACCACAGCGGATTGGAAGCCATGAGCTGGCATAGTGATAATGAAAAAACATTGGCAAAGCATGCAGCTATTGCATCCATCAGTTTTGGGGCAGACAGAAAATTTTCATTCAGACATAAAGTATCTAAGGAAACCATTTCAATTGTATTAGAGCATGGCAGTTTGCTGCTGATGAAAGACAGCATACAATGCCATTGGCTACATCAAATGCCTGCCACAACAAAAGTGAAAGATGCAAGAATCAATCTTACTTTCAGAACATTTGTTGGTTTATAAAATTACATCCTGAAGTAATACACTTTTTCCGGGGTGATCTGTATTAAAATGCAAGCCCCTGCTTTCCTTTCTAAAACTGGCACCTTTTACAATCAAATAGCCAACGGTAATAAGATTGCGCAACTCACAAAGCTGTGGGGATACCCTTGTGGCTTCATACAATTGCTCCGTTTCTTCATACAATAAATCCAATCGCTTCATGGCCCTTTCTATTCTGATATCATTTCTTACAATACCTACATAATCACTCATTACCTGCTGCAGTTCCTTTAGGCTTTGGGTTATGAGGATCATTTCACTGGGGTCTGTTGTTCCGGCTTCATTCCAATTAGGTATGGGCAATGTATGTGGGCGCTTTAAAAAGCCTTCTGATACTTTCTGTGCACTGTGTTCAAAGCATCTATGACCAAATACCATTGCTTCCAGCAAACTATTACTGGCTAAGCGATTGGCACCATGTAATCCCGTGCTGGCACATTCGCCGCAGGCGTATAAATTTAAAATTGATGTGCATCCATTAGCGTCTGTTTTTATGCCACCACAACTATAATGTGCTGCAGGTGCTACCGGTATAAGATGCTGCTTAATATCAATACCAATGCTCATACATTTATCATAGATATTTGGAAAATGAGCTATAAACTTTTCTTTATCAAAATGACGACAGTCTAAATACACATGCTCCGTACCTGCCTTCTTCATCTCATTATCTATGGCACGGGCCACAATATCTCTTGGCGCCAAATCTTTGCGTTCATCATATTGCTCCATAAACGCTTCGCCTTGTTTATTACGCAGTATTCCACCATCACCACGTACAGCTTCTGTAATGAGGAATGAAGGTGAAATGCCTGGCTCAAATAATGCTGTAGGATGAAACTGAATAAACTCCATATTCTCCACCCGGCCCTTTGCTCTATACACCATTGCCACACCATCTCCTGTTGCAATTTTTGGATTGGTAGTGGTACGATAAGCCTGACCATTGCCACCAGTAGCTAATAGGGTGATGGGCGCTAAAATTTTTTCAATTTGGCTGGTTTCCAAATTGAGTGCATACACTCCATAACAGGTTATATCTGTAGTGCTCTTGGTAACAAGATATCCCAGATGATGTTGTGTAATTAAATCTACCACAAAGCAGTGGGTAATGATTGTTATATTTGGATATTTTGCAATTTCTGCTACTAAGGCACGTTCCATTTCCCTTCCGGTAATGTCTTTATGATGGAGTATGCGATATTCACTATGCCCACCCTCTCTACCTAAGCGATAGGCGCCTTTTTCATCCCTGTCAAAATCTGCACCATAGTTTATAATTTCTTGTATGCGCTCCACACCTTCACGCACTACAATTTCTACAATCTCTTTATTGCACAAGCCATCTCCTGCTATTAGTGTATCTTCTATGTGTTTTTCAAAACTGTCTTTGTCCATATCCCATACACCTGCTATTCCTCCTTGTGCATATTTGGTATTTGTTTCATCCGTAATTGTTTTTGTAATTACTAAGATTTGTTTCTGTGGGAATTGTTTTGCTGTTTTTATGGCATAAGTAAGACCTGCAATGCCTGAACCTATTACAAGAAAATCTGTCTGTATCATATTAATAATCTATGCTATATGCAATATCTTTTGGTTTATTTATAAAGTCTAAAAATGGAATATCAATGGTTACTGTTTTTTTATCAGCAGAAACTACTGTAAATTTTCCATCAGCTTTTTTTATAGGTTTTTGAAAATGAATAATGGTGGTGAAATTATTTCCTTCAAACATCTTTTTTGCCTGTTCATCATTTTCATCACTTCCCATTTTATCTTTTATTCGTTCATATACTTCCGGTATAAATTTTCTTTCTATATGCCCTGGGATATATACCATTTCAAAAGGAGGTGGTGTATCATCATCAGTAGTGCCTGTGTTATTTTTATTGGTACCGGAGGCATTAAATAGTATATCCAGAAGTGATTTTTTGCCATTGCTTATGGAAATGCCTGCCATATCATTTGTCCTATCAAATGGTACTGTAGCAGCTATTTCAAATATGCCCTCTTCAGTATTTGATTTTAAATGCAGAATGCCTTTTTCAATTATTTTTTTGTCAGATGATGATAAGCTTGTACTGGTGTCTGTATAATTTTTCAGTCCGAAGGTTGTGTCCTTATTTACCATAAAATTTTCCTGCTGTTCTACTCCTAAAGCATCTGTCATTTCTGTACTAAACATTTGTAGCATGGCCATCATTTTGCTCAAATTAATATTGGTGCTGTACCTGCCCGTTCCGTTTTCATTTATTTCAATTTCTTCTTTGATACTAAAACAGGAACTCATGCTTGAGGTAAGTAAAAAAAATAAGCATAGATTTTTAATTTGCCGGCACATGAAAATTTATTTTTAAAAATGATAATTCTTTTGTTTTGCTGCTCAATGTATCCTCAAGAAATGCTGAACAAACATTAGCTATACCGGTTCGCACCAGGCACCATGTTCTTTCAATAAATTAATGAGTTCATCCACAGCTATTACACTATCAATATTACGTTTTACAATGTCCTTGTTTTTGTATAAAGTAATTTTTCCAACCCCGCTGCCTACATAACCAAAATCTGCATCAGCCATTTCACCAGGTCCATTTACAATACAACCCATGATGGCAATTTTTACACCTTTCAGGTGATGGGTTACTGATCGTATTTTGGCTGTGGTTTCCTGCAAATCAAAAAGGGTACGACCACAACTGGGGCAACTGATATATTCTGTTTTTGAAATACGAGTACGAGTTGCTTGTAAAATACTGAATGCCGTGTTATTAGTAAACTGATAAATATCTTTTACAGGCAAATAAGTACGGCCACTTACCTGCACATTTTCAATGGCAGATTTGCCACTATAGCCCAAGCAAATACCATCCCCAAAACCTTCTAAAAGTAATGGGCCACATTCATTGGAGAAATGTATTAAATGCTCATCAGGAGTATGGGAGCTGCTGTCTGAAATGATAATAACAGGGTTTTCTATTTTGCGCAGCATCAATTCCATAAACATTCGCCGCAAGGCTTGCATGGTATTTTTATTTGTACTGCTTACGCAGAATATAATAGCAGGATTATTTGCCATTTCTTCAGTTATGGACGATAGTGCATCTGTATTATCATCACTATAACAATCCAGCATTACAAAATTGATTAAAGGGTGCTTATTTGGCGCAGCCATAAATTCACTATTATCAAAAATGGGGAAATATTTTGATGCAGAAAGTGATTCATTATAACCGGATGCGTATATAATAACTTTAAGAGTACCTGGCAATTCGAATGGTACGAGTTGTGTGCCAGTAAAAACATAATCTGCTGCCGCATCACTAATATTCCATTTATCTGTGTCTGCCTGATAGGTGTAGCCAATGCTTTGTAAATCATGTGGCGATATGGAAGAAAGTTTGCTTAAATCAGCAATAACTACGGGTACTTGTTTGCCACCCATATTACTCACTTCAAAACTTTTTCTCCTGCTATAAGAAAATGGATCGTAAGGAATTTTTTCGATGATGGGTATGCTATTGTCTGTAGTAAAATTTGTAGTAAGCGCTACCAAATCTTTACAAACAGGTATTTCAAATTCTGGGTCTTCTGTAAGTGATACACGAATGGTATCACCAATGCCATCTTGCAACAGTGTGCCAATGCCAATGGCAGATTTAATGCGGCCATCCTCACCATCTCCGGCTTCGGTAACACCGAGGTGCAATGGATAACTATCCCCAAACTCTTGCTGCATGGTTTGCACTAGCATACGATAAGCCTGCACCATTACTTGAGGGTTGCTACTCTTCATGCTCAGCACAATATTGTGATAGCTTTCCCCTCTTGCTATACGCAAAAATTCCATAGCACTTTCCACCATACCCATTGGCGAATCTCCATAACGGCTCATTATACGATCACTCAATGAACCATGATTGGTACCAATACGCATGGCTGTGCCATACTCTTTACAAATTTTTACCAAAGGGGTAAACCTATCTCGAATACGCTCAATTTCTTCTGCATATTCTGCATCTGTATAATCTATCTGTTCAAATTTTTTCTTGTCCACATAGTTGCCCGGGTTTACCCGCACTTTCTCTACAATGCGAGCCGCAATTTCTGCTGCATTTGGCGTAAAATGTATATCTGCTACCAGTGGCGTATTATAACCTTGCTTGCGCAGTTCATTTTTTATCAGCAGTAAATTTTCAGCTTCTTTTTTACTAGGGGCTGTAATGCGTACTAACTCTGCCCCGGCTTCAATACAACGTATGGATTGTGCCACTGTGCCAGCTACATCCATTGTGTCTGTAGTAGTCATAGTTTGCACCCTTATGGGGTGATGATTACCCAGTAATAAATCTCCAATATTTATTTCCCTAGTTTGTAATCGCCTGTAAGTGGTTAATGAAGGCGTGTATAGCTGCATTTAAAAAGAATTTACTGTGCAAAGGTAGGTATTAGAGGTTTGTGTGGTTATAGAAAGAGGGGTAAAGTATTTATTTGTTTTTATCTGTTTTCCCTAGTGCCTTTATTTTTTTTGAGCGCATAAAATTCGAATCAAATAGGACAATACGGAGGAATTTTACTCCTCATTTTGAAGTATAAAACAAAAAGAATAACCATCAAGCATTCATAATTTAGCATCCATCGGGATTAGTATAGCATTTTCCCATTCATACTATTCATAGAAGCGCTATCAATATAGGCCCTGTTTTTGTTATTTGAAAGCCATCAGTCATATTTGCAGCATACCTGATAATGGAAATGTTGTTTTGATTGGATCAAAAAAACTTCTAGAAATTAATAGCATCATATCTTGTTAAAAGAAATAATCATAGCAATTCAGTCATATATTGAGGCACATCGCTTTATCAGTAGGCATAAATTGTGGAAATGGATTCTAATACCCGGCTTGGTTTACATGATTTTGTTTTGTGTTTCTATTTATTATTTTGGCCTTACGGCCAATGCATTTACTGAATGGATTACGCTACAAACTGGTTTAAGAACCTGGCTTGATAAGCAGAGTAGCGAAATATTGAAGTTTTTATTCGCATTTGCGGGCATCATGCTATGGCTCATACAAATGATGTTTTATTTTTCATTGTTTAAATATGTCTGGCTGATTATAGGATCTCCTGTATTTGCTTACCTAAGTGAGCGTACTGATAGCATCATAAATGAGAAAACTTACGCATTTAGTTGGACTCAACTTTTTAAAGATGCGTGGCGTGGAGTACAGCTGGCCATTAGAAATAGCTTATGGCAAACGGTTTATATGATAACTATTGCATTGCTAAGCCTTGTGCCGCTTGTAGGTTGGATTACACCATTGCTGGCACTGTTAGTGGAATGTTATTACTACGGTTTTAGCATGTTGGATTATAGCTTTGAAAGAAGATTACTGAACAGGTCTGAAAGTTTATACTTTTCTGGAAAACATAAAGGCCTTTCTGTTGGCAATGGTTTACTTTTTTATATGCTGCATCTTGTTCCCATAGCTGGTTGGGTATTGGCACCTGCTTACGCTGTAGTAGCAGCCACTCTTAGTGTAAATAAATTTGCAGGTGAATTACAGCTAAAGCAAACTGGCAATGAATAATCAACCAATAGTGTATCTCATACCATGTCCACTGAATGATACCGAGGCCGCTCTAAAATCATTAAGCCCAGATATATTGTCTGCTGTGCAAAGCTGTTCGCATTTTTTTGTGGAGAATGAAAGAACAACAAGGAGGTTTTTTAAAAAAATATGGCCTCAAATGGTGATTGATAACTATAGTTGGACAACCATACACAAGGCTGAGCGTGGAGTAATTAATCTATTTACAGATGCATTAAAACAAAATAAAAAAATTGGCATTGTAAGTGAAGCTGGATGTCCGGGTATTGCAGACCCCGGGCAGATTTTAGTACACAAAGCACAGGATTTTGGAACCGCCATTATAAAGCCACTTACTGGACCTAGTAGCTTGATTTTAGCACTTATGGCAAGCGGATTAAATGGGCAGCAATTTTGCTTTCATGGATACTTGCCGGTGGATAGCAATGAAAGAAAAAAGAAAATAAATGCGCTTGAGCAAAAAGCCATTGCCGAAGGCAGTAGTCATTTGTTTATAGAAACTCCTTACAGAAATGAAGCTTTACTAAAAGATATATTAGAAACAATGCATCCAGATACCCTATTGTGCATAGCAAAAGATATACATGGCAATCTGGAAAATATCAGCACAAAGCCTGTAAAAATTTGGAAAACTAAAATGCCTTCATTACATAAAATACCTGTAGTATTTATTATCGGGAAAAATAATCCATACTAGAAAATTTATTTCCTTAGACCACCATCATTGTCTTTTTTTGGCATTACTGCTTTTGGCTTTTGAGCAGAGTCAATATCTTTTGGTGTAGGAGCATCCTGTTTTTTATCGGGGTCAGTGTTATTAGTATCGCTATCTACTGGAATTTCTTCATCACTATACATTTCACCTTCAGTGTAATCTACAGCATCACCACTACCCATATCGTCGCCTTGTGCACCCAAATCAATACTAATATTATTTACCCAATCATAATTAATTTCGTTCGAAGCCAGTTCCGGTTTTGCAAAAGAAGCAGTGTCAGTATATCCTAATTTTTTATCCTTTGTTACCTTACTATAATAATACCCCCATACAGGTAAAGCCGCAGCAGCACCTTGACCAATAGCTGTGCTTGTAAATCGGATAAAACGATCATCACAACCGGCCCATACACCGGTAAGTAATTGTGGTGAGTAGCCCATAAACCAAGCATCACTGTTGTCATTTGTTGTTCCAGTTTTGCCGGCCACAGCTCCCTTTACCCCATAACTCCAGAGGCGTCTGCCTGTGCCAAATTTCAATACTCCTTGCATCATATCAATAACAGAATAGGAAGTTAATTCACTGATTACTTCTTTTCTTTGTGGGGCATAATTTTGTAGTACATTTCCGTTATTATCTTCAATGCGTAATATATATTGTGGCTTTACATTAAAACCCCTGCCGGGGAAGATGGTATAGGCCTGCATCATTTCAAATAGTGATATTTCACAACTACCCAAGGCAATGGATGGATATGGTTTGATATCTGTTGATACATTACAATTCTTTAGAAAATCAACAAATTTTTTTGGCCCTTCATTTCCTGAGCTACCCAGCTGCTTCATGATGTAAGCAGTAGCACAGTTGCGGGATGCAGCCAAAGCAGCACTCATGGGCATACTGCCACCTGTGCAAGATGCGGAGGTATTGGGCACCTTACCAAATCCTCCAAAATTTTGTTGTTGATCCTGTACAATTGTATTGGGTGTAAATCCTGCATCTTCTATGGCTAAGCCATATAACAAAGGTTTAATAGTAGAGCCCACTTGTCGTTTTGTATTGATGTTTACATGATCATATTTAAAATGTTTAAAATCAATGCCACCCACCCATGCTTTCACATGCCCTGTTACGGGATCCATTGACATAAGACCACATTGCAATATCGCCCTACTATATTTTATACTATCCATAGGTGTAAGTGTGGTATCTTTTTCCCGCTTACTATTCCATGCAAAAACTTTCATTCTTATTTTCTGGTCAAAACTTTGCTTATTTTCTGCATCACTCATGCCGGCAGCTTTCTGATTTTTCCAGCGGTCACTTTGCTTCATAGCATTTTGCAAAATATTATCATGCCCTTTCCAAACATTACCATTTTTGATATATGCCTGCGATACCAATAATTTCTGCATATAGCTGATATGCTTTGCTACCGCTTCCTCTGCATACAACTGCATGTGTGGATCAATGGTGGTGTAAATCTTTAAACCATCTTTATAAATATTATAATTTTTTCCATCTTGCTTTTTATGCTCCTTGCTCCATTTTTTTAATTCTTCTCCTAGTATCATTCTAAAATAGGGAGCTAAGCCGGTGGTTTCATTGAGTTTATTATAATTGAGTTTTATAGGCTTTGATTTAAGCACTGCTGCTTCCCCTTCTGATAGTTTATTATTTCTTACCATTTGTTCAAAAACGGTATTCCTTCTATCTAATGCATATTTTGGATTGATACGTGGATTGTAGGTAGTAGAAGCTTTTAGCATTCCTATCAATACTGCTGCCTCTTCCACTTTAAGTCGGTCCGGTTCTACGCTAAAAAATGTTTTTGAAGCATTTCGAATGCCAAATACATTATCTCCAAAAGGCACAGTATTAAGGTATAGGGTAATTATTTCTTCCTTGGTGAAATTATTTTCTAATTTAATGGCAATAATGCCTTCTTTAATCTTTTGTAGCATACGTGTTATGATGCTACTGCTGGGATCTTCTGTAAATAAATTTTTTGCTGTTTGCATCGTAATGGTGCTACCGCCCCCTTCACTGCCTAGTGAAAAAATGGCACGGGCCATGCTGCGTGGGTCTATACCGCTATGATCATAAAATCTTTCATCCTCTGTAGAAATAAGTGCATTAATGACGTGCTGACTGATATCAGGATATTTTACATTGACCCTATCCTGCAAATAATATTTTCCCATCAAGCTTCCATCAGCTGCATATACCTGACTGCTGACGGATGCAGAAGGATTCTGCAATTCTGTAATTGATGGCATTGGCCCTAACACACCAAAGTTGGCAAGTACAACAATTAAAGCCACGGCTACAATGCCTATCCAGAAAAAGCGCCAGAAAAATTTTACTGATTTTTTCACCTTATGAATTTAAATATGATCTGCGTAAGTTTCAAAATACCTGCTATACAAATAACCGTATCGATTTGTGCAAAAGAATATTAATTATAATCAATAACACACAATCTTTTTCTTAAAATTTTTCGGGGAAAGCCTGTTTCAAAAGTGCCTTGTATCCATCTACATCTTTTGTTTCTGCTATAAGGTCTAAGTTATATTGGCTAATAATAATAAAGGAATATTTATCTGCTTTCAGCCAAGGAATGATTTTGCCCTGTGCCTGAGGTTTTACCTTATCTACATAAATAGTAGCATCTGCCGCATCTTTAAATGGACCCATAAGCACAATACTATACCTGTCATCAATCTTTTGAGTAGTAATTGTAATTTTTTGATTGTATAAGTTTGCTTGGTTATACCTGTCAAATGAATTCTTAGATTCTTTTAAAAATACAGGTGCTACATTATCCATTAAAACAGCAGCATATTGCCCATCTAATGGATTAAAAGAAAATGTTTTTACGACTGTTTTTACATCGGCTTTGGCAGTATCCACTATCTGCTTAGCCACCTGATTGATGATGGCAGGCTTTTTAATGACGGAATCCTTCGTAGGTATTGTTTCTTTCTTTTCTATAGTGGTTTGCACGGGTGTTAAGTTGATAATGGGAGCAGGTTCGTCCTCTTTATAGCGCTCCACTTGCAGCTGTGTGAGGTATGATTCAATTTCATTACGACGACCGAGCACATCTATCATTCGGGAGGCCTTTTCTGATAGCGGTGAACCCTCTGCTTTTTGCTGTAGGTTTTCAAGTTTATCAATAGCTACACTATCCTGTCTTTCCGATATATAATACACAGATTCTATAAACAGCAATTGTGGCGTCCAAAAGTTTTCGCCGTATATACTATCGGCTAATGCTTTTGCTTTTTGCGCAGCATCAAATTTTCCTTCAATAAATAAATCGTAAATTTCTTCATAAGCCTTAGTGGCTTTGTCTGTTTCTGCGGTCGATTTTGATTTTTTTGGCGGAGCCGATAATGTAGTGGCCAATTTGCCATCTTTGTATTTTGTATTCAACACTGCTTTTGCAGAATCGGCACTATAATTACGAACTAATTGCTTATTACTATGATACTGTCCAAACAGTGCTTCTTCTTCATACTTACTACCAGGTGCTCTTTTTGCCAAACTATCATACATGTATAACGCTGCGGGATAATTTTCAAGTTCATTTTCAAATACCTGTCCATTGGTAAAAAATGCTTTTGCTATTTTGGTATTGCTCGCTTTTAATTTGTCTTCTGTAAGTGGTACTCTAGCAAGATAAGCATCATAAGAAATATCAGTTGACGCTGCCTCATCTGCTTCTACATCATCACCGTTTGCATCATCATTTTTTGCGTTATTTGCATCTGGGTTTTTTCCTTCTTGGTTATTATTTTCCTGATCATTTTCCACATCAAAAGCAGCTTTTTTTACTTCAGCTATTCTGTTCCAATTGTCAATATTTGGCCTTTTGCCCCATTTACTAATAAAACTGTTGAATCCACTTGCTACCAATGCATCATTATTAAAATACCAATCTCCGGCACTATTATTTAAACGACTGGTTAGCGGATTCTGATTGCTTAAATCCGGGCCTGTTGGAAAACCATTATCAGTTTGTTGTACGGCAGTATTTACAAATGGATCATTTTCCGATTCTTCTAAACCTTGCTCTTTTAGCTTTTTACGTACTGCTTTCCTAATAAAATCTGTACGATCTTTTTCGGGCATACGTGCTAGATTTTGTAGGCTATCTTGATCGTGTACAACTTGAAAATTGTCAGTTATTTTTCTGAGTGATTCAATACGTTGTGAAAATAAATCTTGGTCGGATTGCTTTACTAAACTATTGAGTTGTACGCTATCGTAGGCCCATCGTGCCTGTATAAAATCATTTTCATTGTAAGCAATATTGCCCAGTAGAAAATAGGATTTAGATTTCTGATCAGGATTTTCAATACTGTTTGCTATACTTTTTTCTAAATAGTTTACTGCTGCACTTGAATGTTGCATATTGATTTCTTCCTGCGCAGCAGTGTAATAAATTAAACCTCTAAAGGTTACGAATTTTTCTCTGTGTGCCAACGACAATAGGCTTCTTACTTTTTCTGATCCGTTGGACAATGAATCATCGGAACAACTGAGCATGTTTAATCTTGCGTATATTTCCATCAGTGGATCTACGGCATGCTCTGCTGCTTTGCCAAAAGATTTTGCAGCATCTTCACACATGCCACCCGCTTGTAAACATTGCGCAGCAAGAAATTCTCTTCTTGCTTTTTGCCGAAGGCTTTCTCCTGCAACAGTTGCTTTTAGAAGAAATATGCCGGCACTATCATAATTGCCCATTTGAAAAAATGCGTATGCAAAATTTTGATTGAGTTCTCCTTGCAGCCTTTCTGGAAAATAAGGATCAATCTTAAGTATTTGCAATAATCCTAATGCATTAAAAGGTTTATCAGAAGCTGTGTATGTACGTGCCATCCAAAGTAAATCCTCATTTCTACGGGGTTGTTTTGAAACAATTTTTTTGACCCCTTTATTTTCTTTTGTTGCTATGGAAAATATATGTTCTTCATTTGAGGCATTACTACCAATGGGTATATCGTATCCATCATCTTTTGGAGCAAAAGCATAATTGATGTATCGAAAAACCATATTTGCAGAGTCGTAATTTTTTCTTAGATAATAGGCTTTGCCCAATACAAAATACAAATCATCTACCCAACTATTTCTTAAATCGTGCAATAAGATACCGGCATGGCATTTATAAATTACACTATCTAGCTCGGAATCTGAACTGGTAGCATCTGTACTATAATCATAAAAAGGAAGCATATTTGTATAATCTTCCTGCTGCTGCTGTCTGGCTCTTTCTTCTATTTCATTGAGTTTATTTACTGCATTGAAATAATAGTTATAATGAGTAACCGTATTGTTATACAGTTTTCTGGGGAATGTAAATTTTTTATTACCGGTTTTTTCAGAAGGTAGTGTGCGGCTTTCGTACTGCTCAGGCTTTTTCAAATCTACCTCTGTGCCCGGCTGTGCCAATAGGCTGCTGTGGCAAATCAGTATGCTTGCAAAAGTAAACAATAAGGGCATTTTCATGCCTGCAAAATAATGGTTTGACAATGTAAAACTGTTTTTTTTCAAGTGCCACAAAGTTTTAATAGCACTATGATGCGAGTATACTATTTTTTGCATACTCATTTCTTTGCTTTATAACTTCAAATTGGTGATTTTATTTTATATGGAGGGATGTATTTTTTGTGTAAGAAGCAATCTTCAGCAATTTATGCAGAAGGGAGGTATAATATTACTACTATTAGATGCATTTATCCTACAAACATAAATAAGTAGATTGCCAAAATGGCAACATAATCATTGAAGATTTTTGAAATAATTTCAAAAATGACATATAAAATTGTTAATAATTATTTTTCGACGAAAAAAAGATCAGCCGTGTTTACACAGTTATTTCACCCATTCTTAGAGGACGACAGATTGTATGGAATTTTATTGTAGTAAAATTAAAAAGGTAAATCATCGGCACTATCCTGAGGGGGTGCTGTATTTGCAGGTGGTGGTGCTAGATTGTAGGCATTGCCACTATCACCAGACATGTTTTCTTTTGATGTACCTAACAATTGAACACTGAGTATTCGGAGTGTGAGTGAGGCACCGTTTCTTCCATCCTGTGTAGTGTAAGTTCTAATATCGGGAATACCTTCTGCATAGATTTGTACACCTTTTTTTAGATAAGGATGCACTCCAATTTTTTCTGTCCAATAGGAACACTCCACCCAAATAGTTTTATCAACAAAATTGCCTGATGGATCTTTTATTTTTTCTGTATGTGCCATTGTAAAATTCATTACAGACTTTCCATTTACTTGATTAAGTACAGCATCTTTTCCCAGATGGCCAATGATTGACATGCGTATCATAATTCTCTTCTTTTGTTGAAACTGTTTAAAGGTAAGTCAATAATAATTCAACAGAAATTTATTTTGTTGAAGCATACTGTCTTTGGCCTTAAACATTGCAAAGACTTTCCAATAATTTCTTGAAAATGTATATACTTTTATAAAAAATTTAATCAAAATGAAAGAATTAGAACTAAAGATACCGGAATTACTTGATCATGGTCCTTTAGTTGAGGCAGAAATTTTTAGTAATGTATCATCTTTTCTTAATATCAAAAATAACAAGGGTTTTGAAAAATATAGTCGTGTAAAGTTACTAATTGATACAGGGAGTAATATTTCAGGATTAGATAAAAATATCATAGATCAACTCTCACTTGTACAATATATGGGTGATGATATTGTAAACGGAGTGGGTGGTAGTTACGCAATAAAAAGATACAGTTGTATTTTATTTCTACCCATTTTTAAGGACAAGGGCCTGCCAATAGATATATTGGGCGGTGAGTACCAAGATGCCCCATTTCAGGGCATTTTAGGAAGAGATGTATTACAGTTCTGCCATTTTATTTACGATGGAAAAAACGACAAATACACTATAAGTGCTGCGGACATTTGGTAATTTTGTTAGGAACAGAATTGATAAACCCATTTTTTAATAACAAGAAATATTTTGGTGGATCCGCTTATTAAAGCCCTTTTAATGTGATACTACGAAACTAGGTATAAAGAACAAACCTCACTTTTTTTAAAAGTGAGGTTTGTTCTTTAAGATAAATACGAATTTTAATTTGTGGCCAAATCAGCATTTAATTTTCCGTATCCTAAATTTCGTTTTTTATCGGGATAATTACTTGCAGTTTGTGTAAGTCTTTGTTGTACCTGGTCTCTTGTCCAGGTAGGGTATTTACTCCACACTAAGGCTGCAATGCCTGCTGCAGTTGCTGTGGCTACTGAAGAACCACCTACGGTAGTTGGTTGATCTCCAAATACCGCAGGCGCAAGCGCATGGAGGTTGGTATTTTTTTGTTCCATTACTATGACAAAGTCAACTGGTTTGCCGGAATGACAGGCATCACATCTATACATACCTGAATTTTTTTGCTCTTCAATACCTGTTATTGCATTTACTTCGTCTAATGTAGCAGGAAAAATTACACCATAAAATATGGCTGTTATATCTATGGAAGTGCCTGCTGCACAAAACATTAATTTTCCCTTCCCATAGGCATATCTGATGGCATCAGCAATTTGATTGGACCAAGTAAGCCTTCCATTGCTCATACTTATTATTCTTACAGAAGCATTATCTGCCCCCCATGTGTATGCATCGCTTACCGCTTTTACTTCTGGTCCATCATCAATATAAACATCATCATTTGTTTTACAACTCACCAAGCTACTGTTATAAGCTACACCAACTGCATTGCCATTTGTACATCGTGGAGCTGTGGCAGCGCCTGCCATTGTGGTACCATGCCCGCATAAGTCATTCACGTTATTTTCATTTGGTAATGTGGTCATCTTTTCTAATGTTCTACCTTGGGATAAGCCTTGGTTAAAGTTGCTATTCATGTTATCTTGATCTGGGTCTAAGCCGGAATCGATAACCATGATTTTTATACCCGAACCAGTTGATTTAGTCCATGCGTTTTGAATGCCATGATCATCATAATTCCAGGATGCCTTTGCATTAGGCGCCACTACAGAATAATCCTTTCCTTCTTGTAATCCATTATCAGGGGTGTACCCACCACATCCTGAACCACCAGACTCAGGGCCATAATTTCTGCTGATAGGATCATAACCAATTGGCTCGGCATATCTTACTGTTTTCAACTTCCTAAGCATAGCTAAGGTATTGATATTGTGTATTTCTACGTTTATAAACGGCAATGTTTTTTCCTGCCATTTCTCTAATTTTGTAATTTGAAGAGAGGGATTTATTTTCTTCTCTTCTTGCCATATCATTTGCAATAACTCATCCTTTACCGATTTCCAGCTATTTTCATTAATGTTAATGCGATGCATTTTATTTTCAATACCGGATTCCCATTCAGGTTTATATCCGACAGCTATGGTAAAATCATGGCTTAGCTGCATGGCATTCCAAACTATGTGAATCGGCATATTATTCCAATCAAACGATGCGTTCCGTTCTAGTTCATCAAAAATAATCTTGTCTAAGTCCGTTTGTGAGAGTTTTATAGCTGCCTCACTTGAAATGATAGCAGATTGTTGTTTTACTTCCTGTTTTGTACAGGCACTCCATAGCAGACTGGAAAAGCAGATAATAGCAAATTTTTTCATCATACAATCGTGATTTTAAATTTTATGGAAAAAACAATAGTAGTAATTATTTTAATTCATAAATATTTTAACTGATTATTATCTTGGCTTGGTGATCTAAACGAATAGAATGTAGCATTTTGTATCTAAAAGATTTTCTGTTGACTTTATGTAGAAAGTTGATAAAAATATTTATATTATATATGGACTTTTTTAATCATATTTCATACTTAAATTCTATATAGATTGTTTTGTTACAGTTACATGATTACCAAACCATCGTTAGTCGGTCATAATAAATTTTATTACAAAATCAATGTACGAATATTCAACCATTACCTTTGCCGCCTTGTTTATAAAATTGTTATGTTGTACCTTACAAGATTAGAACATTTTAATGCCGCACATAAATTGTATAATCCCAATTGGGATAATACAACAAATAATGAAGTATTTGGGCTTTGTGCCAATGAAAATTGGCATGGACACAACTATGAATTATTTGTAACTATCAAAGGAAATCCTGACCCTGATACCGGTTTTTTGATGGATGTAAAAAAACTAAAGGAGCTTATCATCACTCATGTAATTGATAAACTCGACCATCGCAACTTAAACCTGGATGTTGATTTTATGCAAGGCAAAATGTGTAGTACAGAAAATCTGGCAATAGGTATTTGGCAACAGTTAGAGCCACACTTACCTCAGCCGGTACAATTACACTGTATAAAACTTTATGAAACGCCTCGGATTTTTGTAGAATATTTTGGGGAGGGATATTAATCTAATACCAATCCTTCTAGGTTAAATTTTTCGGGGAATCTGCCTTTGATATTTCTATAAAAATCTTTTATGGCTTTTGCATCTTCCACGCCATTGCCAGTCATATAAAGCAAGGGGCCAAAACCGGCAATCTTTTTTTCATAATCCAAAAAACCCAGCAAAACCGGAACTTTAGCACTAAGTGCTACATGATAAAAACCTGTCTTCCATTTTTTTACATAGCTTCTGGTGCCCTCGGCAGGAATCATTAGCATCAGTTTTTCCTGCTGTTGAAACATGCTATTGATTGTTTCTACCAAATTATGATTTTTACTACGCTCCACCGGCATACCACCAAAATAATTTAGAATGGGAGTAAGAGGCCATTTAAATAATTCTTTTTTTGCAAGAAATCTTACCGGAATATTAAGCTTGAAAAACACTGCCAGACTATACAAAAAATCCCAGTTGCTGGTGTGCGGGGCTGCTATTACTACACATCTTTCATAACCCTCAGGCAAGTGTACATCCATGCTCCAGCCTCTCAACTTAAAAAGAAGGATAAATAGTTTTTTCATTTATTTAAATAATATTTTTTTGATTTTTCTTTACTTTAATCAATGGATTCTACTGCTTTTTGTATCATGGGTATTTCAATGGTAAATGTGCTTCCCTTTCCTACAATACTGCTTACTTTTATTCGCCCACTGTGTGCATCCAATACAGTTTTAACATAGCTCATGCCCAAGCCAAAACCCTTTACATTATGAACATTGCCCGTATGGGCACGATAAAATTTTTCAAACACCCTACGTACAGTTTCTTTATTCATGCCTATGCCATTATCTTCTATTTGAATGATGAAATGCTTATTTCCATTATTGCGGGTTGATATTTTTATGTAAGGATTTTCGTTACTGTATTTTATGGCATTATCAATCAAGTTATTGATCATATTACTGAAATGATTTTCTGCTACCATCACCATATCCTGCGTGGCATTAAAGAGATATTCAATGCGTCCATTTTTATCTTCAAGCTGTAGTTGGAAGTTGTTGCCTACTTTGCTAATTAATTCATGTAGAGATTGCTTACTAAAATGAATTTTTAATTCTTGTTTGTCTAATAAAGCAGCCTGCAAAATTGTTTCTACATGCCTGTTCATTCTTTTATTTTCCTCCTTGATGATATTTGTAAAATATGCCAGCTTTTCAGGATTACCCTGCACTTTCTGATTATTCAATGCATCAACAGATAGAGAAATAGTGGCAATGGGTGTTTTAAGTTCATGGGTCATATTATTTATAAAATCACTTTTCATTTCACTGATCTTTTTTTGCTTTAGCAATGCACTTAAGGTAATAACAAAAGCTGCAATGATGATAGCAGTAAACAATACAATAAAAAGGATGATCCAGATTAAACTGCGCCATACTTGTATATTAAAATCTGGGATGATAATGAATAAGTGCTCATAGGCTAATAGACCTTCCAATTCACTGCCGGTTTCAGGTATAATGGGTATAACTCTTCGCCTGAAATGTAATGTATCCATAGACTCCTGCTGAAAATGAGGTGATTGCATTTCCAATATAAAATCATCGGAATTGGAAGTGATGGCAAACTCAAATCTCAGATCATCGAGCCCTTCATTTGTAAATGCTTTTTTCAGTTTAATATTAATTTCTGCAATGGAATATCTTTCAGCTACTGCAGGAGTTCTTAAAATATTCATGGACAGGTCATCTGGAAGAATCGGAAATGTATTTCTTCTATTAAAGGGCATACCAACCCCGGGAATGCTTCTGCTCAATTCCTCTGCCACATCAAGACCTGCTTTATCTACCTTTTCAATAAACCTTTCCTGCTGTAATAAAGACTGGTTATTTACCCAATTTACCTGAATAATAATAATACCCAGCAGGGATAGGGTGATTAATAGTACAATGACTGGAAGTACTTTTTTCATTAGAGCAAAAATAGCTTCCTACAGCAATGCGAAGCTGTCTATTTATTTTTTAACGGTGTGCATATCATCTGTAAATAGAAAAAATACTTTTCTTTGAGGCTGTGGAAAATCAAATACAAGGTAATCTTTTGGTAGCAGATCCATTTCTGAAAGATCCAAACTTTATGCGTAGTGTAGTATACATGTGTGGGCATGATGAAACAGGAAGTTTTGGATTTGTATTGAATCAGCCGCTTGCTTTTACTTTAGATCAATTGGTAGAAGAATTGAATGGCTGTTCGTTGCCTGTTTATCAGGGAGGGCCTGTACAAATAGAAACTTTGCATTACATACATTGCTGTGCAGATCAAATTCCCAATAGCACTGCCATAAGTAATGGGATTTATCATGGTGGGGATTTTGAGGTAATTAAAATCTTATTGGAAGAGCAGTTAATACGACCTACTGACATTCGCTTTTTTGCAGGCTATAGTGGTTGGAGTAAAGGACAATTGCTTAATGAAATCAACAAACAAAAAAGCTGGCTTATTTCTCCGGGCACACAGGATTTAGTCTTTCATAAAGACCATCAAAAAATATGGGCAGGTGCCATCAGGCAGCTTGGTGCTGAATATGAACCTGTCATTCATTATCCCATTGATCCACAGTTGAACTAACTTTTTTTTTATTCTGCTTCCTCTCTTAGTTCATCTAATAAAATGCTTAATTCCTTGATATAGTTTCCATACAATTTTTTGATATACCATTTTGAAAAAAAATACATTACCAGACTCAGTACAGCAAAATAACAAATGATGAAAACCCAAGTCCTTTCAGGTGTTTGTAAAATGCTATCAATCATACCGGAGCCCATTCCAGACATCGTTTCGTCAGCATAAGTAAGCAAGATGGAAGCAATAAAACATACCGGTAAAAGCAACATACTAAACTGGAAATATCTTTTTGTAAACTCCACCAGAATCAGATATAACTTTTCTAGATTTTCCCTTACTGCATAGTCTGAAGTTGTAAATGCATTTATCTTTTTATTGAGATAAATAAGTACTAAAATAAAACCCATAAACAGGATAGAGAAAAATCCAAAATAGATACTGAAACTCCAGTGGGGTGATGTATAAGCTACTATACCAAAGCATATGGCAATGCATACACATAAAGCTATTTCGAAATGAATACTCCGTTTTAATTTGCCTGCAATGCTTTTAGAAGATTGCCTCAAAATATCACCCAATGCTACGGCCGTTTTTGAGGTAGTACTTTCATCCAGTTTATACTTTAATAATTGTTTTATATCATCCAACTCCATAGCTTAATTTTTAAGAATACTGGTAATATTTTTGGGTTTCTGATTTCAATTTTACTTTGAGTCTATTCATTTTTACAGCCACATTATTGGCAGTAATGCCAAGTGTATCTCCAATTTCTTTATAATCATAATCTTCTAAATAAAGCATCACCAAAGCTTTATCGATTTTTGATAATGCTGCAATGGCTTTGTACATGGCCTTAACCTGCTCCTCAGTTTCATCTTTTATATCAGAAGATTCTGGAAAAATGATAGTAGAAATAACTGCAGGATGCTTTTTGTCTTTTCTGAGAAATGCAATTGCTGTGTTTAAGGCAACTCGATACAACCAGGTAGAAAATTTTGATGCCCCTCTAAATTTTGAAAAAGAATGCCATGCCTGTAATACAATTTCCTGAAACAGATCTTCTCTGGCCACAGCCTCCTGCTCATACATATTACATACTTTGTGTATGATGCGCTGGTGCTCCTGAATATGTACTAAAAATTCTTTTTCAAGCTGCATTTATTTGTTATTAATAGGCAACTGGGGATATGGTGTAGCCCTCCTTTTTTAACAAGGTCAAAATGCCCATTTGTCCACCTAAATGCCCCGCTCCTACTGCAAAAAAAATCGGCTTTTCATTTATTAATGTTACAATGCGGGGTATCCATTTTTTATTACGAATATTTAGAAGCGCATCCTCCATATTGCCCATTGACTCGCTGTTTCTTATCATACTGCTCAAAGCTTCTACATCTCTCAGTTTATACAATTCTAAGAGTTGTAAAAATTCAGTTTTCATACTGTCAGTATTTTGTAAAGCAGTGGCCAGCATTTGAGCCTGCTCTGCATAACTTACAGATTCAAACACATCCAATTGTTCTTGCAATGATTCTAAACCATATACAGGAATATGTTTTTGATGTGCCAGATTTGTAAATTCCATTTCCCAACTTTTTGTTGATAAACATTGAAGTAGGGCAGGATATACAGCACTCATTGTAATAAGTGGTAAAGACCTATTGAAAACTGATAATGGTAAGTGAGTAAGCGCCTCAAAATCCGTAGCCATTTTTTCATAGACAGATTCATTCAGCAATGTTTTTAAACTGGTATCTCCCTTCATCTGCATTTCATGAAGCATACCTCCAAATACGGCAGGATCATCCGTGTCAAGTTCTAAATAAAGTGCATGTTGATTTGTAAAAATATCCTTTAATGTATCAGAAAAAATGATATCCTCTGGGCATGCCATGTGTATGGTGCCATAGATATATGAAGGTGCATCAATCCCTTTGCCTTCCACCCTCCAAAGCAAAGTCTGATTACTTTTTTGTGCTGATGCAATCATGGGCAAAAAGGAAATAATTAAAGAAATAAAAATTTTCATACCATGGTATTAGTAGCAAGATTGGTATAAATATTACAAGTCAGAAACCATTAAACTGCGCAATAGATTTAGTGCATACATGGCCGTGAGTTGCGTATTGCGCATGCGATCATATCTAAACTGCATTTTCAATGTTTTAATTTCACTTGCATTGGCTGCCGCCATCCATACCGTACCTACAGGTTTATCTGTACTGCCACCATCAGGCCCTAATATGCCACTAACAGCTAATGCATAATCAGTCTGTAATTTTTTTATCACACCTGTTACCATTTCTTTTACAGTAGCTTCACTCACAGCTCCATAGTTCATTAAAGTGTTAGACTGCACATCTAATAGTTCTTCCTTCATTTGATTGGAGTATGAAATAATAGCACCTTTAAAATAAGAAGAAGCACCCGGTATAGCGGTAAGTAAATGTGCAATATAGCCCCCGGTGCAGCTTTCTGCCGTTGCTAAAGTTTTATTATTTGCTGTAAGCAACTTACCAATAGCCGCTTCCATTTTTATGTCCTCGTCAATCACTACATACACTTGTACCAATTGCCTTAGTTCATTAAATTTTTTAGTGAGTATATTTTCTTCTGAGGCATCATTAGCATACTGCGTAAGTCTAAGCCTTAGCAAGCCAAAGTTTGGAAGGTAGGCAAGCTTAATAGACGATGGCAATGAAGCTTCAAAATCCTGAATCATTTCAGCAATATATGATTCTCCAATACCTGCCAGCAATAATGTGCGGTGATTTATAAATGGTAGGGTGAAACGCTGTGATAGAGCATGCAATACATAGTCTGTAATCATCCCTTGCATTTCATAAGGCACACCCGGCATACTGATATAAATAACATTATCTTTTTCAAACCACATACCCGGTGCTGTACCACGTTTGTTCTGTATTACGGTACAATTATCAGGTACTTCTGCTTGTTTGAGGTTGCGCTCTATAAGTGGCCGTTTTATATAGTTTTCAAAGATATTTTTTACATTGGCCAGTGCTGCTTCATCCACCACCATTTTACCATCAAAATATTTACAGAGTAATGGTTTAGTTATATCATCGGCCGTAGGCCCAAGACCACCCGTTATCAAAACTATATCCGCATGTTTTGATTCCTGATCCAATGATTGCCATATTGCTGCTGCTTCATCGCCTACTGCCACACGCCTGTTTACTTTTATTCCAATATCATTCAATTGGGTTGCTATCCACGCACTATTAGTGTCTATCACTTGGCCTATGAGTAGCTCATCACCAATTGTTATAATGGAAACATTTACATTTTTTTGCATTTTTCCTGCCTTTGACCTGTTACTTTCGCTGCAAAGTAATTTAAGATGATGACAAGGTTTTTTATTTTTATTTTATGCTGTTTATCAGTAAGTTTTTTAAAGGCCCAAACCCTTTCTGATCAATTAACGGCTGCTACAAAGCAAATGATGACTGACCCTCAGTTTAAACATGCTATGCTTGGATTTTATGTAGAAGAAATAGCAACTGGTAAGCCTGTATTTTCACAAAATGAGGAAATAGGTATGAGCCCTGCAAGCACACAAAAAATAATAACAGCAGCCACCGCATTTCATTTTTTAGGAACTGATTTCAAATACAGAACAGACTTTTATACTTCTGATAATATTTCCGCAGATAGTATTGTAAAAGGAAATCTGATGGTAAAAGGATACGGAGATCCTACATTAGGTAGTGTACGTTGGAAACAAACAAAAGATACCGCCCTTTTTCGTCAGCTGCGCAAAGCCCTTCAAATGCAGGGTATTAGAGGGTTTACTGGAAATCCATTATTTGATCTTTTCGCTTTCGATTCGCAGGCTTTGCCCGGTGGATGGTGTATAGATGATATTGGTAATTATTATGGAGCAGGATGCTATGCTGTAAACTGGAAGGAAAATCAATACGACATTACATTGCGCAGCCAAAACACAAACGGCTCTAAAGTTGATATTTATAAAATTGATCCCTATTCCACCGAGTATGTGATAACCAGTGAAGTAACCGCAAATGGCACCGGGGACAATGCTTACATCTTTTTACCTATTGACTATCCGGATATGGTAGTAAGAGGCACCATACCTCCCGGAGAAGATAATTTTACCATCAGTGCAGCATCTGTAAATCCTTATAATAATTTAAGGGATGAGTTGTTGAATAAAAGTGGTTTGTTCATGAAACAGGCATCCCAAGTTGCCGTGATAGAAACTCAGCCAACAAAAAAAACAAAGCAATATAAATTAGTATATACACATCAGTCTCCTTCATTGGATTCTATTACCTACTGGTTCTTACAAAAAAGCGTAAACCTATATGGTGAAGCACTTTTAAAAACGATTGCCTGGCAGCAAGATAGTCTGGGTGCTACGGTTAGAGGTATTGAAATTGTACAAGACTTTTGGAAGCAGCATGGTATAGATAATTATAGCCTCAATATGTTGGATGGTAGTGGTCTATCTCCCCAAAATAAAGTAACCCCAAAAGCATTAGTTCAAGTATTACAATATGCACATCAGCAGCCCTGGTTTGATGCATTTTATAAAGCAATTCCATTGTATAATAATATGAAAATGAAAAGTGGAACCATTGGTGGTGTAAAAGCATTTACCGGTTATCATACCGCTGCAAATGGCAAGGAATATGCATTTTCAATCATTGTAAATAATTATGATGATAGTAAGGGCACCATCACTCCAAAACTTTTTAAGCTATTGGATTTACTCAAGTAAGTATTTGGTGCTTCTCTCACAACACGTCAAAATTTATTGTATAGGATTACTTTATTGTATTTGTAAATCTGCATGTTTGCTTTCAATATTTTCCCCATAAAAGAATGAAGCTTTCTCATTAAAATCTGCTACGCTATCTGTAGTATAAAAATTTCTGGTGCTGCCCTTACTGAGTTTGTTTTCCATGGCCGGGTGTCTTTGTAAGTAAGCTTTTAAACTATCAGAAACAATATCACCTTGACTGATAATTTTTATATGTGGCGGTGCATATTTTTCAAGAATAGGCTTTAATAATGGATAATGTGTACAGCCCAAAAGTATGGTATCCATGCCCGGCGCAGACTGTATAAATTGCTCCAGATCTCTTGCTATAAACCATTCACCGCCAGGTGTAAGATATTCATTGTTTTCAATCAATGGCACCCAGATGGGGCAAGCCTGTTGGCTGACTTGCGTATCAGGAAAAAACTTTTTAATTTCAATAACATAGGATGCAGAAAGCACAGTACCTTTTGTAGCCAATACGCCAATATGTTTTGTTTTGCTGTAGCTGCCAATCACTTCTGAGGTAGGCCTTATAACACCAAGTACCCTTAAAGATTGGTCATCCAACAATGGCAAATTTTTTTGTTGTATGCTTCGCAAAGCTTTAGCAGATGCGGTATTACATGCTAATACCACCAGCGGACAGCCCTGTTTAAAGAACCATTGAACAGCATCCCATGTATAATGATATACGGCATCAAAAGAGCGATTGCCATAAGGAGCCCTCGCATTATCACCCAAGTAGATATAATCATACTGAGGTAGTTGTTGTTGCATATTTTTTAATACTGTAAGTCCACCATAACCCGAATCAAACACGCCTATTGCACCCATGCCACAAAAATAATAGGAAGCAGCATAAACAAATTTTCATTTAAAAGAATAATTTGGGCGTTGCCCTGCGGGCCGGGCTTTCGCTACAATCTTTTTGCCTAAGGGCAAAAAGGATTTCCGCTTCAATCCCTAACGCAACTCCAACTTTTCCACCAGCATCCCAAAACCTGAAAAAAGTAGCAAATTGTATAATAGAAAATGGAAGGGAAAAATAATTCAAGCCGATTGAGGCCTGCCACCTAATTTTGCACCCTAACAAACGTTCGTATATGAATTTTCAGGCAGAAGAATTAACCCTACAAGTGGCACAAACAGCCCGTGATTTTGCGCAGCAACACATAAAACCTTATGTAATGGATTGGGATGAAGCCCAACATTTTCCTACTGAAGTTTTTAAAGAAATGGGTAAGCTGGGTTTAATGGGCGTACTGGTGCCTGAACAGTATGGTGGTGCGGGTTTGAGCTACTTTGAATACAAAACAATCATAGAGGAAATAGCAAAAGTATGTGGCAGTATTGGATTGAGTTTGGCTGCGCACAATTCACTTTGTACAGGTCATATTATGTATTTTGGTAATGAAACCCAAAAGCAAAAGTACCTACCAAAATTAGCAACAGCAGAATGGATTGGTGCTTGGGGCCTCACAGAGCCAAACACAGGCAGCGATGCCGGCAATATGAAATGCACAGCCACAAAAGATGGTGATAACTGGATACTCAATGGTACCAAATGCTGGATTACCCATGGTAAAACCGGAGATGTAGCCGTAGTAATATGCCGTACCGGCGAACCCAGAAGCCGCAACAATGCAACGGCTTTTGTAGTAGAGCGTGGCACTCTCGGATTTTCCGGAGGAAAAAAAGAAAACAAACTTGGCATGCGTGCTAGTGAAACTGCTGAAATGATTTTTGAAAACTGCATCATACCAGACACTAATAGACTTGGCGAAGTAGGCGAAGGGTTTAAACAAGCCTTAGCAATACTCGATGGAGGTCGCATTTCCATTGCATCACTTTCTTTGGGCATTGCAAAAGGGGCTTATGAAGCGGCACTACAATATTCAAAAGAAAGAGAACAGTTTGGTCAATCCATTTCAAACTTTCAAGGTATAAGTTTTAAATTGGCAGATATGGCTACAGAAATTGCCGCTGCAGAATTACTTATTTGGAATGCATGCGATAAAAAAGGTCGTGGAGAAAAAATTACAAGAGAAGGAGCCATGGCAAAATATTATGCAAGTGAAGTAGCAGTAAGGGTTGCCAATGATGCTGTTCAAATTTTTGGTGGCTATGGATATACCAAAGATTTTCCTGTAGAAAAACATTATCGGGATGCAAAACTTTGTACCATTGGTGAGGGTACTTCTGAAATTCAGAAATTAGTGATAGCAAGAGAACTACTACATTAATCAATAACAGACTTCTCTTTTAGCGTTCTAAATAATGAGTGAAATACAAAAGCTATTGCATCATTGCCATAGCTGTTTCCATCCTATTTTTTGTTTCAGCCACACCAAGTAGTGCAGCTATATCAAAAACGCCGGGTCCAAATTTATCCCCCACCAGCATTATGCGTAGTGGTTGCATCAATTCACCGGCTTTTATTTGATGTGCTTCTGCTATAGCTTTAAAAGAAATTTCTAGCGCTTCTGCCGGCATATCGTCATTAATTGCATGGCACCATTCGGTAAAGAATCTTTTTTTGTCATCACTCCACTTTGGTTTTATAATGTCAATTTTTGGTGCAGCAGGTGCAGTAAAAAAGAAACCAGCCTGTGTAATAAAATCAGGAAGTAAGGCACACCTTTCCTTTACCAAGTTGATAACAGATTCAAAATATTTTTCATTTTTTATATCAATGCCTACGCTATCAAAATATGGTTTTACTGCCTTTGCCAAATCATTGGCAGGCAAAAGTTTTATCCATTCCTGATTGAACCATTTTGCTTTTTCAATATCAAATTTTGCCCCATGCTTATGCATTCGCTCCAGCGAAAAAACGGATGCTAAGTTTTCTAAACTGTATAGTTCTTTATCTGTTCCTTCATTCCATCCTAATAGTGCCAGCATATTTATAAATGCCTGCGGCAAATAACCACGTTCTGCAAATCCACTGGTCAATTCCTGGGTGCGTGGATCCTGCCAATTCATAGCAAATACTGGAAACCCTAAACGCTCACCATCTCGTTTACTGAGTTTGCCATTGCCATCAGGTTTTAATATCAATGGTAAATGTGCCCATTGTGGCATTGCATCTTCACCAAAAAGATAACGCCACAATAGGATGTGTACAGGCGCACTGGGTAGCCATTCCTCACCTCTAAAAGCATGTGATATTTGCATCAAAAAATCATCTACTACCACTGCCAAATGATAAGTAGGCATACCATCTGCTTTTAATAAAACCTTATCATCTGTAAGATTGGCGGCAAATGATACTTCCCCCCTTATCCCATCAGTAAAACTAATCGTTTCATCTTCCGGCATTTTTATTCTTATAACTACAGGAGCATCAGTATCCAATAAATTTTTTACCTCGGTGCTGCTCATGGCAAGTGCATTACGCATCTGCGCTCTGTTACCAATGCCATACCTGAAATTTGGATCAGTTTTTCGAGCTTCCGTTAGTTCATCAGCAGTATCAAAAGCATAGTAAGCCTGTCCATTGGCTATCAGTTGTTCCGCATATTTTCTGTAAATAGCTTTTCTTTCACTTTGCCTGTAAGGCCCATAAATACCGGGCTTTTCAGGACTTTCATCTGGCAGTATGCCACACCAATTTAAGCATTGCATAATGTATGCCTCTGCCCCATCCACATACCTTGTTTGGTCTGTATCTTCCACCCGAAGAATAAAGTCACCATTATTTTTTTTAGCGAATAAATAATTAAATAATGCGGTGCGCATACCCCCTAAATGTAAGCCTCCTGTGGGCGATGGGGCAAATCTTACCCTCACTTTTTTTGATGACATGGCGCAAATGTATAACAATGCATGATGAGCCTGCCGATGAAACATTATTTTTGGGCCTTGCAAAAGAAGTATGATTATATTATTGCTGGTTCCGGTGCCGCAGGTCTTAGCCTGCTGATGCAGATGATGTTGCATCCTTTTTTCAAAACAAAAAGGATAGCAGTAATTGATCAAGCCGAAAAAAAACACAATGACCGCACTTGGTGTTTTTGGGAAAAGGATAAAGGTCTTTTTGATGAAATTGTACACCATAGATGGAGTTCATTATTATTTGAGTCCAACTATTGGAGTGGTCCACTACAAATAGCACCATATCAGTATAAAATGATAAGGAGTGCAGATTTTTATGCTTATGTGTTGGCGGCTGCAAAACAATGCCCTCATATAGATTTTATATCTGCCAAAATATCAAAAATAGACAACGATGAACGATACGCTTATGTAACTTATGATGATGAAACAATACAAGCCGATTATGTATTTAGTAGCTTGATGGATTTATCACTCCCTCAATTGCAAGCATTACCACAAAATAAAAAATACCATTGGTTGCTACAACATTTCAAAGGGTGGGTGATTGAAACACCCTCTGATATTTTTGATACTACTACTGCTCGTTTTATGGATTTTAGGGTAAGTCAACAATATGGTACAACTTTTATGTATTTGGTTCCACTTGCACCAAATAAAGCTTTGGTAGAATATACACTCTTTACAGAAAATCTACTTCCTGATGAACTGTATAAAAACGAACTAATACATTACTTGCAAAATATGGCAGGCATTCCACAATGGAATGTATTAGAAGAAGAAAATGGTGTAATACCCATGACGAATTATCCATTTCCAGTAAGTAAAGGAAGAATTATTTATTTGGGGACTTCCGGTGGACAAACAAAGCCAAGTACAGGTTATACTTTTCAGTTTATTCAAAAACATTCAGCAGCAATTATAGATAGATTAGTACAAGGGAAAACACCAATTATACAAAGGGACTTGCAGCATCAAAAATTTGGTTTATATGATAGCACTTTGCTTCATGTAATGCAGAAAGGGCACTTGGGCGGTGATGCAATTTTTGCAGCCATTTTCAAAGCCTGCAAAGCTACATCAGTACTTCGTTTTTTAGATAATGAAAGCACAATAGCCGAAGACCTACGCATTATGCAAAGTGTGCCACTCAAGCATTTTTTGCCTGCGGCAATGAAAGAATTGAAGAGGCATTTCCTGGGGTAATGGTGTCGTGAACAATAGGAGGAATTAGTGTTGTATTTATAGTAGAAATAACATCTTAAAGATTAGAACAGAACGAATTTTAAAGTGATGCTTTCATTTTGCATTATCCATATAGGTTTATTTTTTATGAGCCCATATTCTAAGGGATAATTTTTAGATAGATTGGAACTATTTATATATGGATACTTTCCTTTAGAAAAATAATATTTCTTCTGGTATACTGCTCTCCAAATGAAAGAAAAATAGATAAAATAACCCAAAGTGACCATGTCTTTTTTGACATCATATCAATTAAAATGCACTATCGTGTACCCCATTGCCAGAGTGCAAAACCAAGACTCTTATTTGTAAGGTGGCTATTACTTTTTAAGCACTGCATAATATAACCCCGATGATGTGCTTCATGTGCAATAAGGTAGCCAAGAAATGCAGTAGGATGGGGTTTGAAGCCTTTGATTTTATTTTCAGCAAAACCTTTTTCAAGTAATTGCACCATGGCGGCTGATGAATCATTGAAATGCGTTATTAAAATTTCCTTCCCTTCGTTGGATTCAATTTTTGACACGGTGGTCATTAGTTCAGGCATTGCTTCTTTTAGCCACATCAGCCGCACATTATGTATATGAGCAAAGTTTTGAAATACACTTCTCCCTTTGCCAGTTATGGTATCATCAAACCAACTTTCATGTATTTCATTCATCAGATAAAGATTTACTCTGTTACTGATATTCCATGTGTCTATTTGTTGTTGAATCCATTCCATAACTATTCATTTTGATTGTGCAATTTAATCTAATAAAACTAACTGCTTTACAGCTGATTCTACTCCAACAGTTATTTTACAAAAGTAAATGCCTAAAATTTTTTCTGATGGTTTGTTGAAGATAATATTGTTTCTCCCTTTTATGCCATTCTTTTTTGATGCGATCAATAATTTATTGTGCGCAGCACAATGAAAGATATGGAAAGCATAATGGGCATTGAAAAATTTCTATGGGTTCATAAATCATTTATAGTAGCGAAAGAAAAACTTATTCATTATGCAAACATGAAAATAGAATTTGATGATATTGAAATACCAGTTGGTAGGAAATACAAAAACAATGTACTGCTATTAGGAGGGGATAAAAGGAGTAATTCCAATTGAATGGTTTGCTACAAAATCAACTTTAAAATACAAGAAGTATTTACTGTTGCTTCATAACTTTTTATAGTACAAGCTTACAATATTTTGTAAGATATAAAAATAAAAAAATCAAATATATAAGAGTAGTAAAGACCTTTAAATTATGCATTTAGATCATAATAGCATCAACTTACTTTCTCCTTTATAGCATCTATTACCGCCTGCAGTTGTGTAACATCCTGTCCACCTGCTGTAGCTAAGTTTTTCTGACCTCCACCACCACCTTTGATGAGCGGTGCCACTACTTGTTTGATGAGCAATCCTGCATCCAATTGTTTCGCAGCCACTACGGTATCACTAATGCCAATAGCTACAAATGGCTTGCCGCCTATGTTTGCGCAGAGCACTGCTACATAATCATTCAGATTACTTTTTAAATCATAACATAGTTTTTTAAGTGCATCTGCATGTGGCAGTTCTACAATATCGGCCACAAACCTGAAACCATTGATGATTTCATCCTTTGTTATTAATTCATTGCGCAGCGCCACTAACATTCTTGCTTCTAAACTTTCTACCCGCTTTTTTAAATCTATATTTTCATCCTGTAGATTTTGTATGGCCTTGCTGATATCTTTTGGATGCTTCAGTTGTTCTTTAATGGTATGCAATTGATCAGAAACTTCATGCACATACATTTCACCTGCCTTACCCGTTACCGCTTCTATTCTGCGTACACCCGCAGCCACTGCTGTTTCCACCGTTATTTTGAAGAAACCTAAACTACCAGTGCTACTTACATGTGTGCCACCACATAGCTCCACGCTATATGCTGGGTCAATAATCACAACCCTTACCGTATCGCCATATTTTTCACCAAACAGTGCCATTGCTCCCAGTTGCAACGCTTCCTCCTTTGGCATTTCTTTAATAACAACTGGAATGTTTTGTCTGATTTTTTGGTTTACTATTTCCTCCACAGTTTTTATTTCCTCATTCGTCATTTTAGAAAAATGTGAAAAATCAAAGCGGAGATATTCGTCGTTTACAAGGCTACCTTTTTGAGCCACATGCTTGCCAAGCACTTGTCTGAGTGCGGCATGCATGAGGTGTGTGGCCGAGTGATTTTTTGTAATAGCATTTCTACGCTGACCATCTACAGTAGCAATTATTGAGCCGCTCATATTTTCTGGTAAATGATCTGCAAAATGCACAATCAGGTTATTCTCTTTTTTTGTGTTTGTAATGATAACCACATCATTACTATCTTCAATATGTAGTGTGCCAGTATCGCCAATTTGTCCGCCACTTTCTGCATAAAAAGGAGTACTATCCAATACCAATTGATACATATCCTTTCCTTTCAGATTCATTTTTCTATACTTGGTAATATGGGTTTTAATGTCTAAGGTATCATATCCGACAAAATGATTGGATGAGGTATCTTCCAGCACTATCCAATCCCCTGTATCTACTACCGAAGCTGCCCTGCTTCTACTTTTTTGTTGTTGCATTTCTGCATCAAACTCAGCTTCATTTACTAGCAAATTTTGCTCCTGTGCAATCAGTCTGGTAAGGTCAATGGGGAAACCATAAGTATCATACAATTCAAAAGCATCTTTTCCTGCTATACTGCCATTATTAGCGTTAGCTATAATATCCTCAATCCGTTTTAGACCCTTATCTAGTGTACGCAAAAAAGCATCCTCTTCCTCCTTTACTACACGGCACACAAAGTCAATTTGAAGATGCAGCTCAGGAAATACCTGTTCAAACTGTGTGGCTAATACAGGCATTAGTTGTACTAGTAAGGGTTGTTTATAATCCAGATAAGTAAAATAATATCGTACAGCCCTACGCAATATTCTCCGTATCACATATCCGGCTCCTGTATTTGATGGCAGTTGCCCATCAGCAATGGTAAAGCCGATTGCCCTTATATGATCTGCCAATACCCTAAAAGCAACGGCTTGTCGGCTATCGCTACGGTCATAATGCAGACCAGTAATTTTTTCTGTGGCTGCTATGGTTCCACTAAAAATATCCGTATCATAGTTTGAAGTTTTGCCCTGCAATACCCTAACTAATCGCTCCAATCCCATGCCAGTATCCACATGCTTAGCAGGTAGCTCTTCTAGGCTGCCATCCTTTTTCCTATTGTATTGTATAAATACATTATTCCATATTTCAATTACCTGAGGGTGGTCTTTATTTACAAGTGTACTACCCAGCACTTCTTTTCGCTCAGCATCTGGGCGGCAGTCCACATGTATTTCACTACATGGACCACAAGGCCCTGTATCACCCATTTCCCAAAAATTATCTTTCTTATTTCCCAAAATAATTCTTTCCGCCGGCACAATTTTTTTCCATTCCGTCATAGCCACAATGGATGGGGGCAGTCCTTCTTTTTCATCGCCTTCAAATACAGATACATAAAGTCTTTCCTCAGGTATGCCATATACTTTTGTAAGCAATTCCCAACTCCATTGTATGGCTTCCCCTTTAAAATAATCGCCAAAACTCCAATTGCCCAGCATTTCAAACATAGTATGGTGGTAAGTGTCCACACCCACTTCTTCCAAATCATTGTGCTTGCCACTTACCCGAAGGCATTTTTGGGTGTCCACCACACGGTTATATGGAGGCTGCTGATTCCCGAGAAAATAATCCTTAAACTGATTCATGCCCGCATTGGTAAATAACAATGTGGGGTCATTTTTTAGCACAATAGGTGCAGATGGCACTATTTGGTGTTTTTTATCAGCAAAAAAATCTAAAAAAGCCTGTCTTATTTGTACACTCGTCATCATCCTGTCAATTTTTGATAGCCGTATGGCTTAATATTTTACCTTTGAATGTTTATTATGGCGGGCAAAGATAAGCATCTCCGCTTTCGTTAAAATGGGCATAAGAAGGAATGCATAAAAAGGAATGAAGAAAATAAAATATTACTACAATACACATACCCTGCGCTATGAAAAATTAGAAGTGCCCCTTCGGGTAAGGCTTTTAAAACTGTTTGGCTTTCTGGCAGCCACTTTAGTAACAGCACTCATCATAGTATCCATTGCGTTCAAATATATTGACAGCCCGAAAGAGAAAATATTGTCAGATGAAAATCTGGCATTAAAAAACAACTATAATTTGATCAAGCGGCAGGTGCTGCAGCTGAACGGACAAATGAATGAATTAGAAAAAAGAGATAACCAAGTATATAGAAATATTTTTGAGGCAACACCCATCCCAGACAGTGCCAGACTGGTGGCTATGGAAAAGGCAAAAGAAATAAAATTGGTAACAGCCATGGGCGACAATGAATTGGTCATGAGCATTACCAACCAGTTAAATAATTTGACCAAGCGGGTAGCTTTTCAAACAAAAAGTTTTGATGAAATTGGCAAGATGGTAGAAAACAAAGAAAAGCTACTGGCTGCCATACCTGCTATACAACCTGTAAGCAATAGAGACCTTAGCCGTATAGCCAGTGGTTTTGGCTCACGGATAGACCCAGTGTATAAAGTACCAAAGTTTCATGCCGGTTTAGATTTTACAGCACCCAGCGGCACCCCCATTTATGCCACTGCCGATGGGGTAGTAAGTGAAGCAGGATATAATGCAGGAGGATATGGAAATAAAGTAATGATCAATCATGGCTTTGGATATGAAACACTCTATGCACATATGGTGCGCATAAAAGCAAGACTGGGCCAGTCCGTAAAGCGTGGGGAAGTAATAGGGTGGGTGGGTAGTACCGGCAAAAGCACAGGGGCACACTGTCATTATGAAGTACATAAAAATGGCACACCTGTAGATCCTGTTTATTTCTTTTACAACGATCTCAACCCGGAGCAGTATGACCGACTGCTAAAGTTAGCAGCACAGGGCAATCAGAGTTTTGATTAAAACGGATTGCATACTAAGTAGAGCAACAAAAAATCAGTTGTAATACAATTTTTTGAGCGTGCCCCTTTGGGTCGGGCTTTACACTACAAGTCCTCGCCATTCGTGCCTCATGGCTGCGGGCTTTTCGTTGCACTCCCTCACGCAAACATAGCTACAAAAAAACACTTCAACATCCTTAATATTTTCTAAAAATTCATTTAGCCCATAGTATTTTTTAAGCGACTACATTTTTTCTAAAGGAGTAAAAAAAAATTCACCACATTGAAAATCTTTACCTTAATTTTATGGGGTGAGGAAAGATTGAAGCTGATTGTGGGAGGAGAAATAAAAAAAGCCACCGTTAAAAGTCGATGGCAACTTAATGTTTACACAACGGAATAATCCTTATTGTGATTTGCTTCAATGCAAATATAAAATTTGAAATTAAAAAATATGAAAAAAATTTTGGGCTTGGATTTAGGAACAACCTCAATCGGGTGGGCTTTTGTACATGAGGCCGAAAGTGAAAGCGAGCATTCATCAATTGAACGAATTGGTGTAAGGGTTAATCCACTTACAACAGATGAGCAAACAGACTTTGAAAAAGGTAAAACTGTTTCATCGAATGCAGATAGAACACTAAAACGTGGAGCAAGAAGAAATTTAGACAGATATAAGCAAAGACGACGAAATCTTATTAATGTTTTGTTAAAAGCGAGTATTATAAGTGATGAAACTGTTCTTGCTGAAAATGAAAAAACCAGTACCCATTCAACCTACTATGTAAGAAGCAAAGCTGCGGTTGAGGAAATTGCGTTAGACCATTTTGCAAGAGTTTTATTGATGATTAACAAAAAAAGAGGTTATAAAAGTAGCCGTAAAGCAAAGAGTGAAGATGATGGGCAAATTATAGACGGTATGGCTGTTGCAAAAACTTTGTATGATGATAATATCACACCAGGACAATATTGTTATGATTTATTAAAAAGGGGCAAAAGGTATTTGCCTGATTTTTACAGAAGTGACTTAAAAGAAGAATTTGAAAAAATTTGGATGTATCAAAAACGGTTTCATCCAAAAATTTTAACTGACAACTTAAAAAATGAAATACACGAAAAAGGACTAAAGGCAACTGTAGCTATTTTCATTTCAAAAGCTAAAATATATACTGCTGAAAATAAAATAGGTACAAGAGAAGAAAAAAAACTAAAGCTATACGAATGGCGAAGTAAGGCCATTGAAGAACAATTAGAAATTGAAGAGGTTGTAAGTGTTATTGCAGAAATTAATAACAATATTCATAGTTCAAGTGGTTATTTAGGAGCAATAAGTGATAGAAGCAAAGAACTATTTTTTAATGTGCAAACCATTGGTCAATATTTATATGCCCAACTCAAAAAAGACCCACATACTCGAACAAAAGAGCAAGTGTTTTATAGGCAAGATTATTTAGACGAATTTGAAACTATTTGGGAAACACAGGCGAAATTTCACACAAAACTTACTCCCGAATTGAAAACGGAAATTAGAGATATAATAATTTTCTTTCAAAGAAAACTTAAATCGCAAAAGGCTTCGGTGAGTTATTGTGAGTTTGAAAGTAAAACATTTGAAGTAGCAGTAGATGGAAAGCCCAAAACTAAAACTATTGGGTTCAGAGTAGCTCCAAAGTCTTCCCCACTATTTCAAGAGTTTAAAATTTGGCAAAATCTACACAATATAAAAGCACAAAATAAAGAAACGAAAGAAGTTTTATTATTAAACGACAAATCCAAACAAGATTTATTTCTTGAATTGAATATAAAAGGTACTTTAAATAAGAAATATATTGTTGAGTTTTTGGGCTATAAAAATAACGAGTGGGAGTTAAACTACAGTTCTATAGAAGGCAATAGAACAAATAAAGCTTTGTATGATGTATTTGAAAGAATTATAAAAACAGAAGGTAGTGAAGAAATCAATTTTGAAACAATGACTGCTATTGAAATTAAAAATGTAGTACAAGAGTTTTTGAAAGTATTTAATTTCGATATATCCATTTTAGAATTTGATGCAACACTACAAGGCAAAGCATTTGAAAAACAGACATCATATCAACTTTGGCATTTGCTATATTCTTATGTTGAAGATAAATCAGCAACAGGGAATGATGAATTGTACAGATTACTCAATAAAAAATTTGGCATAAAAAGAGAATATGCACAAATGCTTGCCAATATTAGCTTTTCTCAAGATTATGGCAACCTCAGTGCAAAAGCTATGCGTAAAATATTTCCTTTCATAAAAGAGATGGAATATAGTGAAGCTTGCCAAAAAGCTGGGTATAATCATTCATCAGCCAAAACAAAAAAAGAAAATGATGAGAGAATTTTAAAAGATACTTTAACTATTTTACCTAAAAACAGTTTACGAAATCCTGTTGTTGAAAAGATATTAAACCAAATGGTTAATGTAATCAATGCAATTATTGCCGAGCCTAACCTAGGCAAGCCAGACGAAATTAGAATTGAACTGGCAAGAGAATTAAAAAAGAATGCAAAGGAAAGAGCAGAAATGACCTCAAACATTAATACTTCAAAGCTTCTGCACGAAGTCATTTTTGTAAAGCTTCAAGCAGAATTTGGTATTAAAAACCCCACACGAAATGATATTATAAGATATAAGCTGTACGAAGAGTTGAGTGGGAATGGGTATCATACTTTATATTCCAATACATACATTCCTCAAGAAAAATTATTTAGTAAAGAGTTTGACATAGAACACATCATCCCAAAGTCAAGATTATTTGATGATAGCTTCAGCAATAAAACGTTAGAAACAAGATTTCACAACGACAAAAAAGGTGATGATACTGCCCACGACTTTGTTGAAAGCTTTTTTGGTTCTGAAAGCTTACTGCAATATAAAGGCAGAATAGAAAATATGGTTAATGCGAAAGAAAAATCCATCAGCAAATCAAAGTATAAAAAGCTACTGACGAAAGCCGATGAAATTGGTAAAGGCTTTATAGAAAGAGATTTGAGAGACACACAATATATTGCTAAAAAAGCAAAAACAATCCTTGAAGAAATTTGTAGAACAGTAGTTACTACTACAGGCAGCATTACCGATAGATTAAGAGAGGATTGGGGTCTGATAAATATAATGCAGGAATTGAATTTCGATAAATACAAACAATTGGATTTAATAGAAGCGATTGAGAAGAAGGATGGTAGCACTAAGGAGCGAATTATTGGCTGGACAAAAAGGAACGACCATCGACACCATGCAATGGATGCTTTAACTGTGGCATTTACAAAACACAACCATATACAATATTTGAACTACTTAAATGCTAGAAAAGATGTTAACAGCAAAATGCATAATAATGTAATTGCTATTGAAGCTAAAGAAACGAGTGTTGTTACCGATGATAATGGAAACAAGAAGAGAAAATTTAAACTACCCATAAACAACTTTCGAGTTGAAGCTAAAATGCAGCTTGAAAATGTTTTAGTTTCCATAAAAACAAAGAATAAAGTGGTAACAAAAAATAAAAATAAAACGCATTCCAAAAATGGGCATAAAGTAAAAACAGAATTAACTCCACGTGGTCAATTACACAAAGAAACTGTTTACGGTAAGATACAACAGTATGTAACCAGACTTGAGAAAATAAGTGCAAAATTTGATGAAGCAACAATTTTAAGGGTTGCCAAACCCCAGGAAAGAGCAGCACTTTTAAAACGCTTGAAGGAAAATAATAATGACCCCAAAATAGCATTTACAGGAAAAAATAGTTTAACAAAAAAGCCCATATATCTTGATGAAAAACTTGAAATTAAATTAGATGAAAAAGTAAAGTTAGTATCATTTGAAGATGATTATACTATAAGAAAAAATATCACACCAGAGTTGAAAGTAGATAAAATAATAGATATAGGAGTTAGAAGAAAACTACAAGAAAGATTAAACAATTTTAATGGTAATGCAAAAGAAGCATTCTCAAGTATTAAAACAAATCCTATTTGGCTAAATGAAGAAAAAGGGATTTCAATTCAAAGAGTAGCGATTAGTGGAATCAAAAATGCGGAAGCACTCCACACTAAAAAAAACCATTTAGGAAATAAAATTTTAGACGGTTTTGGAAATCCAATAGCCATTGATTTTGTAAGTACTGGAAATAATCATCATGTAGCTATTTATAAAGATGTAGATGGAAATTTGCAAGAAAAAGTAGTTTCGTTTTATGAAGCAGTAGCTAGAGTTAATGATGGCTTCCCAGTAATAATCAAAAATCCTAAAGCAGTGTGGGACAAAGTCATTCAGAATGAAAAAATAAATCAAGAACTGATAAAAAAACTACCACCAGACAATTGGGCGTTCTTGTTTACAATGAAACAAAATGAATATTTTATTTTTCCCTCAAACGACTTTAATCCAAATGATATTGATTTATTAAATCCTACAAATAACAAACTAATAAGCAAGAATTTATTTAGAATACAGAAGATTGCTACAAAAAATTACATGTTTAGGCATCATTTAGAAACAAATGTTGAAGATAAAGTGGAATTAAAAAGTGTTGCATATAAAATTATACAAAGTTGTAATCTTTTGAAAGGAATAATTAAAGTTAGAATCAATCATATTGGTCAAATTGTAGGTGTTGGAGAATACTAAACATGCTTAAGCGCACCATCTGCATACAAAGCCCCAGCCACCTCAAGTATAGGAATGGTCAGCTTGTGGTATGTTATGACCATATAAAAGGGCAGGAATCTATACCAGAGAAAACTGCTCCGGTTGAGGATTTGGGTATGCTTATTTTGGAGCATCGGCAAATTACCATTTCTCATTATCTACTGGATCAATTGGCTCAGTCCAACTGTATTGTTGTAACCTGTGGCGAAAACCACCAACCCAGTGCCTTACTTTTACCAATGGAGGGTAACACTATTATGCAGGAAAGATTGAAAGCACAGGTGGAGGCATCCGACCCATTTAAAAAACAATGTTGGCAGCAAACTGTTATAGCCAAAATTAATAATCAAGCTGCCGTGCTACAAAGATGGGGTATTGACCAAAAAAGAATGGTTTACCTATCTAAAAATGTAAAGAGTGGGGATACGGATAATCATGAAGCACAAGCAGCAGTTTACTACTGGCAGCAGCTCTTTCCCCCTGCTTGGCTATTTTACAGAAGAAGGGAAGGCCCACCACCAAATAACCTGCTGAACTATGGATATGCATTACTGCGTGCCACCATGACCCGTGCACTTACAGGTGCAGGGCTTTTGCCCGCATTAGGCATTTTTCACCGAAGCCGCTACAATGCTTTTTGTTTGGCAGACGATATTATGGAACCTTACAGACCATTTATTGATGTGGCTGTAAGGCGCATTATTGATAGAACAAGCCATATTGAATTACTTACTACTGAGCTAAAAGTTGAACTGCTCAATGTGCTTACAACGGATACCATCATAAATGGAGAAACTAGCCCCCTACAGGTAGCCATGCAGCGTACAGCAGCATCACTTGCCAAATGCTATATGGGGGAAAGCAGAAAAATATTATACCCAAAAATGGATACTTGACAATTATAAAATGTGAATTTACGATTTAATGCATATAGAATTATGTGGATACTCGTTTTCTTCGACCTGCCCACTGAAACCAAAAAGGACAGGAAACACGCCTCTGATTTCAGAAAGCAAATCATACATGATGGGTTTACCATGTTTCAATTTAGTATCTATCTGCGCCACTGCCCCAGCATGGAAAATGCACAGGTGCATATACGCAGGGTGAAAAAACTACTACCCGAAAAAGGACATGTGGGCATATTATGCATTACTGATAAACAATTTGGGATGATGGAAATTTTTCAGGGAGTACAAAAAAAGGATGTACAAACTGGGCCTCAGCAGCTTGAGTTATTTTAAATTAGGATCTAAGAAAAAAGCCCAAATGCATAAGCATTTGGGGCAATTTTTTCATTTTTCACGTTCTAAAATTCATATAACAACTTGAATATCAAATCAATATCTTACTCCTGTTGTATGCAAAGAACGTGAATCAAAAGTTTGAAAGCAAATCACAACTGTCCGGCATAGCATAAAACCGTTTGTTAT